>CAYUWG010000001.1:0-135452 GCA_964448285.1 uncultured Chromatiales bacterium
AGGTCGAAAACGTATTGCTGGCGTTCGTCGTAAAGCGAGAAACCGATCGAGGTCGGGCTGTCGAGGAACCACGGTTCCGTAAAGGAAAGAGAGAAGATTCTGAAGCGCGATGCCTCGCCGAATTGCCATTCGAAATTAAGTATCTGTCCGGCGCCGCCGGAGAAAGGTTCGGTGATGTTGAAGTTATTGAAAGTCAAACCGAACATTCCCGTCGCACCGAACGTCCCGCTATATCCAACGGAAGCATTGAACGTGTCACTTGAACGCTCTTCAACGTTATAATGAAGATCCACTGTTGAGTCGTTGACGAATGTCGGTTCGGGACGGATAGTCTCGGGATTGAAATAGTTCAACGTCGCAAGTTCGCGGATGCTTCGGATGATCGCGGAGCGGTTGAAGTAATCTCCCGGCCACGTGTAGAGCACGCGGCGAATCACTTTGTCATGAGTTTTATCGTTACCGCGAATGAAGACGTGCCCGAGACGAAACTTGTTGTTCTCGTTGACGGTGATCGTAACGTCGATCGAATCCTCTGCCACGCGGATGATTTCGTCCTGAGCGAAGAACCGGAGATAACCGTTGTCGAGATAGAGCGATGCGACGTCGGTCTGGTCTCTGTTTCCTCTCAGATTCTCGTCGAACTTCACTGCGTTGAATGCATCTCCCGTTTCGAGATTGAGCCTCGACGTCAGGATTGAGTCGCCATAGATCGTATTCCCCCGCCAGATGACCTTCCGCAGATACGACGGTTTCCCTTCATGAATGAACATGTTGATGAACATGTCTTCCTTTGTATCGCTGTACCAGATGGAGTCGCGCATAATCTCCGCATCGAGAAACCCTTCCTGCCGATACTTCGCGACGATTAGCTCTTTGTCCTTTTGATACTTCTTCCTGTCGAAACGCGCGCTTGACCAAAACTTCCACCATTTTTTCTCTGATGTCTCATCCATCGCGCCTCGAAGATCGCCTTCGTCGAAATGCGCATTCCCGGAGAAGGTGATGCCGGCGACTTGCACTTCGGGTCCTTCATCGATTGTCACTTCGAGAACCGCGCGGTTAGGCGACGAAGTGTCGGGTGTGATCTTGAAATCGACCTTGGCGAGAAAATACCCTTTGTCTTCGTAGGCAGTGATGATTCGCTTCTTCATGATATCGAAATCCTGCGGACGGAGAACCTGCCCTTTTATCAATCCGATCTTCGTACTGATGTCGTTTTCGTCCAGTTCGTCATTTCCCGTGATATCGATTTGCGTTAGACGCGGGTACTCTTCGACTTTGATTTTCAGAAAAACGCCGTCGGGAGTTTCTTTATCGATCAGTATCTCCACATTGGAAAACAACCGCAGTCCCCAGATCTGACTAATCGCTTTCTGTGTCTGGTCACCGGGCACGACAATCTGATCACCGACGCGCAAACCGGATGTCATGATGATCGTTGAAGGATCGGAGGTTTGAATTCCTTCCACGGAAACGCCAAGCACTTTATAGATCTTCTGAAGTTGCTGCTGTTGTTGCGCAACTCCGGTTGTCGCACAGAACGACGACATCAGGAATGTCAGGAGAAGCGAGATTGGAAAGCGTTTACACTGCATGCGTGTGATGTCGTTTGCGGGAATTCTTTTTCTCATCTAATTGCTCGCTGACCTGGCCGTATCGTCGTTCGCGCGTTTGAAACGAGAGAATCGCTTCGTATAAATCTGCTCTTCTGAACTCTGGCCAAAACCGCTGGCTGATATAAAACTCGGTGTAAGCGAGTTCCCACAGAAGAAAATTGCTCAGGCGCATCTCCCCGCTCGTTCGGATAAGAAGGTCGGGATCGGGAAGCTGAAACGTGGAGAGGTGCGACGCGATGATGGATTCATCGATATCCTCCGGTGAGAGTTTCCCTTTCCGTGTTTCGTTTGCAATCCTTCGCACTGCGCGAACGAGATCCCATCTGCCGCTGTAACTCAGCGCAAGATTGAGGCAGAGTCCCGTGTTCGTCTTTGTTTTTTCCATCGCTTCATGAAGTTCGTTCTGTGCCTCGGAAGGGAGCTTCGTCAAATCACCGATGGCAACGAGGCGGACATTACTATCATGAAGCTTGTTCACTTCCTGCCGAAGACTTGTAACCAACAAGCGCATCAGCGTTGAGACTTCCGTTTCCGGTCGCTTCCAGTTTTCAGTCGAGAATGCATAAAGCGTCAGGTACCGAACTCCCAACTCACCGCACGCTTCGACGATATCGCGAACCGAGTGAACTCCCTGTTGATGTCCGAACACGCGCGGTTTTCGTTTTAACTTTGCCCAACGTCCATTGCCATCCATAATGATAGCGATATGTTCAGGCATCGGGCCTGAAAGGATCGTCGATTTCATATCCTTCGTGGTAGGTTGTTCTTCTGACAATGTTTTTTCCAGATCGGTGCGGATTCTTTTCACAGCAAACCGATCCACAACTTATCTCTTTCAGTGTGTAAAATCAAGGTGAAATCCAATGGGTGAAGGCCGGTACAATCAACAAATTCAATGAGTTACAGCGAAGAGAGATTCTTATTCCGGTCACCGTATTTGCCCTGCGGCGTGGATTATTTTAAGAAAATCATCTGCTTTCAAACTTGCGCCGCCAATAAGCCCACCATCGATATCGGGTTGGGAAAAGAGTTCGAAAGCATTATCCGGCTTCACGCTCCCGCCATAAAGGATTGGGATTCTCTCAGCCACACTCCCAAAGCTTTGCCGGAGGAGAGCTCGAATCGAACCATGCACTTCCTGTGCTTGGCCAGGAGTAGCTGTGCGACCCGTTCCGATCGCCCATACGGGTTCGTATGCGAGAACAATCCTGTCGAGATTTTCCTGTGTGAAGTCGTTCAGCACGCCTTTCACCTGCTCAATCACGACGGATTGTGTGTGCCCATTATCGCGCTGCTCGAGTGTCTCACCGAAGCATATGATCGGTTTCAAACCTGCGTTCAATGCTGCCATCGCTTTTCTGTTTATAAGGTCGTCGGTCTCATGAAAGTATTGCCTTCGCTCCGAATGCCCAACGATTACGTACGAGCAGCCGACGGAAACAAGCATGGAGGCAGAAATTTCGCCGGTGTAAGCACCTTGTGACGCTTCGTGGACGTTCTGCGCTCCGATTGAAATCGTCGTTCCTTTCACAAGGGTTCTCGCTGTATCGAGCAGCACGAATGGTGGACACAGAACGACGCGGACCTTCGAGTCATCCGATCCCGTTTTGATTTCCTGGATCAGTTCCGCTCCGGACTTCAGATCCATATGCATCTTCCAATTCCCCGCTACGATTTTCTCTCTCATTCGTAATTCTCCTTTAGAGTTTCTCGATGATCATTGCGACCCCCTGGCCTACGCCGACGCACATTGTCGCAAGGCCATAGCGCGAACCCCGACGTGACATCTCATGGAGAAGGGTTGTCGTGATGCGTGCACCGCTGCACCCGAGCGGGTGGCCGAGTGCAATCGCTCCGCCATTGGGATTTACTTTTTCCCGATTCAATCCCAACTCTTCGATAACGCAAAGAGCCTGGACTGCGAAGGCTTCATTCAATTCAATGAGATCGATTTCATTCAATGTGAGGTCGGCACGTTGAAGAGCGATGCGCGTAGCTGGAACTGGTCCGATCCCCATCGTTCGTGGATTGACACCCACCGTCCCGGATGAGACGAATCGCGCCATGGGTGTCAGCCCGAGTTCCTTCGCTTTCGAAGCACTCATGATAAGAACAGCCGCTGCGCCATCATTGAGTGATGAGGAATTCCCCGCGGTCACGGTCCCGTTTGTTCGGAATGCAGGCTTCAGGGCTGCGAGCTTTTCGAGGGTTGTATCCGCACGTGGTCCTTCATCATCAGAAATGAGAATCGATTGTTTCCGCTTCACGATATCGACCGGAACGATCTCGTTTCGAAATACGCCTTTCGTCTTCGCTTCAACTGCACGTATGTGGCTTTGAAGCGCGAACGCATCCTGTTCCTCACGACTGATGTTGTACTGCTCGTAGAGATTCTCAGCCGTCTCTCCCATTGATTCGAGAGGAAAGAGCTTGGCGATTTTCGGATTCGGATAGCGCCACCCGAGAGCGGTATCATATGCGGTGAGATTACCAAACGGAAGGTTATCATCCGTATTCTTCGGGATGGAGTACGGTGCCCGTGACATGCTTTCAACCCCTCCGGCGACAATGACATCCGCATCACCCGTCACTATCTGCCTTGCGGCTTCGATAATCGCTGACAAGCTCGAAGCGCAAAGCCGGTTGACCGTTATTCCGGGGATGCTCTCAGGGAATCCTGCAAGGAGTAACGCCATTCGTGCAACGTTTCGATTATCTTCGCCGGCTTGGTTGGTGCAACCGATGATCACTTCATCGACGACGTGTGGCTCACACGATGCACGCTTCAGCACTTCGGTGAGCACGAGCGCGGCCATATCGTCAGGGCGTATGTCTTTGAGCGCTCCACCGTACCTCCCGATGGGTGTACGCACGGCGCTGACGAAAACGGGAATCCGATCAGGGTCTTTGTGAAAGGGATTCATCTACGGGCTTGTGTGAAAAAACAAGGGGTGGTCTCCAGACCGCCCCACTGTGGGTGGACAGGGACGGAATTGAACCGCCGACACATGGATTTTCAGTCCATTGCTCTACCAACTGAGCTACCTGTCCTTCAGTAGCGACGCAAAAGTAAGCCCAAAAGCGGATTCGTGCAAAAGGCGAGAACGTGTTCATAAGACGTGTTTGACAAGATTGCTTTGCATTTCCAGAATTCAGATTGCAATAACTTCGCGACGTGTTATATTCATCACACCCTATGGAAGTCCTTTCGGAAAACAGAATCGGTCGTCGCATCCTTCGAAGAATAGAAGGGCTCTCGATTCCACGTTTTACAGGGTCGGAAGGTGAACGGAAAGTGCAGTCGTTTATCCGTCAGGCTTTTCAAGGCAACAACTATTTCGTAACCGATCACGACTTTCGTTCTTCATTATTTCCGCTTGAATTATTTCCACGATTCGGAGTTACCCTGCTGACGTTCCTGCTGATTCTTGCAGTACTCTCGCTCGGCGACATTCCTGTGCTCTCGATAGAGTTGAGTATCCTTGTTATCCTTTTACTTATCCTCGGAACACGATGGTCATCCTTCGCGGAAAAGATGTACGGTCTCAAGAAGTTTGGCCGACTCGATTCACGAAACATCATCGCGGTACATCCACATCAGGGGAATCATCTCAACGTCATCTTCACGGCGCATTACGATTCCAAAAGCCAGCGCTTTGGCGGCGTCACACGATTCGCGCTCTTCGGAGGCTTCGGTGCTTTCGTGTTCGGTGCTTCACTCATGATCACGGCCACCGCAATTCTTCAACTGAGTTCGCTTTATGCATTCCTGCTCGTGGTTCCTCTCGTGATGATCATGATGGCCGTACAAGTGAATACGACAGGGAATGTATCGCCGGGAGCGTATGATAACGCATCCGGAGTCGCTGTGATGTTGGAACTCGCTCATACTTTTTCGACTGAATTACCAAACGCAAACCTCGCTTTCATTGCGACAGGTGCAGAGGAAGCTGGACTTTGCGGTGCCGTTGCCCTTATGAAACATCCCTCGTTTTTCGAGCAATTCCCACCCGAACGAACGATCATCGTGAACCTCGATGGCATCGGGTCGAAAGGTCCGCTATGCATTACTGACCGTTATGGCTTTCCGCCCGTTAAAACCGGTGTGCTTGTTTCGAACCTCTGTCATGAGGTTGCGAATCGTTTTGCCGTTCCGGTGAAAACGAATTGGATGGTCATGGGTGCAGGTATGGATCATATCCCTTTCGCGGCACATGGCTATCAATCTGTGACGCTTTCAACCGCAGGCTGGAACAGAGCTTTTCGAGCAATGCATACACGCAAAGACGTTGTGGCAAACCTGGATCTTTCGACTCTTGAATTCTCGTATGCTGTCTGTCAGGAAATCGTTGACTCGATCCCACGTATGCAACACGAAGTCGATAGCGGAAAAGGTCAAACGCAGACGTCATAACCGACAATCATTTCCTTTGGAGTCACTCATGAAACGTCCCTACATTTCCTCACTTGTTCTCCTTCTCGCACTGAGCGCCATCTCCTGTCAGCAACTCAAGAACATTCAGCAGGCAGTCACGAATCTTTCTCGCTGCAAATTCAAGCTCGATAGTGTCAACAATTTCGAACTGATGGGCATCGGATTGGCGAACAAACAAAAGATCTCCGACTTCAGCTTGATCGATGCTGCGAAATTCACCACAGCATTCTCCCGCAACGAGTTTCCCGCATCATTCACACTGAACGTCGCGGCGGTCAATCCAAATGACGGCACCGGCGGGACGAAGCAAGCGTCTGCGACATTGACCAGTTTTGCCTGGACACTCATCATGGACGAGCGAACAACGATCAATGGTGATATCACCGAGCCGATCGTTATCCCCGGCACCGGCCAGCAATCGATCATTCCCCTTCGCATGTCTCTCGACTTAGCAAAATTCTTCAAGGATCGTGGCTACGAGAGTGTGGTGAATCTTGCTCTTGCTTTGGGAGGCGCCAACAGCTCGCCTGCGCGATTGACGCTCCGTGCCAAACCTCGAATCAAAACGGATTTCGGTGAAATCACTTACCCCGGCGAAATCAACATCATCGACAAGGAATTCCGGGCGCAATAGCATCACAGCCTGTGATTCACTTCAGAAAAACGAAGGCCATCTCGATCGAGGTGGCCTTCGTGATTCATGCATAGTGCGCAATCATTTCTTCCACTGTACATCAACACTCCCGATGCCCGAGTTGATATCCATGTTCAATCGAGTTCCAACGGTCTCATAGTTCACAGTCTCGTACCTGCTTCCTTTTTTCTTTTTGAAGTTGTTCAGCGAGGTTGAACTGAACCAGGAATCGTCGCAATGTGCGCGTGCGCCGATACCATCCGGAAGGAAGATCACGAGTGAACCCAAACCGATATCGGCATTGAGCCGGGATTCATTGAGTAACGCACCCGAACAATCGAGAATGTATGTCCCAATCCCGCCATCGAAGTTCAGCGATTCGAATTGAAGATTACCCAGGCCTTGAGTCCTGCACGTACCAACGCCTGCTGAAAGAACGACAGACTTTATGCGCTCACGATTCGGCTCATCGACTCGAATGGACGTCGTACCGGCACCCGTTTCAAGTTTGAGATTTCGCAAGCGGAGACCCGTCAAATCCAAATCCGCTTCTCCGGCGCCCAAAGAAACGTCTAAATCCATCGGGACACGATCGGTCAGCTCGATCATCCACGTCTTTTCCTTTTTCGTTGAAAGGAGACAACTGAGCGCATCGATATCGTCATCTTTTGCAAGACGGATGACGAGTATGCCGGCCTCCCCCCGAAGTTTGTATGACGCATGAAAGGTCGGGTCATTGGAATGTCCACGCTCCTCGATCGTAAATGCCTGGTCGTTTCCGCAAGCACGCAGAAAGACATTTCCGTATCCGCCGATAATTTTTACGCGCATGGATTGCTCGGTGGTGAGGATTGATCCAGTGCGATTCTCCTGGGCAGGAAGCGGCAAATGAATGCTGAAAACTGTGACGAGTGCGAGAAAGAAAAAATGCTGTTTCATGATACGCTCCTTCAGTTGTAGAGGCTGCGTGCGCCCTACGCCTCCAATGTCACATAGGTTGCGATCCTTCCGACACTGTGAAATCCACCTCTAACAGATATTTTCGAACATGATTTTCGTAATAACGCCTGAGAGGATGGAGAATAGCCGGGGTCAGTGCGCACTTCAGGATGCTCTGAAGAAAGGATGCTGTGGGACTCTCAATCCATTATAGAGTTCTGATCGCCTTCCTCGCCGTCTATGTCATCTGGGGCTCGACGTATCTGGCTATATGGTATGCAGTCGAAACGATTCCACCGTTTCTCATGGCCGGTTCACGGTTCCTTTGCGCCGGAGTGATTCTTTACGTGTGGCTCCGACTTCGCGGGAGCCCAAGACCTACCATGTCTCAATGGGCATCGGCATCTGTCATAGGTTTCTTTCTCTTGCTCGTTGGAAACGGAGGAGTCTCCTGGGCTGAGAAATCCGTTCCATCCGGTATCACAGCGCTCATCATTGCCATCGTCCCGCTCTGGTTCATTTCATTCGAGTGGTTTCAGGATTCAATCAAACCAACCTGGGAGGTCATTCTCGGATTGGTGCTTGGCTTGATCGGGGTGATCGTGTTGATAGATCCTACCCGCATCGCGCAAAGCGGACAAGTTGACCTTCTCGGTGCGGGCGTACTGATTGTCGCTACGATTGCCTGGGCGTTCGGATCGATGTACTCACGTAAGGCCGCACAACCTTCTCGCCCGCTGCTTGGGACAGCAATGCAGATGATAGCCGGAGGTGGATTGCTTCTTCTCTTTTCCGCTATCGCAGGAGAATGGAGCATCCTCGAAGTTGAATCAATCTCCATCACATCCCTGTTGTCGGTTAGCTATCTCATCATCTTCGGGTCACTCATTGCGTTCAGTGCTTACATCTGGTTATTACGAGCGAGCACTCCTGCGCGCGTTTCCACATACGCATACGTGAATCCCGTTATCGCGGTATTCCTGGGATGGTTAATCGCTGATGAGCCGATGAACCTTCGCATCATTCTTTCTGCCATCATCATAGTAACGGGCGTCGCGATCATCACCCTGTTCCGTATCCGCTCTTCAGAAACAGACCCAAAGAAGAGCAATTCGTAAGTCAGCTTTCGTGCCGATGAGTTCCAAACACTTTTACATCGGCCGGTACTTCGCTGTTAGCTCATCGAAGGGAAAGATGATATTTTGCTGTGAAGGCGAATGCTTCCACAGCTAAAGCTCGATTATCCTGCCGTACGAACATTGCTCACGAACTTCATTCGAAGTGAAGTAACGCGAGTCGGTATGCAACGCGTTGTGATCGGGCTTTCCGGCGGCGTGGACTCCGCACTTGTCGCATACCTTTGTGTCGAAGCGTTGACTCCGGCGAATGTTCTGTGCGTCATGCTTCCGTATCGAACAAGCAATCCGGAAAGCCTCATTCATGCAGAAGAAGTGATCAAACGATTGAAGGTTCGCAGTGAACGAATCGATATCACCGATATGGTTGAGCCGCTTTTCGCTTCATCACCCGAAATCGATCGCGTTCGAAAGGGGAACATCATGGCGCGTCAACGGATGATCGTTCTTTACGACCGTTCACAACGCGATAACGCTCTCGTCATCGGTACAGGAAATAAAACGGAGCTTCTCCTCGGATACAGCACGCTTCACGGTGATGCTGCCTGTGCAATCAATCCGATAGGCGACTTGTACAAATCACAAGTTTGGAAGCTCGCCGATCACGTGGGTCTGCCCAAAGCGATTATCGAAAAGCCTCCCTCAGCAGATTTATGGGAGGGGCAAACGGACGAGGAGGAATTGGGACTTTCGTACAAGCGTGTTGATGAACTGCTCACGTTCATGGTTGATGAACGTCGTTCGAAAGAAGAACTGCTGACGCTGGGCTTCGAAGAGCGCCTCATTGCACGTGTACAGCACCTCATCCAACGGAATCAGTTCAAGCGACGTCCGCCAGTGATCGCGAAGATTGGATCGCGAACGATCAACGCTGATTTTCGATACCCACGCGACTGGGGTGTTTAGTGCGCCGTAACCTTGTATCCACCATCTTTTTTTTACTATGTTCACCGTGGTTCGATGAACTCTTCTCCACTCACCCAGCAAGTATATGTTTGAACGTCAGATAGATGATACCATCGCGTCTTTTCTCGATAAAGTTATCGGCACGAGCGAGGCGATAACCCTTCGAGCAGTAACTGTTTCCGACATTCCGGATTCGGTCAAGAGGTTTTTTTCTGCAGAAGCGGAGATCCGACTGCAATCGGAAAGAACGCGAATCCTTTCCTCAAGCTATTTCGATTATGCCGATCATGTCCTGAGAGAGCGGGTTGAAGACCTTCTTGAAGCGCTAAGACATTCCACGCGCTTCACGCGTGAAGAATGCCATAAGATCACCGAGAACTCGGTCAAGCTTCTGTTCAATTACGTTTGCCGTCCACAGTGGTCGTTGAAGAAATACATCTTTGCTGAAGTTGAGCACGTTTCGACGGATGCATTGCTCGAAAGCCTCTCATACTTTTCCGATTACGAGTATTACAGAATCGTATTCCGCGATTACGTCAATCAGAAGCTGTTAACGCAGATCAGCAAAAACCAGTTCGAAGAGATCATCTCTCTCATCGATGAAGAGCTTATCAAGACGTTAGACAGCCGAAAGCTCGCACACTTAGCTTTGCCGATTTTCACATTTATGAATCCCGGCATCGAGCAGGAGTTTGCACGCGTGCCGATTGAAGCGCTCTCGATATTCTTTGATGATAAGAACCTTCCCGCTGTCGTTAGTCGCTTAGAGCGTGAAAAGGCATTTCAGTCCTCAATGACGATGCACGATTTGGTTATGGTTCTCGGAGATGTGGACTATACCGCTGGAGCTGATATCAGTAAACTGGTGAGTATGCATCTCAGCACAAGTGGACTTCCGGGCGCAGTTGATATACCCGTACCGGATATCGCGCTTGAAGAAGACGGCGATGAGGCAGTGGATACAATTTCTGATGACGTGACACTGGATGATTCTCAATTCTCCGTGGACTCAGTGCAAGAGCTTCCTGTATCCGGTGGCGAGCAACTGACACCGAGCTTTTTTGATGAAGAGGACTCTCCACAGATCGAGCAGCCGTCTGAAGACTTTACTCTCCCTGAAGGCTTATACCTCGACGAGCCGGATTTACAGGATGAGACAACACATGATGATGGAAATGAGCTTGCCGGAGTAGAGCAGGAAAATTTTCTCCATGATCTGAATCTCCCTTCCGAAGAGGGTGCTCAGGCCCCTGAAGAGTATTTGGGATATGAACACATCGAGGCTGAGCAGCAAGCAGTTACAGAAGAGAGTGAGTCCCCACCATCTACGGAAGTTTCTGTTTCCAGCGACCAAGAGGCTTATGGTTTCTTCAAGCAAGAAGCCGTTCAAGCCAACGAAGCACTCGACCCTGAAACCGTCATCATCAAATACGGTGATCTAAGGACACTGATCAATCCAAGTGACAGGCGGAAGTTTATCAAGAAAATTTTTCAGAAAGACGAGCAGCAGTATGAACGATCGCTCGATGTGCTCAATGCAAAGCCGACATGGAGAGAGGCATCCGAGCATATCGATGAAGTGTTTTTAGCTGGCAATGTCGATATGTATTCACGAATCGCCGTAAAATTCACCGACGAGATTTACAAGCGGTACGCAAGAAAATCCTGATACGTGTTTGTCGATGAAGTAACGATTACAGTACGCTCCGGAAAGGGCGGCCAGGGGTGTATCAGTTTTCGACGCGAGAAGTACGTTCCGAAAGGCGGTCCCGATGGAGGGAATGGCGGAAAAGGCGGTGATGTGGTGATTCGTGCGAATGACCAGTTACAGACGTTGCTCGATCACCGTTATAGACGCATGTACAAGGCAAGCGATGGACAAGCGGGTTCCTCATCGAAGAAAGCCGGGAGATGGGGAGAGAATCTCGTTGTCGATGTCCCCTGCGGAACGGTAATCCGTGATTCGGTGACCAATGAAATAATCGCTGATCTGGTTGAGAGCGGAACTGAGATTATCGTGGCAAAGGGCGGAAGTGGCGGAAGAGGAAATTCCGAGTTCGCAACCGCGACTCAACAGGCTCCACGTTATGCTGAACCGGGTGAAGATGGACAAGAAAGAGAACTGTCACTTGAACTGAAACTGATAGCCGATATCGGATTAGTCGGGCTACCGAACGCTGGAAAATCCACGCTCCTATCAGTCATCTCGGCTGCTCGCCCCAAAATTGCCGACTATCCATTTACGACGCTTGAGCCAAATCTTGGGATCGTTCGATATCGTGATTCACTCACTTTCACCGTCGCTGATATTCCCGGCCTGGTTGAAGGTGCACATTTGGGTAAGGGATTAGGAATTCAATTTCTTAAACACATCGAGAGAACGACTGCAATCGTGATCTTGATCGAGTGTGTGTCAAGCGACCTGGAGCATGACTTGGTCGTTCTTCAAACCGAATTACGTCAACATAGCGTTGAGCTTGGAAAAAAGCCGTACATAATCGGGTTGTCCAAGGCAGATACTGTGGATGGTAGTATTCGAGACCGCGTAGAAGCATTCATGAAGATTCATGACTCTGTGATACCCTTTTCATCCATCAGTAAGGAGGGGCTTGATGATTTGCTTCGAGCGATGTGGAGCTTAATAACTGCGTCCAGAAAAGCATGAAATGGAGAGTTAACAGCACGAAGCAATTCGCGGCACTGATCTTCACCATGTGCATCGCTTTGGCAATAGCCGTCATCGCTTCGTTGAAAACTGGTCCTGTCGTGCTGTCTTGGAGTGAGCTCTGGGGAGTGCTGTCTTTTAGGACCGTCTCACCGGAGATTTACGATATCATCGTCGAGATCCGATTACCGAGGGCGCTTTTAGCGATTGGAGTGGGTGGCGGATTGGCCGTTTCAGGTGTGGTCTTTCAGGTTCTTTTAAGAAATGTCCTTGCCGAACCATACATCTTAGGCGTATCCGGCGGAGCATCCGTTGGGGCACTCATTGCAGTGATTTCTGGACTCGCATCTACTGTACTCTTCGCTCTTCCTGGATTTGCCTTTGCAGGCGCCGTTATCGTTGTCTATTTCGTGTATATCTCAGGGATGAAAAAGCGAAGGTCAAGTGCAAACGGCATGCTCTTAACAGGGATTATGGTGGGTACATTCCTGAGCGCGGTCGTTTTGCTACTCATCTCAACATCGAATGATCCTTCGAAGAATATCTTGTATTGGTTGATAGGATACTTAGGAAATGCGAGAATGAGTGCAGTTGCTTTCGTTTATGCAGCCTGTGCATTGTGCTTGTCCTGGTTCATCATTCATGCACAGCGATTCAATGTTCTCGCATTAGGTGAAGAGCCAGCATACCATTTGGGAATTTCATTACGGCAATTTGAAAATCGAGGCTATCTGTACAGTTCACTTCTAACCTCAGTTGCCGTGAGTTTCTCGGGATCGATCGGATTTGTCGGGCTTATCGTTCCTCACGTCGCTCGTATGATCATTGGACCGGATCACCGCGTTCTGATTCCTGCAGCCTTCCTTGGCGGGGCTCTTTTTCTCTTGATTGCAGATACGATTTCTCGGATCATCCTTGCACCGGTCGAATTGCCGGTTGGATCTATCACGGCTATAATTGGTGCCCCTTTATTCATTTACCTGCTTCGGAAATAGAAACTCCGTGGGATTGATTACCAATCACGAATGCATCGGGATAGGCAGTTCCATCAGCACAGGTACCTTGCTTTGTATCCCAAGCTCGAAGTATCTTGCAGCTTGGTGTTCAGTGATTTAACCATGAGTATAGATATATGAAACGTACATTTCAACCAAGTGTCAGAAAACGCCGCAATAAACACGGCTTTCGATCTCGTATGGCTTCGAAGAATGGAAGAAGAGTGCTCTCACGGCGTAGAGCGAAAGGAAGATGGAAGCTCACAGTTAGTGACGAAACCAGACATCGATGATCGATTTCGATTTACCCGTGATGAACGACTCCGAGGCTTTGGAGAATTCAAGCGGTTACTGAGAACCATCCGCACCGTATCCCACGATGCATTACGGTGCTACTATGATGTTCAACATCAAATCCCACCATACATCTGTCAGGTGGGATTTACTATTAGAAGGGGTGGACGAGGTTCAGTTTCCAGGAATGGTCTCAAACGTAAAATGAGAGAGGCATATCGTCAGAATAAGAGCGTGATCAACGCAATGTGTAAGGAGCTTTCTATCAATATCCGAATGATCTTTTACCTAGAAAGCAATTCCGTTCATGATGATATTGCTTCAATGATGCAAGTAGTGATAAAACAATTGCTTGTCGAACTAAAGAGTCAATGCTGAAACTCATTCAAATCTTGCTTAAAACTGCTGTCCGTGGATATCAGATTGCGATTTCACCGCTTTTCCCCTCATCATGCCGATTCTACCCCACTTGTTCTGAGTACAGTCTTGTGGCTTTAGACAAACATGGGCCATTTCTTGGAACGTGGTTGACGATTAAACGGATATTTCGTTGCCATCCTGGATCTGCAGGCGGGTTCGACCCAGTGCCGTAAATCATTTATAATTATGGAATAAGATCAATGGATAGACAGGCGACAATTGGATTCATTCTCATCGCGATCGTATTTGTGATATGGATGGTACTTACGTCCCAACAAACCACACCCCCTTCTGAACCTACGGAGGTCATCACCGATACAACGACCTTAGATAGCACTTCAGAGAAAAATGTGGATTTACCTAAGGAAAGTGACTATCCCGCTCAAGCTGAAGTGAATTTTGGGAAATGGTTTAGTAACAGTACCAGCGGAACTGAGGAGGAGTTTACTGTCGAGACCGATAAGTACATCGCGATTTTCACATCAAAGGGTGGAGGTCTTAAACGTTGGTATTTAAAGGGTTATTCCACGTGGAACAATCAACGCCTCCAACTTATCGATTGGAACGTACCTGGCGATTTATCAATGGTGTTTGCAACCTCAGATGGTCGCTTAGTTGATACAAAGGATCTCTTTTTTACCTTCCATGACATTCCACAAAGCAAGCATATTGTGCTAGCGGGTTCAGATACTTTCTCCTTTCGTGCAGTACTTATATTGAATCAAGGAATGTCCTCGATTACGAGAATCTATTCGATTCGAAATTCAGATTACGCTTTCGATTTCGAGGTAAAGCTTAATAACATGGCAGAAGTTATCGCCAATCATGAATATCAGTTAACCATCCATTCACCTGCGATAACTGAGAGAAATAGCGTTGATGAAGCTTCCTTTTCAGAAGCGAATGCGTTTATTGGTAACGAGAAAATTCTGATCGATGCAACGGATTTCAACAGCGAGGTAAAAGAGAACCTTACCGGGAAGGCTCATTGGATCAGTATTCAAAATAAATACTTCCTCAGTAGCCTGATTCCTCATGACGGATTTGAAGGAACTGGTGCCTATCTGATTGGCAATAAAGTTGGGTTGCCTGATAATGGTGAGCGTGAGATTTATCAAGCCAGCCTGAAGATGCGATTCAATGGTGCACCTACAGAAAGCGCTCGATTCGCCCTCTTCATCGGCCCTATCAAATACGATCTGTTAAAGGAACAGCATGAAGGCTTGGAGCAGGTAATGAGCCTTGGATGGGCTTGGGTTGTCCGCCCGTTTTCAGAGTACTTGATTCTCCCTTTGTTTAGCTTTCTCCACTCGTTTATACCGAATTATGGCTTCGTGATAATCATTTTTACTATCCTGATTAAATTGCTCCTTCATCCTCTTACAAAAAGCAGTATGGAGTCAATGAGGAAGATGCAATCACTCCAACCCTTAATGACTGAGTTAAGGGAGAAGTACAAAGACGACCAGCAACGGCAAAATACGGAGATGATGAAGCTTTACAAGGATTATGGAATTAATCCTGCAGGCGGGTGCCTTCCCATGCTGCTTCAAATGCCTATTCTTTTTGCGCTATTTGTCGTGTTTCGATCTATAATCGAATTACGCCAGCAACCGTTTATGTTATGGATTACAGACCTATCGTCCCCGGACATCCTCTTTTCCCTTCCATTTTCGATGCCTTTGCTTGGTACGAATGAGATAAGCGGGCTCGCTTTTGCTATGGGTGTAACTATGTTCATCCAACAGAAACAAACGATAAAGGATCCAAGGCAAAAGATGATGATTTACGTGATGCCCGTAATGTTTTGGTTGATGTTTAACGGTTTCCCCTCAGGCTTAAATCTCTACTACTTCCTTTTCAATCTCTTATCCATCGGACAGCAGTACTTCATTACACGAAAAACGAAGAACCTTCCGCTTGAAAAGGTAAAACCACGAAAAGGCGGTCGAAAAGGATGGATGGAGAAGGTCATGGCATCTATGGAGGAAAAAGCAAAGGCTCAGCAACGAACTCGGAAGTAACGCCGCGTTCGTTTCACGTGAAACACTCGGACTTAGGTTTGGCGCAAGATACCCCTACAGCTATCCTTCGACAGCATGAAGAGAAACGACTCCTCCAAGGACATCTTTGGATTTTTTCAAACGAAATCAACACCATAGACCACGACTCTAAAGGGGACATAGGTCAAGTTCTCTTATCGAATGGCAATCTTCTTGGGATGGGTTTTTTTAATCCACGTTCACTGATTTCAATTCGGCTTCTATCTTCTCGTGAAGAAAACCATCAGAGCCTGATTCGCTCGCGAATTAACAAATCGAATGCTGTCAGACTCGCGTTGGGTTTTAATAACTGCTACCGGATGGTCTTTGGCGAATCTGACTACCTCCCTGGACTTGTAATAGACCGATTCGGGGATTACTTCGTGGTTGAATCGTATTGCGCTGGGATGGATAAATGTATCGATACAGTGCTAACGACTCTTGTCGAGGATTTTCACGCGGTATCCGTTATTGAAAAGAGTACTTCCGTATGGAGGCAATATGAAGAAATCGAACCTCGCATCAACGTACTCTACGGAGGCACGGAAGAAACCAAGGTTGTAATTAACGGCATATCCTTTATTATCAATAGTGTAGTTGGACAAAAAACAGGTTTCTTCCTCGATCAATCCGCTAATCGTCGTCATGTGGAGGAGTTGGCTTCAGGCAGATTAGTTCTCGATTGCTTTTGCAACGATGGCGGTTTCAGCCTCCATGCATTGAGGGGAGGTGCGAAAAGTGTTGTCGGACTCGACATCTCGGAAATAGCGATTGATCGATGTAGGGATAACATGATGTTGAATTCCATGGATGGAAAGGCTACCTTCTTTGCAACCGATGTATTCGATTTCTTGAGCGATGCAAAAGCTTCCCGTAAAGAATTCGATCTGATCATTTTGGACCCACCGGCATTCGTGAAAAGCAAAAAGTCGCTTAGATCTGGACTGAAGGGATATCAAAAGCTCAATGAATTAGCTATAAGTGTGCTGGCGCCAAATGGTATCCTCGTTTCCTCTTCATGCTCTCATCATGTTTCCGAGACAATGTTCATCGATGTTTTACGAAAAGGCGCTCTTAGGCAGAAGCGGGAAATGCGGATCATCCGTATCGCTGGGGCTTCTGCGGATCATCCCGTCCACCCCGCGATGCCGGAGACACGCTACCTCAAATGCATTACAGCGATTCTCAATTGATTATCCTTAGATAATTCTGTTGTAACTTACACAAGCAGGCCGACGATCAGTCTGCAATTGGTTTCCTGCAACAAGTCTTTGAGTCCATCGGTGCATTCTCGAAAAACCAAATTCTTACAAGCATTTCTTCTGTTTTCTCTTGTGGCGCACGGACAAGCGATTCCTTATGCCCAGTCTTATGAAGATGCCACAAATAATACACTTGGCTTGACGGCCAAATCACCACTCCGCTCAATCATCACACTTAACGGAACATGGCAATATCGCGCTGATGAAGATGGGTCATGGGCAAGCATTCGCGTTCCATCCTCGATTCAGGGTGAAGGTCGTTACACGTTTCAAAGAGATTTTTTCATAGACGCACAGCAACTTCAACACTCTGTTTTTCAACTTGTCGCGGTTTCTATCTCTTACTATTGCGAGATACGAATCAACGGTCAGTTCATCGGGAAACATGCGGGTGAGACATCTTTTGGATTCAAGCTCCAGCCTGGTGTCCTGAAATCGGGAAGAAACTCCATTACCATTGATATCAACAATTTCTTAAACGCCGCCGAAACTGTCCCGGTTTACGAACGACTCTGGAATCGAAGGAATGCCGGAGGCATCATCCATGATATCGCGCTGATCGCTACCGGTCCGGTTTGGGTGCAAGAAACGGAGATTTTTCCTTCAGTCTCCGGAGACAACAAGCCTGTAACGATATCATATAAAGCTCTTCTCAATTCAGGAGCACTATCCAAGGATTCCGATTCTCTTGGCGTTCCACGGATATCAGGAAGAATCGACGTTGAACACTATTTCGAAGTTTTCGAAAACACGACCGGGCAGCTCGTTGCCCGGAGTGAATCGAAACACGTCGCTGTCGAATCCGACCGTCTCATCCCCGTCGAGCTTACATTGTACATTAACTCTGTCCGGGTATGGTCACCGGAATCACCTTATCTTTATTCCATTCGTCAGAAGACCCTGCGAAATGGCGTCCTAATAGATGAGGCAATTTCTCAGATCGGTTTCCGTGACTTCCGGGTATCGAATAATTCACTGAGACTCAATGGTGCACCGTACTTCATAAAGGCTGTCACCTATATGGAGGACTCTCCCAAAACAGGTCGATCCTTAACACCGGATGAAATGGAACGGGACATCCTGCTCATGAAGAACCTCGGTGTCAACGCCGTTCGTACATTTTCCTCTGTTCACCCTTTGTTCCTTAGCCTTTGCAGTAAATATGGTTTGCTCGTTCTCCTCGATATTCCTGTCGTTGGGGTCCCCTCCTCTATATTGAGTGCCGATGGTCTTCAGAGTACAACAAAAAATGTCCTTCGCGAAACCCTTGCCCGTGATATCAATTCTCCTTGCGTCGTTGCTATCGGTTTGGCATCAGCAATAGACGGCAAAACTACCGGATATGAATCATTCATTCAGTCCGTGACAACAGGGCTTCAGAATCACACGAATCAATTGGTTTACGTCTCTTTCGCACGACCGCCTTCTTCTCTGCCGGACAAGCTCGATTTTATCGGTATCGATATTCCTCCTTTCCCAAAAGTTGCTACACCGCAACTCTTCGCGGCTCTGTCATTGCCGAACTATTCGATCCCCGTGCTTATATCTTCGCTCAGCTATCCTGTTGAGGTCGGAAATTACAACGGATACAGCGATCCTCGCTCCATCGATGCGCAAGGCCAGTTCTTCCTCGATCGATATAATACTTTAACGGAAAATGATTTTGCGGGTCTGGTTATCCATTCATTCGCGGATTGGGGAGTGAACCCCCCGATCATGTCCGTCGATCGCGTCTATCAATTCACATCAACGACGGGAATTGTGGATATGTATAGATATAAGCGAATTGGGTATGACATCCTGAAAGCGAAATTCAACAAGGAAAAAGCGCCCGTTCTCACGATCGGTGACTACGCGGAAGAGTTACCCGTATCATTCGTCGTCATCGGGATTTTCCTCATTCTCGTCTTTGCAATCGTGTATAATCTATTCAGAAGGTTCCGGGAGAATGTCACGCGTTCACTTCTGCGCCCGTTCAATTTCTACGCAGACGTGCGCGATCAACGCATGCTCTCTCTCTTTCAAACGTCGGTTATCGGTTTGGTCGGTTCGCTTTCCGCTTCCCTCATCATCGCAAACTTCATGTATTTCTGGAGAACGAATTATTTCTTCGATATCTTCATCGATACCGTGGTGAAGTCGGTATGGCTCAAACAATGGATAAATTATGCAGCTTGGAATCCGCTGCCGAACATTCTCGTTCTGACTGCGGCGTTGTTTTTACTCCTCGTCATCTACACGTTCATTCTCCGTGCAATTTCCTTTTTCATGAGAAAGAAGATTCTTCTCTTCGATGCGTACAGTGTCGCCATGTGGTCGGTCTTGCCGATGATATTCCTTGCGCCATTCGGTATGGTCTTACATCGACTATTGAACATTCCTCTTTTCGAAGGAATCCTCTTTGCCGCATTTCTCATGTTCAATATCTGGGTTCTCTCACGATTGCTGAAGGGAACATCGATCGTGCTCGACGTCCGACCGGGTTATTTCTATGTACTTGGATACGGTCTGTTCTTGATCGGGTGTGCCGTCTGGCTTGTCACGATGGACAACCGTTACGAAACATTCGATTACTTGCACTACCATTTCAACATCTGGTCCTTCCTGACTTCCATTCCTTCATAAACCCTACAGGATTCCTCTACGTAAAAACATGTATCTCAGCAAACTCGAAATTCTCGGTTTTAAATCTTTCGCCAACAAGACGAACATCATCCTGAACGACGGCATCACCGCTATCGTCGGACCGAACGGCTGCGGGAAAACGAATATCGTCGATGCATTGCGATGGGCGCTCGGCGAACAGCGTTACTCCACGCTCCGCAGTGATAAGATGGAAGACGTGATCTTCAACGGAACGAAAAACCGAAAGCCGATCGGATTGGCCGAGGTCTCGTTGACGATACAGAATAATAAGAGCGTCCTTCCTATCGATTACAACGAGGTGACGATCACTCGTCGTGTCTTTCGCTCGGGTGACAGCGATTACCTCCTCAACAGAACAGTCTGCCGGTTGAAGGATATCGTCAACTTGTTCATGGATACGGGCATGGGATCGAATGCATACTCCGTCATTGAATTGAAAATGGTGGAGACGATACTCAGTGACAAGGTCGAAGAACGCAGGCGCTTGTTCGAAGAAGCCGCCGGAGTTACACGCTATAAAACACGTCGGCGCGAGGCTCTGAGAAAGCTCATGGAAGTCGATGCGGATTTGCTTCGCGTCAATGACATCGTCACCGAAGTCGAGAAAGCCGTCCAATCGCTTCACCGGCAAGCGAAGAAAGCTGAACGCTACAACGACTACATGGAAAAACTCCGCACGCTCGAGATCGATGTTTTGCAGCGCGATTATACCAGTCTCATCACGCGGCTCGAGCCGCTGGAAAACAAGCTGGTCGGTTCCATCTCTGACCGGGATGCAACGGAGGCTCATCTGGCACGCCACGAAGCGCTCCTGCACGACCTTCGCACGGAGGAGCGTGAAATCGAAGAAAGCCTCAATGCTTCGCGGCTGACGTTCGATTCACTTGCTACAAACCTTAACGATGCCGAACAAACCCTGCTCGTATCTCAGGAGCGGCACCGTGGATTGCAACAAACGGTTGAGCGGTTGCGACAATCACGCGATTCCTATGAACTCCGCTTGAAGGAAGGCACCGAGAAATCCACAGAGTATGGTGAGCGTGTGCAAAAAGCAGAAGATGAGCTTACCGTTCTCGAACAGCGTGCCGCGACGAAGCGTGAAGCGCACCGCTCTATCGAAGCGGAAGTGACGACGAAAAAACTCGAAGCGCAGTCACGGCAATCACGGCTGATGCAATCGCTCCAGGAGTTGGCTCAGTTGAAGAGCGAGCGTGAGAAATGTACCTCGCGCATCGCTTCCATCGACGTGACGTTTCAGCGATTCGATTCCGAGGATGCCGAAGCCATGAACGCCCTTACCGCTCTGCGAAGCACAGTCGAAGAGCAGGACAGCGACAAAGCGCTTCGCGCTGAATCCGTCCTCGCTGCAGAGCGACGGTTCCATGAGATGGAAGAACGAAAGAACGCTCTTCGCAATGACATGGACCAATTGCAGAATCGCGCTTTCGAATTGCAGGGACGCATCGGCGAAAAAATTACCCGGATCGATTTTCTCTCTGGGCTGATCGACCGGCTGGAAGGATACAGTGAAAGCGTCCAGCACTTGTTGCGAAATCGTGACTGGGCGCCGACGCAGTACGGAACGATTGCCGACGCCGTGAACACTCGTGACGATCTGCGCATCGCCATTGAAGCGGCTATCGGCGATGCGGCGCATTACATTCTCGTCAACGACGTTGCCGAGGCGCTAAGCGGACTTCAGAATCTCAAAGCGACGCGAAAAGGTAAAGCGACCTTCGCGTGCCTTTCGCGCATTCCAACTGTGAAAGCCATTCCCTTCGCCCTTGCAGGCGATGGCGTGATCGGATGGGCGGCAGAACTCGTGACGTACTCCGCCCAGTATCACGAACTCTTCCAGATGCTTCTGCAGAACGTCCTCGTTGTGCGCGATGCGGCAGTCGCACATAAGTGCGTCCAGGAGTATCCGCAGCTTCGATGTGTGACGCTCGAAGGTGACATCTTCGAAAGCAACGGAATGATCCGAGGCGGATCACACGGAACGGAAGAAGGCGGCCTCATCGGCAAGAGGGATCAGATCGCCGCGCTGCAACGGGAAGTGAATGACCTGAAGAAGCTTCTCCAGGAGAATCAGGATTTACTCGATGATAAACGTCTCGATTACGAAGAAATCGATCTCCGCAAACATGCCGATGAGATCAAGCGCGCCCAACAGGAACTTTCGACTCACGAGCAGCAGATCGCGCAACTGCTGTTCGAAGTGGAAAAACATGAGCGCGTCATACAGAAGAACGCTCGCGAACGCGCAGTTCTGATCGCCGAACGGGAAGAGCTTCTCGCGCTTGCCGAAAGTCTTGCACCGCGCATTGAAGAGCATAGCGCACAACATGCTGCGCTTGAAGAAGAAATGCAGTCGGAACAGGAGAAGCTGACAGCACTCGAGCAGCAGTACAACGCGAGCAATGAGGAGTTGAACAGCATCAACGTCGAGCTTGCTACCAAACGCGGCGAACATCAGAACCTGCGAAACGAAATCGACCGCATTCAGAAAGCTGCCGATGACCTGCACCGCGCGATTGCGAATGCGGAGGAAGACATCGAGCGATCACTCCGCGACATGGAGCAACTCGAAAGCGACATCCAGCGCATCACTCAACAGTGCGAAAGCCTGCAGCAGGAAAAGGAAGGCGCGATGCAGTCCGTAAAGAATGTGGAAGCAGAGCTTGCCGCGAAACGGACGGAGACCGAACGCATGGAAACGCAGTTGCACGACGAGCGCCAGAAATACTCACTCACGGTAACGACCGTGCACGAGATTGAACTGAAAGTGAGTGAGATCCGGCAACGTCTCGAGCAGTTGAGACAACAGGCGCTCGAGGATTTCGAACTTCAGTTGGAACCGCACCACGCAGAGGACGACGACGTGTTCGACCTCGGCCAGGCTAAAGAAGAGATTCGCGACCTTCGCGTGAAAGTGAAATCTCTCGGTCTCGTCAATCCGCTCGCATTCGAAGAATGGAAGAAAGAAAAGGAGCGGCTCGATCTCCTCACGACACAGCGAGCCGACCTTTTCGAATCGAAGAAAACGCTCTCGGACACGATCGAGGAGATCAACATAACCGCCAAGGAGAAATTCACCGAGACATTCGAGAAAGTCCGCGAGAACTTCATCAACATTTTCAAGTCGCTCTTCGATGAAGGAGACGAGGCCGATTTGATCCTGCAGGAACACGAAGACCCGCTCGAAGCGCGAATCGATATCGTTGCGAAGCCGCGAGGGAAGCGCCCGCATTCGATCGAGATGCTTTCCGGAGGCGAGAAGACGCTCACGGCCATCGCTCTGCTCTTCGCGATCTACCTCGTCAAGCCGAGTCCGTTCTGCATACTCGATGAAGTCGATGCACCGTTGGACGATGCAAATATCGACCGCTTCATTCGCATCCTGCGGCGCTTCTCCGACAACACGCAGTTCATCGTCGTGACGCACAACAAGCGCACGATGTCCGCCGCCGATACGCTCTATGGCGTCACAATGGAAGAGGAAGGCGTCTCGAAGCTCGTCCCCGTCGATTTCCACCGCGACAACCTCGCGCGGTTTTCGAACAACTGAAACGTACTTACTGTGTTAATCTGCATTGGAGCGGTTAATCGTGACTGAATCCGTTACTTCATTGGGTATTGTTATCGTTATCTTTGAGCCTTCGTCCTCCTGAAGGACAACAACGAGATGTGAGATCGGTGGACGTACATCATCACCGCAAAAGTGCATTACTAATTCTCTACCGTTGTTGAACTCAAATGGCATTGAGCTACAATCCTTAAGCGAAGCGATGATTTTTAAGTTTTTCAATGTTCTAACTTCATACTTATGTGATTAACCATATCATCCTCTGTCTATCTTCTGATTCATATCTCCCCCTCCACAATGTTAATCTCTTCTTCGGTTAAGCCATACATCCATACACGAGCTTGTCGATTTCTTTTCTATTCATTTCGATGCATACTTGACAACGATTTCTGAACGTCGTTCTCAGAGAACAATTTTCTGTTTAGCGAGAACTCTTTATCGAAATATTGAAGCTGTGCTTTTAACACAATTTCTACCTTAATCAAGTTTGAAATTATTCGATCGCTATCGCTTGTTAGTTTCTCCGCCACGGCAAGTTCATCGGTAGAGCAATAATCGTAAATAGCATTCATATTGACGACATCTGTATTATCATCAATCCTCCTCTTCGCTAGAGCGTGATCAATCATGGATGCCACATGATTAAGAACTGCCAAGTAGTGATAGAGTGCATCCCGAGTCGCATCATCCATTTTGAGGTCTCCAGTCTTGATGATTTCTTGAGCAACCGCTTGGGAAAAACGGATGAAGATGAACGGACTTGAAGGATCATTCTTTATGAAGTGAGCAGTTCTCTTGTTATGGTTAGCAAACTCAAAATTGAGATTCAATTCAGCTCCGAGGGATTGCCACAGATATTGTCTTTTCTGACATAACCTAAAATACTCAGTGATAAGAACTAGTATTGTCGCACCGACTCCGCTAAATATTATCGCCCAGAATGTATCACAGTTCATACTCCCTCCACAATCTTGACCTCCTCTTCCGTCAAGCAATACAACTCATAGACGAGTTTGTCAATCTGATTGTCGGTTGCATTGATCTGGCGTTGGAGGAGTGCTTTGTCATGAGCGGTGTTGGCAGTCGCGAGTTTCTTGTGGTGCGAGAGCATCTGTTCGACGAGAAGGGTTAATGGTTTGGGGTTAAAAGTTGTGTGGTCGGGTAGCGGTATTTTTGAAAGTTGATTCGAAGCGATATGATTATTACCGGAGAAGGAATTTCTGAAAAAGAAATTGACAAGAGTGCTATTGAGTATCCCGAGAAGGATCAAAAGATTCCAGCGATTTCTATGTTCTTCACGAAGATTGATCACATTTGTTGATTGAAGGCAATAAAACTTTTCATTGTCGTAGGTTGCTATAAGCCTTCGTTGAAGAGTTATATTCCGAATCTCCTGAATTACAATTTTCTCATTTGACTGAAAAATCTCCTTTCGACGTGGCGCATCTAGTTCCTCTGGCTCATAATAAACGAACTTACCTTCTGTTAACGGTTCATACCTACCAACATCTATTCCTCCGACCACTGGTTTCCATTTTCCAGATTTTTTTGACGAAGACAAATACTTCGCATTGTCACCCGTCCTTAAGCCTTGATTAATCGTGCACAGGTCTCCAAGATGAATTGAACTGCGTTTGATTTTTATGAGGATTGAATTTTCTTGATCTGATACTTTTACCAACCATGAAGCTTTATTGTTTTTTAACCATTGCCGTTGATCAATGCTGAATACTCTAAACTCTCTGAGAAATGCATTTGAATTAGTTAAGACTATCTTTGTCGAATGTATGCTTCCTGTTACTTCAATATTCTGGAGTACGAAAATCATTGTCTCATTCTTAGCTTTCTCAAAAATCCCAGGTCCAATATCAACTACTTCAATAAGAGATGTTTTTTGGAGAACTAGCTTCCGTAGTTTTTCGAATGAATCATTACTGAGTATAGTATGTGGGATGATGAAACTTATTAGTGCACCTTTGCCCAAAAGATGAGTGATTCCTAACTCAATGAATAATCCGTAAACATCGAATCGATATTCCGATGTCGCATATCGTTTAAAGAAATAATCTTTCTGATGTTGATCCAATTCTGTAATGAATAGATACGGTGGATTCCCAATCACCGCATCGAAACCACCGGCGTTCATGATCGACTTGAACTCGCTCTTCCAATCGAACGCATTGATGCGATAGCGCTCTTCATCGTCGAGCATGTCGATCTGCCCTTCATAATAATCCGGACCGATCAGCGAGTTGCCGCACTTGATGTTGTTGCCCAAATCCGGCAGCGCGCGTTCGTGGAAAAGCTTGAACTGCTTCGAGAGTGTCTGCTCGTTCTCGCCTTCAAGCACTTTAAGGAGAAGAGAAAGCTTCGTCGTCTCCACAGCCTGTGTGTCGATATCAACTCCGTAGATATTGTTGAGCAGGATGCGCTTTCGCTCAACCGTCGTCAGCCTCCACTCGCTTCCCGCTGCTTGGTAGATGACTTTCGTGTGCTTCGTGACACCGTCGTTCACATACCAGTCGCGGTGCCAGTCGAGCAAGTACTGATACGCACCGATGAGAAACGAACCTGAGCCGCAGGCAGGATCGAGAATGCGAAGCTTCGAAACTTCCTTTGGGGTTTTTCCATCGCAGAGTTTTCCGACTGTGTTCTTGACGATGTAATCGACGATGTACTTCGGCGTGTAATACACACCTCCGGCTTTCTTTACCTCCGGCTTATCCTCAACCTTCGCCTGATGCGATGGCGTGAGTCGGATTACCTTGCCGAGAAATTGCTCATAGACATTGCCGAGAATGTCCGCTCCAAGCACGGAGAATTCATACGGGCTTGCCGGATAGTACAAACTTCCGATGATAGACTTCAGCACTTTGT
Organism: uncultured Chromatiales bacterium; assembly: GCA_964448285.1. GTDB lineage: Bacteria > Bacteroidota > Ignavibacteria > SZUA-365 > SZUA-365 > CAYUWG01. The sequence continues at coordinate 26,454 of CAYUWG010000001.1, forward strand.
CATCGATCGTGAGCGACGGAGTGAGTTCATCCGGCGGTTCGTGTCGATCTTTTTCTTTCCTGAAATGGAAGAGACCGGAGTTGTACTTCGCGTCGGCTTCATCGAAGAACTGACGAAGTCGTGCGTATGTGTTCTGTCCGTTCATAAGCTGCTGGAGCTTGCCGTAGATTTCGATGCCGCGATCTTCGCACATGCGTAAAAAGATGATGCGATCGATGATGCGCTGAACGGAAAAATTCAGGTCGCGCACGGAGAGGTCTTTATTCCGAAGCGCGATATTCTTTGCAAGCTCTTCCCGCCAATTTTCGATCTCGCGAAGAAATTCCTTATCGACCTGCGCCGTGCCTCGCCCGCCTTTCTGCGCATACTTGTCGAAGGAGCCTTTCATCACCGCGTCCTTCGAAAAGATGTTCGCGATCTCGTCCCACTTCTCTTCGTATGTGCTGAACTTCAGATACATCATGCGACCGATGGAAGCTTTGTCGGTTGGTTTCGGCTTCGTCCGGCAATCATACACGGCGAACTCTTCGAAGTCAGTGAGAATCGAGAGAGGGAGGTTTGCGCTCCATGCATAGCGGCGGAGTTGGTAAGCGGGAGATATTTCCTCTGCGATGTTCACCGAAGGCTTCTTCGCTTCGAGGAAAAACTTCCTCACACCACCGATGCGGAAGGAGTAGTCCGGCGCTTTTGTGGCAGTGCCGATCTTCACTGCGTCTTCATGGATCACGTCTTTGTATGCCTCCGCATAGCCGAGTTTGTTTTGCACGTCCCATCCGAGCGCTTCGAAGAAAGGATTGATAAACTCGTTGCGTACTTGCGTCTCGTTATACGCTCCGCTCCGATAGGATTCGAGGTTTCGTTCGAAGCGTTCTACAAGTGTTGAAAGGATCTCTGGCGCCATGTGATAGTCGAACAATACTGTTGCTGAAAGAACTTAATTAAACTGCACTGAGAATTAAAGAACAGGAGCGGTCATCTTGTTGAGGTGGTATGAGTTCCTACCACGTCTCAAGCACATGTCGCTGCCAGAGCTTGATGCCGTAATCGAGAAACTCGCGCGGGCCGTTCATGAAGGCATAATCCATCGTGTAGTTTCCTCCCTGCATTTCGCCGTTGCCGAGATCGACTTTCGATTGGCCGTACATCGTGTATTCCGTTTTTCCTTCATACATGATCAGCTTCAGGTCGCCCGGACTTACGTCGCTCGTGCAGTGCTTCACGTAGATGAACCAGACTTCCGCAACTCCATCGTTATCAAGATCTGTGACGCTGAGCGAGCCTTCACGAAATCGCGCGAGGATATCGAACGGACAGTCGCGTACGTCATCGTCGATCGTCCAGTACGCGACGTAGCTATCGCCTGCTTTCAGAAGATGCTGTGCGCGTAACTCTGCGCTTTGCGTCTCTCCGAATTCATCACTCTCTTCGCCTGCGATTCCTCCGGTTTCCGACAGGATGACGACGTGCTCTCCCGAACCGTCCTGCCATTTGATTCCCTGTGCAAATCTTCCTTTCAACTCCGCATCCGGCGGCACGTCGGCTTCCGTGATTCCGGCAGGCAGTGTGACGACAAGCGTTTCACCAGTGCGCTCTTCCGGCTGCTTGCATCCGGATCCGATAGACGCAACGAGAAAGACAACAGAAAGTACCGCGCGTGCTGACATGAGTTCTCCGCATGTTCTTGTTTGAAATCATTCCAACGGGAATATATCCTTTGCGACCCTCTTTCAGCGCATGATGAATCACTCGATACTTTCTCTGAATCGCACTCCGTTGCATTTGTCTCCCTTCAACGGAAGGAGTAGTTTTACATCGCCTTACTTGTGACCGAATAACTCAGAGATATCATGCAATCACTTCTTACCATCGACAAGGTTTTCTCTCTTCCAAAGCAGCGCGCGCTTTCAACGTCCGTGTGGATCGGTTCCTTCGCGCTTCTCACCGCGGTCGGTGCGCAGATCATCATCCCGATCCTGCCGGTTCCGTTCACGCTTCAGACGTTCTTCGTACTTCTTTCGGGAGCGCTGTTGGGTGCGCGAAAAGGTGCAGCGGCGCAGCTCACGTACCTTACGCTCGGTGCGATCGGTTTACCCGTGTTTGCCGGATTCAGCGGTTCAATCCTGCGCTTCATCGGCCCGACCGGCGGCTACCTCATCGCGTTTCCCGTTGCCGCATTCATTACCGGCTATCTCATGCATGAAGCTCGCATCCTGCGTGCATTACCGATCTTCGTGCGTGCTTCAGTCGCGATGGTCGCGGCGATGCTTTGCGTGTTTGCTTTCGGCGTCGTTCACCTGAACGTGATGGTTTTCCAGAACTGGAACATGAGCCTCTCCGCCGGATTCCTCTCGCTGCAGGTTTGGGATGCGGTGAAGATTCTCGCTGCTGCGGGAATCGCATCCGAAGTCGGCAAGCGATTCCTTCGTTGACATGAGCACGCTGAAGCTCAGCGAAATTTTTTTCAGCATTCAGGGTGAGGGCAGTCGAGCAGGACTGCCCTGCGTTTTTATTCGCCTGCACGGATGCGGCTTGCGATGCTCGTGGTGCGATACGCCCTATGCACTCGACCACCGCACAGGCGGAGAAGCGTTGACCGCGGATGAAATCGTCAGAAAGATTTCCGGCTACCGATGCAATTTCGTCGAGCTTACCGGCGGAGAGCCACTCGAACAAGACGATTGCTTTCCGTTCATCACGCGGCTGTGCGACGAAGGCTACGAGGTTGCCGTTGAGACAGGCGGCCACGTCGATATCAGCCGCGTCGATTCGCGCGCGATCGTGATCATGGATGTGAAATGCCCCGGCTCAGGGATGGAAAAAAAGAATCGCTGGGAGAACATCGAATACCTCAAGCCGACGGATGAGCTGAAGTTCGTGATCAACGACCGCGAGGATTACGAATGGTCACGCAACGTCCTCCTGACGAGAAAGCTGAAGAAGCGCTGCAAAGAAATTCTCTTCTCCCCGGTGTTCGACGTCATGGATGCGCGCGAGCTTTCCGCGTGGATTCTCGAAGACGGTCTTCCGGTGCGCCTGCAATTGCAGTTGCACAAATTCATCTGGGAGCCGGACATGCGCGGCGTGTAAGTGCGCTACACCGTTTGCCTTCGTATCATCCCGTCTAACTTCTTGTAATCGATCACGCCCTTGTTCGCCTTCAGGTGACGAAGAATCGCAAGGCCGCGTGCGATGCGCTTCTCCGTGCTCTTCACGGAATCGACGATGTAGAGTAACGTGCGCTGCTTTCCCGGCGTCAATGCGTCGAACCACTTCTTCCCTTCTGCATCCTGCAGCAGAAGCTCCTCGAATTCTTCAGGCAACGGAAGACCGAACGCACTCTCGTCCGGATGAATCACGACGTGTATTTCTTCGCCGAACTCCACCTTGAGTTTTCTCACGAGCGTCTTGTTGACGCGAATAACCCACAGGCCTCTTCGATACGGAAGGATCGCTGTTTGAAAACGTGTCGAACCGTTCAGCGAGCAGACGATGCGCCGCGATTCGACGTCGGGAAAATGCTTTGCCACGGAATCGGGAACGCGGACGTGCGCGTTCCAGAGCTTGTTGTCCGACCGTTCGAGTGTTGCATTGAACTCCATCGAATCCGGCTGCGACTTGCTCACGATCGGCGTCCTCGAACCTTGGGCTATGCGCTTTTCTTCAAGACGTAAAGCGGTATTTCCGCAGGACATCCGAGTCGGTACGGAAACCAATGTCCCGCACCGGCGGAGGTGTAGAGTTTCGACTCGCCTTTTTCATACAAACCCCACATGTACTTGTGCGGGGCGAAGTGCTCCATCATGCTGCGACCGTTGAACCCGATCTGGCCTCCGTGCGTGTGGCCTGCAAGCGTCAGGTCGATGCCCATGCGCGCGGCATAATCGAATCCCTCGGGACGATGACTCATGAGGATGATGAATGCGTCGGTATGCGCGTTGCGAATCGACGCTTCGATCGTGTCGGTGAAGAATGAATCCGTTGCGCGCTTGAGCGTCCGCGGATCGTCGGCGCCGGCGATGAAGAGTTCGCTTCCTCCGATGTCGAGCGCAACTCCTTCATCGAGCAACAGCGGAATCGGACCGCGTTCATACGCGCGTCGAATTTCCGCGATGCCCCGGAAGTACTCATGGTTGCCGATGGAAGCGAAGGTTCCGTAGCGCGAAGGGATTTGACGGGCGATGTTCAACGCATCGAAGTACGTGCCGACGTCGTCGGAAAAATCGCCGGTGATGAGAACGAGATCGGGTTTCGTTTCTGCGGAGCGCTCGACCATTCGCTCAAGCTCGGGCAGCCGGAGAAACAAGCCGATGTGCACGTCGCTGATGTGCAGGACGCGCAAGCCTTCCAGCGCCAGCGGAAGTTTCGGAAAGGCGAGCGGGACAACGGGCATGAGCGGTTCCTTGAACGACTCCGTTACGCCCTTCGCGCCGCCGATCACTGCAAGCACAGGAAATACCGCCGCCGAAGTCTTCAGCACTTTGCGCCGCTCAGCGAGTGTCGGTTCATCCGAACGGAGACGCGCATGCTTCCGTTTTCGAAACTTGTACAGGACGTTGTCTGCGATGTGAAATACGCCCGACGCAGGAAGTGACAGCATGAGTGCAAGCCCGGTGACCAGCGTTGCCGCCGCTCCATACGCCCCGATCGCTTCCATGAGGTCCGCTTCCGTTGCGATACCCAACGCCCAAAGCGCAAGCGAAATGACTCCGGTCACGGGGACGCCAAACGCGGCAAGACGCACCCAGCGATGTTTCCACCAATCCGCGTGGAGCTTCTTCAGCAGGAGAATCTCGACGGCACTGAGAATGCCGATGGCGACGATACTGAAGAAGACCGGGAAGAATTCTTTCACACCTGCAAAGTAGAAGTGCGACGGGTATCGCTCCAAGAAGGGAAAGATTTCTCCCTTCTCATTTCGTCATGCTGAAGCTGTTCGCGTCCTGTGGATTACAGGTATCGCGCAGTCGCCATCATGATCACGGTAATGCCGAGCAGGTGCGCTATGGCGACCGTGACCTTCCCGACCTTCGCGCGCATCGCACCGATCTGTTCCATCTGTTCGGGCGTCGGCGGGGCGCCTGATGCCGCAATCGCTTTCCCCATCGCCGCCATCTTCTTGATCGTCGGAAGGTTGATCGAGATGCCCAACAGGTATCCGATGATCGTGGTCGTCATTCCGGTACTGATGGCAATCCCGAAACGCGATCCCATCCAGTATGCATCAAAGCCGTTGGAGAGATGCCACATAAGGATCAAACCAGAAATTATCGTCGTGAGGGCAAGGACGTTCATGACGTTCGGTAAATTGCGCGTCGCCGAGAGCACTTGCATGAACTTCCCTCCTTCCGGTCCGGCAGCTTTTACCGCGGGAAGAATGAACACGGCTAAGTACATGATGCTGCCGGCCCAAAACACTCCGGCGCCGATGTGGAGAAAACGAAAAATGACTACTAACCACTGATCCATGACAACCTCCGATTGTTGAAAGGGTTTATTCGTGAGGATCCTCCGATCCGGCGCAAAGATACCACCGCACCCGAAAAGAACCGTGCGGACGACCTCCCTTCACACATGCGAAACGCTACGGCACGTACATGCGACGGATGTATCCGGCCCAGTTCCAGTAGAGGTAATTCCGTTTATCCACGAAGAGGTTATTCCCAACGGTTGGAAGTTTGGTGAGAATACGATAATCGTTTTGGTCGAAGCTTCGAACCGCGATATAAGAGTTGTGGGGAGGTGAGAATTCGTCGGCGACAAAAAGGAACATCCTTTTGCCGCCCAACGCCTCGGTCGCTTCGATTACCAACAACCGACCTATTCCCGGAACGTGTGCCTCGTGTTCGAACCATGAAATGCCGCCGTCCGTCGTTTCCGCTAAACTATACCAGGCAGCGAATGCGTGATATTTATTATCAGCATCGAATACCGATGGGTATATTCTATTCTGTTCGATATTTCTTCGGGCACTGTCTCCATAATTTTCATATACGGTGAGCATCGAATGTATATCAACTGCGGAAGTGCCCAACTCCCAAACCTCCCCTTCCCAGTGAGTATTCCACTTCAAGTGCCCATGACCCGATATAACTCCTCTGCTTCCGCGATGCTTTTTCCAGGTGCGGCCGCTGTCCAACGATCGGTACAGCGCAGCATAGAAGTATTGCGCAAGAACGACGTTCTTCTTGTGCGGTGATCTCTTTATCAGTGTGATAAAGTTATGCTCTATGTTGGGATCCATCGTATCCGTAATCCCACTGTCCGAGCGGAGCCACGTTTGACCGGCGTCAGTGCTTCGCCAAACTGCGATCATGCTATCGAGATTTCCCGTAACCCTACGTCCGTAGTATGCGACGAGAATATGATCACCGCTTGCGTCAACGTCCACGACGCCCCATCCCATCTTCGGCGACGTGTCCGCCAATCCCAGGTACTGCCACGGTGTGAGCTTCTCGATGTCCCTTCTCCAAAGACCGTATTGCCCAGAGCAAACATACAAATAGGGGTCATCGAGAAAGAGGCTTCGAACACCCTTGGAAGGATATTCAAGGTCCTCCCAGCCGCCGTAGTTGACGGTTGCCGTTATGCTCGTATCGCGCCCGATGGAGTAAGGAAACGTTTGAGAGGTAATCCGTGGCATCGCAACCGTCGTATCCCGCACCTCGATGAGAACTTGCTGTGCCGCGCTTTCTTTGCTCAATATCACGACGTCGCCTGTACGCGCCAGGCTTGTGCTCTGCTGAGTTCCGAGCGCTTTACCGGAAAAAAGAAGCCGTTTCGATGCAACGCCATCTCTCGTTCGGAGAATGCACAGGTAGGAGCCATGCGGAAGAAACTTGCCGGACTCGTTCCTGCCGTCCCATACCACCCGGTATGTCCCCGCTTCCACTTGCTCGCTAACCAGCGTGCGTACGTGCCGGCCAAGAAGATCATGCACGACGAGCGTCACGGATTCCCGCTGAGGAATGGAGAACGTGATGGTCGTGGAGGATGAGAACGGATTCGGATAGTTTGGATGGAGCGCATACCCGCTTGCAGTTGAGGCGTGCTCTATGCTCGTAAGGAAAAACGAGAAGCGCCCCTCGGAGTCCGTGGTCGCGCGATAGACCTTCGTGCTGTCGTCCTGCATTCGAAGTTGAACGATGGCATTGTGAACCGGGATGCTGTCGGTGGTAACCACGCGACCGTCGATGCGGGTTTGGGCTGTGGCCGCCAGCGCCAGCACGACAAGAAGAGTGGGGGTTATGACGATCTGAGATTTCGGGAAACGGGGGAAGCGGCTATTCGACATTGGATGTCACTCCGGAACGTTTGCCTGAATCTCCGAAAAGACCGCGAAGAAAGCAACCACCTTCTGAAGCTCCCCTGGCCTGCGCTCACTAACCGGAAACCACAGAGTTGACCGCGCATCACCAGCTTGGCGGCAGCCGATTGAAAGCAACGGCGGATAACCGACACGCCACGCGATTATTTTCCGCAAGGGGCTTGCATTGAAAGCGACTCTTTCCGTAACGTTGTCGCAACGGATTGTTGAACTAAAGGAGTGGCCCGCACAATGGCCGATAGATTTTTCGAAACAGTGAGGAAGGAGATGAGGCAGAAGAACCACAGCCATAAAACTATCAAAGCCTACCAGAGTTGCTTGAGAACTTTCGTACGGCACACCTTCGCCACGCGCTTACTTGAACACGGGATCGATCTTCGTTTCATTCAGGAATCCCTTGGGAACGCAAGTCCGAAAACGACGGAGATTTACTCGCGCGTTAGCAAAAGTCCCTCGGAAAGATCATCAGCCCCCTTGGATTCTGGGTTTCTTTCAAGTCAGAAAATAAACGAAGTACTTCGTTAAGCATGCCAAATCAGGAGGATAAACGAAGTGGTTCGTGAATACAGGAGTTAGCGGTCATCCTATGGCGACAGTGCAACACCGACTGACAGTGCAAATAATAAACAGTTATGACATTACCTGAGAAACATTTTAAAAAGACGGCAGCTTTGCTCAGGGCAATTAACAAGGACGACATTGCTCATTGGTTTCTTAACGAAGGGTATTATCCCGAACAATATGTTTTACCACCTTCTTTCAAAGTTTCAAACTTTACACTAAAGACTAAACCATACAATCAGGACATCAAGAACCTTGCAAGAAGAAACCTTGTTTCTATTTCTTATCCCAAGTCGTTACTGACTTCAAGAGTTTTCGGCATACAGCATCCATTCAACTACCACGACATTGTTTTTCACATGATTGCTGATTGGGACACAATTGTTGACCACCTCTTTCACAATGACCTTAAAATTTTCTCTTACAGCTTCCCAATTCCTGTAAACGCAAGAGAGGAAGGTAAGTTAAGTCCGTTGCGTTCGGGACGGATGATTTATGAGTGGTTAGAAATGGCGGAAAAGGACATGGTTGCAGAAGCTCACAAATTCAAACTAATCATTCGTGCCGACATCACAAACTTCTACAATTCAATTTATACTCATAGCATCGGTTGGGCATTAGCTGGACGAGACGAAGCGTTTGATGACAAGGAATTTATATTAACAGGAAATAAAATTGACCGCTTAGTTCAATATGCAAACGATGCGAGGACAAATGGTGTTCCTGTTGGTTCGGCTCTAAGCGACCTAATCGCAGAAATTGTTTTAGCAACAATTGATCTTAAAGTTTCAAAGAAACTGAAAGGGATAGAGTTTCTTGGTAGCCGTTTCAAAGACGATTACAGAATACTTTGCAACTCCGAAGACGATGCTAAAATCATCTTGAAAGAACTTGCTGACGAATTGGTAAATTTTAATCTGCTAATCAACGAACATAAAACAAAAGTGCTGACACTTCCAGAAGGTTTGTATAGACAACATGATAGAGATTATCATTCGTATTCTTTGAGAAATGTCTCATCAATACCTTTTAAGACATTTGAGCAGACACTTCTAAAAGCATTAGACATACACAGGTTACATTCTGGAACAAGCATACTTGAAAAGTTTTTTTCCGAATTGTTTAATGACGACCACCAATTAAAAATTGAATTCTCCAATGAAATAAAATTCAAGAAAAAACAAATTCTAAAGACGTTCAGTTTGCTCATGTTGCTAAAAAGAGAATCTGAAAAGGTTCTTTGTCAGGTGTTGGCAATATGTGAAGCCATCTATGACAAATACAAACTGCAATACGAACTCAAAGAAAATCTAAGAGAGTTGGTGGAAGCCGAAATTAAAAACGCATCAAGTAAAAAATCTGTTTTTGAATTGGCTTGGTTAGTTTTCTACTCACGATATATCGGTTTAGGAATTAAAAGTTTTGCCCAGCTAATTCATGAAGACCTTTTGGAAAACTCATTCCTGAAATCAATAGTAACAAGTCAACAGAAGTTCTTCAGCGACTCAGAAATTGACTTATTCCGAAAGCCAAAAGATTGTAGGGATATTAAATTAGCTAAACGACTTGCTGTATTTTACAGGACAAAAGAATAGTAATATGAAACTCATCAAGTTCACTGCAAACATTGCGGACACCGTTTCGTGGACAGAGAAGCACGAACCGCTAACATGGGCCTAGCGAAAGTGGCGGTTCAGTGGTTAATTGAACATTTGTGCTTCGTACTAAGTGCTGTGCTGGCAGACAGTTTTGTGCTTCGTATTCGCCACCTTCGTCAAGCCCCGAACCGTTATGTGAAATAAGCTACAGAGATAATCATAGGAGGAAGGACATGACAGATCAAACAACTGACATCGAAGGCTTTGAAGGATTACCTTTGCGGTTCGCTTACGTCTTCCTTTCAGAGAATGGATTGGCTGAAGAAGCCACAGAGATTAAGCGATCCAAGGACAGGCTTGGTTCTTACACATCGAGCTTGAAGAGAGGGAAGGTTGTCGATCTTCTCGAGAAAAACAATCTTCTGAACCAATTTATCAGTCAGTCGTGGCCATTCGGCCGCACAGAGGCAGGCAAGCGCAAAATTCAGAGATATAAACGCATCCTTAATTCCTTCATTTCCGGCAGTGAGAGTGAAGAAGAGGAGCAAGAGGAGAGTTCCGATGAAACAAGCTTTGCGTACGAGGAAGACTTAAGGGATTACCTCTCAAACAATCTCAGCGTAATTGAGCCGGGCCTTATCCTATTCAAGGACAAGGACGGTACCGAAGGCGTCGAGTTCTCTGTTGATGCCGGCAACAAGCGCATTGACATTCTAGCAATTGATAAAAACAAGACTCCGGTGGTCATCGAACTCAAGGTCAGTAGAGGATACGAAAAAGTCATTGGACAATGCCTTTATTACAAGAACCGAGTCAAGGAGCTTTTGGGCGCCGAAAGGGTAAGAGTCATTATCATAGCCAGGGAGATCACTCCTCATCTGAAAATCGCAACATCCGGCTTACCCGACTTTGAGTTGTTCGAGTATATGCTGGTTGTGAAAGTGAAAAAGATTTAAACGGTAGCCTTCTGCGTGGTTACCGCAAATGTTATGTGCAAACCGTACCCGATTTCGAATAAGTACCGGATTGGTCTAAGGATGGTATAGTGAAATCACCAACAACTGTAGCCGATAGAACGAAACGGATATTTGGCTGGATTGGAGCAAGTTGCTTGCTCTTGATTTTCCCTCTGAAAGCACTCCGCTGGATGGATCAGTTAACCACTTCGACGTTCCTCGATATTGCCCCGAGTACTCTTGGGCCAGCGGGATTGCTGTTCCTCATCTTGTCAAGTTCAAGTTCCAGACTTGCACGCTTCACGCTTCTTCAAACGACATTACTCGTGGGCGCGATCGCTATGGGACTTGAGTTCGTTCAACTCGTTCCGCGCCCTGGCATTCTTGCCAAAGTCCTTTACACTTTTGACTGGTTGGATGTCGTTGCAACCCTATTCGGCCTCACTCTTGGATATGCCATTGCCCGATTGCTAATTTACAGGGGATGAATGACACGAAGATCACGACATAGCCACCGTATGTACATGACACGCCCAACAACGACCCGAACCAAATTAACTCAAGAGGAATACTTGATGGATACTGCCTTCATCGCTTACATACCATTCAGACAAGTGTATAATAAGTTTCTACTCGCTTTGCCATTCTGTGCGATATTGATACTCTCGGGAACGGGGTGTAGGACACTCTCTTCAAGTCACGGCTCCGGGAGCGCAACTGAGGAACCCATCGGCACATTGTCCTTCCTCACTACGAGGGACGGTAATTTTGAAATCTACTCAATGGACGCATCCGGGCAGAAGGTCAAGAACCTGACCAACAACAAAGCGTTGGACTTTTGGTCATCATGGTCTCCCGATAGCAAACATATTCTCTTCTACTCCAATCGTGACGGCAACAACGAAATCTACATGATGGATGCAGACGGCAGTAACCAACGAAACCTCTCCAATCATCCTTCCAACGACTATCTGCCCGACTGCTCACCTGATGGTAAAAGAATCGTATTCACGTCTGACAGAGACCACAAGAGCAGAGAGATCTACACGATGAACGTCGACGGCTCCAATGTTGCAAGGCTCACTTCAAATGAAGAATTCGAAGAGGTCCCAACATGGTCAACAGATGGAACCAAGATTCTCTTTACAAGACAAATACGGGAACCGGGCGATACATCCCATGCAGCAAATGGCGAGATATTCATCATGGATGCAGATGGGAAAAACGAAAAGCGCTTGACATACAAGAAAGGCTTTGACTCTGGGGCAAGATTTTCGCCGGATGGAAAAAGGATTGCATTCTACGGTCCTACGGAAGAGAAGAATTTCGAGATTTTCATCATGAACATTGATGGAAGCAACATCACGAATCTGACCAATGACGCTTCAGAAGATTACTCCCCTTCCTGGTCACCGGATGGGAAATGGATTGCCTATTCAAGCGGCACTCCTGCTCAATACAATGTTTGGATTATCCATGTAGAAACAGGAAGAAAGATTCGGCTGACAAATGAGCCAAAGCGAAATGAAACACCGGTATGGCGTCCCAATTGACTGTGGGAGGGGGCAATAGTCGTGATCGCTACGTTGATATTGGTATGATTCGGCTTGCTACTGCAAGCGAGATGAATGAATCCTTACTTCGCTAACTTTTGTAGAGATAATTCAAGAACACTATGAGCACACACGATCAACGCATCTCACAAATGACCTTCGCTTCGGTCTATCCGATGTATGTCGCAAAAGTTGAGAAGAAGAGCAGAACCAGGCAGGAGTTGCATCAGGTCATCGAGTGGTTAACCGGCTTCGATGAAAAAAAACTACAAGAACTGATAAAGGCAAAAGTGACCTTCGAAGCATTCTTCAAGCGAGCTTCGCTGAACCCCAACGCACACCTCATCACCGGAGTAATCTGCGGTTATCGCGTGGAGGAAATCGAAAATCCCTTGACCCGGCAGGTCAGGTACCTGGATAAGTTGGTGGATGAACTGGCGAAAGGCAGGAAGATGGAAAAGATTCTACGCGACACGTAGGGCGTAGGCGATAGCCGATACGGCAGCGTCCTGCTCTGAAACCACGCTGAACGACGAGCAACGCATTCAGCTATTTCGTACATTCGATTCACCTATGGCTACTCATCACAGGATCATTGTCGACTTACAGAAGAAGGAAGAGATTCCCGATGAGACCATTCATCTCATCGTCACTTCCCCACCTTACAGTTCTCTTGGCTACTATTTCGCTGATTTTAATTGGTCTTAACCAGTCAGAATGATTTGAGGCACTGATTCTTCGTGACAATCGAGAGGCGGCAGCGAGCATGCGCAAGTACGGAACACCATTGTTTTTTAGTCGCGTGTTGATTTGCGTCTTCAGGAAGAGAGAATGAACCATTTGTAGCGGTCAGTAGTCGCATTATTTTGGATTCGTAATGGCGCTGCATTGTTGCGAAAACGTTGGACACAAAGACAGAGCGACAAGGAAGGCGTGGTAAAACTCGAGAAAGAACAACAGGTGAATTACTACATCAAGAAAGAAATAGCATGGCTTGTCCGCGAAGAAGAGCGGATCTACGAGGCTCGAAGCTTAGGCGCTTTTAAGAGAAAGCGTAAGCGCTTCCGATTAATCGATGTCTTTGCAGGTGCTGGAGGTATGACACTTGGGTTTTCGAAAATATTCGGACACGTGTTCGATCCTGTTTGGGCAAACGATTTTGATGATAACTGCGTACGTACATATCGCAGGAATTTCGGAGACCACTGTGTAAAAGGAGACATCGTGGATATTCTTAACGATTCGAAAACGGAGATTCCAGCAGCTGATGTTGTCATTGGTGGGCCGCCGTGCCAAGGATTCAGCCTTCTGAATAAGAACCGTGAAGGTGATCCGCGAAAGCAACTATGGCGTCCTTTTCTTGAAGTTGTCGAGCGCTCAGGCGCTCAAGTATTTGTAATGGAGAACGTACCTCAACTACTAGGTTCCTTCGAGCATGGTGAAATCATGGGCATGGCTGAAGCTATGGGCTTCAAGTGTTGGGGCGAAGTTCTCTGCGCAGCCGACTACGGTGTTCCGCAGACGCGTCGCCGGGCGATTATCGTAGGCTGCAAGTTTCTCGACCCATCACTGGTCTTTCCTCCGAGAAAAACACACTACGACCCTCGTAAAAGTGGAGTACAAGTTTCCGTATTGCAAGCAAATGGAAAAGGGTATTTAACCATCGCCGAAAAGTGGCGCACGGTTCGCGATGCAATCGCTGACCTTCCGCCACCTGAGGGGACAGGGATTCGTGAAGAGGCTCCTCCATTAGATCTCCACTTTGGACGCTCTCCTACTCCGATGAGCATAGCCCGATACAAAGCTATTCCTGAAGAGGGCATGAATCGTTTTGACCTTCAGAAGCGTGCTCCTAAACTGACTCCCGGGTGCTGGATTCGAAAAAAGACTGGCGGTACTGATCTTTTCGGTCGACTGTGGTGGGACCGTCCTGCGTTCACCATTAGAACGGAGTTCTACAAACCAGAGAAGGGCCGGTATCTGCACCCGAATCAGCACAGACCGATAACGCACCGAGAAGCAGCGCGCTTACAGTCTTTCCCGGACGATTTCGTTTTCACGGGTTCGAAAATCGAGATTGCACGACAGATCGGGAACGCTGTGCCACCTGGGCTAGCTGCACGTTTAGCTGACATGGTTTATCTTCTCTTGCTAATAAACAACCGGTGATATGACCGACATATTTTCCACACAAAAGCGAAGCTGGATAATGAGTCGTATCAAGGGATTCGACACCAAGCCGGAGATGATTGTTCGTTCTTTCGTTCATCGAATGGGATTTCGATTTCGAGTTCATCGACGTGATCTACCAGGAAACCCAGATATCGTACTACCACGACTCGGCAAGGTAATCTTCGTACATGGATGTTTCTGGCACGGTCATAAGCGTTGTCATCGATCGAAGCGACCAACCACGAACAGTACCTTCTGGAACAAGAAACTCGATGCGAACATGGAGAGGGACAAGATCTTTCGAAGGGAGCTAATAAAGATGGGTTGGAAGGTACTGGTAGTGTGGCAATGCAACACTAACAACCCAACATATCTATTGGAAAAACTTGAGAGGTTTCTATATGAGGAATGAACGAAAAGAGATAACACATAACGATCCAGAAGCAGTACGGCAGATGGTTGCGAAACTTATAGCTAACTTCAAAGTTGAGCTTCAGTCAGGTGAACTTCGACCAAAGGTTCTAGCACTAATTCCTATCTTCCAAGGAATGCGCGATATGGGTAAGGCACTGATACCTGTTGAGTACACCTCGGCGGCAAGAGACCGAATCCTGTACTACTTTCGGCAGTATCCTAGAACAATAATAAATGGTGACGAACTGCTCGTTGTCTCTGGGATTCAAGAGTATGCCAGACGTTTGCGTGAGTTGCGTGTGGAGTTCGGTTGGGCTATTGTAAGTGGTGTCACAATCAAGGAAATGAGCGAGGACGAATCTGAAGAAATACCTGACGAACTCAAGGCCATGAAACAGAATGACTACATTCTGTTGAGTTCTGAGGAGGATCGCGACGCTGCGCATCGCTGGCGCGTCGCAAACGCAATCCGTAAGGAACGCGAGTCAGTGCGTGGTAAGATTCTGAAGTTTCTTCGGGCAAATGTCGGACGCGGTGTGACGAACGAAGAGTTACGCTACGTAGCCGGTGACAAGACGGAATGGGCACGGCGCGTGCGAGAGTTGAGGTCGGAGCATGGGTGGCCGATCGCGACGAAGACAACTGGGCGCCCTGATTTAGCCATTGGGGTTTACATGTTACAGGCAGACCGGCAAAGCCCGGAACATGACCGAAGAATTCCGGACGATGTTCGCCGTGAGGTGCTTCGGCGCGACGGGTACAAGTGTCGGTCGTGCGGATGGTCGCACGTTGAATGGAATCCGTCCGACCCTCGGCATCTTGAGTTGCATCACATAATTCATCACGTAAAGGGCGGTTCGAATATAGAAGAGAACCTGAAGACTTTGTGTACCGTCTGCCATGACAATGTACACCGCAGTGAGAAAAAGCAATAGAGCTAATTCGTTAGACGAATTCACTTCCTGATGAACTGTATAACTGGTGATACACATTAACATGTCGATTAACCAGCGACAATAGAGATTGCTCGATGCTCACATAAAACTATGTTCTACAGATGATAACACTGAACTGTACGAAGAAACTCGCCAAAAGACTTTCGTTTCCCTTCGTGGATAACACCCAACCATCGACAAACCTACTCGGCCCATGGTGTGCCAATTCATTCAATGTCGGTCGGCGTCCACTGATCATCCTTACAAACGAACGGACACTGTTGTCCGTGGTTATTCCATCGAAAGAAACGAGATCACTCCAGACTCGTTTCCTTACATCGTTGGAGGTTCTGTTCCACTCGATCGGCCTGTCTTCCCGCCAGATCAATCGTGAACTTCAAGAGATGCAGTTGATTCAGTTCACTACCAAAACGAATCGACGCACACTTGGTTCGATGAACGATTTCGTTTTTCACGTAAGAGTAAGCCTCGCACAAAATCCATATGACTCCCTTGAAGATATCTCACTCTCTATAAGCGAGATTCTGTGTGGTCCACTCAAATACGGTAAACCATTGGAAGCCGTACTCAATATCGTTGACCCGCCGCCACGTGGCGGTCAATTCAACGAGCATCTCAACTGATGAGTGCATCACTCTCTGAAACCACTTTCCTTTGACATCACTTCTTCAGCAGTCGCTCGTGAATCTCGTCGTGACCTTCGAGCGGCTCTATGTGGCTGAGTACTTCCGTCTCGATCGGTAACAGAAGCTTGATGTCCCGCTCGATGATCGTCGCGATTTCGTGCGAGCGCGCGAGCGTCAACTGCTCAGGGCACATCATGTGGAATTCCACCCACACGCGGTTGCCGGAATTGCGATGGCGTACGGCGTGAATCTTCACCTTGTACTCGCTCATCGCGGCTTCGAAGATCGATTGGATTTTGCTGCTCATCTCCGGGTCGCTCTCGTCCATCAGACCGCGAACAGAGCGGTGCATCAGTCTGATGCCCGTGATGAGAATGTTCAGCGCAACGACAATCGCAAGGAGCGGATCGAAGGGCAGCCAGCCGGTAAACTGCGTCAGGAGCAACGCGACGATGACGCCCAAGCTCGTCCAGCTATCGGTGAGAACGTGCTTGCCGTTAGCTTCCAATACGAGCGAACGGTACTTCTTCCCAAGCTTGACGAGGTGCCATCCCAACCATGCGTTGACGAGCGTCGCCGCGGCAACGAGCGCAATCCCCTCGTCGAGCCGTTCGAGGTACAAACCAGAAATCCATTTCATGATCGCTTCATAGATGATGAAGAGCGATGCGAGCAGGATCATCGCGCCTTCGAAGCCCGCGGAGAAAAAGCTGACGCGGTCGTGCCCGTAAGGATGCTCCTTGTCCGGCGGTTTGATACTGAGCGAGAAACTGTATGCCGCGAAACCGACTGCGAGAACGTGGACGATGGACTCCGCGGCGTCCGAGAGAATCGCGGCGGAATTCGTCAGCAGGTACGCGCTGATCTTCAGCACGAGCATCATCACCCCGATGGAAAGAGAAAGCCGCATTGCAATACGCATGCGGCTGATCTCCTTCGTTGAAAGTCGTGCGGGCTGGAAGCCGAACTCAGACATGACCGGACATCAGAAGTCGCGTTCCGACCCGAAGATGTTCAGCTTGCCGTTAATGTGTTTCTCCGGTGCAATGATATCCAACTGAGCGTTCACGACGTCGGCATGGCACACCGCGCAGGTCAGGACGTTCGGATGCGTCCCGCCGCTTGCGCTCGTCTTCGGTAAGGCCTTCTCCGCGAGTGCCGTCTTCGTAGCGTCGCCGTGACACGTGCCACACTCCTTCTTTGCAGTCCATGTGACGACGTTGTCGGTGTTGCCGTTCTTGAAATGACCG
Organism: uncultured Chromatiales bacterium; assembly: GCA_964448285.1. Taxonomy (GTDB): domain Bacteria; phylum Bacteroidota; class Ignavibacteria; order SZUA-365; family SZUA-365; genus CAYUWG01. The sequence goes on from CAYUWG010000001.1 coordinate 43,864, forward strand.
TGACAATAGACGTTCGAGCATGTGCCCTGAATTGAATTGAACTGCGGGTTGGGTTCGAAGAGCGGAAGCGACGACGAGTAGTTCTGTGTCCCCGGCACGTTTGTCTTCGTCGATGCGAGAGGATTGTTGAACACGACTTCCGCGGGTGAGTGCGAATCGACGTGTCCCGTGGCGTACAACGTTGACGGCACGACGTGGCATTCATTGCACGAGACGGCTTTTGCGAACGTGTTGCCGAGATGTGCCTGATGCGCACCGACTCCGCGCGAAGTGGAGCTTGTGTTGCCGCTCAGGTCACGTGGCGGCGCAGGGTTGCTGCTGCCATGACAGGTCGTGCAGTTTTCCGGTCCGCCGGGTTTCGTGTGGCACGTCAGACACGAGAGTTGCGCCCGTCCGCCATCGTAATAGACGCCGTGGCAACTCTGGCAGTTATCCATTTTCCAGCCGGCGAGCCGAATCGCTTTACCGTGAAAGTTCTCTGACGAAGGATTCAAAAAGGCCGAGGGATGAACGACGATACCGGCATCGACCGGTGCGGGAAGTTCATCCTTCAGGTCCGCGCATCCGATTGCGAACACGCCCAATGTGAGAAGGAAGAAGGAGCGGATGATCGTATTCATTAGCGTACCCTCCCGGATTCCGTGTGACAGAGCATGCACGTCGGGTCTCTCCCTTCAACGTTGTGACAGGCCATGCATTCTTCGATGTCGCGCTTAGCCATACGCGCGTGTTCGCCACCGCCGCTACCTCGTCCGAGTGTGGTAAAGCCCGGTACGGCATGGGATGCGGGTTTGAACTTCGCCTGGTTGATGTTCCCGCCTTCCTGATGGCAGGCGACGCAGAACTGCGGTTCGCTGTGGCACGTCGCACATTCGTTCTGACGCGACTTCGCATCGATGGCGTGCGTGAATTTGTAGTTCAATTCATGAATGCGCTCGACAACGGTTTTCTTTTCGTTGTCGCGCGTGGTGCGAACGGGTCGCGGATCGGGCGTGATGTCACCTTTTCCAAACGACTGAAGCCCGACGCCTTGATGGCAGCCCTGGCACGTGGATTCAGTGTGACATGTCTGGCAGGAAACCTCCATCGCTCCGAGGCGCGTGAGTTGACGGTGGTTCTTCTTGAAATCGGAAAACTTGTGGTCCGCCGGAAGGAGATTGACGAAGTCCGTGTGGCAGGATTCACAAACTGCGGATGCGGTGTTTCCGTTGTGGCATGTGTTACACGACGCCATGTCGGGCATGTTCGCATTCGAGGCATACGCAACTTCGTTTACACCTTTGTGGCACGTCTCGCACGCAAGGTCGGCGGCGACGTGCTGCTGGTGCGAGAAGATCAGCTCGCGGTCCGGATTCGGGAATGTTTCCATGCGGTCTTCGTAGTGGCACTTCGCGCACTCGTCGGTGTTTTCCACGTCGTGGCAACCGGCACACGCTTGTTTCTTTGCAATGAGATTGTCCTTCGAGCTTGCCGAAACTGAGGCGGCTGTATGGCATGTCGCACAGTCGCCCGCGCCGACTTCCGCATGGAACTTGTGCGAGAACTTGATAACCTCGGCGTGCTCGTCCATGCGAAAGAGAGGCCCGGCATACGCGACAGCGATGATGATCGCGAGTGTTGCAACAAAAGAGAGATAGCGTTTCATCATGGCCGTCACCTCAGAATATTCGTTTGTTCGCTGAACCAGAAGCTCAAACGCACGAAGCCTCGCACGTCGCTCTTGTAAATCGGATTGCTCAGCCACTGCATCTGTGCATCGACCGAGATCGATTGCATCGGTCGGAAAACGCCTCCCGCGCTGAGCGAAAGCACGTCGCTTTTCTCCGCGTGCTCGGAAAGTTTAAAGGAACTGAATCCGACGCCGCAGTTTGGAATGAACTGACGCTCGAACAGCGGATATGCAAGACTGAGATGAACGCTGCTCAATTCGCCCGCGTAACCGGACGTGCCGCGATAGCTCAAGCTACCGTATTGCGTCGAAACGCCGGCGGAAAAACGCGCGCTCGTTTCTTCGTCGTACGTCACCATGCCTCCGCGTGCATAGACGCGAAGTTCGTCCATGATATAATCCGCGCCGAGTTCCGCTTCGGTCGTGTTCGTCACGGAAAAAACGGAGAAGAACGAATTGAACGGCAACGTTGGAGCGCGGTGGATCACGTCGGCGGCAATGCGGAGGTTCTCCATCACCGGAACCTCGACGTTCGCTTGCGCGCGCTTCAGTTGCGAGAGGTTGAGATCGTGGTCATACCGGACGTACACCGAAACGACGTTCGAATGATACGCGACATCGGCGTTCATGTATTGCTCTTTGAGAACGGACGGATCGATGAGCACTTCGATCGGTTGGAGGTTCGCATCTTCGCGAAGACCGGTATAGCTCTCCGGCTTGCGCTGGCGATTCATGTAACTCAATCCGATCCGCATCGATGGAATCGATGTGATGAGCACCTGCCCGCCAAAGACATAGCGCTCTTTGATATCCCCGCCGAACGAGAGATCGGGCAGTACCGTTTGTCCGCCGTAGAGTGTCAGCCTGTAGCCTTCGACGACCGGAACGCGTGCGAGCAAACCATCCATCGTTCCGACGCCGGCGCCGACGTAGTAGGGCATGCGGCCAAGTTGGATTTCGGAACCCATGATCTCGCGCACGCGCAGGAAGAGATTATACACGTTGAACTGCGTGCTTTCTGAGAAAGACGAGTCGAGCGTTGCTGCGCCGTCAAGGAAGGAATGGAGACTGACATTGCCGTGCGTGACATCGATGAACGCCGTCTGGCTGCCCCGAAGGATGGAGCGTGACACGTCCACCGTATCGAAGCGTTCCCATCCGTAGAGCGAAGTCATGAAGCGCCCGGTGATTCTTTGCGCAGACAGCGGAACAGTGAATACGATCAACGCGAGGACGAACACGACTCTCACGCGATTGCGTCGATGCGCTTCCCGAAGGAATGCACGACGGGATAGTGTTTTTTTCACGAGTGATACCTCCTTGTCAAAATGCATGGCTTCCATTTCATCTGTCCTCATGCTCAACGTACAACACCGGAAAAAAACATCAAACCAGTATCGTAGAAGTGAGGCGATGTTACTTCGCCTGCGGAATAAGGTGCTTTACTTTTTCCCATTTCTCGGAAAACTTGAATCCTTTGTAAGTCGGGCTTTTTTCGTTGTGACACGTCACACAAAGCGCGTTGATCGCCGCTTCATCCTTGTACTCCTTCATTCCGGCTGTGATCGCTTTCGCTTTGTCCTTCATCACCTGCAGCGTCTTGTAGCCGGAGCCGGCTCCATGACAGCTTTCGCACTGCACGCCATCTTTCGGATCGAATGTCTTTTCAAACATCGAAGGATCCGATCCATGGCCCGTCGTATGACACGAAAGACATTCCGGTGTTTCCGCGGCAGGCTTCTTCGAGCCTTTCGCTTTCGCAACGTCATTCGCTTTGTCCGTCAGCAGTGTCTTGTAGGCTTTCGCGTGAGGACCATCCTGCCAGATGACAAATTGCTTTCCCTGCTTCTCAGTCCTGTGACACATCCCGCATGGCTTTGCGCCGATGTATTTGTGCTGAGCAACCATCTGCGTCGAAATACCGCCTGCGAGGATTGCCACAATAGCGAATATGCCGAGCTGTTTCATGGCATATCTCCTCAAAAAAGATCTCCGGATTCTAAGTGTCTCATTGTGTTGAAGTGTCCGCAATCGAACGATGGTTCAACCGCCGGATATAAACGTACAACGCGACGGCGAGAAGTGATATGACAAAAGTCGCGATTCCCAATCCCCACCGTCGATAGAAGAATTCATCGACGGCGGATGCCGCTTCATCATGGACGGTCAGGGCTGTCTTCAAACCGGGATTCAGGACTTCAGCGAACTTCTCTTCGCTGAACGTATGCACGGTTGTCCGCGCGGTGAGTCGTGCTTGCCGAACCTCGCGGAGTTTGAATTTCGCTTCCGAGATCTCCATTCCTTTCTGTTCGGCATCATGGATGAAACCCTTTGCCCGTTCTTCGACGCGTTCCAGGCTGTCGATCAGCATACGCATCAATCCGGCAACCTTATATCCCTTCTTGTTCTTCGATTCGGTGTGACACTCGGAACACACTGCGTCTTTATCGACGCCGAGCAACTGGTTGGTTGCTGCGAGGATTTTATGGTTGCCATGACAGGTTTCACACTCGGGAAGGTTTTGTTCGTCGAACGGCTTCTTGTGCGGACTAGCGGAGAACAACTCCGCGTTCAGGACGTGGCAGGTTCCGCACACTTTCGAGATGGACTCGATCCCCGGAGGGCTTGCACCGTGATTACCGTGACAATCGTTGCACGCAGGCGAGTTCACGTCGCCTTTCTTCAACAAGGCCACGCCATGGACACTCCGTGCATAGTCATCGAACTGCGTCGTCGGGATTTTATACGCTTTCATGTACTCCGAATCCGAGTGGCACTTCGCACACGTCTTCGGAACCTGCAAAGGATAGACTTTCGAACGCACGTCCGAAGAGGGATGAATGTCGTGTCCTCCGTGACAGCTCGTGCATTCCGCAGCTTTCGCGTCGCCGCGCTTGTTCAACATCCCATGTACGCTCGTTCGATACTTCGATAATTGATCAACGGGCAGTGCGACGTTATATGATCGCATATAGGTTGCATTCTCATGACACTTGGCGCAGGTTGCCGGGGCATTCAACGGGTGCACGGGCGATGAAGGATCGTTTACCGAAGTGATGCGATGCGAACCGTGACACGTTGTGCACTGAGCGATATGTTCCTTCCCGCTCAGAGCGCTTTTTCCATGGATGCTCGTCGTCAACAGGGCGTGCTGATTCGTCGGCAGGGAGCTTCCATATTTCTTCATAGCCGTCGCGTCGGAATGGCACGAGGCGCAACGCTCGGATATCGCGTCACCTTTCGGAACGCCGATATATCCGGCGCTTTTCGACATGGCTTCTTCCATCTCTTCTTTTTTCGCGTTCCCACCATGACACGCTGCGCATGATATCCCTTTGGTATAGTGAACGTCACGCTTGTACATCTCTGCACGTGCATCGCCAATTCCGTCATGGCACACGAAACACTGGTCTCTGGTCGCACCGTTCTGTGCTGAAGCAACGATGGATATCGTCATCAGGGTGTAGAGAATTCGGACGTAAGTTTTCATGACAGCCACCCGAGAATTGTAAGGACGATGATATACGCGATGACCGCAAGTCCGATGTAGTTCAGCAATCGGTTCCTCGCGCCTTGAGCACTCTTGCTATCCCAAAAGGGGATGAAGGTCCAGAGCATACCGGCAATGCCGAATAAGAGCACGCCAAATACTTCCCCTTCAAGGAAGAGCATATTCCCCGGGATGTATTTCAGCGTCTGGAACATGAACATGAAGTACCACTCCGGCTTTATGCCTGCCGGAGCGGGGGCGAAGGGATCGGCCTTCACGCCTAACTCCCAGGGAAAGAACACCGCGAGAATTGCTAGAATGTTGAGGACGATAAGCCACAGGAGTAAATCGCGAAGCAGGAAATTGGGGAAGAACGGCATGGACTTTTTCGACTTGCCTTCTATCGGTTCACTCATACCCTGTATCTGCACTAATGCAAGGTGCACTCCAAGCAACACGGTGAAGACTGCCGGAAAAACAGCCACGTGAAATCCGAAGAAGCGCGAGAGTGTCGCTCCGGTAACGTCCTCGCTGCCGCGAAGGAAGATCATGATCTGCTCGCCGAAAAACGGGACAGCCTTTACGATGTCCGTTCCGACTTTCGTGGCAAAGAACGCGAGCTCGTTCCAGGGAAGAAGATACCCGCTGAATCCGAAGCCGAGTGCAAGGAAGAACATCAGCATTCCCGTGAACCATGTTATCTCACGCGGCTTGCGATACGCTTTCGTAAAGAAGACGCTGAACATGTGAATCATCGCCGAAAGGACGAACAGGTTCGCAGCCCAGCTATGGATGGAACGAATGAGCCAACCGAACTCGACGCGCGACATGATGAAGCGAATGCTCTCGAACGCAAGCTCTTCGCTTCCCTTGTAATAGAGAAGAAGAAGAATTCCCGTCGCGACCTGAATGATGAACAGGAAGAGCGAGACGCCGCCAAAGTAATACCATACGGAGTGTCTGTGAACGGGCACCGTTTTCTTCATGACGGTATGCCGGATGTTTTCTATCGGCAGCCGTTCCTGAAACCACTGCTTCATGTTTTCCATTGCACTCATGCGGACCTCGCTACGAACACTTCATCGCCCTTGACGATGACACGGTATTCTTCCAATGGCTTCGGGGGCGGACCTTCGATATTGCGTCCATTCAAATCGTACTTCCCGTTGTGGCACGCACACCATATCACCGAGAGGTCCTTTCTGTACTGAACGGTGCAGTCTAAATGTGTGCACGTTCCATCGAACGCGCGAAACTCGCCGTCTTCCTTCCGGATGAGGATGACCGGTTTATTTCCAAAGCGGACGATCGTGCCGGTGTTCTTTTCGATATCCTTCACCAAGCCGACCTTGACGTTGCTCACTTCGACCTCTGCCTGCTTCGGCGGTTTTAGGTACGCAACGATGGGATACATGACTGCGCCGAGCCAGGCAACAGCGCTGCCACCGAGAATGAATTTGAGAACGTCGCGTCTCTGCGTCTTCCCGAATTCCTGATTCGAATGTTGATCCATTTTCACCCTCCTGCTGTTAGAGGAAATTTGATTGTCACGAACGGTTAATAATCCACTCCAGTGCTTTTCTCTCCTGTAACGGGTTCAATGAATTGCACATGCGGCATTGTCACTTTGTTTTTCCGTGACAGTCGCTGCAATTCATTTCTTTCCAGGCATTCCCTACGTCCACAGGATGAACCCAATCGACTCCTGTGAGTGAAAGGTTGTTTTTCCCAGCGCCGAGTTCTTGGGATAACACGACGTGACACGTGTTGCAATCGCGCGAGAGGACCTTTCCGTCGTCACTGACGTGATTACCGTCGTGGCAGCGGAAGCATCCCGGTGAAAAGAGATGGCCGATGTGGTCGGGATACTGCCGCCAGTCGTGCTTCATTTCCGGGAAGTAATTCCGGGAGTAAATTTTCTGAACCTCCGAGATCGCACGGGTGATTTCTTTCTTCTTCTGCTTCGATACCTCCGGATAGTAAGTTCGATAGAAGCTCTCGATCACGAGCCGGATGCTGTCCAACGCGACGGCTTTATTCGTATAAGCGTTCTCGAGCGCCTGCACGGCAACGCTTTTTACATACGGCAATGATGGGTCGATCCAGCCCAAACTGATAATGCGATCGACCGTGCGTTGCGGTGGTCGATAGACGTGCGTCGGACGATTGTGACAATCGATGCAATCCATTCTTCGCTTTTCGCCTGAAGCCAATTCTTTTTCGCTTATCGGCTTCGTCTTATCGCGATAGATGCGCTCAACTCCGTCGTCATGACGAACCCTCACCCAGGGGATTTCCAATCGCTGTGAGTCCGTTGCAACGTAGGTGACTTCATTCGCGATGTTCATGTGCCAATGGATCCCGGACGTCGGGCCGGCTTCGATATTCCCACCGCCGATGCGGATGAGCAGATTCAGATCCCAGCGTGTGTTTTGCTCATCGGAGAGATAGTACGTATTGGCCATTTTCTTTTGACTGAAGAAATGCTTCGGCCAGTGGCACTGCTCGCACGTTTCCTGCGCCGGTCGAAGGTTATGGATCGGCGTTGGAATGGGACGCGGATACTTATCGAGCAATACGGCATAAACCTGATACGCGCCGGAAAGCTTGGAACGAACGAACCACCCGGCGCCCGGTCCGATATGACACTTCACACAACCGACGCGGGCATGCGGTGAATACTGGTACGCCGTGTACTCCGGCTCCATCACTTTATGGCAAACCTCGCCACAGAACTCATCGGAGTCCGTGTATTCATAGGCTTTGAAACTCCCGAACGCGGAGAACACGAGCAGGAGCAGAGAACCGCCTGAGATAAAGATGACGGCTCGGCGATGTTGTGGCTTATTGAGATCGACGATCGGGAAAACGAGTTCCTGAACCTTGCCCAATCTCTCCCTTCGATGAAAGCGCAGTACACCGATGAACATGATGCCGATTCCGATCAGCAGAAAACCCGGAAGGATTACGAACGTCAGGATGCCCATGTACGGCTTGTACGACGCGGCGAACAACTCGACAATCGTCAGGAAGACGATCAATCCGAATGCTACAGATGCAACGACGGCGCCGGCAATAGTGATGGTGTTATAAAACGATCGTGGGAAAATTCTTTTCGTCATGTTCAACTCACCTGTAGGAAAACACCATTGCAACGATGATCCAGATAACCATGCTGAATCCGAGTGACAGGGCGATCCATCCGAAGATGCGGATAGTCCGGATAACGATCGGGGGATACGGCTCCACGAGATAGTCCTTCAACGTCCCGTCAGCGACGAGGCGCGCGTACTCGTCGGGTTTGTCACGTTTGAATTCTTCGAGCGGCATTCGTCCGCTGAAGATCACGATGTCCATCGGGAATTTCTCCGGTCGAAGATGCGTGTTGAAGAAATGCACCGTGAAGATGAATCCGGTTGCGAGCAGTGCTTCGTCGCTGTGGATGATCGTTGCAACGTTGAGCATCCATCCCGGAATGAAGAGCGTGAAGAACTCGGGAAACCACAGCATCAATCCCGTCGAACCGATCACCATCATTCCCCAGAAGACGGCGAAGTAGTCGAACTTTTCCCAGTACGTCCATCGTCCGTAATTCGGTCGATCTCCCTTTCCGAGAAACCATTTGAGGTTACCGACCAATTCCTGCCAGTCTCGTTTGTTCGGAAGCATCGAATCCGTTCCCGTGAGCATCCTTTTCCATGTTCCATATTCCCGACGTTTCATTCGGAAGAGATCGATGATGTGCGTAGCGAACACGACGATCATGACGAAGGCAGCGATGCGATGTACGTAGCCTGCGCTCTCGAAACCACCGAAGGCTTTCGAGACGAATCGTGCCCAGCCGGTGTAGGAAAACTTCAACGTCATGCCTGTCATCGCAAGTGAGATGAAGCTCACGATCATCATGATGTGGAGAACGCGATTGAGTCGTTTGAAGCGGAGAAATTCTACGCGAGGTTGGTTATTCACTTTCATCCCTTCCATCATTGAGATCGTCGCTCGCTTCGCCCGGTCGTTCGCTTTGCGCGGATTCTTCCAATCGCCTCTCCGCTTCTTCCGCTGCTTGTATCTCCCGTTTCCACTTCAATGAACGGGGAAGCCAGAGCATCGTGTGCAACCCGCTGAGAACGAACGTGAAGATGAGCAGGCCGGTCATTCCCCAGAAAACCCAAAAGAGAATCGGGTACTTATCCGGATCGTGATGCGTCGCGTGTGTCAGGTATCCGGCGAACTGCCGGTTCGCACCGGAATGACAGCTCTTGCACGTTTCGACCACGTTCTCTCTGCTCAGTCGCGATTTCGGATCGGTGACCGGAAGGATATCATGCGCCCCGTGACAATCGTAGCACTTTGCCGTCTTCGTATATCCAAGCGCTGAGACTTTGCCGTGATACGTGTCGAAATAGGTCTTCGCGATGGTCTCATGACAGCGACCACATTGATCCATGATCGTGAGCTTGAATCCCTGGTCGTCCGTCCGGCGAATCGTGTGTGCACTGTGACAGTCGCTGCACGTCGGCAGTTGTTTCTCCGTCTTCGTGACAAGCGGCGAGTGAATACTCTTTTCATACTGCTCTTCGATACCGTGATGGCACTTGCCGCAAGTCTTCGCGACGTTCTCGTGATTTATCGAACTGAGAGGGTCCTTGCTTGGCAAAGCGCTGTGTGCCGTATGGCAGTCCGTGCACATTGCCGTGACGACGAGGCCGCTCTTCAGCAATCCCTTACCGTGGATGCTCTCTGCATAATGGTCCGTGATGTTGTGTTCCGAGCCTTGATAACGGACAGCGGCTTTTTGACCTTCGCGATGACATTTTGCGCAGAGCGTCGGAATCCTCGTTGGAAATGTCATCGACTTCGAATCCGTCCTCTTTCGAATCACATGCGTGCCGTGACATTCCGTGCACGTCGGTGCGTTTGCATCGTTCCGGGCGAGCAACACGCCGTGAATGCTCTTCTGGTACATCTCGACTTGCTGGGCATGACAACTCGCGCAATCGACTTTCGCGGTGATCGTTTCGCATGGACGTTTCTTCGAGATGTTGACGCCACTGTGGCACTGGCTGCACCGCGTATTCGCATGCGCCGACTCTCCCATGTGGTCGGTTGAGACGAACATGGAGCGTCCGTCGTTCGCTTTCAGATTCCTCGATTCATGGCATTGCAAACAATCACGGTCGGCCATCCCCTGGTCGTAGAACACGCGACGAATCTTGTGCGGTTGATGGCAATCCACGCATGCAGGAAGCGTATGCGGTTGCTTTTCCCAAAGCTCGCCGCGAATCACCTGCCGGTGGACGGTTTCGATTTGCGTGTGACATTGCGCACAAGTGTTCGCGATGTTCTTCCGCGCAATCGTCGAGCGGGAATCCGTATGCGGTAAAATCAAATGTGCGGAGTGGCAGCTCACGCATGTTGCGGATACCGTCAGTCCTTTCTTCATCAAACCGATGCCGTGAATACTTTCGGAATAATTCTCCAACACGCTGTCCTGATGGATCACGCGCTGGCGTGAAACCGGTGAGCCTTCCCTGTGGCACGAACCACAGAGAAACGGAATGCGCATCGGTGCAACGGACGAAAGCGGATCCTTGACCCGTCTGATCTCGTGGCTGCCGTGACATGTCGAACAACTCGGTGCGAGACGATCTCCTCGCGCGCGTGCTCGGCCGTGAAGACACTCGCTGTAGAGCGTCTGTTGCGTGTCATGGCAACTGCCGCATTGTGCCGGTTTCACCCGCTCTTCGTGAGGAACTTCACTGATATCCGCGTGGCAACCGACACATCCTACCGAAGCGTGAATGGAACCGCCGAATTTTTTCTGGTCAACAAAAAGAGAGTGCACGCTTTTCCTCGTGCTACGCAGAGACTTGTCCGAATGGCACATCGCGCACTCTTCATCGCTCTGTGCAATGCCCTTGACCCCGATGAGATGAATGCCCACCAGAATGACCGCGAACGCTTTGCCTAACCGGAATTGCATATCTATTCACTCTTGTCTTTGGTGGCTTCCTTCGCCGAATGAATGGCTTCGAGTTCAAGCGGATGTTCTTCGGCCATTTCTTTTTCCGTGATCGTTCCTTTCAGGAACGCCGTATTCACTGGATAAGCATCGGGATTGAAAATGACATAGTAGAAATGCCAGACGATGATCGCGAGAACTGCGAGCCACGCTTCCCAGAAATGAACGGTTCGCGAAATATCCCATCCCAGCTTCGTGAGCATGTTCATGAAGGTATTGTCGAACCACATGACGATTCCGGTTGCGCTCATCACGATCGTTCCCCAAACCAATGCCCAGTATTCACTCTTTTCGATGTAGCTGAACCGACCGAACTGCGGCTTCACCGGTGAAGTACCGAAGTTGTACTTGACCTGCGCAATCATATCGCGTAAATCCTGGTAGCGTGGAAAGATATCCTTCACGAACGAACGGCCCTTCTTCGTCCCAATGATATAGCCGAGATGGTATAGTGAAATCGCAATCATGACGACGCCGGAGATTCGATGCAACAGGCTTCGAACTGCGAATGCATCCTCACTCAGGTTCCGTATTGCCACGACCCACCATGCGTCGGGATAGCGCAGCATGAAGCCGGTAACTGCGAGAAGAATAAAGCTGATTGCCATGAGTGCGTGCTGTATCCTTTCGTTCAGAGTCATGCGGACGTACAGACGATGCGGATAGTGTTCTTCTATCAACTCCCCGTGACGAATGGCCATGTGCCTTTTCGATTTCTTGACGAAGTCCGCAACGTTGTGAACGAACATGAATCCGATCGTCGTGATAATCAGGATGAGATAGATCGTCGAGATCCAGTAGAGGATCGGTTCCTCTTCACGCGTGATGGTGATGTGGACCTTCCCTTTCACGAACCGCTCGTTGGCTCCGGGATGACAGCTTCCACACGTCGTCGAAAGGTTCGATTTATGAATCGTTGACGTTGGGTCGCTCGATGATTTGATGTTATGGACGCCGTGGCAGCTTGCGCAGTTCGCTACTTCGACGGAACCGCCGCTCAATGCAAGTCCGTGATAACTGTCCTGAAACGTTTTGAACCGGTCGGATTGAATTCCATATCGCTGTGACAGCCGCAAGGAGGAGTGGCATGGTGAACACACCTGTCCAGATACATTCAGCGGCGCGACAGGCGAGCGCGGGTCCTTTGGGGAAAGGATGTTATGCTCACCGTGACAGTCCGTGCATCCCGGCACGCCTTTTTTCCCGGCGACCAATCCTTTTCCGTGAACGCTCTCGGCAAAATCTTTCGCAATGTTCGTGTGACACTTCCCGCATGTCTCCGTGATGTGCAGTGGATTGACTTTGGCGGTTGGGTCAAAACTCTTTTTCATTTCATGACTGCCGTGGCAATCCACGCAACCGGCTGCATCGCCTTTCCCCTGCATCAACGCTGCGCCGTGCACGCTCTTTTCATAGGCCGCAATGAATCCCGCGCTCGGTGCAACGCGGTTGCGAATCTCCTTATCATCAAGGTGACAGGAAAGACAGATTCGGTCTTCCATGCGCTTAAGCTCTGCTTTATCCCCGTTGTGCATGAGCCTCCCCAATTTCGTCGTGTGGCATTTCAAACAATTCGGCGCGCCTTTCACGCCTGCCTGCATCGCCATTCCATGCGCAGATTCTGAGAAATTTTTCGTCACCTCCTGATGGCATTCCGCACAATCCGTGACCAATCGAGCGAGCGAAAATTTCGCTCCTGCTCTCTTCGGTGATTGGACGTCGTGCGTACCGTGACATCCTTTGCACGAAACATCTTTTGTCCCGTTGATCCCTGCCGAGCGCGCAATCTGCGGGTGAAACTGATGCTTCACTTTCGCATTCGCATGGCAGGTGAGGCAATTGACCGGTGTGATCGTTTCTTTGTGAGGAAGCTCATTGGCATCGAATCCGGTGTGACACGAAACGCAGTTCAGCTTTCGGTGAGTGGATTGCGTAAGTGTTTCGTGTTGTACGAAGAGCTTGACGACCTTGCCCTTGCGTTCCATTGTGAGTTCGGCATCGCTGTGGCAAGCAAGGCAGTCGTCGTTGCTCTGTGCAAGGACGTTCGATGAGAGAAGAAAGAAGAAAGAAAGGAGGATGAGAATGTGGTGAGTCATAGGTATTCGTTTCTGCGTTCGTTTACCTCATGTGTAAACCTCTGAACGCTTCGCGTCATTTTGAGAGAAAGGAGCAATCAACCCACAGCCTTTTAATCGTAGTGTGAAAAGACGAAGGTAGGGACGGTGAACAGGCATTCGGATGGATCAATCCTTTCGCGATACATCGGCGCCGATGCTTGCGCCGGTGGTTGGATGCGATAAAAACATCGGCACGGAAAAGTACTTATGCAAATGCGCGTGCTCTTCAAGTTCTTCGCGGAAATCCGGATGCGCAATGTCGATCAGTGCGCGTGCCCTTTCACGAATCGTTTTCCCATACAGTTCTGCGACGCCATACTCAGTGACGACATAATGCACGTCGCCGCGCGAGGTAGTGACGCCTGCACCTTCCGAAAGAAAGGCAACGATTCTCGAAGTCTTTCCATTGCGCGCCGTCGATGGGAGAGCAATGATCGGTTTCCCGCCTTCGCTTCGTGAAGCGCCGCGAATGAAATCCAACTGTCCGCCGAATCCGCTGTAGAACCGCGACCCGATTGAATCGGCGCAGACCTGGCCGGTGAGATCGACTTCGATTGCGGAGTTGATCGCGACCATGTCGTTGTTTCGCGCAATGATGAACGGATCGTTCACGTAATCCGAAGGGTGGAATTCGATCATCGGGTCGTTGTCGATAAAGTCGAAAAGCGCGCGCGATCCGAGAACGAAAGAACTGATGATCTTGCCCTGGTGAAGCGTCTTCTTCTCATTCGTAATGACGCCTTCCTCGACAAGTGGAAGAATGCCGTCGGAAAACATCTCCGTGTGAATGCCGAGATTTTTTCTTCCATGCAGTTGCGAAAGAACCGCATCCGGGATACTCCCGATGCCAAGCTGAAGCGTCGATTCGTCTTCGATCATTTCGGCGATGTGCCGCCCTATGCTCGTGTAAACAGCCTGCTCTTCGGAAGTCAAATCCCTTCCGACCTGCGGAAGCTCTTTCAGTTGTGTGTTCGCTTCGACTATGGTGGTGATCTTATCGACGTGAATGAACGAATCGCCCAATGTTCGCGGCACGTTGGGATTCACCTGCGCAATGACGTATCGGGCGACTTGCGCGGCAGTCTTCGTACATTCAACTCCGACACCGAAACTGCAGAAGCCGTGCTTGTCCGGTGGTGAGACTTGAATCAACGCGACGTCGATCGGGAGCTTGCCATGCTTGAACAGCGCAGGGATCTCTGAAAGGAAGACCGGTGTCACGTCGGCGCGCCCATCGTTCACTGCTTCGCGCACGTTCTGACCGACGAAGAGTGCGTTATGCCGGAAATGTCCTTCGAACTTCTCGTCCGAATAGGGCAATGGACCGACGGTGAGTAAGTGAATGACCTCGACGCCACGGAGTTCACGATACCGCTCGCACATTGCGGAGACGAGGATCTCCGGCATTGCGCAACCGGGATGCACATAGACGCGGTGTCCCGACTGAATCAAGCCGACTGCTTCAGCAGCGGTTCGGACTTTTGACCTGTAGCGATTGACCCAGAATGCTGTCATGGCTATTGATTCGACAGAATGACTTTGATGGCTTTCTTCTCGGCTGCGTGTTCGAATGTCTCGTAAGCAGCAAGCGCATCACCCAATCGAAAATGATGTGTGACGAGATACTCGGGGTGGATGCGTCCCGATCGAACGATGTTGAGAAGCATTTGCGTCGTCGTCGTATCGACGAGACGCGTCGTGATCGTCACGTTTCTCGACCAGAGTTTTTCCAAATGCAGATCGACGCGCTTTCCGTGAATGCCGATGTTGGCGATATGACCGCCGGGTTTGATGATGTCCTGACAGAGATTGAATGTCTCACCGGAACCGACGGCTTCGATCGCAACGTCCACTCCCTGTCCATCGGTGTATTGGAGAATTCTTTTCACGACGTTCCCATCGAGTGAAACGAGCGTGCGCGATGCACCGAGACGCTTGGCAGCTTTCAAACGGTTGCGATCCATATCGATGACGAAAACGTTCGCCGGTGAGAAGAACTGTGCCGTAAGGAGCGTCGCCAACCCGACCGGACCAGCACCGATGATCGCGACATTGTCACCCGGTTGCACTTTTCCATTGAGCACTCCGCATTCGAATCCCGTCGGGAGAATATCGCTGACCATCGTCAATGCGGATTCGTCCACGTCGAATGGGGCGAGGTGAAGACTCGTATCAGCGAAGGGCACGCGCACATACTCTGCCTGTGTCCCGTCGATGGTATTCCCAAGCATCCAGCCGCCGCGACAGCAATGGGAGTACATCCCCTTTCTGCAATGCGCACACGCTCCGCAAGACGTGATGCAGGAGACGATCACTTTATCACCGCGCTGAAATCCCGATACGTTCGGACCGACTTCTTCGACGATCCCTACGCCTTCATGTCCGAGCGTTCTTCCCGTCGGAATCTTCGGGAGGTCTCCCCAGAGAATATGAAGATCGGTTCCACAGATAGACATTTTGAGCATGCGAACGATCGCATCGGTCGGCGCTTCCAATTCCGGAATCGGTTTATCTACCAATGCGACTTCGCCCGGTCCTTGAAAGATGATCGCATTCATGGCGTATGTCTCGCGGTCGATGATGGTAATGGTAGGGTGATAATCATGTCTTCTCCATTCTCTCGTTCGCAGTATGCATTGATGTCATATGCTATCAAATGACATGTATCATACAAATTCGCAGAGGGCGGAATCAGAGCGATTAACGCCTTCTCCGTTCGGCTCGAAAGGAACGCACTCTGCCCCTTAACGCATGCATGAGAAGAGCCTTTTCCATTGGAAGAATTACAGAAATGACTCCTCGAATCCGAGGCGAAAGACAGGTCTGAAGCGTGAGAGTGATTTCAGATTCCGTTGAAAGACTCGACGGAATTCTCCGCTCGCTTCTTCTTGAGAAGTGCATCGACTGAGTACGGACCTGCACCGTAAAAGAAGAAGAGTCCGAGAAGAAATGTTACGAGAACGGCAAGCATGACGTCCGAACTGTACATTGAGAACTCAGGACGCATCCAAATGACAAGCAGGGCGCCAACGACGGTCGGGATTTGCACGGCACACGCGATGCGCGTGACAAGTCCTATCGCAATGAGCGCTCCGTTCGTTATCTGAAATACGATCACATAGTGGATGAGCATCCACGGGATAAAGGATATATCGTTCTCCATGAATACCTGCATCACAACTTCCTTATGGATGATGAAGGAAATTCCTTTGATGAGGAGAATGATTCCCAACAGGACACGCAAACCATCAAGCCACTTTGGATGATGCTGATCGGCCCACGATATGAATGATTGATTGGCCATATGAACCTCCGTCTGTTACCGGCAACATGCAGCATCCTTTTTCAAAAGGCTATGATGAATGTCAGAACGAGTGCGTGCGTTTGCATTGATACACCGATTCCTGCATTTCTCCATGCTTCTTCTTGAATCCCGCTTTCTGAAAAGGTATGTTGGCTTCGCCAAATCTTGGAGAATCACATGGCCATTGCTCTCTCGCTTCTTGTCCTCATTTCTCTCATTCTTGCGTTCATCGTTCTCTATGCGCGCATCGATACGCTGAAACGGCAACTCGATAAGTTCGACCGCCTTGTGAAATCGCTGCAGGATGATGTGTTGCGCCTTCAACAAAAATTGAAGACGGAGCAAGCCGTTGACACTTCACCCATACAGACGGCTGAAGAACCGATTACCGCAAAACCCGTTCAGCCTCTGTCGGAAATCAAGCCTCCGGTTCAACCCGTTACGCCCACCGCGCCGATACCACCGAAGCCTATCGTGTCGAAGGTGGAGCCTAAGTCTTCACGCAGCCGCTCCGAGTGGGAACAGATCATTGGCGGGAAACTTCTCAACCGCATCGGTGCCCTTGCGCTCATTATCGGTGTCGGTTTTTTCCTGAAGTATGCCTTCGATAAGAACTGGATCAGCGAAACGTTCCGTGTGCTTATCGGTGCGTTTTCGGGTATCGGGCTATTAGCGGCGGCATTGCATTTCGAGAAGAAGGACTTCAAGGTTTTCGCACAAGGACTTATCGGTGCAGGCGTCGCGATACTCTATCTCTCCGTCTATGCGTCATTCAATTTCTATCATCTCGTCCCGCAGATTCCCGCGTTCGTTTTAATGTCGATCGTAACGGCGGCAACGTTTCTCCTCGCCATCCGCTCTAATTCGTTTGCGATTGCGCTCCTCGGTTGGGCCGGCGGTTTTCTTACGCCAATCATGCTCAGCACGGGCACAGCCAATGAGGTCGGTCTCTTTACGTACATCGCGTTACTCAATCTCGGACTGCTCGCCATCGTGACGATGAATCAACGTTGGATTCTGCTCGAGGCTCTTTCGCTCATTGCCACGTGGTTGATGTTCTTTGCCTGGGCCGATACGTACTATCAGGATTCCGCTTTCGGTGTAACTATTTTTTTCGTCCTGCTTTTCTGGGCGCTGTTTTTCTCAAGCGACATTATCCATGCTCTGCGGGACTCGTCGTTCCAGCCTGAAGCAAGGCAAATTCTTTCCGCGCTCAATACGCTCATCGTCTATCCGGTGCTCTACGATCTTATCGAAGGACACGACCCCGCCTGGTCTGCTGCGGCCACCGTATTGTTTGCTCTCGTACATCTCGCGGTTCTGCTCGTCCTCCTTCGGCGCAAGGGTCAGTGGTCTGGTTCTGTCGTGCGATACAGTCTCACCACAATCGCGCTGATCGGTATTGCGATCGCAATTCAGTTCGAAGATTTCATCATCCCGACGGCATGGGGGATTCAGGCGACCTTTCTTATGTGGTTCGGTATGCGTCTTTCGAAGAAGCACATCTGGGTCAGCGGCGGGCTTCTCTTTCTTCTCAGCGTATTGATCTTGATCGGTACACCGGGTGCGTTCGAGTGGGGGAATCCGGCGGCGTTCGATCTCTTTTCGAGCAGCCGTACCGCAGCCTATGTTTCCCTTGCGGCGGGGATATGGCTGATCGCATTCATTGCAGGGACGGACGGCGAGCTTCTTCCGAAAAGACTCGCCTCAGCGCTCCACTATTGTTGGTGTGTGCTTGTTGCGATATTCGTTGCCGTCGAGTGCAAGGATTTGTTTCTGCATCGGGCAGCGGTCGATCCGGCAAATAGTATCGTGTATCATTTCACAGGCGTGTTAACCCTCGCGATTCTCTGGATGATGTTCTCCATCGCATATGTACGAACAGCGACGGTGCGGGATATACGGCCGATGTTGTACAGCGGATTTGTCCTCGCACTCGTTGCCGCGTTCACTGCCGTCGTCCGTGGTTTGGAATTCGCTCCGATACAGAGTTTCAGTCCCGTGATGAATTACCGGCTTGGAGCGATGCTCGTCATCGTCGGCGGTTTCGCATGGCACTCATTCCTCTTCAAGCGTGCAGGAAAACATGAGCGAATGCGAGCATCGATTGTGATCGCGTTAGTCGCTGTCTCCCTCCTTGCTTTGACGGCGGAGACGCGTGATTATTTCGAGAAGGAATTGTGGGCACTCGCACAATCCGGCCAGTTCAACGATGAGTACAACCGATTGGAGAATCTCAAACAACTTTCCCTCTCGTCGGTCTGGCTTCTCTTCTCGATCGCACTGGTGTCCTGGGGAATTTTGAAGCGCTCTCGTATGCTTCGAATCGTTGCGTTCGTCCTGTTCGGCATTTCCATTCTCAAAATATTTCTCTACGACCTTTCGACGCTTGAAACGCTCTACCGCATTTTCTCCTTCATCGGACTCGGCGTCATCCTGCTTGCGGTTTCGTATCTCTTCCAGCGGTACAAGCAATTTCTCTTCGGAGCGGACGAACCGGCATGATTTAATCGAAAGGAATGACAAACATCCTGTCTCCATCCAACTATCGTCTATAGATTTCTTGTATTATGACCGACACACCGTATAACATGCATACCCCTACCCAATACCGAATCGAAAAGGACTCCCTCGGAACGAAAGAAATCCCGGCGCACGCGTATTACGGCATTCATACACAGCGCGCAATCGAGAACTTTCCCATCACGGGAGTGCGCATCTCAAGCTTCCCGCATATCATTCGCGCACTTGCTCTTGTGAAGAAAGCCTGCGCTTATGCAAACGTGGACTTAGGCATTCTTGAAAAGAAAGTCGGAGAAGCAATCTCCATCGCCTGTGACGAACTGCTTGCCAACAAATTCCACGACCAGTTTCCTGTGGATGCGATTCAAGGAGGAGCCGGAACGAGCACGAACATGAACGCGAATGAAGTCATCGCGAACATTGCGCTCGAAAAATTGGGATTCGCGATGGGAGAGTACGACCACTGCCATCCGAACGACCACGTCAACCTGTCGCAATCGACGAATGACGTGTATCCCACTGCAATCCGCATTGCGCTCTTCACGAAAATCGCAGACCTGGTGGAAGCGATGACCAGATTGAAGGAAGCGTTCGAGGCAAAGGAGCGTGAGTTTTCCGGTGTCATTAAAATGGGAAGGACGCAATTGCAGGATGCCGTTCCGATGACTCTCGGGCAGGAATTCAGCACATACGCGGTGATGATCGGCGAAGACATCCAGCGCATCACCGAAGCGAGGGAGCTTTTACGCGAAATGAACCTCGGCGCTACGGCGATCGGAACAGGTTTGAACGCACCGTCAGGATACACGGACCTGGTGCGCGAGTATTTGAACCGCTATGGTAATCTCGATTTCGTTACGTCGGCAAACCTTGTCGAAGCGACACAGGACGCGGGCGTCTTCGTACAGTTGAGCGGAGTACTCAAACGCATTGCGGTAAAGCTTTCGAAAACGTGCAACGATCTCCGACTCCTTTCATCAGGACCGCGCGCGGGTTTGAATGAGATAAACCTTCCGCCGATGCAGTCCGGTTCATCCATCATGCCGGGGAAAGTCAATCCCGTCATTCCGGAAGTCGTCAATCAAATCTGCTTTCAGGTGATCGGCAACGACGTGACAATCACGATGGCAGCGGAAGCCGGCCAGTTGCAGCTCAACGTGATGGAGCCGGTGATGTTCTTCAATCTGTATCGCAACCTCGAGATTCTTACGAACGGTTGCAGAGTCCTTTCGGAGAAATGCGTGAACGGCATCACGGCTAACCGGGACGTTTGCAGAATATTTGTCGAACGCAGCATTGGTCTTGTCACCGCACTCAATCCCATCATCGGATACGAGAAGTCCGCCGAGATTGCAAAGGAAGCGCTTGCCAGCGGGAGAGGGATCGTCGAGCTTGTCGTTGAAAAAGGTTATCTGACCAAAGAGCAAGTCGAGGATTTGTTGAATCCGGAGAAGCTGATTGGGATAGGATAGACCATTTTATTTGCATCCTTAGAAGTTTTTATGATGTTAGGGTAAGATTTGTGGAAGACGGTTACCGATAAAGGTAATTGTCCGTTGATAAAACCGTATCCGGTACTGCATGTCACAGATCGTGCGTTGACGAAGTTCGTCATCATCTCCCGTTTTCGAAAACCGACTTACCCACTTAATTAAAGGACTCTCCATGAAGACCTTGCTAAATGCCTTCATTGTTTGTGTGTTCGTTTTTTCATGTGATGATGCTTCTTATGCATTGACACGGTTTCGTAATCCCGCAGCTCCACCGGGATTTGCTGTTGCACCCAACAATCTCAATTTCGGCTCTGTCAACACAGGCGCAAATAAGATGGATAGCGTTGTGGTGACGAACACCGGAACAACCGGCATGTTTATCACCAACACAACATCCGACAACACCGAGTTCACTATAACGCCCCGAACTGCAAATATTGGGGCGGGGAATTCACGGACTTTCTACATCACGTTTGCTCCTTTGACCCCTGGATCGAAAACCGGGAATATCGTTTTTTCTCATACCGCAACCGGCAGTCCGGATACTGTAACGGTACAGGGTTCGGGTGTCGGAGCGCCCGTCTTCCCAGTTTTTTCCGTCACACCGGGGTCCATCGCATTTGGTGACGTCCAGAATGGAACGACGAAACGCGACAGCGTCACGGTATCGAACACCGGAACTTCGACACTATCGATCACCTCGGTCACAAGCTCGAGTCCACGATTCACTATTTCGCCGAACACAGCTACTATCGGTGTCGGCGCTTCAAGAACATTCGTAATCACGTTCGCACCGCTCGTGGATGGAGCGATCAATGCATACGTTCGATTCAACCATAATGCCGTGGGGGGTCGTGATAGCATCGCAGTGAGCGGCACTGGAACAGGCGGAGCAATCGAACCAAAGTTCTCGGTAAATCCGGTCTCGCTCAATTTCGGATCGGTACAAAACGGCACGACAAAGCAGGACAGTGTTTTTGTTACGAATACGGGTACGGCTAACCTGAACGTCTCGGGCGTGACGAGCTCCAGTAACCGCTTCACGATAACACCGACGAATGCGAACATTGCTGCAGGTAGTTCACGAAAGTTTACGATCACGTTTGCACCGCTCGCAGATGGCCAGATAGATGCCTTCATTCGTTTCAATCATAATGCAACCGGCAGCCCCGACACGGTTGTCGTGACGGGAATAGGAACCGGCGGAGATGTCGAACCTGTGTTCAGCATAGCACCGACCGCTCTTGCCTTCGGCGATGTTAACACCGGATCGAACAAACAGGACAGCGTATTCGTCACCAATTCAGGCACCGCTACGATGACAATTACGAGTGTCACACGATCGAACCAGCGGTTTTCCGTGACACCGGGAAATGCATCCATTGCTCCGGGTGCATCAAGAAAATTCACGATCACGTTCACACCAACTGTTGCAGGATTGCAGGAAGGATTCATCCGATTCAATCATAATGCAAAGAACGCAGTGGATTCCATCCCCGTCAGTGGAAACGGCGTCGGCGATCCCGTAGCACCGAAATTCTCCGCCAGCACAAGCGATATCGATTTCGGTACGGTGACCAATGGCACAACGAAAACAGATAGCGTCATTGTCACCAACGCCGGTACTGCGAATCTTACGATCTCTTCGGTTACTTCGACAGATCCCCAGTACACAATCTCTCCTGGCTTAGCAACCATTGCGCCGTCAGCAACGCGCAAGTTTACCATTACGTTCAATCCACTTACGGATGGTGATCATCCTGCCATTATCGAATTCGTAAACAACACTGCAAAGGGCAGGGACACTGTGCGCGCAAGAGGACAGGGAACCGGTGGGAACGTCGAACCGGTATTTTCCGTGACTCCACTTACTCTGGATTTTGATACAGTATCCACTGGGATGACTCGAACTGATAGCGTCCTCGTGAAAAACGTCGGTACTGCTAATCTGGTCATGTCGAACATCACATCGACGAATGCACGATTTACCATATCGCAGCCACGCGCTTTTACGCTGGCACCACAGGCATCGCGGTACGTTCGTATTAATTTTTCACCACAAACTCCTGGTGTGACTACCGCTTACCTCCATTTCGATCATAACGCTGCAACGCAGGATTCCATGCTCGTTCGCGGCGAAGGAATTGGCGCCGCAATCGAGCCTCGTTTCACTGCTCAGCCTCGTTCGTTGGATTTCGGAACGATCCAAGCGGGAACAACCATCGTTGATAGCGTCACGGTATCGAACACGGGTAATTCAACACTCACGATCACTCAGGTAACTTCAACCAGTACGAACTTCACCGTCTCGCCGAACAATGCAACGATTCCTGCCGGAACTTCGCGTGTCTTTCGAATCACCTTTGCCCCGATGACTGAAGGTGTGAAGACTGCAAACGTCCTCTTCGTTCACAGCGGAATCAGCATCCGCGACACCATTCCTGTGACTGGAACGGCGGATTCCGGACTCGATGAACCGGTGTTCCGCGCAACACCAGCGAGTCTCAATCTTCGCGGTGTCGTTAAGCAAACCTTCAAGCTGGATAGTGTTGCGATACGCAATGCCGGGCGTCGTGACTTGTTCGTTTATTCCGTTACAAGTTCGCATTCATCCTTCACCGTGTTTCCAAGCACCATCAACATTCCGCCTTCTGAATCTGCGACATTCTTCATCACGTTCTCGCCTCCCGATACAGGGACATATAACGCATTACTGGTTTTCAATAACAATGCTGCATCGCGTAACGATACGGTGATGGTAACCGGTAGAGGGTTGAGAGTCCTACCTATCTCAAATGCGCGTGCAGCGACAAACGGTACAGACGTCGCGTTTGAAGGAATCGTGACACGTTCGATGGGAACGCTCATTCGAATTCAGGATCAATCAGGCGCAATTACCGTTCGCCAGACAAGCGGTATCCTGTTCAATGATGTCGCTTCAGGAGAAGTGCGCATGGGTGATCGTGTGCGCATGCAGGGTCGGGTTTCCGAACTCAACGCACTGAAGCTGATCAACACAGCGGACTATAACGGGCACGAACGGTTATCGCGAGATAATCCTCTGCCAACAGCGGTCAAGCTGACATTGAAAGAGATTGCTCAAAATGGTGAACAATATGAAAGCAGTCTCATCACAGTGATTGATCTAACCATTGCAAACGGCGGTGATACCACATTCCGGGCTGCGAGAACATACCAGATTACCGATCCTTCCGATCAAACGAATGCCGTTTCTCTCAGAATCACCAACGCTGGTGATACCGACGTTGATGGACGGCCGATGCTTTCATCCGGCGTCACGTTTACCGGCGTGCTCAGCCAATCAAGTACAGCCACTCCAACCACCGGCTATCAACTCATGCCGATTTTCACGGGTGATTTGCAGTCCTCATCGACCTCGGTCGCCAGTTTATCATCAATAGAGTTTTTCTTGAGTCCGAACTATCCGAATCCGTTCAATCCTTCAACCACAATCGAGTATCGCATTCCAACGCGCAGCCGATTGGTGCTGAAGATTTACAACATTCTCGGCATTCACGTCACAACGCTCGTTGATGAAGTGAAAGATGCCGGTGAGTACCGTACGATCTGGAACGCCACCAATTCACGAGGCGAACGAATGTCTGCCGGAGTTTACCAGTACGAACTTCGTATAGAAGCAAGCGGTAATGAGATTCGTGAAACCCGAAAGATGATTCTCCTTCCGTAAGCATTTCACTTCGCTCTCGAAGGCACATTCATAATCATTGATTGAGGCGCTTTTTATCGTTGCTCATGCAACGATAGGGCTTGCATTCTGCTCCTTTCGGCACCTTGGATCATGGACAAACTCTGTCGTGGATAATAAAAACAATACCGCATAGGACTTTTTGGCTCTGGGGTTCCGTGTTTACCTTTGAGCGCCATTTGTCGCAGGCGCAGCACTCATGAAGCTTCACGTTACCATCCCCGTTTACAACGAAGAAAAAGCACTCCCGACGAGCATCCCGACGCTTTATGCATTCCTTGCGAACCACATGCAGGAGTACGACTGGGTGATCGAGATCGCGGACAATGCATCCATCGATCGTACACCGGATGTATCGCGTGAGCTTTCGCGAAGCTACGATCGTGTTCAGTACTTGCGCCTCGAACAGAAGGGACGCGGCCGCGCTTTAAAAAAATCCTGGACTTCAACCGACGCGGATATCTGCAGCTACATGGACGTCGATCTCTCGACGAATCTCGAATCTTTTCCGCCGATGATTCACGCTCTGGCGAAGGACGGCTACGACATCGGAACGGGTTCGCGTCTCATGCGTGGTGCGAATACCGAGCGCAGCTTCAAACGGGAGGTCATTTCCCGCACGTACAACCTCATGATAAAAGCGCTGTTCTTCAACCGCTTCTCCGACGCGCAATGCGGTTTCAAGGCCGTCACGCGGCAAGTGATCGATACGCTTCTTCCTCATATCGAAGACAACGTCTGGTTCTTCGATTCGGAATTGCTGATCATCGGGGAGAAAAGCGGCTACAGGATTTTCGACGTGCCAGTGAAGTGGATCGAAGATCTCGACACGCGAGTGAAGATCGCAAAGACTGCGATCGATGATATCAAAGGTCTCCTTCGCGTCCGAAAAAAGATGTGGGCGGGTTCGTACAAAGGATTACGGAAACATTCTGTCTGAGCGTACCCTTCGCGAATCCGTCATTCTGTTGCGACAAAGGTTGCCATCCCGACATAGCGGTTTCGCGTGTTGAAGAAACCCTCTCCGCTTCCTTTTTCATCCTTTCTGAAAACAGTCACCGTGTAGGTCTTCCCTGCTTCGAGCGGAGGGGCATCCCGATGTTCCGAACCGGGCGGTGGAACGCCGTACGTTACCGGTGAACGAAGCAGGTTTTCGTAACCACCTCCGCCGCGCACCGACCAGATCACACCGAATCCATTTCCGTCTTCGCTGCCTTCGTAAACGCTCAGTTCGTAAGCCATCTCAGGAGTCCACGCGATTTCCGGTCGCAAGCCCTTTCCAACTTTCACGACCGGAACCTGCGTCTCATCGAAATGCCTGCAACCGATCAGGATACAGAGCACAGCAGCAAACGCAATGAGCTTTTTCATGGATGCCTCCTTCAACTGAGTAGAGAGAATGAAATGAGCAGGCGTTTTCCATCCGTCCATCGAATCCATCCGCTTCGCAGTACACGATCGAACGGTTCCGTCGTGGAGACACGCAGCCAGAATCCTCGCACGGCGAGCGGATAGAGGACACGGACATTCGATTTTATAACTGCTGTCTTTTCGCTCGGTCCGGAGCGCAACGGATTTTTTCTTGGACTCAGCACTTCGACAGAGAAAACGGACAGAAGAAAATCCGACCACTCCTGGAATGACACCTGATCGCGTCGCACCCATCTTGTCATTCCATTCGTCCGGTTCACGACAACTTCGATCCAATCACGTGTGACGGTCATAGCACGAAGGAGGAGGATTTCATAGTCCATCTTCAATCCTTCAGGGACGAACCACGGCGGAGCGTAAGTGACATCCAAACCGTAATGGCTTTCGCCGATCATGAGGCTGTCGAATGGAGCAACATCATCTGGGGATGCACCGTGCGGTGGAACACCATAGAAGCGAAGGACAGAACCGGGGGAAATCTGCGGTTTGACGATGCCTGTTCCAATCTCATCTGCATCGCCCTGAGCGAAAGCCTCCAGCGTGGTGAAGAGCGCCGCTGATAAAAGCAGAACTATGACTCCGCGTGCGCGTGAAGGAAGAATCCTATCGTTGGGCAGGATGGGAAGCGCCACAGTTCACTGCCTCATTGACTCAGCGACAAGCTCAGCGATGTCCTTGACTTGCACCGTGTCGATCTTTTCGGCAGCCTTCACTCCATCCGTAAGCATCGTCATGCAGAACGGGCATGCGGAAGCGATCGTCGATGCACCGGTTGCGAGCGCTTCTTCCGCCCGCTCTATGTTGACCCGTTTGCCAACGGTTTCTTCCATGAACATGCGCGCGCCGCCTGCACCACAGCAAAAGCCCTTGTCGCGACTGCGCTGCATTTCTACCATCTCCACACCGGGAATGCTTGAGATTGCCAAACGAGGTTCGTCATACACATCGTTGTACCTGCCGATATAGCAACTGTCGTGGTAAGTCACTGCCTCGCGTGTTTCTTTATCGAGAGTGACAATTCCCTGCTCGATTAACTCGCTGATCAATTCGCTGTGATGGATGACATCATATCGGCCGCCGAACTGCGGGAATTCATTTTTAATAGAATGGAAGCAGTGAGGACATGCCGTTACGATTTTTCTGACGCCATAGCCATCGAGCGTTGCGATATTCTCCTGCATGAGCGTTTGGGCGAGATACTCGTTTCCTGCCCGGCGCGCCGCGTCTCCGTTGCACTTCTCCTCCGTTCCCAGAATAGCGAAACGAATCCCGGCCTGCTTCATGATGCGGGCAAACGCAACGGAGACTTTCTTGTACCGATTGTCGAACGAGCCTGCACATCCGACCCAGAAGAGATAGTCAATCTCACCGGCATCACCAAGCTCGGAGAGCTGACGGATATCTAATCCATCCGCCCACTTCGCGCGGTCTTCTGAACTGAACTGCCACGGTGCAGCGTTGTTTTCAAGGTTCCGGAAGAGTACTTGCAACGTCTCCGGAAACGT
This sequence comes from uncultured Chromatiales bacterium, assembly GCA_964448285.1. Taxonomy (GTDB): domain Bacteria; phylum Bacteroidota; class Ignavibacteria; order SZUA-365; family SZUA-365; genus CAYUWG01. The sequence goes on from CAYUWG010000001.1 coordinate 71,145, forward strand.
GCCTTCAGTCAGCACAAGCTCGCGACGCATATCAACGATCTCATCGACGTGTTCGATCATCACCGGACACTCCTGCACGCAGGCTCGGCATGTCGTGCACGACCAGATTTCCTCCGGATCGATATATCCATGAAGCAGTTCCTTTACGAAAGCGGATCCCTCAGTAACGCCGTTCAGAAGCGAAGGGGCGACTTCCGTCAGACGTGCGCGTGTATCGACAATGATTTTCTTCGGAGAAAGAATCTTCCCGGTAAGGTTCGCGGGGCAGACCGACGTACATCGCCCGCACTCTGTACAGGTGTAGCTGTCGAACAATTGCTTCCACGTCAAATCCCGCACGTCGGAAGCACCGAATTTCTCAGCGGCTTCATCTTCTAAATTCAACGGTTTCAATGCCCCGTCACCTTCGGGAAGGATTCCTCTGTTACTGAAATAGACATTCGGGATGGAAGTGATTACGTGGAAGTGTTTCGAGTAAGGGAGGAAATTCAAGAAGGCAAGCACCAGGAGAATATGTGCCCACCACGATATCTCGAACAGCACATGTGTCCCGCCTGAATCGCTGAATAATCCGGCAAGGGCTGCACTGATCGGACGCCAGTCTTGCGCATAGGCTGCCCCTTCACCCAATGCGATGCGAGTTCCATTTTGAAGAAACATCGTAAGCATGATCAAAGCGATTGACCCGAGGATTACCGTCGCATCGATTTGTGATGAGCGGGGGATTTCCTTGACGCGCTTCGGACCAGTGACGTAGCGGCGAACAAGCGCCGTCTTGACCGCTACGAGAACGATGAGTGCAAAGAAGTCGCTGGAAACGGCAATGACTTTGTACAGCGGCCCAAGGAAAGAGAGCGAAAACCCCGGGATGATCCCTTCGCCAATCGCTTCGACGACGGAAGAAAGGAGAACGAGGAAACCCCAAAAAATTCCCGCATGGACTGGTCCCGCGATCGGATCGCGAAAGATTTTGGTCTGACCGATTGCGATGGCAAGCACATTGCTCACGCGTTTGTCGAAGTGGTCGAAGCGGTTTTCAGGTTTGCCTATGCGAAGGTAGGCAATGAATTTCTGTGCTGTGAGAAAGAATACTCCAAACGCAAGGAAGAGTACTGCAAGGAAGACGATGTTCTTGATATCCATGTGATTCATTCGATTCTTGAAAAGACTCAGGGGGGACAGTTCCTAAAACCGCCGGCAAAAGGTAGCTATTGAAACGGCCAGTTACAATGACTTCAAGACAGATTTCGCCGCGGGATTTTCTCCTTGGTTTTCTCGGGAATCAATCCTACTTTCATGGGCGCTCTAAGCGGTTTGAGCTTCGACTTCGAGTCTATCCGATCCCAAACCCAGGAGCTTCTCTCAATACCGTTCAAGAACGACCGGACATCCGACACTGAAACATTCTCCTTTGACGCACTGAGCAACTGAGCGATTTCCTCCCGCAGAGGAAAGACCTGAGAGGTTCACATGCGACAGCGGCGAACGTTTCTCCCGAAGCTAAAGCCGGCGTTCTTTCGATTCATCAACCATCGAAGGAATACCTATGGTGCATGTAGTACGGTTTTTTACTCCCGCCCTTTTAATCAGTTTGAGCGTCATTACCGGGTGCGCTTCCCTTGAACCGTTGCCAAAATTCAGAGCCTCATCCACCTCTTTCGCTCCCGATCAACTCCCACTCGCTGAACGCTCTGCGTCAAATCTGACCGATCCGGTTCTCGTCGGTGCGTATTCTCACGTGAAAGATCTCGCCACACCAAAAACGGAAATCCTCCGACAGGAAGACGTGCGTGCTCTTCTCATGAACCAGCAGACGGCGACGAACGCGAACACGTTTGAAGACAGAGTTGGGTTGGACGTTGAGTTTCTCAGCGATGAGCTTGCAGCAAGCGATGAATTCGCCGACGAAGAACCACCCGTCGATGACTCGATCATACAACGTGTCATTCAGCGTGCGACGAACTCACCGATAGACGAAACGGCGGAGTCCAATCCTGCCGTCAGCAGACCCGACATGATGAAGGAAGTCATCAATCTGCTTGGGGTCCGTTATCGTTTTGGCGGTGAAGACGCGACGAAGGGGATCGATTGCTCGGCATTTACCGGAACGGTGTACTCGAGGGCGCTCGGTGTTCGCTTGCCACGAAGTTCCTCTGAGCAATTCGGCTCTGGTATCCGCGTGAAGAAAGACGAACTGAAGGTTGGCGATCTCGTGTTTTTCAAAACCCGGCGTAGAAGAGCTCCCGTTTCGCACGTCGGTATTTATGTCGGTGAGAATCTTTTTGCACATGCGAGTACACGGCATGGCGTCATCATCTCAACGCTCGCTGATGGTTACTATAACCGGACGTACGTCGGAGCCAGAAGAATACTTACCTCGGAGTACTCGGAAGCGCGCGTTCGATAGGGAAGCGATTCCGACTTCATTCAAGCGCTCTTCCATGTACACGAAGAGCGCTTTTTTTTCGATACTGCAACGCGAGCGGAGTCTTCCGATCGAACGAGGTTCTCGGCATCTGTCGCGTGGTTATTCCGTTGGCAACGGAAGCCCGTGCTGTCTCAGGAAGGTCAGCTTATCCCAATAGCCCCTTTGAAAGCGGATAAGTCCATCGACGATATGGAAGAAACCGCAGCCTCGCAGCCCAAGCGGATCGCGCCATTCAAGGATTGCCCATTCGCCATCTTCGAAGATGTTTTCAACGATACACGTCATCGCGGCAGCGGACATTTCCCGACGAAACATATCCCGTATCGCCGCCTTGCCCTCTACAGGCATTTCGGCGACTTGATGGTTTACGGAATCATCCGAATACAGGGAAGCGAGCGCATCGATATCTCCCCGGTTGAATGCATCGACCCACAGCTTGACAATGTCGGTTGGTGTGGACTCAGTTAGCATTTGCTTCTGTTCAATGATTGCATCATCGTTTACCGTTGAAGAACGAGTCCGATCTGGAAATAATCGAAGGAAACGAGATGCTCGCGCTTCACCCCATTTTCTCCAAGATCATCATCGCTGCCTGCGGTATTACAGTCCCGGGACCGAAAATCGCAGTGACTCCTGATTGATAAAGGAAATCGTAGTCCTGTTGAGGGATCACGCCGCCGACCACAACGAGGATATCGCCCCGGCCCAATGCCCGCAGTTCTTCGATTAATTGCGGGACAAGCGTCTTATGCCCGGCCGCAAGTGAGGACACACCAATGATGTGGACATCGTTCTCCGCTGCCTGTCTTGCCGCTTCAGCGGGAGTTTGAAAGAGAGGGCCGATATCCACGTCGAAACCGAGATCTGCGAAGGCGGTCGCGATGACCTTCGCACCGCGGTCGTGGCCGTCCTGGCCAAGCTTCGCAACGAGGATACGCGGCCTGCGTCCTTCGCGCTCGGCAAAGTCATCGGCCATCTGCCGGGCTTTCTCGAAATCCTCATTGCTGCCGGTTTCCCGCGCATAGACACCCGTCATCGTTCTTACCTCCGCTCTGTGTCTTCCAAATACTTTTTCCATCGCGTCGGACATCTCACCGACCGTGGCACGTTTACGCGCGGCATTGACACACGCTTCGAGAAGATTGTCCGTCCCGGATGCGGCATGAGTCAGGCGTTCGAGCGCTCGTTGAGTCGCAGACTCGTCACGTTCCGCGCGAAGTTTTTTCAGCCGTGCAATCTGAGCTTCGCGCACCGCTGCGTTATCAACTTCGAGTATGTCGATTACCCCTTGTTCTTCGAACCGGTACTTGTTCACGCCGACAATGATGTCTTTGCCGGAGTCGATCCGAGCTTGCTTGCGCGCTGCGGCTTCTTCGATTTTGCTCTGTGGAAGTCCTCTTTCGATTGCACGTGTCATGCCTCCAAGTTCCTCAACTTCTTCGAGCAGCAGCCATGCACTGCGAGCAAGCTTATCCGTGAGGTATTCCACGTAGTACGAACCGCCCCACGGATCGACTGTCCGGCAGATTTGCGTTTCCTCTTGCAAGAAGAGCTGCGTGTTACGCGCTACGCGAGCCGAGAAATCCGTCGGCAGGGCGATAGCTTCATCGAGCGCGTTCGTGTGCAGCGACTGTGTTCCGCCCATTGCGGCAGCGAAAGCCTCGACGCATGTTCGCACGACGTTGTTGAACGGTTCTTGCTCCGTGAGACTCCATCCGCTCGTCTGGCAATGTGTGCGCAACGACATCGAGCGCGGATTCTCGGGATCGAATCGCTTGATGAGCTTCGCCCAGAGCATTCGCGCGGCGCGCATCTTTGCAATCTCCATGAAATAATTCATGCCGATTGCCCAGAAGAAGGAAAGTCTCGGCGCGAAATCGTCGATGTGAAGACCGCTCTTCAATCCTGCGCGCACGTACTCCAACCCGTCCGCGAGTGTGTAAGCCATTTCGAGATCGGCGGTGGCGCCCGCTTCCTGCATGTGATATCCGCTGATCGAGATGGAGTTGAACTTCGGCATGTGCTTCGCCGTGAAGCCGATGATGTCCGATACGATACGCATCGACGGTGTCGGCGGATAGATGTACGTGTTCCGCACCATGAACTCTTTGAGAATGTCGTTCTGTATCGTGCCGCTGAGTTTCTCCATCGCCACGCCCTGCTCTTCCGCAGCGACGGTGAAAAGCGCAAGGATGGGCAGCACGGCACCGTTCATCGTCATCGAGACGGACATACGATCCAACGGGATTCCATCGAAGAGAATCTTCATATCGAGAATCGAGTCAATGGCAACTCCCGCTTTTCCAACGTCACCCACGACACGGGGATTGTCCGAATCGTACCCCCGATGTGTCGCGAGATCGAACGCGATCGACAATCCCATCTGACCGGCTGCAAGATTTCGTCTGTAGAATGCATTCGATTCTTCCGCGGTGCTGAACCCCGCATACTGTCTGATGGTCCACGGGCGCTGTACATACATGGTCGCATACGGCCCCCGAAGAAACGGCGGAATGCCGGAAAGGAAGTCGAGATGTTCGAGTGTCTCCACGTCCTCGGGTACGAAGATGTTTTTCACTTGAACGCCTTCTGCAGTTGTCCAAACTTCCTCTCCGCCGCAACCAATGCCTTGCTTGAACTCATCGAATGAGTACGGGAGAGTAGTGAAATCAGGGAAGGTATTGGGAATCATAGTGCGAACACCGCTTCGATATTCTTCAATGTCTCACGCTGAACTTTTGGAATGCAGCTTCCTTGCGCGTTTCCAATTTTTACCCTGCGTTTCTTCATGTCAGAACGTAATTACATTGCAGCTATAATTCAATCCTGTTCTCCTACTTCACACACTTTCCGTAAAACCCCAACCACATCCGACTGCGCATGCATGAACGCATCTACTCCTGCTTCAAGCAACATATCGATCGCATCTTCCGGGTAACCTGCTACAACGAAGACCGCTTCCGGCTTGCGTGATTTCAACTCTCGAACCATCGCTGGTAATTCTGTTCGATATGAGTCGTCATCGCTGCAGGCGACGACAATCCGCGCGTTGGAGTGCAATGCTGCTTCGAGCGCCTCGCTTACCGTGTTCGTTTCTTCCTTTCTCGTTGAACGGATCCCAGCGATGCCGAGGAAGTTCATCGCAAAGTCCATGCGTGTATTTCGTGCGACCGCGTTTCCGAATGAAGCGAGAAATGCGCTGAGAGGATGTTCCATTCCCTCGATGCGGGAGCGCAGGCGCTCGACTTCTTCCGTCGCTCGCCATATGCGAAGCGGTGTGATCGATACGACGCTTTCACTCTGTGGAATAGCTCCCGCGATTTCATCGACACTCGCTCCGGCTTTTGCTGCGTTGAGGCAGTACTCGAACATCTTCGGATCGATCTCGGCACTCTCGCGTACTTTTCGCAGCCAGGAGTTTATGCGTGCTTCATCACGGTCGTGATTGTGTTCGTCTGTCTTCTCCTTTGCCGCTGTTGTTCGTTGTTGTGATTCGTTCGGATTCGGATACTGAGTGGTTCCGATGAAGACTTCATTCCGGGTTGCGATATCCTTTCGCTTTGCTTCAGCCTGTGCGGCGACTTGTTCCTGAATCCATCCTGCTTTCAACGACGCGAGTAACCCTCCTTGTGATTCGATGTTCTGAAAAATGCTCCACGCGCTTCTACCGATTTCATCTGTAAGCGTCTCGATGTAATACGAGCCGGCGGCAACGTCCTGCACGTAAGCCAGATATGCTTCGTGAGTGAGAATGAGTTGGGTGTTCCTTGCGAGGCGTTTTGCAACGTATTCCTTTTCTCCAGAAAAAAGATCGAACGGTTGTAACGTAATGGAATCCGCTCCGCCGAAGACGCCTGCCATCGCCTGCAGCGTTTCGCGAAGGATGTTCACGTGTGGATCGTATTTCGTCATCATGAATTTTGAAGACGTGATCTGCATGTCCACGAGCGTATTTCTCGCGCCGCAATGGTGCGCGATCTTTGCCCAAAGCATTCGTGCTGCACGAAGTTTCGCAAGCTCGAAGAAGAAATTCGATCCGACCGAGAATCTGAAACGCAATCGCTCGGCAACATCATCAACAGAGAGCCATCGACCGAGACTGCGAAGGTATTCAAAGCCTGAGGCAAGCGTACATGCAAGCTCGAATACGCTGTTCGCGCCGGCGTTGTGATACGGCTCACTGCTTGCGCAAAGTGTTTTCATGTGAGGAACGACGGAGCGCGCGTACGCAGTCACCGTCGCTGTCGATTGCATTGCACTTTCACCAAATCCGTTGTGGCCGAAGACAAGCGTGTCACTCAACGGATCTACTTCAACAGTGATGAACGGTACACGCGACGGTTCTTCGAACGAGGACGTGAGCACTGAGAACTGCGCGAGCGCATCCGATGAAAGCACGAGTGTGAGTGGAAGCTTGTACAGCGGAAGGTCTTTCAGAACAACAGCAACGTCGTTCCGCGATTGTATGCAGACACCGTTGTTCCCCGACGAATCGACGATCACGCGGAGCGCCGTTGCACCTCCGTCAACCGCTTCACGGCATTCGCGGTTCGCCTTCAGCGGATCGGCAGTGTTTATCTCTTCAGTGATTTGCCACTTCCGTCCGCCGGTTGGAGGCATTCCACCTCTGACGTAAGGCGGCTGTCCGGCAGGCACCTGCATGTGCGAAAGAGATTTCACTTCGTCGCGTGTGCGCAAGGGACGAACAGTGATTCCTTCTCTTGATTGCCATTCGAGGCCGTTGGCTTTCGCTTCCGATCTGGCGAGTTCCAGCCACTCATTCAATGAGGGTGGATCGAATTCGTCGAAAATGTTTGTCTGATCCATTGGTAACCTTGATGTCTCTGCGAGCGATTACAACTGTACTTTCGTTACGTGAAGGTTTGACTTGCCGAGAAAGATTTCTCCCAACTCCTTGAATTTCTGCGGCACATCGGAAACGAAGAATTGATAGTGTGGCGTAGTGTCCGGATCGTTGAGTAAATCTTTCTCGCGAAGCAACTCTTCTACCTCGGTCGCGGCAGCTTCACCGGAATCCACAAGCCGTACCGCAAGACCCATCACGTCCTGTATGACATCTCGGAGAATTGGGTAATGCGTACAGCCCAGGATGAGCGTATCTATCTTTTCCTCTTTCAGAGAAGCGAGATATTCCTCGGCAACGATTCGGGCAATCTGATGATGCCCCCAGCCTTCTTCCGCAAGAGGGACGAAGAGCGGACATGCCGTCGAGTAGATCTGCATGTTGGGATCTAACGCTTTGATTGCACGCATGTAGGAACCGCTTGCTATCGTTCCCTGTGTTCCTATAACACCGATGTGTTTGTTCTTCGTCATGCGGTGCGCTGCGTGGGAACCGGGCAAGATCATCCCGATCACCGGTACGGAGAAGCTTTGCTTCAAGTCCTCGATGGCAACCGCGGAAACAGTATTACACGCGACAACGATCATCTTCACGTTTTGCTCCATGAGAAAACGCGCATCCTCCATCGCGTACTGACGCACGACTTCGTGAGACTTCGTTCCGTACGGCACGCGAGCGGTATCTCCGAAATACACGATGCTCTCCTGTGGAAGCCTGTGGAGTAAGGCGTGCACAACGGTCAATCCCCCGATACCGGAGTCGAATACACCGATGCTCTTCTGTCTCTCTTGATTCATTGTATTTGCTGTGTGGCTCCCGTAATGGCGTGAATCTGGTGAAGTAATGCTGATCGAAGTTCCTCCCGCTCCGACTTTCCGGTGAACGGCTGGCCATCGACGCGCGATACGTAAAACGAATCGACAACGCCGTCCACACGGGTCGCAATCTTGGCAAAAAGAATCGTGAGACGAAACGATGAAATCACTTGCGTGAGTTTGTAGAGCAATCCGTATGTGTCCGGCGCGTAAACGTCGATGATCGTTTGCTGTTCGCCGCTATCGCTGACGTGGTCGTGATACTCGACATCGATTCTCGTGCTGGGATTTATCGGCTTTCTCAGTTTTCTCTTCCACTTCCCACGGTGCCTGACGAAGAGTTCCTCGGTGTCCGTTGCGCCGGTGAGTACGTTTCCAAGTTGCGATAGGAGACGGTGCTCCTGTTCTGACGCAAGTTTCGATCCAGAGACAACGTCGATGACGCGAAATGTATCGATAACCAGGCCGTCGTTGCGTGTCGATATCACTGCGTTGAAGATCGCTGCGTCGCTTGAAAGAAAGGCTGCCGCGAGTCGCGAAAGGAGAAACGGCGCATCACGCGAAACGACGGTTACCTCGGACCAGGACTCGTGGTGTATCACCACGGTGTCAAAGAGTGCACCGCGTTCCACTTGATCGATGCTTTCTTCTAAACTCTCGTGACGATGCTGATCGTCGCCTTCACTGAGCATGATTGAAAACGCTCTCCGTACAGTACCCATCTTTGCCTGTTCTTCCGTTCGTCGTTCTTCCCAAGCTCCCTGAAAGACCAAGAGCGTCAATTCATAAAGCTCGCGCAGAAGAACGCTCTTCCAATCCGTCCAGACGTTCGTATTCACTGCGGACATGTCGGCATACGTCAGGAGGTATAAGAGGTCCAACCTTCTTTTCGAACCTATCTTTTGAGCGAACTTCCCGATCGTCGTACGATCATGGATGTTTCTGCGGAATGCCGTTTGCTCCATAAGCAGATGGTGACGAACGAGAAAAGCAACGTCGGCGGCAATGTCCATCCTGTTGTATCGTGCAAGCATTCGCGGAACCATTTCAGCGCCGACAATTTCATGTTCCGGCAGATTGACCGGCTTTGCGATGTCGTGAAAGAGAATGGCGTAATACAGCGTTGTTCTGTCCTCCAGTTTTCTGAAGACTTCTCCCATGTGTGACGGTTCGTTCGCAAGCTGTTCAGCATTATCCAAGGCAATGAGCGTGTGTTCATCCACCGTGTAGTAATGATAGATGTTGTGCTGAAAAAAAAGAACGAGCTGTTCGAACTCGGGAAGAACTCTTTCGAGCATATTCACCTCATGCATCATCCGAAGAGTTTTACCCACGCGAGACTTCTGCCGAAGAATCGTATCGAACAGTGCGAACGACTCCTTATCCAGTTTTCCTTCGCTCTCCTGTAATGCGATATCCATCGAGTGCATCAACCCGGTTGAAAACTCTACTTCGTTCTGACTGTAAAACAGAAAGGCCTTCATGCAGTCGTTGATAGTCAGTTCAGGCTTCTCAGACACGAGTCCTGCGTTCCGAACGGCGAACGTTTCATCCAACTGTACAGATTCTCGTTCCGTCGAGATCGTCTCCGTTAAGAAGATTTGATCGAAAAGGAAATCGACGTTGCGCGCGTGACGGTAGTAGGTTCGCATAAAGGTCTCGACCGTTTCTTTTCGTCCGCTATCGCCGAAGCCTAACACTGTTGAAACGCTCTTCTGGAGTTCATAGTCGAGAATGTCGTGCAGATGCCCAACGTGTTCATGCATCACTTCACGAACGGACAAAAAAAACGCCCACGCATCCTGGACCTGCTGAACGCGCTCCGGAAGCACTCCGTGCCATGTAGGGATTTCCCATAACGCATCTATCCCGTATGCTCTTTTTTCTCCGATACTGAAAGCACGGACAAGAGCGTAGTAGTAGATCGCTTGAACGTCACGCAACGAACCGGCGCTGTTTTTTATGTTCGGTTCAAGCAGTCGCACGCTGTCGCCGTATATCTTGTGCCGGTCACGTGCATACTCCGCAACTCGTCCGAGAACTTCCGAAACTCCTCTCGAACGAATTTGGCCGCGTAGTTTTTCTATAAGAGTTGAGTGAATACCGTCGTCGCCATATACGGGACGTGATTCAATCAGCGACAACCACGAACGAAAATCTTCATCGAGCATCGAAGCACATTCATCGGTCGTTCTCACGACGGTGCTGCTGTGCACGACTGATTCGTGTATCCGATGAGTGAACGTAGCGATGTCCTTTCCTTCTCTTCGTTGACTCGATTCAACGAGCATAATAATATCCACATCCGAGTGCGGTGCAAGTTCTCTCCGCGCAAAGCTTCCCATGATTGCAAGACAGACGCCTTGTTTGTTCAGATGGTCTTCGCAAAGAGCGATGATTTGATTTTCGTATTCCGTCGAACGTTCACGCCATCTCATATCAACATCGAATACAAATTAATCTTTGGAATGAATGTAATTGTTGTTGTTAAGAATGTGGATATGTGGAAAAACTGTTTTTGGACGGAAGCCGACAGTTAAGATGTGAAACGCACAAATCAGTGACTTCAAGTGAAACATGATGTGTGTAAAGGGTGTCGCAACGCGTCTTATTCACGTTCAAAGAAAAAACGTTGACAGGGAAAAGAGAAACAGCGGCTCGATGTTGATATCTGGCCGCTGTCCACAGGAAAACCGAGTGTACCATCCACACGCGTGGATAACTCAACTGTTCATGTAGGAAAGCTGTTTTTGAAGCAGTTGAACGTGATTACGAATAGAATCATCGTTGAGGAGCGCGGCATCAATCGTTCTGCACGCATGGATGATCGTCGTGTGATCTCTGCCGCCGAAATGTAAACCGATGGTTTTCAGCGATGCCCGCGTGAAAGTCTTCGCGAGATACATGGCGATCTGCCTTGGAAGAACGATCTCTTGTTTTCGCGTTTTTGCGCGGAGGGAGTTTTCCTGAATCTTGAAATGGTCCGCAACGACGCGCTGTATTTGCTCGACGTTCAGTTCCTTCTTCTCGGTTGAAATCACGTTTCTCAGTACCGTCTCTGCAAGAGAAACATCGATCGGACGCTTTTCGAGCGTATGGCGTGCAATCAAACCGATGTAGCATCCCTCAAGTTCACGAATGTTCGACTTGACGTTCGCTGCGATGAATTCCACCACGTCTTGTGGAAGATCGATATGGTCTGCATCGGATTTCTTCCGGAGAATCGCAATGCGCGTCTCAAGGTCCGGCGGCTGAATATCGACGGTCAGTCCACACTGAAAGCGAGAGATCAAACGCTCATCGACACCTTCTAACTCCTTCGGTTGCCGGTCTGAAGAGAGAATGATTTGCTTCTTCAACTGATGGAGCGTGTTGAACGTGTGGAAGAACATGTCCTGCGTTCTTTCCTTCCCCGTAAAGAACTGAATGTCATCGACGATCAGCACATCGACGCTCCGATAGAACGTAGAGAAATCTATGGTCTTGTTCTTCTCGATCGAATCCACGAAGTCAATGGTAAATTTCTCGCTGGATACATAGTACACCTTCTTCGAAGGATCTCGCGTGAGAATCGAGTTCCCGACGGCTTGAATGAGATGTGTTTTCCCCAGGCCGACTCCTCCGTAAATGACGAGTGGATTGAAAGCGGTTTCGCCGGGATTGTTGGCGACGTTCAGCGCAGCCGCAGAGGCGAACTGATTTCCATCACCGCGGATGTAGTTGTCGAACGTAAATTTTTGGTTGAGCGTCTGGGAGAAACGCGACGGTGGATCATGCCTTATATCGTCAACCGACGCGTGATGGTTGTTCGTTGTCACCGCCGATTGAAAGCTCTCGGTCTTCGGAATTTTCACAGCGTACTGTAAGCGTGCCTCCTGTCCGAGAACCGTTTGCAGCGCGTGCTGAATGAGATCGAAAAAATGCTCTTCGAGCCATTCGTAGAAATAGGTGCTTGGGACTTCCACGGTGAGAAGTGAACCCTCCAACGATTTCGGAATGAGAGGCTCAAACCATGTCCTGAACGTCAGCGGTTTGATTTGCTCACGGAGAATTAGGAGGCAGTTTCTCCAAACGGATTCCGCTGTTTCTGTTGTGACAAGATCCATAGGCATTTATGAACGTATTACTGGTTATTCACATGTGATTGAATGAGGAACGTTTCTGTTGTTGGCGTTCTCGAAGGGTGCCAAAAGTGTCCACCCCGTCACGAGAAGCAACGGGAACCCGCTAATAAACTTCAAATTCAAGGCAGTTTTTCGATGTCAAAACGAGGTAAAAGAAAGAAGACGATGGCAGCTTGCGTGAGACCAACCGATCACCGAGATCGACACGGTTGTTACTCACAAGTTATCCACACTCGATGCGTCGTCTTTCATGGTTGAAGTATAGATTCAAGAAAACTGAAATTCAATACGTAAAAAACTTGTCCAGACTCTTGACTTTGTCAAAGTACGTTGACAGCAATGACTTACGCAGCGAAAGTTTTTCGAAAAAAAATTCGGCGCTCGTTTGCTTGCGCGAGAAGCAACGAGAAGCGAAGACGCTCCGCATTTCCTCATGACCCGAAGGGAGAAGCGTTTCGTATATTTGACGCGGTTATGATGAAAGAAAAAGCCAGAAACACGAAGCGACTTCACCCCAAGAACCTCTTTCTCAATATCATCATCGGTGTCCTTACCGTGATTGTCTGCTTCCTCGCGTATTCATTCGTGACGAATACGTTCGTAGAAAAGCCCGTCGATTGGAAGACTCAGGCGGACGGACGAACAGCGGAAGGAGATGTGATCCAGCTTGACGTTCTCAACGGCTGTGGTGCATCGGGTGCAGCGCAGAAATTCACGGACTTCCTTCGCAAACGGAACTTCGACGTGGTGCAGTCAGCCAACTACAAAACCTTCGACGTGGAGCGGTCGCTTGTCATCGATCGCACGGGTCATTTGAACAACGCGCGGAAAGTCGCTTACGCGCTCGGTATTGAAGAGCAAAACATCGTTCAGCAAATCAATCCCGATTACTATCTCCATGTATCCGTCGTGATTGGACACGACTACAGAAATCTCAAGCCGCTCCAATGACGGGTCACGCACTTGCGGTCGCTGCCGCGGAATTCGCAGCGAGTAAGAAAGCGCTCGACGTGATGATCCTCGATTTGAGAAATCTCTCCGACGTGACGGACTACTACGTTCTGTGCAGCGGCGAAAGTGATACGCAAGTCAAGGCCATCACTGATGCAATCATCGACGGGATGGAACGCAGCGGGGTGAAATCATTTCGCCGCGAAGGTTACACGAATCTCCAGTGGGTGCTTCTGGATTTCTTCGACGTTGTCGTTCACATCTTTCATCAGCGCACACGCGAGTACTACGAACTTGAGCGCCTCTGGGGGGATGCGCCCGTCGAGGTATTACAGGACGCGCCGCCTGCCTGACACGATCATGCACATGAAACAATACTTAGCCGAGAGCATCCGGCAAGCGCTGCACGCCGCCGGAATCGAAAACCAGTTCCAAGAGATCTCTTTGGAGAAACCGAAGCAGACGGAACACGGCGACCTTTCCACCAACATCGCCATGCTTCTCGCGAAATCAGAGAAAAAAAATCCGCGGGAAATTGCGAACGCGATCGTCAAAAATCTGCCGCTCGATGAACGCATGATTGAGTCCGTTGAACTTGCAGGACCTGGCTTCATCAACTTCCGATTCGCACGTCAATACCTTTACGACATGCTTGCGAACATCCTAACGCTTGGTGAATCCTACGGGAGAGCGGATGAGCACGCAGGGAAATCCGTGAACGTCGAATGGGTGAGCGCGAATCCGACGGGACCGCTTCATGCCGGGCATGGCCGGCAAGTCTGCCTTGGAGAAACGCTCTGCTGTCTGCTCGAATGGACCGGTTGGAACGTGACGCGGGAATATTACTTCAACAACGCCGGAAGCCAGATGAACAATCTTGCGCTTTCAGTGCGCGCAAGGTATTGGGAAGTTCTCGGACAATCGTTCTCTCAGGAGGATATTCAGTACGTTGGCGACTACATCAAGGAGATCGCGCAGGAAATTCTCTCGGAGTTTGGAAACGAAAAACACGATGCCGACCTGGAGTTCTTTCGGAAACGTGGCGAAGAGTGGTGCTTCAACCGCATCAAACAAACGCTCGACAGGCTTCATGTCCATCACGACGTGTACTTCAACGAAGATAGTTTGTACAAGGAAGGGAAGATCGACGTTGTACTCAAGGAATTACGCTCGCGCGGTTTGGCGTATGAGAGCGAAGGTGCAATCTGGTTGAAGACCACAGCTTTCGGAACGGATAAGGACCGCGTTATCGTGAAAAGCACGGGCGAGCCGACCTACCGTCTCCCGGACATTGCGTATCACTGCGATAAAATCCGTCGCGGCTATGATCGGATCATCGACATCTTTGGCGCAGATCATATCGCAACGATCCCGGACGTAATCAACGGAGTGAAAGCGATCGGTTTGCCGGCCGACCACATCGATGTTGTGATTCACCAGATGGTGAGTTTCGTGAACGAAGGTGAAGCGGTGAAGATGAGCAAGCGTTCAGGGAACGTCTATTATCTCGAAGATCTGATCGATGACGTTGGCGCAGACGCTGTCCGGTATTTCTTCGTCATGCGAAGCGCGAACGCTCATCTCGAATTCGACCTTTCCCTTGCGCAGGAGAAAAGCGAGAAGAATCCCGTCTATTACTTGCAGTACGCTCACGCACGTATCGCAAGCATTCTCCGCTTCGCCGAAGAAGAAGGAGCTTCAAGCGAAGATGCGCACCAACTTGAACTGCTGACGCACGATTCGGAAATCACACTGATTAAAACGGTGCTCGATTTTCCGGAAACGGTGTCGTTCTGTGCAAGAACCTATGAAACGCAACACCTCTGCACGTACCTTCACAGCGTCGCGACCGCGTTCCATAAATTCTACCACGACTGTCGCGTCGTAACCGACGAAGTGAAGCTCACGACAGCACGTCTTTTCCTCTGCCACGCAGCACGTCAGGTTCTTGCGAACGGCTTGGCGATACTTGGTATCACTGCGCCGGAGCGGATGTAATAACCAGACCTGATGAATGAAAAGACAGAGAGAATGCGCGAGAAAAGAAAAGGCCCTTTGAGACGGGCCTTTCGATTTCCTTGGGATTTGACTCAGACGTTTATCGATAAAACCGATCGCGATTATCCGTAACCGAAATCTGCTCTTTCTGTTGGTCGAGCCACGATTGGATGAACTCGTTCTGAGTTTGCTGCATAGCCTGCTGCCGTAGTTCATCCTTTTTAACCTTGAAGGCTGTTTCATCGAAGGACGATTTCTTCTCCAAGCGCACGAGATAAATCCCACGAGCGCCAATGAACGGCTTCGATGTTTCTCCTTCTTTCAGGCGGAGTATCGTACCATTGAATGCTTCGTCGCGTCCGACACTCGCGGGGCCGGTTGCGAGCGTGAAATCACCGGTGAGCTGAATGGCATAGCTGGGATTGGCTGCTGAGATTTCTTGGAGGGATTTCCCCGAACTGAGTTTGCGTGCAAACTCGAGCGTCTTCTTCTTTTGCCGTTCGAACACGACCGACGGTTTGATTTGCTCCTTGACTTCATCAAGCGGACGGTATCCCTCACTCCGCTTATCGGAGACCATGCAGACGACATAGCCATTTGCCGCGCGATGGACTTCGCTGAGAGTTCCGATACTGTTTTCAAAACTGAACTTCATGAGCGAGGGATTGACGCCGATGTTCGGGATGTAAGAACCGCTTTGCTTCGCGAACTCCGGCGTCTCCAACACTTCGAGCTTGTTGAGCTTCGCTTCTTCTTCGAGACCGTTTTCACTTGCGAAGTAGGCGAAGTTCCGTGCTTTTTCGAAAAGCTCATCCCGCGTCCGCGAGCTTGCCTTCACGGAAAGACGGATCTCTGCAAGCTTCATTTCGGTCGCTGAACGTCCGGTGACTTTCACGATATGATAGCCGAACATCGTTTTCACCGGTCCAACGATCTCGCCAACCTTTGCCTTCATGGCAGCACTTTCAAATTCCGCAACCATACGGCCCTTTCCGAACCATCCTAAAGAACCGCCACGCTCAGCGGCGCCTGGTTCTTCGGAATGCTTTGCTGCAAGCGCGGCAAAATCCTGTCCGCTTCGCGCTTCCGCAAGCACCTTCTCCGCTTTTGCTTTTTGTGCGGCTTGATCTTGTCCGCCATCCGTTCTGAAGAGGATATGAGAAGCTTCGACGAGAGTTTCCTCTCCCTGTCGTGCGTCCATGATTTTGTAAAGAGAAAGGCCGACCTCATTCGGGAGAGGTCCGACTATACTTCCGACGGGATTGTCGAAGAGCGGATCGGCAACATTGGGTTGCAATGCCTGCCGTGAAGACCATGTGTCGGAGTACGGTTGTTCTGAGTTGTTCTTCACGAGTTCGAGAAAGTCTGCTCCGCTCTTTGCCTGTTCAGCCAATGCGAGCAACTCACTGCGAACCGCTGCAGAATCCGACGCTGAGGGCACTTCATTGAAGAGAACGTATTTGAGCTTGCGCATCTCTTTGATTTTGTACTGGTTCTTATTCTTCTCGTAATAAGCCAGGTATTCTTCTTCAGTCGGTGCGCTCGTATCCGTTGCAGCGACAATTCGCGGGTCGAACAGGATATAACTCGTAGAGAAAGAAGCGGTCTGCTCAAAGTGCTTTGTGCGCAGATCATGATCGGAAACGATCACTGAAGATGAAAGTGCAGAGGTCAGTTTCGTGCGGATAAGCTCGTCACGCAATTGTCTTTCAATCTGAACGAGAGCTTCAAGGTTTTCGGCGCCCGGATTTTCGAGAACCATCAGGTACTGTTCGCGATTGAAGGCGCCGGTTGAGTCACGGAAATGCCGAGCCAATGCCTCGGGTGGAGCATCACTCCTCACCCAGTCGATGATCTCCTGATCGCTGACAGTGATGTTCAATTCTTCCACTGTTCGTTCGATAACAGCTCGTGTGATGTAGTCATTCCAAACCTGTTCGCGAATAGAAGCGAGGGCATTTTCGTCAAGCTCCTGGCCGTTATTCTGTTGGCGGCGCTCTTCGGCAACTTGTTCGACCAACGTTTGAAATTCCTGGTAGGTGATCGCTTTTCCGTCAATAACCCCGATTTCGTTCTGTGATCCCTGCATTACAGCGCCGATATCGAGATCGCTGATAACCCAGAAGGCGACAAAAACAACGATAAACGCGATAATGAAGATGTGCGCGTTGTCGCGCATTTTGGTCATCACGGCCATAAGTTCATTTTCTCCGGTATTTTGCAGACAGAGTCCATAAGCCAACAAATATAAGGTCAAGTGCTACACACTCAAAAGATGCATAAGCGAAATGCCTTGTTGATAGTTGAAATGGCGATTTATTTCTTGGCAGATCTTCGCCTATCGGCGATGGTTGCTGGGATTATACAGAGAGGGATTTCTCTGACGAAGCACCTTCGTGCCTCGTGTCTTTCAGAAGAGATACGATATCGAGAACATGATCCTGGAGCGCGTAAGATCCTCATCCGTTCGAAGCGCGCTTTCCGGTGCGCTCAAGTCCGAGTAGTTGAAATGCGAGTCCTCTCTGGTTGTACGAACATAGGCTGCGTTGATCAGGAACGCATTCTCGATAAGGTAGCCAACCCCGGCTGAAATGGTTTGGCTGTTGAACTGCGAAGGTTTGTTCTCATAGGGGAACTCGTGAACACCATAGCCGCCTCGGATCTGTAATCCTGTCTCAGGGATGCGTATTTCCGCTCCAAACCGATAGCTCGTCGTCGAACGAAGCATCTTTCGGATGTCCTTATTCAGACCGAGAATGTCTCGATTCGAGGTATCGTCGAACTCTAATTGCGTAAAATCGGTGAAGTCTGCTTCTCCCGCGATGGTGACAAAATCAACTGGATTATATGAAGCACCGACACTGAAAATCCATGGAGTGATAACGCCGTAGCTGTTCCGTATATCTGGAATGGAGTATCGCTCTGTGGCATCACCAAAGGTACTTTTACCTTCCTGCAGATATGACTCAGTTACTTCGACTGAAAGTGGGGTTTGTATCGTCACACCGAATCGCGCTTTACCATCCATGCGGTAAAGAAAACCGATTTTTGCACTGAAACCGGAAAATTCCTGGCTGAGACTCTGCTCGATGTGTAGTTGCTGGAAATCCGTTCGGTTAAAATCCTTCCCAGCGATTATTCCTTGATGGGAGTTGTTAGGATCGGTTTCGATAAAGTCGCGCTCGTAGCTGTACGAACCCGAAAGGATATTCAGGCTGACGCCAAGAAAAGCATTTCGCGCGACCTCGATACTGCCGCCAAACGACCACTGACCGAGCTTCCCGCTTTCGAGGACTTCTCCTTCCTGGTTAACGTTGTTGGTTATCGGGACGACAGCATTCGTGTCCTCCAAACCGAGTTGCCACGCCAGGTCGTAGCGGACATCGTTATCGTAGAGCGTAGGCATGATGGAGCTTTGTGAATTATATCCGTCGAACGAAAGTGCATTGGTATAATCGAGAATCCGTTGATAGCCGGCAGCGAATACGAGACTTCCTCGTGTAACCGGAAACGGAAGGACAAAACCGATGCTGTTCAGGTGAGTTCCGCTGTTTTCGGCCGCCGCGGTTGAACCCAAAAAGGTGGTCGTTGTTTTCGTACTGAGGCTTGTCATTCCAAGCGCGAATTCTTTCGATTTCATTTGGCCAAGCCCTGCAGGATTCATTTGCAGTGCTGAGAAGTCATCCGCAACGGCAAGAAATGCGTTTCCCATAGCAGCGGAGCGAGTATTGAATGCCTGTGCCGGCTCGGCTAAGCGCAGCGCGTCATCAATGAATTGCGCCGTTACATTTTGTTGAAGCGCTAAAAAGAGGAAGACAGCGATCCCCCTCTGAAGTGTAATAATGGTCTTCTGCATGATCCGATTGCTTAGGTTGAAGTATCAGTGTTATCGGGAACGAGAACTGCCACCGCGGTCAGATGAGCCGGAGCTGCGACTCCTACCGCCATCGGAGCCTCCGCTTGAAGGAGGAGGTGATGAAGGCGCTGGTCTTGAAGCCGGAGGACTATACGACGGTGTTCGTTCACGCGATCGACTATCACGCGAAGGAACATTCGAATCCTTGGAAGAAGGCGTCTGAGTTGCACGTTCGCGCGAACGTGTATCTGTTGTTCCGGTTGATGTCTTATCTCCGCTCGTGCTTTGGCTGCGTGACCTGCTGCTCGGTGATGAATATTCCGTTGACGGAACTTGCGTACGTGACCGGGAAGATGATCCTGTCGGTGTCGTCACTGTTGTCGAATTGGACCGATCCCGTGAGCGGGTCGATAGGCGTTCATATGCACCGGGCGAAGATCGGAAAGAGTCTTCAGATCCTGACGACCGCGTAAACCCGCTCGTTCTCGATCGGGTATCCAGAGATCGTGTCGATCCGAAGGTTCTTGTTCGGTTGGAAGTCTCCCGATACGTGTAGGATGGATAGTGACCATACCACGGATAATAGTGTGGGGAGTAGTACCAAGACGAATAATGCCATCGGTACGGATTCCTCCAGTAGAAAGGATCCCAGAACGGACTATACCCGATGTACCATGTATCGCACCAGTCCCAAAACGGGTCGTAATAGTAGTACGACAGTGCGTAGCTTGTTCGAAAGGGATAGTAAAAGCTGAAGTATGTTCTCCACCGAGGTGCATCGGAGTAGTAATTGTTGATGACAGTGTTACCGTCAGAATGCGATGTATCATCGTAGGTTTCGGAATAGTCGGGATAGTCATACCGACGTTGCCCATCGTCGCGCACGATGACCTGCGTATAACATCCACTAAGAACGATAAGGACAAAAGAGATGGGAAGAAGATGTATCCAACGGTGTTTCATAATAACCTCGAAATGATTCGTTCGCTGTTTCATACAGTCAGAGTTTGGGCAATAACCATACCGCTGAATTCGTTTTACATCCGCGGATGATTTACCAACCGTAATGTCTCGCTTTTCCCTTTTGGCTGCAAGGGAAAGACCCGTCGCTGCACAGTTTCAAAAACAGGCCATCCCAGATCGTGGACGGTGCCTTAAAAGTATCGAACGTATTGGATGCGGATCGCGCGAGAGACTTTCGAAGAGAACAAGCTCGAACACAGGAGATTCTTGAACTGGAAATCGGCGTTGAATCCGATGTTCGTTGAAACGCGAAGTCCTACGTTCAAACTTCCGTTCCAGAATCCTTTCATCTGCTTATCGTTGTCAAACGCGAAGTTGTACTCACCGAGGATCGATAACAAGGGGCCGAGTGTCTTTTCAGATCCCAGAAACAGGTTTGGGCTCATATCCTTGTCATGTCGTTCCAGCGTGTAATTTATTCCTCCGTGGAACGAGACCGTTCCGTAGAAATGGTAGTTCTTTGAGGCTGCGAGAAATACTCCTGGTGATTTGACCAAGTATTGTTTCCATTCCGGGAGATATCCGTCCTTACCTTGCGTGTCTAAGCCTAAGATGACCGCAGGGAAAAGAACAGTTTCGTCGAGAAACCGATAGCGCACACTAATTCCCGGGAGTTTATTCCATTGAATTCCGCCCGAACCGATAATCCCGGTACCACCAAAGGATAGACCGACATTCAGACCCTTCTGCAGTCCGTAGGTAAGGCTAACGAGGACGCCGCCATGAGCATAAAGGAGTGTTTCAACAGACCCCGCCGTGGTCGGGATCAATCCTGCGATTGGGACATCGATAAGGAACAGAGGATCGATGTTCGATTCCGTTCCGGCGGAACGCTGTGCATGAAGCACTCCATCCGGTAACGCGAAGAAGGTGAGGATAAACAACCAACACGGTGCGATCCGCATTGGCGACTTCACATCTCCCCGTTTATGAACCGATGCGCCGTAGTAACGTCGTCGGGGCTTCCCAGGAAGACCGGTGTTCTCTGATGGATCTCTGTCGGGACGATATCAAGAATGCGTTTGGTGCCGTCGGTTGCCTTTCCACCGGCATGCTCGACGATGAATGCCATTGGATTGGCTTCGTAGAGCAATCGCAGTTTTCCGCGTGCGTTTTTCTTATCGGCCGGGTACATGAATATACCTCCATAGAGGATCGTTCGATGCACGTCGGCAACCATGGAGCCGATATAACGAGCCGAGTACGGTCGGTTCGTTTCTTTGTCTTGCTCCTGAAGGTAGCCGATATAACGTTGAATTGCGTTATCCCAGTTATTCCGATTCCCTTCGTTGATGCTGTAAATCTTCCCCTTTGCAGGAATCCGGATGTCCTTATGAGAAAGCAGAAATTCACCGATGGTCGGATCGAGTGTAAACCCGTTGACGCTGTTTCCGGTTGTGAAAACCATTACCGTGCTCGAACCATACATGATGTATCCGGCAGCGACTTGTTTATATCCGGGTTGTAAAACATCAGCTTCGCTCCCAAGACCAGACTCCGTGACACGGCGAAGGATCGAGAAGATAGTCCCAATGGTGACGTTCGCATCGATGTTTGATGAGCCGTCCAGCGGATCGTATAACATGACGTATTTCCCGATGGGGAATTCCGCCGGGATCGGTATCACGGCTTCGTCCTCTTCCGACGCCATGACACAGAGCTGACCGCTGTGTTCCATGGCGTTGATGATCATCTGATTTGCGAAGATGTCGAGCTTTTTCACTTCATCGCCGGAAACGTTCATGCGGGCAGCGCGGCCCAGGATATCGACAAGACCGGCGCGTCGCACCTCACGCGATACGACTTTCGCAGCCAGCGCAATGCTGCGCAGTAATTCAGAAAACGCGCCCGTCGCCTCAGGAAAATGTCTCTCCGTCTCTGCGATGAAGCGCGCAATAGTCATGATGCGTGTTTCGTCTCCCGGGAAATAGGGTTCCATTGTCATAAAAGTATCCTACAAGTTGAGGTGGTGGGGATGAATGCGTTTGCCACTCTCTTGGCGGAAGTCTGCTTACAACCGAACAGACAAGTGTAATTTCATCCCGCTATTCGTTCGTTCAAATGTCACGGAATCCATCATCGAACGAATGATCAGGATTCCTCGCCCGCCCTCCTTCAATAAATTATCATCTGCGAGAGGGTCCGGGAGTTCTTCCGGAACGAAGCCGCCACCTTCATCTTCCACCGTGAACACGAGCTCATGGTCATAACACAACGATTCAATCGTGACGGTCTTCATCGGATTGCCACCGTTCCCGTGTTCGATCGCATTGTTCGCGGCTTCCGTCACGGAGATCATGACACGGTCGAGAATCGATTCATCGAAACGGACGTGGCTGTGAATTTCCAGAATGAAGTCCTCGACAAGGCGAATGTTTTCCGGAACACTGGAAAACTGAATACGGCGTTGTAACATCAATTCACTCAGGAGAACTCCTCGGATTGGTGAACGAAACTCGGCCTTAAGGTAAGAAAATCATCACTACAGAAGCCAATTCACGTTCATGCTGATGCTGGGTGTGACCCGCGTTTCGATCTCGCTTCCGGAAAGCACCTGATACCATCCATCGATATGAACGCGGTAACCCGCACCGAGAAAAAACTCCACCATGCCAGTTGGTCCGAAGCTCAGCAGCTCTGCATCGAGAAGGCGGGACGAACCCTCGTACCGATATCGATTCTGCTGAAAGAGCCGAACACCGGCCGAGGCCTCCATGATCGAGGTTCGAATGCTTGCACTGATAACAAGGCTTCTTTCTTCAAAGAATGCTATCGGCTGTATCGTGAAAGCCGACCAGCGAAGAGCTCCGCGCTCGTAAAATCGCCACAAGGTGTGAAGCGTAAACCAAACGTGTTCGTTCACGGTGTATGACGTCGAATCGGCAACGCTCAACTGCCTCAACGAGAAGCTTTGAAGTGAGGGGATCTCGTTTTCGAAATCATACACGGTGTAATTTGCCACGACGTCACCGCCGGTCTTCGTGTAAAATCCGTTTGCTCGGTACTCTATGAATGGGCTTAAGCGAATGACGCGATTCCACGTATTCGCGGCGCTTCGGTCCGATGCGATGTACACGGTGTGACGCAGGTTGACATCCCCGGTGAGGGACCAGAGCAAGCGCCCGGTTAACGCGCTGCTCCACCGCAGACTCGCGAGGAAGAAAAGCTCATCGCGGTCATCGTGATTCCCTTCGCTCGGTGTGTTGTATTCGAGCTTAACCGCCGAACCGGATATCGCAAGCGTATCGCCTGAGCGTACCGGGATGATAGCGGAAAGCCCGATTTGTGTTTGTGCGATGTTGTTGTTCTTCTGCTCTTCCAACTTTTGCTGACGCGCAAAGGCGATGTCATTCGCACCTTCGAATTTTCGAATTCCATGCGTTTCATCCCGTTCATTGTGTTCGAGCATGAGTTCGAGAAATCCACTTTCCGAGAACCTCCAGCGCATTGACGCGGCGGTGTTGATGCGGAATTCGTCAATGTCGGAATCGAATACGGGGGTGTTGGATGCCGGGTCGCGTGTCGGGCGATTCTTCGCAATGTGCCGCGAGGTTCCGTCGATGGTTGCAAAGAGTAGAAGGCGCCTGTCGAGTTCGTACTGCAATTGATTCCATCCGAAGAAAATCTCTTCCTCCCGTGATTCGATGGGATTCGCAATTCCGGTTGACCGATACAGCGCTGAATCGACAGGATGGTAAAAGTCCCTTCTTGTCTTGTGGTAAAAAGTTCGAGTGACGTTTCGCGCTGATTCCGAAAAGAGCGCCTGAAACTGCGCCGCCACGTTGCGCTCGCTTTGCTTTCGCGGCGAAAGTTCTTCATCGCGATACAAAGCTTCCGCGTTCAGGAGGTACGAATCGAAGACGATGTTCTGTAAACGTGCCTCCGCACCATACAAGATCCCGTCATCGAGGATGCGCTGCTGGCGGTCGATACCATAACCGGCGAAAGGCTGCAACGAAATTCCCTGAGCCGGTCGCCACTGCAATCCGGCGTGTCCCTTATGAGTGGCGAGATCGCTCAATCCCAGCGTTTTGTTGTCGGTCAACAGAAAGGAAGAAAAAGAGGACACGGCGGAGAAATCGCCAAAGCGCCGTTCCGCGCGAAGCAACAACTGCTGATCGTCGCGGATATAGTCGCGGTCGGATTTGATCAGTGAGCGTTGAAAGCGCTCTTCGCCACGAACAGCCCAGCGGTCGTCCTCGACTCCATATCGTGCGTGAAAATCCCAGTTGTACGTATTGACGTTTCTCTCGAACTGCATTCCGGCGGAACGCGTTGGCAGCGCGATCGAATCACCCGGAGTTATAACCTGCGTTGTGGCACGCGTTGGGAGAAGGAGTTTCACCGAGATGAGAACGAGTCCTATTCCCCGAAAATAAGTCATGCCACACGAAGTGTCTCCAGCGCATCGAGCAACTGTCGCGTCTTTTCCTTTGCGTCTTCGGACTCCGTGAGAATAGAGAACGCTTCCTCTAACGTCTTTCGAGCGGTGAGATGACGAAGTTCATCGATGTTTCCCAGCGCTACGATCGAGCCGCCGCGCAGGATGATCATCCGGTGGCAGATGCGTTCGACGATATCGAGCAGATGCGAACTGTAAAAGATCGTGTGCCCGCGGGAGGCAAGTTCACGGAGGAGTTCCTTGAACAGAACGGTTGCATGTGCATCGAGGCCGTCGAGCGGTTCATCGAAGAAGTACACCATCGGATCGTGAATCAACGCAGTGGCGATTACGACTTTCTGCTTCATGCCTTTGGAGAAAGACGTCATGAACGAATTCGCATTCGATTGCAGGCCGAAGAATTGCAGGATGTGATTCGCGCGTTCGAGGATAAGCTCGTCATCCATGTCGTGCATGCGGCCGGCAAACAGAAGGTATTCCAACGGTGTGAGTGATTCGAAGACCGCCCCGGTTTCAGGAACGTAGCCATACATCGGCTTCACCTTCTCGGGTTCCTTCACAGCGTCGATGCCGGAGATGTTCACCGATCCTCCGTCGGGTTTGATGATACCGGTGAGGATTTTTACCGTCGTCGATTTCCCCGCGCCATTCGGCCCGATATATCCGCAGATTTCGCCCTTACCGATTTGAAAACTCACGTCGCGCAACGCAAGCTTTTCCCCGTAGAATTTTGTGAGGTGCTCAACGACGATCATGCAGGCGCGGTGTTGGGTTCATCATGCAGACAACATACTGCCACAGGCGTTCATGAAAAACGCCGAAGCAGCTCCGGTGAAAGGAACCATGCGACGAGCGCTCCCGTGATCGCGCAGGCAAGGTTCACCACGTCGTTCGTTATCCAGCGACTCCCCCGAACCAGTATTGCTCCATGCGTGCAATGCACGTTCCGTTCGGTGTGTTTTTCGCAAACCACGCACCGGTACTGCGCCTGTACGGTTGCACCGAGAATACTATCGACAAGACTCCCGACTCCACCGGCAACGACGATCTTAAGAAGTTCTCCCGGTGTGAACGTCATAAAGGGCATACCGGTCATCGCAATCACGAACGCGCCGCACAATCCGCCAAGCGTACCCGTGAGCGATACCGCACCGGAGGTTCCCGACGGAACGGAGCTCCACGTCAAGACGCTTCGCGGAGGTTTGCCGGAAGAAACGCCAAGCTCCGTTGCCCAGGTATCTGCCGTGACTGCTGCAATCGATCCGAGGTACAACATGTACCATAACTCTGATGGATGGAGCGACGAGCAGATGATGATCACTCCGCCAACGCCGCCGTTTGCCAGGACCTGCGACGCATCCCGCCGGGAGGATTTTTCATAGAGCAGTTCGAGCGAGCGCTTGCGTGTTTTCCCGATGCGGGAAAGTGCGCTGGAGAGTACGAAGAACGTGAAGATCGGAAGTGTCCACATCAACCCGCCGAGTCCGTAGATCACGAGTGCGAGTGCGAAGGTTGCGACGGCGCCGGAGGGTTGAAGAAGCTTGAATCGGTAAGACGAAGCTGCAACGATCAGCCCGAGCACACCGCCGACTAACAGTTGTTCGGTCATTCGGTCTTATCCCGGATGGAAGTCGCGCCCTCGACTACGAGCACGAATTCACCGCGCGGCGTGCCCGATTCGAAGTGTTCAACCGCATCGCTCATTCGCCCGCGATAGATTTCCTCGTAGAGTTTCGTCAGTTCACGGCAAACGCTGATGCGCCTGTCGCCGAAATGTTCGAGCAGTTCGCGAAGCGTGCGCTGGATGCGATGAACCGATTCATAGATGACGATGGTCCGCGCTTCCGAAGTGAGCGCTCGCAGGCGAGTCTGTCTTCCTTTCTTGATTGGAAGGAATCCTTCGAAGAGAAAGCGATCCATCGGAAGGCCGCTGACGACGAGCGCGGCAAGCAACGCCGACGCACCCGGGAGCGGAACGACGGGATAGCCGGCATCGATCGCCGCGGCGATGACAAGCCCCGCGGGATCGGAAAGGCCGGGCGTCCCCGCGTCGGTGACGATGGCGATGGATTCGTTGCGCGCAAGCCGGTCGAGAATCTCCGGTATGCGTGCCCGTTCGTTCCTGCTGAAGCAACTGATGCACGGCGTTGAGATGTCGTAATGCCGGAGGAGATTCTTCGTGTTGCGTGTATCCTCCGCTGCAATCAGCGAGACGCCGCCAAGCACCTTGAGCGCGCGAAGCGTGATATCCTCCATATTCCCGATGGGAGAGGAGACGACGTAGAGACAACCGGGCGACGGTTCAGGAACGGGAGATTTCATGGAAGGAAAATACGACGACGGGCGCCGCAGATTGCTGTAAGTAGCCTGAAAGAATCACCCAATTCTCACCGACCGCATGGAGCCTGCCCGAAATGCAAGCCCTACGGTAGGAAAGGTGACCGGCTCGTCTTTTCCCTGAAGCGCGATGGTGTACAGCAAGGGCAGGTAGTGTTCCGGCGTTGGGATGGAAAGCTCCGCGGCGCGTCCGAGTTTTTCATAGCGAACGATCTCGTCGTGCCTGCCTTCAAGCAGGAGTGTCCTGACTTTCTCATCGAATTCGACCGCCCAGTCGTACGGCTCGACGTTATCGCGGAGATCAGCAAGTCGCAGGTTGTGTACGATGTTGCCGCTACCCATGATCAAGACGCCTTTACGACGCAGTGCCGCGAGGTCCTTCGCAAGCTCGTAGTGTCGTTGCGGTGTCATCCCCCGGTCAAGACTCAGTTGAAACGTCGGGATGTCGGCTTTGGGGTACATCTTGATGAGCACTGCCCAAGTCCCATGGTCGAGTCCCCAAGTGTGATCCAGTTCGACGCGGGTTTTATTGATGAGTCGTCTCGTTTCCTCAGCAAGTTCTGGAGCACCCGGCGCCGGGTAGAACAACTCGTACATGCGTTTGGGAAATCCGTAGAAGTCGTGGATTGTGCGCGGGTCTTTCATCGCAGTGACTTTCGTTCCATGGGTCTCCCAGTGAGCGGAGACACAGAGAATCGCGCGCGGCTTGGGAAACGACGCAGCCAATTTCTCCCAGCTCTGCGTGAATGCATTATCGGAGATAGCGTTCATCGGATTGCCGTGACCGACGAAGAGAGCCGGCATGGCGACGTCTCGTTCCTCGGCGTCAGCAAGGTGCGAAATGAGTTCACGTGTGGTCATGGCAATTGCTCCTGCAGCAAGGAGTTGAAGAAATTCGAAACGATTCATGGTGCGCTGTCCTGAAAACGAATCGTGTTATTCCGCTTTCTCGTCGCTCTCCATCATCCCGAAAATATTTCCTTCCGTGTCTTTACAGTAAGCAAGCCAACCGACGCCTTTGATCGGCATTTTCGGTACCGCGAGTTGTGCACCGGAGGCGAGTGCTTTATTCAACGCGTCGTCGAGCGATGGGACGTCGATCGTGCAGATGAATGCGTTCACTGCCTGCCCATCGGTCGGCGCGGGTCCGCGCCGGAAGAGAATGCCGCCATTGATGCCGGGTTCATTCTCGGCGCCTGTTGTGACAAGCCAGTATCTGTTTTCATCCGGCATCTCGACACCGGGTACGATCCATTCCTGTATTTCCCAGCCAAAGACATTCCGATAAAAAGTCGCTGCACGTTCCGGATCGGCAGCATGGATTTCAAAATGAACGACGCGGTTCATGGTTTATCCTTTCCGTAGGGTTGTTGTGAAATGAAGTTCGTCTTTCGCTCTGTACTCTGAAACTCAGGATCCTCTCGGTGAACTCGTTCCATCTCGCCGTTGCCGCGTTGCTGAGATCAGAAGACGAGCCGTGGATTGAAGTTAATACTTCTCTTCTTATCGTGTCACAGTACAATCAGAATAACCGATGCCCTGGTATCACCGGCCTGTATCATCAGGAAGTAACGGCCGGATGTCAGGTGGCTCGTGTTGACTCGAATATGACCGAACCCGCTTTCCTGATTTCCCGAAAAGACATTCCTTATGCACTGACCGCTCTGATTCCAAAGATCGATCGTGAGCGATTCGGATCGATGCAATGAATACCTCAGAATCGTATGATCGCTTGCCGGATTCGGAGCCAGTCCTTCGATCGTGAATCGCGGCATGAGCGCCCGTTGGATTTCGAGTACGTCGCTCCACTCTACGCTTCCATCTGTATCAATCGTCTTCAAACGAACAGACGAAGCGTCGTTCGATTGGAAGGCGTACTCATACTTCGCTCCACCGGTACTTTTCGATGGAATGAATCCTTCGCTCACAAACGGACCGTCCTTTGTCCGGGAAGAATGAACCTCGAAGCCGAGTATGTTTCTCTCAGAAGCGGTATGCCAGCGAACGCTGACTTTCGCACCGTCTCTCGCAACGGAAAGCGAGAGAAGTTCGATGGGCAGCGCTATGCCATTATTGGTAATGCGCTGTGCGTAGATGTCCGCGTTGAGTGCGCGATAGTCTGTCCACGTAATGAGAACGCCGCCGTTTCCATCCGGTAAGGTGAGTGGCATCTGTTGTTGCTGGGTTGCGAGACAGACACCCACGCCGTTGATCGTCCATGGCATCCATCCGTTTGCACTCACGCGTTGTGCATAGATATCCCCGATAGTGTTTCTGTAGTCCGTCCACGAAACGATCGCTCCGTTTGCTCCATCGGGGGCGATACTTGCAAGCTCCTGTACATTCGATTGCGTGCAGACACCAGCGCCGTTTGTCGTCCAGAGTACGGAGCCTGAAGCATGAACTCGCTGAGTGTAAATGTCGCTGCCGTTCCGGTAGTCCTGCCACGCGACTATGACGCCACCCAAGCCATCCGAACAAATCGCGGGAAAGAGTTGAGAGCTGCTTTCCGTACAGACTTCGATTCCATCCGCAGCCCAAAGCGATGTCCCCGCGACGGATAATCGTTGTGCATAGATGTCGCCGGAATTATTCCCTCGGAAATCTTCCCAGGCAATCAGTACTGATCCGCTGTCTGAAGCCGCGACAACGATTCGGCTCTGAGAATAATCCGACGCACAAACCGGAAGACCGTTCAGGTTCCATGAGATCGTGCCGTTGTCGAGAATGCGCTGTGCGTAGATATCGCTTTCCGTTCCCTTTCTGAAATCCTCCCACACGACGATACCCCCGCCTCCGCCGTCGGTGACGACTTTCGGTGAACGCTTCAACGCTGAGACATTCGTGACGGCGATACCATTGGCCGTCCACCAGAAACTTCCCGTGAGCATAACGCGCTGTGCAAAGACATTTCCCGGCTGCGTGCGATAATCCTCCCACGCAATGATCGCGGCATTGGACGTTTCCGATATGGAAGGATACTGTTGCTGTCCCGCGGCAACACACACGGGAATACCGTTGGCCTGCCATGCGAAAGTCCCGGAAGAACTGACGCGTTGTGCATAGATATCCGAGGATGGATTACGATAATCCTCCCACGCGATCACTGCCCCTCCTGAGCCATCGCTGCAGAGTACCGGATTGATCTGATCACCCGATGCGGTGCAGAGAGGAATTCCGTTTGTCGTCCAATTCATCGTGCCGTTCGGTGAGAATGACTGTGCGTAAATATCTGCACCGCCTCCGCGGTAGTCAGCCCAGACCACAATGATGCTGCCGTCCGTTGCGCGGATGGCGGAAGGCGTAAGCTGCTGGCCTGATGCACCACAAGCGGGAATCCCGTTGTACGACCATTGAGCGTGAAGATGATATGTGACGAAAAGGAAGAAGAAGAAGAGAACGTGTTTCATAGTACCCAATGTAATCCCGATGCAACGTCTTGAAACTTTTGTTCTTTGCAAAGCATCCCACTTCCGGATTTCTCTTTTGGAATCCATCTCAAGTTGATACCTTGAAAATAACTCTTGCCTGAGGCATGGATGATCTACACTCTCACACTTCTCTTCCTTCTCTTGACTCTTTCGGCACACGCGCAGTCGGTGATGGAAATTGCATTGCAGCATCGCTCCGATGAAATCCCATCTCGCACGTCGGGTGGAAAGGTGAAAGCGTTGTTTCTCCTTCCCAAGTGGACCTCGCTTGAAACGGGCTATCAGGTTCAATCCGCATCGATGGACGAGGCATATGGCTTTGAAGCGCGGTCCCTTTCGCTTCATAGCCTTTACGCGAGCTATGCATTGCCCATCGTCGATGGACGTATCGTTCTTTCTGGCGGCCCTCGCTTCGAAATGCGTGCAGGCGACTCAACCACATTCCATCTCGGATACGTTTTTTCCATCGGTGCTGCAATTCTTCCGGAAGACGGTGACGTATCGCTTCACGCATCTCTCACAGCCGACCGCGCTTTTTATCAGGCAGGGTATCTCGCGATCGAACAAGATATTCTCCGCGATCAGGTTCAGGTCAGACTCACAGGGAGCGTCCGCGATATCGCGCATGGAGTGGTCAGTGCAGAGCGGCTCTTTCTTTCCGACAAAAACGTGATTGACAATCTCTCTGCATACGTCCTGTTCTCCCTGTTCCGAGTTCCGGACATTCAGCTTGGTTATGCCTTTCAGACATCGAATGCGCGGACGAATCGCTGGTCGTTATCCGAATCCGTAAGAGATGCAAACGGATCGTACACCTACACGTACTTCTATGTCCCGTATTTCACACCGCTCCGGGAAGAAGGTCACATTGCACTGGGAAGCATTCGTTACTCACTGACTTCATGGTGTGCCTTACGTGCGCGTGCCGCGATTCCCATCACGTCGAGCGCACGCAGACTATGGACCCCCGAGACCGGCGCAACGCCGTTTCCCGTTGTCACGCCAAGTCATTTCAAAGAGAAGGACATTGTGCAAACGACCATCGTGGGTGCGCTCGATTTCGAACTCGCACCGACGCGCTGGCTCTCCTTCGAGGTTGAACATTTCGACAAACCTTACTACACCTACACTCAGGCACTCCTGAAATACACCATGACCTTTTAAGCAGGTGCGTTATGAAACAACCATATAAAGTCGTCATCCTTTGTGGCGGACTCGGAACGCGGCTTCGTGCACACGCGGAAAACGTTCCGAAAGCGCTCGTGCAGATCGGAGGCAAACCGATCATCTGGCACGTGATGAAGCTCTACTCGCGATTCGGATTTCGCGACTTCATCCTGACGCTGGGTTACAAGGGCGATATGATTCTCAACTATTTCGAACAGTACTGCACGCAGCAATGCGATTACACGCTCGAGTTCAGCAATCCGAAAACGCACGTCTTTCACACGAAGCTGCCGGAAGACGAACGGGAGTGGCGGATTACGTTCGCTCATACCGGGCTGAACACGAACACCGGCGGGCGCATCAAACGCATCGAGCCGTACATCGCCGAAGAACATTTTCTCGCAACGTACACCGACGGACTCTCCGACGTGAACATCGCAGAAGTGCTCGAAAAACACTTCGCATCCGGATTGGAAGCGACGATGGTATCAGTGAATCTCCCGACGACGTTCGGTCTTGTGGAAGCGCAGGATGGCCTCGCGACGCGCTTTCGGGAAAAGCCTCGAACGACCGACCGCATCAACGGCGGATTCTTCGTTTTTCGAAGAAGCATCTTCGACCGCATCTCCGGGGATGACGTTGTCCTTGAAGAGGAACCGCTCCAATCGCTCGTGGACGAAGGTCGCGTAGGGGTCTATCAACACGATGGATTCTGGCGGTGCATGGATACGCCCAAGGATGCGATGGCGTTGACGGATATCTGGAACAGCGGGACGATCCCGTGGAAAACCTGGAACGACTAATCACACACAAGAGGAATCCCTTTTCATGAATGCTTCATTCTGGCGCGATCGCAATGTCTTTGTCACCGGTGGAACCGGTATGCTTGGCTCATGGATCGTCGCAAAACTTGTCGAGGCTGATGCGAACGTCATCTGTCTCGTGCGCGACCAGGTGCCGCGCTCGCCGATCCTTCGCGAAGAGTTTTACAAACAGCACGTCTCCATCGTTACCGGCCAGGTGCAGGACTATGAAACGATGCTTCGCGTGATCAACGAATACGAGATCGATACGATCATCCATCTCGCCGCACAGGCTATCGTGCCCATCGCGAATCGTTCGCCCCTTTCGACATTCGACACGAACATCAAAGGGACATGGACGATGCTCGAATCCGCACGTAACAGTCCAACGGTCAGCCGCATCGTTATCGCATCGAGCGACAAAGCGTACGGGACGCAGCCTGTTCTTCCCTACACGGAGGATACCGCGTTGCTCGGCCGCTACCCTTACGATGTATCGAAGGCGTGCTCGGACTTACTCGGGCTGGGGTATGCCCATGCATTCGGCACGAACGTCGGCGTAACGCGCTGCGGGAATTTTTACGGCGGAGGCGATCTGAACTGGAACCGCCTTGTCCCGGGTACGCTGCGCTCCATCTACCATAGCGAGAAGCCAGTCATCCGCAGTGATGGTACGCTCAAACGCGACTACGTGTATGTCGAAGACATTGCGGAAGCGTACATCCTGCTTGCGGAAAACGTCCATCGTGAGGACGTGCGCGGAACGGCGTTCAACTTCGGGATCAACCGGCCGATGAGCGTGCTCGAGATGGTGCGCCTCATGCTCGATGCAACGAACTCCTCCCTCGAGCCTGTCATCCTCGCACAAGAAATGATGAACCTCGAAATCCGCGAACAGTCGCTCGACAGCACGCGTGCCCGCACGCTTCTCGGATGGGAACCGAAGTTCACCGTTGAAGAAGGCTTGCAGAAAAGCGCGGACTGGTACTTCAACTTTCTCAACAAGCGCTATCACAATGGAAAGCACGCCGTTGTTTGAACCGCGATGGCAAAGCCGCCGCGTCATCGTCACGGGCGCGGGCGGATTCATCGGGCGGCATCTCGCGCGACGTCTCTCGACACTTGGCGCGCACGTGAGCGCCGTTGGGAAACGTCCCGCTGATGCAACCGACGATTGCGAATGGTTCGATTTGGATCTCGCTGACTTCGATGCGGTGGAGCGATTCGTTCTCGGTGAACAGCCGGAGTTCATCATCCATCTCGCCGCGCGCGCAAATCGCGGGAACACGCCGGAGGCAGTTCATTTGGCCTATCGCTCCGTTCTCCTTCCTGCGTTGCACGTTGCCTTTGCCGCCCAATCGCTCATGCATCGACCGCGCATGATCTTCTTCGGCTCCTGCGATGAGTACGGCGACAATCCATCGCCGTGGAATGAAGAACAACCTGCAAAGCCGCTTACGCCTTACGCGCTCGCAAAGGCGGCAGTCACGCATACGTTGTTAGAGATGTATGCCCACAGCAATGTACGAGTCGCCGTTGTTCGTCCCTCGGTAGTTTATGGTCCCGGGCAGCAACCGACGATGTTCATTCCCGAAGCGATGCAGGCACTCTCATCGGGGAAGGTGTTTGAAATGACCACGGGCGAACAGACGCGCGACTTCGTTTTTGTCGATGATGTGATCGAAGCTGTCCTGCGCATTGCGGACACAAGCGAAACGGAAGGAGAAGTGATCAACGTCGCGAGCGGGAATTCACTGATGATAAGAGACATCGCAACATCGATTGCGCGACACTGCAACGCTGAACATCTTCTGCGCATCGGCGTGAAACCGCTTCGTGAAAGCGAAGTCGGTTCCTACGCCGTTTCCATCGACAAGCTGAAGCGCCTGCTCGATTGGACCCCGCCAACGACATTGGAAGAAGGACTCATGCAAACGCTGAAGTTCTTCACGAACAGCGAAGAAAGAACACCATGAAATGGTTCAAGGCCATCCTCATTCTTGCATGGACGATTTCACTTCATGCACAAAATTCATCACAGGCAATCTGGGCTAAGGCGCGTGAGCTGATGCAGCAACAACAGTACAGCGAAGCGATCGCCGAATTGAAGAAAGCGCCTCGGTCAGCCGAGCAGTTCTTCTGGATGGCATTCAGCGCTTCGATGATCATGGAGCTTCAGGATGCTGAACAATATGCGCGTGAGGCAGTGGCGTTTGAAGAAAACTGGCCCGACAGCCATGTGCTTCTCGGCGACATTCTGTACTTGAGAAAGAAACCGGTAGAAGCGCTCGCGGAATACGACATCGCTTTGAAGCTCAAGCCTTCGAACGTCGAAGTTCTTCTGAAGGCAGCCCGCATTGAAAAGGCGCTGCAGCGATTCACCGATGGATTCAGGCGTTACAAGGAGGTTCTCGCGATAGACCCGGAGAACGTTTACGCGCGGTTAGGCGTGGCGGAGATTTTCACCTATCAAAAGAAGTGGGACGATGCACGGCGTGAGTTCAACGCCATTCTGAAGAACGGAAAGAACGGCGACGTGTACATCGAAGCCAAGGTTGGACTTGCTCGAATCCACGCCTGGACGAAGCAGTTCGACGAAGCGGAAAAGCTCCTGCACGAGGTGCTCTCCTGGAAACCGGAAACCGTTATCGCGCTCGAACTTCTCGCGCAGGTCTATGAATGGAGCGGCAATTACACGAAGGCCAAGCGCACTTACGAAACCATTCTCAAATGGCAGCCCGGGCATAAGGAAGCGAAGAACAAACTCGTGGAGTTACAGTGGGTGAAGTGAGTGCGTGAATATTTCGATTCCTAATCCGATCCTCAATCCGTAATCTCTCTTGTCCATCCGTGATCATATTTCAATCGGAGACCGGGCGCTGCTCTTCATTCTCGTTGTACTCGGTTCCACGGCGGCGCTGTATTTCATCGCATGGTGGCTGGATCCTTCGCACACGAAGCAACTCTTCTGGTACATCCCGCTGACGGTCGCGGTCTTCTGGTTCTTCTATGAAAACGCCGTCTCCTGGACGTATCTCCTTACGCTCCACCGTGCACCACACGTCGAAGCGCCTGAGGGATTAACTGTGGATATCTTCACGACGTGCGCACCAGGCGAACCGTTCGAGATGTTTGCGCGCACCCTTCCTGCACTCGCCGCGATACGATATCCGCACACGACGTACCTCCTCGACGGCAGCAACAACCTGAAGCTGAAAGAGCTTTGCGCATCGCACGGCATCGTTCATCTCGACTGCACGGGCATTGAAGGAGCGAAAGCCGGGAAGGTGAACTACGCACTCACGAAATCGATCGGCGAGTTCGTTCTCGTCATCGATCCCGACCACGTGCCGGAGTCGCATTTTCTGGACCGCGTGCTGGGGCATTTCAGTGATCCGCGTGTCGGCTTCGTGCAGGTAGTGCAGGCGTTTTACAATCAGGATGAATCTCCGCTCGCGCGCGCGACCGCCGAACAGACCTACGGATTCTACGGCCCTGTCATGATGGGACGAGCCGGCATCGAGAGTCCCGTCGTGATCGGTGCGAACTGTACCTTCCGCAGGTCTGCGCTGGATTCCATCGGCGGGCATGCAGTGCATCTCATCGAAGATTTCGTCACGTCTATCCGGCTGCACGCGAAGGGATGGAAGGCGGTCTATGTGCCGGAGATTCTCGCGCGCGGTCTCGTCCCTGCCGACTTGCGCTCGTACTTCAGCCAGCATCTGAAATGGGCCACAGGCATGTTCGGTGTGTTCTTCGGCGAGATGTGGAAGCATCTCCCGAAACTCACATGGTGGCAGCGCTTCAGTTACATCACGAGCGCGGCCTACTTCTTTACCGGGTTGGCAACCGCCGTAACGGTTCTCTTCCCGATCATCTTCCTCTTCTTCAACATCTTCGCCGTAGAGATGGCGACGGGGGATTATGTTCTTCACCTCATTCCATACATCGTCGTGTTTTTTCTGCTTCAACTCTCGACGATCCGCTGGCTGCGCGATCCGTCGGAGCGGGGACTGCACCTGCGCGGCATGGTGCTGAAGGCCGGGACGTGGCCTGTTTACGTGTTAGGTTTTCTCTACACGCTCGTCGGAGTCGAAGTCCCATATCTCCCGACACCGAAAGAAAGTGCGGGTCGCGCCTCCGTCTTTTCTCGTCTTCTCCTTCCGCACTGGCTATCGATCGTTCTCAGCATCGCAGCCATGATCCACGCGGCCACCACGACGATGATCGACTATCCCGGTACGCGCTTGATGATGCTCTTCGCCACGGTCAACGTGGTTCTGATGGCCGGAACGATTCGAATCGCAACCACGAAGGCGAAGACATGAATCGCACAATTCACCTGATACCTTTCGTCGCGGTCATCGCATCGGTATGCCTGTGGCACCTTTCCGAACCGGCCACGACTGTGTGGGAATATCATGCAACGACACTTTGGTCATGGCTCACGATACACGAGAAGCCTCTGCCGGAAGATGAGCGCTGGCTCGGCATCTACCGGCCCGAAGCGCCATACTCCGTCGATGAGATCGAAGCCTTGTCGCAAAGGAGCGGCGTGCGGTTTCGCATTCTTTCCATCTATCAGGCGTGGGGTAACGACTCCGCGTCACAATTTCCATTGGCGGAGTTGGATGCCGTCCACCGCTACGAAGCCATCCCGATGGTGACGTGGGAGCCGTGGCTCAGCGGCTTTATTTCACCGGATGAAAAGCGCAGTGATGCGGAACGCCGAAGTCTTCGCCGCATTGCGAGAGGCGAGTTCGACGATTACGTGCGGCGCTGGGCGCGTGAAGCCTTCGAGTGGGGTAAGCCGATGTTCCTGCGATTCGCGCATGAAATGGATAACGCCGAACAATACCCGTGGACGGTTCGCGAAGAAAACACGCCGCAGGATTTCATCGATGCATGGAAACGCGTTCGAAGGATCTTCGATGACGAAGGCACAACGAACGTCTCATGGGTGTGGTCGCCGCGCGATGCAGGGGCCGACCGCTTCTGGCCTGGTGCAGACGTTGTCGATTGGACGAGCGTGACGGTCTTCAACTACGGTGCATACCACACCGAACCATGGATGCCTTTCCAACAGATTTACGCACCGAAATACGCGATGCTGAAAGCACTGAAGAAACCCATCATGATCGGCGAGCTTGGTTGCGTGAGCTATGGCGGCGACAAAGCGGAGTGGTACCGCGAAGCCTGGCGTGTGCTCGATAACAAGTTCAGCGAAACGAAAGCCGTCGTTCTCTTCCAGCACCCTGCGGATAAAACCTCCGGCGCGATCATCGACTGGACGGTGGAGAGTGTGAAAAAGTGATATGGGATGAGTTAGACGATTTTAGCTTCTGCAAGGTTGGCTACATCTTGAAACGTTTGCGCCTTCTCCATCGCGTCGATCACTTCTTCAACACGACGGAGTATCTTCCTGTCCGTGATATTGCGCAAGTCCTTCGCGAAGCTGGATCTGAATCGTGTCTTCACACTTTGCCAGGCAGAAGATTGGTGAGTGCGCTCCTCTCAATGAACTCTGTGTTCTCACCTTCTTCGATAGCGCGAGCCAGCGCGATATCCTCAAGAGCTTCTTCAATCACTTCATGCAGCAATTCCCGTTGTTCGACGATCACTTCAGTGAGAGCTGACTTGATCATATCTTTCAGTTGCTCAGGATTCATTGTCGTGTCCATGTTATCTCGCTCGGTTTGCTGAATGTTCGGTGAAGTACAATGCCCTTTTCAGATACACTTGAAAGCAGTAAAGGGTACCGTTTCGAAACGCTTCTCATGCTACTACGATACGGAACGATTCATAGAGATGCAATCCTAACGTAAGTGCAACGAACACTTCACGAGTATGGTTATCGCGCGATGCAGGGGCCGACGGTTCTGGCCCGGTGAAGACGTTGGCAGTGGACGAATCGTGACGGTATCTTCAATACGACGGAGTATCTTCCGGTCCGTGATGTTGCGCAAGTCCTTCGCGAAGCTGGATCTGAATCGTGTCTTCACACTTTGCCAGCAGAAGAATGGGTTCAGCCGCCTCACTTTGTATGCACGGAATGCTTCTAATCTTTATTGATTGAGTAAAACTCCGCAACCGAAATTTTCTCTTGATTATCAGGACATTCAGATTTAAGATTGTGTCGTAGTGAATCTGTAACTCCAACGGAGGTTTCCATGAACAAGGTTTTTACGCTTCTTCTTTTCCTCTTCGTTCTGCCGTCTGTCCTCTTCGCACAATCCAACCCATTGACATGGAGGTTTGGCATCAACACGGAGTACAATTACGGGCTGAACGTGTCCCACTATCACGTGGGGAACACCAGCAACAACGGACGCTTCGGCATAGCGCTTGGAGTTCTCGTGGATTTCCCGCTGACAACTGCCACCGGACTTCGGGTATCGGCGGATTACACGATGCTCTCCTTCTACGACAAGAATACGAAGATCAATGTGGCGACGGACGAACAGAACGTTACGGAGAATCTCGACAGGATGATGATTACACAGGGTTCTTTCCAGTATGCCACGCTTCAGGTTCTCTACCGGTTCAACCGATTCCAGACTGGCGTGCAGGTCGGTATTCCGGTAGGGGGATCCGTCTTTAACTGCCGCTCGGAATCCCCGGTGGTTCCAAAGCAACAGTTACTCGATGGACCGGATTACCTGAACGTTCTCGTACAACTTCGCGCGGGATTGGAAATTCCCCTCGCTAAAATCCGAGACAATGACCTGTCCCTGATGATCTTAGGCTCCGTTCCGCTCACACAGCACGTAAGGTCCGATGCCCCGACCAGTCCGAAGCTCGACGACAATTTCCGCATCCTCAACATCAGCGCCGGAATGATCTGGCTCTTTTAATCGGATTACTCCAACATCAGTGAGAGTTCAGGAAGTCATGCCCACAAAGAAAAGTAAACGCGACATCGAAAGAGATTATCCTGCAAAGCAATTCGTTGCCAAGCTTCGCCGTCTCGCTGATTGTATCGAACAGGGGAAACGTTTTCAGATTCAGGTAGCCGGAGAGCGGATCTCCGTTCCTTCATCGGCGACGATCAATATCGAACACGAGCGCGGCGCCGGAGAGGAAGAACTCGAGTTTCAACTCAAGTGGAAATCAGAATAGAACCGCAGCGTTACCGCAGAACGGTCAACGGCAGGAGCCTTCGAGACATGCCATCATTTGCAATCAGGAAAAATGTCCCGGCCTCTAACGATGAAGTCGGTAAAGAGATTGTCTGTGGTTGATTGGGATGCAGTTCCAACCGTGACGCTGTTCTCATTCGTCCAAGAACATCGAAGATCTCGAACTGGATCTTCGAAGAGCGTTCAGATCGAATGCGAACGTAGAATTCAGATTGTGATACAAGCAGCGGGTTTGGATAACAGGCTTCAATTTCAAAGCCGTAAGGCATTCCCGCTTGATTGCTCGCTGAAAGCGTAAACGGATTTCGTCTCCACGTCTGTCCGCAATCGGTTGATTCATGCAGTCCATTCACTTTCAAGACAAAAATGTGACACGGATTCTTTGGGTGAAGGATGATATCTGTGATGAACGAACCGCCGGCAAGAGGCAATGCCTTCCATGTGGCACCCTGGTCTGAACTCATGTAAATGCTGTCCGATGCAGTTGCTGAATACCAGCGGTTGTTAATCCAGTCAAGTGTTGTTTTCGATATCCATGCGGTGATCGTATCGGGCGCCGATGAATTTTGCCAGTTTGCACCGCCGTCGAAAGTCTCACGGAAAATCTTATCAGCAACGATTACGTGATCGGGATTATTCGGATTGATGTACAGTCCTTTTAGAAGCCCCCGGACACTGTCTCGAATCCGCGTCCACGTTATCCCACCATCGGTAGATTTGTTAACACGATTCCAGAAACCGGCATTGATGTAAGCTGATCCCGACCATACGAGACTCCGTATGGAAGGTGATATCCGAAGGTGTGTCATCATGACATCCTGGTTCGGCGTCCTGTTTTCGAAGAACCGTTGAGCAGAATTGTATAGCCAAAGACCGCCGTCGCCACAAAGCCAGACCATCGAATCGGAGACGGTAAAGGAATTCACCATTTCCCAACCATCCGGCGTTTGAATTCTTCGCCACGTTGAATCTGCAGTTCCACGTTCCATCAAGTATGTTCCGCCCCCGGAGACGCTCGCGCTGGCTAGTACTCTGTCCGGTTTCCCCGACACATAAGCAAGAGTTGTTGCGAACATGATTCCTCCGGTGTCCAGGCCAGTATTCCACTTCGTCCACGAATATCCGTCGTCAGTACTTCTGAATATACCGAACCTATTTGTCGAGCAATACATGATCCCACGAGTTGTATCGAAGACCAATGCATAGGGATTATCAACCTGAGCTTTTGTTATTGCATTCATGCAGAAAAGGATGGCCATCATTGGTATGAGTTTCACCTGTTATTCTCCTATCTCAGTGTCTTCGAATAAGATTTCATTTCTACTCTTCTAATACCGGCTTCCATCCGACGAGGAGTTTTTCGCAGTGCACGAATACGTTGCGGTGTGTATCGAATATCGTAGCGTTCCATTCTTCGGCAAGATTCTTCGATCTGCAATAGATGTAGCGATCCCGGAGTGGAAGCATGAGTTCACAGAACTGAAGGTATGCCGGGCCAGGAAGAAATGCCTTCATGCGTGTGCGGAAGTTGAGGATATAGTTCGGTCGCCCGCTGAAATCGGTACCGAAATAGATGTCATTCGCTACCGTACACGAAGCCGAGAATCCCCCGAGAATCCGCATGAGCCGTCGGTCGAAAGCAAGTTCACCATCCACATAGAGATAACGATCGAGATACTTACTCGAATCCCCGGTCGTGATATAGACGTGCTCTCCATCACAGTGCAGCGCGTGAATGTGTCTCACATCGGGGTCGTCATCGTAGAATCCTTTTACGAAACATCCCTTCGCCGTTTTCATGATCAACCGAGGTTCGGATTCTCTGTATTCTCCGGCAAGGAATCCACCTTCGATGAAGCAAAAACCGTGGTAGCGGAAATTGAAGTCCGGAACCGGTGGATTCAACGCATTTGCTTCACCGTACACAAGGTGCAAGCGTCTGATGCGCGTTTCCCTGTATAAAGTCTCGGCTTCTTCAAGAAGGTCTTGCAGATCATCATCGCATTCAGTGTTCAAGACTCCCGGTCGGGAAGTAAGGAATTGATATGCACCATAGGCTGTCTCGAGCACACGTTTTTTTCTGATTATCAGGCCGACCGTCTGAAAGAGCGCTGATGGCCGACGCGTTTTCCTGAAACGTGATAATGCAGCATCGATGGTTATATCGAACGAACTCACGAGCGTGCAAGTCTCATGTCATCGCGTACCTGAACCTCCCTTTTCGCAAGCGTTCTTCATGTGATCAATGAACGGTTCGACGATCATCATGTGGAAACGGTCACCGGGCATGACCGGGTTTTCTTCCGTTCCGGATTCGTCTTCAGGTGAGACGTTGAATTTCATCGCCTCACTGTTCGGCTTCGGAATAAGATTGAATGCGCGAACCGAAAGCTTTTCATTCTTGTGAATCACTTCAAAGACGTACCACGATGGTTTGCCGGAAGCCGATGTCGCAACGGAACCCGTTTTCATCGCCTTCGTCCGGAAGTAACCCGAATCGGGAAGAAACACTTTCTGTTGGAAGCCAAGCCGCGCGAGGTGTTGCTGCGCTTCGTGCAATGCTTTGCTGCTTTCAATCGAACACGGGATAGTGATCGTATTATACGGCACAGTCGATGCGCAGTGCAGAGAAAGTACGCCGAAGAGAAGCAGAAGAGTTTGTATCGGATGCGATAAACGATACGCTCCTATCCACCGGGCTGTGCGCCTAATGCTCGTCGTGTTCATCATGCTCATCGGAACAGAGTCCGACAATGATGTGGAACGTGTCGTGGAGATCCGTGAGCGCTTTTGCGATGATCTCCGAGTCGGACTGTGCTTTCACAAGCTTCACGAGCGCTGCACTGTCTTTCTTGAGTTTCTTCACAGCGGCGATCACTTCCTTCTTCTTGTGTTCCTTCGGAATCTTTGACTTTGCAAGCGCGGCAGCTTTCTCAGACATCTCCTCCGCGCGTTGGAAAATCGGTTCGAAGTTTCCCTCTTCCATCGGATGGAAAGTTTGGGACATGACGGTGTGGAATTCCTTGAGCGCAGGCCACTGTTCGAACAGCGACTGCGCATGCGCCTGTCGGGCGAAGCCAAGCACGAAGGCGATGAATGCAAATGCGAAAAGGGTGTGTTTCATTTGATCTCCTATTGTTAAAAAACTTTGTCTAACCCGGCTGGAAACTTAAGGCAGATTCCATTTGCGAGCAATGATTATCACTACCGCGCGTCGCTTTCTATCTCAGACAGCGGTTTGACGATCAACCAGACGATGAAGGGCATCGGAATGTATTCGCGCCCTCCGTAGCCGAGCCGTTTGAGTTCTTCTTTCGGGACATAGCCATGTTTTTCCGTGCTCATGCCTGCAACGCGATAGCCGAATGATTCGAGGAGACTATCGAGGGGCGCATAGACGCGCGCTTTCAGCATGATCTCACGAATCTTCATCGGTGGTAAGCGCCTGGTGTTTCGCAGATGCCTGAAGGCTTCGATATGTTTTTTCAACACGTCGGAATAGGAAAGCGGATAATCGATTCCAATGGAACGCAGGGCAATTGGGATGCTGTCGATACAAGCGTACCACAAACGGGCGATGCAGGGGAGTTGCTCGGCGAGCGTTTGACGATGAGCATTGCCTATGCGAAGCAGGTCATATTTTCCTTCGGTCATCTCACTTCGAAACGTCAGCGGCCTGCAGGTATCCGGTTCGGAAGAACGAATGGTGAAAGAGCGCGACGTTCGCTCCACGGTGAATTGCGAGTGCGCTGTTTGTGCGAATGCAAAACAGCAAACTGAAAGAACGAGCGCGATGCGGCGAAGCATGGTACAAACTATTCGAACCGTACTGAACTTTCAACAAGTGTTAAACGTGCGTACTCACAAAGCTCGAAAGCGCATCGCGGAGTTTTTCATCAGAGAAATTTTCTCCATCATACCCGTGATGGACGAACACAGAATTAATGACTGGAAGGATTCAACATGGACGAAAGATATCCCATCGGGCGTTTTACTTACTCAGGATTGATGACACCGGAGTTGCAGGGCGCATGCCGGAAGGAATTACTTCTCGCACCATCTCAACTGCGCGTAGCGGTAGCAGGATTGAATGAGGAGCAGCTCGACACGCCGTACCGTGATGGCGGATGGACGGTGCGTCAGGTCGTGCATCACGTCCCGGATAGCCATCTCAACGCGTATGTCCGAATGAAGCTCACGCTCACGGAAGAGAAGCCCACGATCCGTCCATACGACGAGAAGAAGTGGGCGGAAACGCCGGATGTATTCAATACAGCCGTCGAGATATCGTTGACGTTGCTCGAGTCCGTTCATCAGCGCTGGATGGAGTTATGGAACGCGCTGACTGACGAAGACTACCGGAAGGTATTCATTCATCCGGACCATGGCGAGCGAACGTTGGATTGGATGCTCGCGCTTTATGCGTGGCATGGTCGTCATCATACCGCTCACATTACGACGCTTCGGGAACGCATGGGGTGGGAAAGTGGTCACTAAGACGCATTTCATTCTTTACGTCAAAGATCAGGGACGCAGTACGGCGTTCTATAAACAGATTCTCGGGTATGAACCGGTATTGGATGTTCCCGGTATGACGGAGTTCGAACTTGCCTCCGGAGAGATACTTGGTCTCATGCCGGTAACGGGAATACAACGACTTTTGGGTGATGCGCTTCCCGATCCTTCACCCGCTCGTGGCATTGCGCGTTGCGAACTCTACTTCATCGTTGATGATCCGATGGTGTATCATGCACGTGCGCTTGCAGCAGGTGCGAAAGAGCTAAGCCCGTTTCAACAGAGAGATTGGGGCCACAGCGTCTCCTACGTTTCCGATGAAGACGGTCACGTGATTGCGTTTGCATCGACCTTGCGTGAAACGGGAAAGTAACTCCCGCATGGACAGTTCGCATGGACGAGCGAGTTACTTCTTTTCGAACTTCAATGCACCGGAGTTTATACAGTAACGCAATCCCGTCGGCTTAGGACCATCATCGAAGACATGACCGAGATGTCCCCCGCATCGTGAGCAGGTGATTTCCGTGCGGGCCATACCGTAA
Organism: uncultured Chromatiales bacterium; assembly: GCA_964448285.1. Lineage (GTDB taxonomy): Bacteria > Bacteroidota > Ignavibacteria > SZUA-365 > SZUA-365 > CAYUWG01. The sequence continues at coordinate 115,540 of CAYUWG010000001.1, forward strand.
CTCTTATCGACAGACTCTTCGACCGCAGCCTCAGAGAGTGGTTGGTAATAACTTGGCCATCCGCATCCTGAGTCGTATTTGCTGTCGCTCGAGAATAACTCGTTTCCGCATGCAGCACAGATGTACACGCCCTTCTCCTTGTGATCGTAGTATCTTCCAGTAAAAGCGCGCTCTGTTCCCTTCTCGCGAAGGATGTGGTATTGCTCGTTGGAAAGTTCGCGACGCCATTCGTCGTCGGTTTTGACAATCTTTTCGCTCATGGATTTTCCTTTCTGTTTCAATGAATCTTTCGGGAGAGATGCTGCCTTTGCCGTGAAGTGGCTCTCCCTGCTACTTTCACCGGTGCACGCAGACAAACACAAGGAGACACAAGTGAGAAAGATAAGGGATCGGATCATAAGAGGCCTTTCATAATTGGAGTTAAGGATAATCTCCGAGTGACACACATATGCTCATGTTCACTCGTACCAATAAGGCAAAGCGGGCGAAAAAAAGTTCCGATGCTTCCGGGGAGAATTTCCTGCCAAGGTGATATTGTATTTCGAATGATTCTCAGCTACTTTCTCATAGAGGCTCACATCGCATATCATCAGATCGGATACATCCATGAAACAGTTCATTTCCTTTGTTTTCACATCGCTCATCTTCGTCGCGATGGTACATGCACAATTTCATCCGGGTCCTTATGGGATAGATCCATATCAGATTGCGGCTCCATTCATACTCCCGACCCTCGATGGTGACTGGGATTTTCGTGCAAACTGGAATGGATTGGAAACGTACGTTTTCATCCAGTACGCACGTGGTCACGCATACGGAGATCCCTTATGGAACAGTTCGAAGCTGGATTTGCTCATGAACTCGCCGAACAATGTCCACTACTTTTTTCTCTCATTCGATAACAACGCGACGAATGCACGCAATGATGTCACCGCGATGAAAGCCGGATTCGATGCAGCACTTCAGAATGCCGTATTTACCCAACAGCAGCGTGACCACTGGATGACGCATCTTCATTACGTCACTACTCCGGCATGGAGCCAGAGCGGATGGGTCGGTGACGTGCTTCGCAAGGTCGGTTACTTCTCATTCGCTATCGATCGCTTTCAGAGAATGCGACCGATGGGTCTTCTCAGTTTCGTCGCGAATCCTTCACCGCCGCCTGAGATGTTCTTTATAGCGAACGAGCCGAAATACTTCAATTATGAATGGGAAACGGAACAGAAGATCAGACAGAATCCTGCAATTGTCGAGATCCCGGTTTATGTAAATGCAGATAAAGCGGGAAATCGTTTTTCTGGTGCAATCCAATTTCCGGATGCTGACGCGATGAAGCAGTTCGACCGCATGGAGTTCGACGTAAGTTTCGGCTGTGTCGATCACAGCGTGAATAACTGCTTCGAATGGGATTATCTCGCGAACCTCTACATATGCGATGACGCCGACACAACGATTTGTAGCAAGGAAATCGGCAGATGGGTAACGGCTTATCGTCGGGAAGGACGTTGGGTCACAGACGCGACGCAGTTCCTACCCTTTGTTGTCAGTGGAGGCACGAAGCGGTTTCGTTTTAATACGCAGGATCGATGGATCGTGAATATGATTGTACGTTTGTACCGATCGGGTTCAGGCTTGTATGCATCAGAAGCGATTCCACTCTGGACGGGCGGCCAGTTTAATCTCCAGTACAATCCCGCGAAACAACCATACAAGTTGGATTTTACCTCGGATATGAAAAAGGTAGAGATTGTCGCTTTGATCAGTGGGCATGGTTTCGGTGCGGACATGGAGAATTGTGCGGAGTTCTGCAATCACACACATCATTTTTCCGTGAATGGAAGGGAATGGGTAAAGGCACATCCGGAAGCGGGGACACAATTCGGTTGTCTTGAACAAGTTCCATCCGGTGTAACGCCGAATCAATACGGTACATGGTATTTCGGGCGTGGAGGATGGTGCCCTGGTCAGGATGTAAAACCGTTCGTCGCAGACATCACAAGTGCGCTTACACCCGGTGAAAACAACATCGCTTACAGAGCATTGTTCAAAGGTAAAGATTACGATCCCGTGCCACGTTCAGGAGGCGGAACGTTCTGGGGTCGAATCGACCTTTCCTCCTATCTCGTGATCTGGCGCTCTGCACCGCTCTCCGCAAATAGCATCCCAGCGACGATGGAGCTTTCACTCTTTCAGAACTATCCGAATCCGTTTCGTGGCACAACCCGGATGACCTTCACGATCGGACACACTTCGTTGGTCGATCTCAGCGTCCATGATATGGCCGGAAGACGCGTAGCCACGGTTTTAACCGAATATCTCTCGTCGGGAAAGCATGACGTTATGTTTGATGCTGGGAATCTGCAAGCGGGTATATACGTTGTTCGTCTCGCTGCGCAAGGAGCATCAGTAACGAGACGAATGATCGTGGTTCGATAAAGCTTACGGTATTTCCCAAATCATTAAGGTCAAGCATCAGCGGAAAACCTGATGTACCTCAAACTCAGTTGGTTCCACAGCCGGATGTTTCTATTTTTATCATGAGATACATCATCAGATGAAGCCGCTTTTCGAAATACCCATCTGCCAAAACTGTGATCCAAGGGCGCATTCCATTTTTGGCGAATTGAACAAGGACGATGTCGAGAATCTCTCGCTCCATAAGGGTTGCAATTTTCATCGTAACGGCCAGGTGCTTTTTTATGAAGGCAACCACGCGGGAGGTGTCTTTTGCATCAACCGTGGGAGGGTAAAGCTTTTCAAACTTGGCGAAGATGGACGAGAAACGATTGTTCGCCTTGCAAAGGAAGGGGACATCATCGGATACCGGGCATTGATTACCGGGGAGCCTTATACGGTTTCGGCTGCTGTCATGGAAGATACAGTCGTATGTTTCATTCCGAAGAACACCTTCCTCAGCATGCTGCAGGAGAACGCGACATTTTCAAACCATATGATTCAGATTCTCTGTCACGACAGCGAGCTTGCGGAACGTCAAGCGCTTTCACTCGCACAGAAATCCGTTCGTGAGCGCGTTTCCGAGACCCTGCTGATGATCGAAGAGTTTTATGGTTATGAAAGCGATGGAGAAACGCTCAAGGGAAGCCTGACGCGCGAGGATATCGCCAACATCGTTGGAGCCGCAACGGAGACAGTCATTCGAACCCTGGCCGAGCTGAAAGCGGACGGAATAATCGATCTCGAAAAAAGGAAGATCATCATTCGGGACCGCGAAGCGCTTATTCACGCAGCAAGCGTGTACGACTAATTCCTCTGAAAACAAATCGAGAAAAACAGTGACCACAATCATGTTTTTCGACATACGGCAGTAGCACTTTTGTTGCGACGCTTTGCACCTTAAGCGTGTCCATCAGAACGAAGAGAAGATCTATGAAGAAGTACCTTACTCCGCTTGCGCCACCAAAACAATGGCGGTTGCCCGTTCTTTTTCTCCTCGGCATTCTCGCAGGCATGGGCATTCTGATTTTTCACGTATCCAATGCCTCATCGTATTTCTCCGATGATCCTGCGACGTGCATGAACTGCCATGTGATGGCGCCTCAATATGCTACGTGGGAAAGAGGGAGTCACGGTAAGCTCGCATCGTGTAATGATTGCCACGTTCCTCAGGACAACGTGTTTTCCACGTACGCGTTCAAAGCCTCAGACGGTATTCGCCATGCTTCCATGTTTACGTTTCGCCTCGAACCTCAGGTCATTCGCATTAAAAACGCTGGGAGAAACGTCGTACAGGAAAACTGCAAGCGGTGCCATTCGAGTCTCATTCATATGACCTCGATAACGAATGTACAAGGAAAGGATCGTGACGACGGGAAAGGATTGCTCTGTTGGGACTGCCATCGCGAAGTGCCCCATGGAAGAGTTAACAGCCTTGCCTCAACCCCGAACGCGCGAGTCCCTATTCTTTCTCCGATAACGCCATCCTGGCTGGAAGAATACCTCACGCAATCGCCTCAAACGAAATAAGAAGTAAAAGGAGTCAACACGTATGAAACGACGTCTCATGGATGTTATTCAAGAGAAGCCATGGTTAGGCTGGGTGATTTTTCTTGGAACGGTCATCATTGTCTTTCTCGTCGGTCTTTTCGGTGCTTCGATCGTTGAACGTCGAGGGGAAGCACAGCTTGCATTTCAAATGGTAAAGCCGATCAACGATTGGGAACCTCGCAATGAGGTTTGGGGCGAGAACTTCCCGCGCCAATATGAAAGCTACATATCGACCGCCGATACCTCGTTTCTCAGTAAACACGGCGGGAATGCGATGATCGATTACCTCGAGAAATATCCCAATCTCGTGGTGATGTGGGCTGGATACGCCTTCTCCCGCGATTACAATCAAGGTCGTGGTCACTATCATGCCATCGTTGATATTCGCAACACGCTTCGAACGGGAATTCCTCAACCCGCGACCTGCTGGTCGTGCAAAAGCACCGATGTTCCTCGTCTCATGAACGAGATGGGGGTCGCAGCCTTCTACAAGTCGAAGTGGTCAGACCTTGGCTCAGAAGTCGTCAATCACATCGGTTGTCAGGATTGCCACGACCCGAAGACGATGAATCTTCGAATCACACGGCCTGCACTTATCGAAGCATTCCAAAGGCAAGGAAAGGATATCAACAAAGCGACAAGGCAGGAAATGCGTTCACTCGTGTGCGCACAGTGCCACGTGGAGTATTATTTCAAGGGGAAAGAAGATAAGTACCTCACATTCCCTTGGGACAAAGGATTCGCTGCCGAGAACATGGAGCAATATTACGATGAGATCGAACACGTGGATTGGATCCACGCGGTCAGTAAAGCGCCGATGCTGAAAGCACAACACCCGGATTACGAAGTGTACATGACCGGCATACATGCCCAGCGCGGTGTTTCCTGTGCCGATTGCCATATGCCGTATAAGAGCCAGGGTGGCGTGAAATTCACCGACCACAAGATTCAAAGCCCGCTGAACAACATCGCCAACTCATGTCAGGTTTGCCACCGCGAGAGTGAAGAAACCTTACGCCAGAATGTTTATGAGCGCCAGGATAAAACGGAAGAAATGCGCCATCTTGCCGAAGAGGCTATAACGAAGGCACACATCGAGGCAAAGTTTGCCTGGGATGCGGGCGCGAAGGAAGATGAAATGAAGCCCGTTCTGAAACTCATTCGCCACGCACAATGGCGATGGGACTACATCGCTGCAACGAATGGCTTGGGTTTCCATTCGCCGGTCGAATCCGGCCGCACGCTCGCTTCGGCAATCCAAAAAGCCGAGGAAGCACGCGTGATGCTCGCACGTATTCTCGCGAAGCACAATGTCCCGCAACCCGTGAAGATGCCGGACATCAGCACGAAGGGCAAAGCTCAGGCATTCATCGGACTTGACATGCAAAAACTCAGCAGCGAAAAAGCCGAAGTAAAGAAATCGATATTCCCTGAATGGGATATGAAGGCTGCTGAGCGGCAGAGAAGGATGAATAAGTAAAAGAGTTGGAATCTTTTCCAGAACACCCGCTCATCGTAGCGGGTTTTTTTTCGACTTCTGATGAACATCATTCTTTTCGCAAATCGGGTATCGCATCTTTGCCTTGGAAGTACTACGCAGAAAGAATGAGAAAACAGTCTGCGTTGCAGAACTCCGATGTGAATCCCGATTGTCCGGCGGGATGGTTCCGGACACCTCCGATTACCTCCGTTCGTCCTCCACCGAGCGGAGGTTTTTTTATCATGACGTGAACCGGAACCCGAGGAGAGGTCTTTTCCTTGTTCCACTTCCGCTTCTCATGGTATATTGATATGATAGATTGAGATGAAATGAATCCCCGTCCATGAATCATACCCGCAACTTTTGCATCATCGCCCACATCGATCACGGGAAATCCACGCTCGCAGACAGGCTGCTTGAGGCAACCGGTACGATCACAGAGCGCGATTTGACCATGAATCAGGTTCTCGACGACATGGCACTCGAACAAGAACGGGGAATCACGATCAAACTTCACGCGATCCAGATGAAGTATCCGCACACGGATGGTGAACTGTACACGCTCAACCTCATCGATACGCCGGGACACGTCGATTTCTCCTACGAGGTATCGCGGTCACTCAATGCCTGTGAAGGCGCAATCCTTGTCGTCGATGCGACGCAAGGTGTTGAGGCGCAAACGATAAGCAACGTGTATCTCGCGATTGAAGCCGGACTGGAAATCATACCCGTCATCAACAAAGTCGATTTAGCGAGCGCGATGGTTGACAGCGTAAGCCAGCAGATCATCGACCTGATCGGATGCAAGAGAGAAGACATCGTTCCCGCAAGCGCGAAATCGGGAATCGGCATCGAAGAGATTTTATCTGCGATCGTCGAACGAATTCCACCGCCGACAGGTGATGCGAACGCACCCCTTCAAGCGCTGATCTTCGACTCCGTTTTCGATGCCTATCGGGGAGCGATCGTGTACATGCGCGTGGTTCAAGGCACGATCCGCGAAGGCGATACGATTCGATTTTTCGCGAACGGGAAGGAGTTCGAAGCCGAGGAACTTGGCGTGCTGCTTATGAAGAAAAAGCGGACCGGTATGCTCTCTGCCGGCGACGTCGGCTATCTTATCGCAGGCGTAAAGGACGTCGCGGATACGAACGTCGGTGACACGATTACGAACGCGAAGAATCCCGCATCGGCGCCGCTGCCGGGTTACAAAGAAGTTAAACCGATGGTGTTCAGTGGCGTGTACCCGACGGTGAGTGAGAACTTCGAAGAACTGCGGGATGCGTTAGCCAAACTCAAGCTCAACGATTCCTCCATCCTCTACGAACCTGAAACGTCCGTTGCTCTGGGATTCGGATTTCGCTGCGGCTTCCTTGGCCTTTTGCATATGGAGATCGTGCAGGAGCGATTGGAACGTGAGTTCGATCAATCCATCATCACGACCGTTCCGAACGTGGAATACATCGTCGTGAAGAAAGAATCGCACGAAAAACTCATCATCGATAATCCATCCCTGCTTCCTGAGGCAGGAAAGATCGACCATATCGAAGAGCCGTTCATCACCGCGCAGATCATCACGCCCACCGAGTATATGGGAAACATCATGAAGCTTTGCATGGACCGTCGCGGTGTTTACCTCAATACGACCTACATAGACCAAACCCGGGCGGACATTCACTTCGAGCTTCCTCTCTCCGAGATCATCTTCGATTTTTACGACAAGCTGAAATCCGTTTCGCGCGGTTATGCATCGTTCGATTACGAATTCAAGGAATACCGCGAGTCCGATCTCGTCAAACTCGATATCATGCTCAACAGCGACCCGGTCGATGCATTCTCGAGCATCATCCACCGAACGAAAGCTTACGACTGGGGGCGAAGGCTGTGTTCGAAGCTGAAGGAACTGATCCCGAAGCAGATGTTCGAGGTCGTGATTCAGGCTGCGATCGGCAACAAGGTGATTGCGCGCGACACGGTGCGCGCGTTGCGGAAAAACGTAACGGCGAAATGCTACGGCGGCGACATCACGAGAAAGCGAAAGCTGCTGGAGAAACAGAAAGAGGGAAAGAAACGCATGAAACAGGTCGGCAGTGTTGAGATTCCCCAGGAAGCATTTCTCGCAGTGCTCTCCATCGATCAGTGACAGGTCTGTTCTTGCGTACCGTGTAACCACCGATATTCACTCGCGTTCTTCGCTCACCGACAATTGAAATCCCACTAACAGAGGCATACACATGGCTGCAAAGAAACCCGCTCCAACGACAGTAAAAGGCAAGATCATCGAGTTCTTCAAGACGATCGGTTTTGCTCTTGGCGCCGTCATCGTCCTGAACAGCTTTGTGCTCGCATCGTTTCAGGTTCCGACCGGCTCGATGGAAAACACCGTGATGGCAGGTGACTTGCTCTTTGTGAATAAGTTCATTTACGGCGGCACGACGCCTCCCACCATTCCCATTCTCGGTATTCTCACGGGAACGGAAATCGAAATTCCCTATTTCCGAATTCCCGGTTTCAAAGATCCTGAACGCGGGGACGTGATCGTCTTCATCTTTCCGGGTGAAAGAGATCTGGTGAAAGCGCGGCAGTTCCAATACTACCTGAAACGTTGCGTCGCCGTCGCTGGAGACACGCTGCAGATCATCAACAAGCAAGTCTATATCAACGGGAAACCGATGCTGAATCCGGAGCACATGATCTATCGTGACGGCATCGAGCCGTTGACGTACTACAACGATCAGATTTTCCCTCCGGGCAAACCATGGAACCGAGACAACTACGGTCCCATCGTCATCCCGAAAAAAGGCGACATCATTTCTTTGACTCTTGACAATCTCCGCGAGTGGAATATCTTCATTCAACGTGAAGGTCATTCAGTGGACGTTGAGGATGGAGCGATTCTTATCGATGGAAAACCGGCGACCTCTTATACCGTCGAGCGGGACTACGTTTTCGGCATGGGCGATAACCGTGACGATTCGCTCGACAGCAGATTCTGGGGTTTCATTCCGGCAGAATATGTCGTCGGTACACCGATGGTCGTGTATTGGTCCTGGGATCCGAACGTACCGCTCATCAATCTCTTCAAGAAAATCGGAACCATTCGTTTCAGTCGTATTGCCACGATTATAAACTGAGGCATGGCGGAAGAGCTTCACGAATCGAGGGCGCCTCTCCGTGGTCCGGATGGACACAAGAGAATCGCAAAACGCCGTCGCTCGGAATATCTGCGCATCGTGCTCACAGCATTGCTCGCTGCGCTTTTCATCAAGGTGTTTTTCGTTGAAGCATTCGGGATTCCAACTCCTTCGATGGAGCGCACACTCTTCGCAGGCGATTATCTTTTCGTCAACAAGTTCATTTACGGGATTTACTCGCCACGAACGATTCCGCTGACGAACATCCGCTTACCGAACATCCGGCTTCTCCCCGGATATGACTCCCCGGAACGCGGCGATGTGATCGTATTCGAATCATCAGGAGGAACGTCTGCGATCGAACAACCGCACGCCGTCAATTACGTGAAGCGCTGCATCGGTCTTCCGGGCGACACCGTTTCGATCGCAGGAAAGCAGGTCTTTGTGAACGGCGATCAGCTCAGCACTCCGCCGACTGCGGTTCTTTCTCCTTTCGCCATGCGTAAATCGGAAATCGAGCACGGCATCTATCCGAAAGGGAAACCATTCAACCGGGATTGGTGGGGACCGGAAGTGATTCCGTACAGGGGAATGAAGATTTCTCTCACACTCGACAACATCGATCACTGGCGACTGTTCATCGAACGTGAAGGTCACACGCTCCGCTTTTCAGCCGACGGACAAATCGAAATCGACGGCATGGCCGGCAATTCGTACACCGTGCAGAGGAATTACTACTTCGTTCTCGGGGACAACCGTGACAACAGCGAGGACAGCCGCTACTGGGGTTACATTCCTGAGAATAACATCATCGGCAAAGTGATGTTCATCTACTGGTCGTGGGATTCGCGCATTCCCTTTTCCGATATCGGTACGCTTTTCGACTCCGTTCGCTGGGAGCGATTGCTCTCCGTCGTGCACTGACGATGACGGGCATCTACGTTCACATTCCGTTCTGTGAACACAAGTGCATGTACTGCGACTTCTATGTCGTCGAACGGCTCGCGCGTTACCGGGAATTCATCGATGCGCTCGGTCTTGAAATCAGGTTGAGAGCGGATGGGATTCAGACAAGAGAACGCTTCGACAGCGTCTATTTCGGAGGAGGCACGCCATCGCTCCTTCATCCGGATGACCTTCACCTGATAATGAACACTCTGCGTGACGTCTTTCCCATCAACGACAACGCGGAAGCGACGCTCGAATGCAATCCCGAAGACGCTGTCCCGGACAAGCTTCATGCATTTCGCGAAGCCGGGATGAACCGGCTGAGTCTCGGCATCCAATCGTTTCACGATGACGAACTCCGATTCCTCACGCGCAACCACAGCAAAGCCGGTGCAATCGAGGCGATTGAAAGCGCACGTGCCGCCGGGTTTTCAAACGTGAACATCGACCTGATCTTTTCCTTGCCCGGGCAGTCACGCGAGCGATGGATCGAGAATCTGCGAAAGGCCATTACGCTGGGAGTCGATCATGTGAGTTGTTACGCGCTGACCGTCGAACGTGGGACGCCCCTCTTCAACATGGTGCAACAAGGGAAAGTCCATCCAATGGACCTAGATGAAGATGCGATACTCTATGAATCGACGATCGGTATGCTGGAGGATGCCGGCTTCAACCACTACGAGGTTTCGAATTTTGCGCGACCGGGATTTGAATGTATGCACAACAGGGTGTACTGGCAGCAGAACGACTATCTCGGTTTCGGGCCTTCAGCGCATGGAACGTGGATGAACGACCGTTCCTGGAATGTTCGCAGCCTCTCAACCTACATCGATGCACTTGGGAAGAACGCCCTTCCGATTGCGGGTGGTGAAGTGATAACGAAGGAGTTGCGGAGAGAGGAGTACGTCTTTCTCCACTTGCGCAGTGGCGGCATCGATCTGAATGACTACCGCGAACGATTCGACGAAACCTTTTCAGATGCACGAATGCAAGCGCTGCGGAAGTTTCTCGATGAAGGTTTTATCGCGATGAACGACGAGCGCATTTCACTGACGCGAAAAGGGTTCGCAGTCTGCGACGGCATTTGTGCTGCGTTGATGTAAACGAACGCAGCGCCGGATTATTTCTTCAACACGAACGTATCGCCTTGTATGCGGGAAGCGGAACCGAAGACTCCTAAGCCACCGGTGATGCTTCCATAGACGCCGTTGTATTCGACGCCGTCGTGGCCTTGAAAGCGGGAGGCCTTGAACCATGTGATCATGTTTTTGTCCGGCGCATAGACGCTGATCCGGTGTTTACCGAACCAGCGAAACGCCGTCCATACTGTGTTGACGCTCGTTCCTTGCAGGAAACCCCACCGTATCGCGCTGTTGAATGTCGGAAGCTCCGGCGTTTCGAAGAAGTCGAGGTTGTTCGTCCGTCCGTTGAGTTCGTTCGTCGGTGGATCGAGGTACTTTCCGTACTCGAGCGTATCGAGACAGAGGGAGCTGATGAGCCATTCGGTATTGTTTCCCGGCGTCCATGAGATTCGCAGTGAGTCGCCGGAGGGAAGCCGCACAGTGTCCTTCGGATATTGCAGAAACGGTCGCGGTGTTGCTTTCCATTCGATACGTTCCGGTGTTGTCGTTTCACCGCGAAGCACTGTTCCATCATTCAAGCGAATGGTCAATTTGTAGTGTGTGTTCGGCAAGACCTTTATCGTCGTATCCGGATAGGCATAGAATGCTATTCCGTTCTGCGACTTGTATTGCAAGGGATACGTGTTTGACTCTGTTGAGACCGTCACTTCCGCATCGGAAACGATTCCGTTCGCATAGCTGAACGGTTCCGTCAGCGGTTGCGAAAGCGCCACGACGATCCCTTCAATAGGTTCATCGACGATGAGGTATCCTTCGACGAAGGGCTTCGGATGATAGGCGTTCGGCGGCGATTCTTCACATGCAGCCAGACCGATCGCAAAGAAAACAAGAGTGACGAGTTTCAGATTTGAAAGCATGAGGGTCTTTGTCGGAAACGAAAGTATCGTGTCGGGGATTGTTGCTGCTCTTGTCATTAGAATCGCACCTCCAGCGCAACGCTTGGGAGAATCGGCAGAAGCTTCGTGTCCTTCACTTCAGTGATGTCTCCCGTCGTATCGTAGTATCTGAACCAGATATCGCGGCGCGAATAGACGTTGTAAATATCGATGAGCAACGACGCCGGAAGCGTGAACATCGTAAAGTGATAATTCACGTTCAGGTTGAGTTGATGCGAAGGAGGAAGTCGCAAGCCGTACTTCTCTGCGGGGACGGTGATTCCCCATCCGATGTCGTCACCGGGGAGATAGCTTGCGGCACGCGAAGTCATGCCCGTGTACGACTGCCCCGACTGAAAGGTGAACGTTGCGCCGATATCCCAATCGTCGGAAAGCTTGTACTGAGCGACGACCTTCATGTCGTGGCGTCGATCCCACTTCGGTCTGAACCAGCGTCCTTCGTTTATGGCGTCGAACTGCGCATTGACGAAACCGAGTGCATAGCCTGCCCATCCCGTAAGTCGCCCTTCCTTTTTCTGGACGAACACCTCGAAGCCGAATGCTTCGCCGCGTCCGTCGAAGAAATAATCTGCGACGCGATCGCCCTGTGTGGCGAACTGGTTCAGTTCGCTGATATTCTTCAAGCGCTTGTAGTATGCGTCGAAGTTGAAGACGATGCCGTCGGTCGGTTTCGTCTCGATACCGAGGATGTATTGATCGGCGCGTCCGGGATTCACTGTGGAATCCGTGGGAAGCCATGTGTCGAAGAAGCTGAAATCGGGAAGAGAAGCGAGCCGGAAGTACTGATGGTAAAGTCCCCAGGCGGCTTTGAATGCAAGCTCCGGACTCCATTGATAGCGCACCGCGACCCGTGGATCGAACGTGAGCAGGTCGCGATGGTCGTAATAATTCAAACGCAATCCCGTCTGCACGGAGAAGCGTTCATCGAACTGGTAGTTTGTCTGACCGAAGAATGCATAGGTGTAGTCGTACGCATCGATCTTGCGGACGCCGCCTTTTTCATCGCCGTTGTTGCTGTTCGCGCTTCCGCTGAAATCCTGTTCGAACCGAAAGTCATAGTATGTCACTTCAGCACCACCCTTGACGTTCACGTCGCTCGATATGAACCACTCAACGTTTCCTTTCAGCGTCATGTCGGTGATGGTGTTTTCAAACTTCGTCGAGAAACCTGCCGCGTCCGTGTAGAAGTTGTTGCGATAGCGACTCCAACTCAGGTTGAATACGGAGAACACATTCGCACTGAAAAGGTGCGTCCACCGCGATGAACCTAAACGATTGCTGATGCCGATACCCGACCGAAAGCCGGAGTTGTTGTTGAACTCCAGGTCGTCTTCCGACATGAAACCGCTGAGAAAAACCTTGTCCGACTTGCCGAACTCCTGTGATATTTTTCCATTCACATCATAGAAATAGTAATCGGGCAGCGGATCTTCCTCCGTTTCGAGAACGCTTGTAATCAGATCCACGTAAGTGCGCCGGGCGCCTAAGAACCACGACCCGTTTCCGACAGGTCCCTGTCCTGAAGCGCGAGATGAAATGAGACCGAGCGAAACGAGTCCTTCGGTCTTGTAACGGTTGCCGTCTTTCTGAACGAGATCGAGCACCGCAGAAAGTCGGCCTCCGTATTCTGCCGGATAACCGCCTTTGATGAGATCGACGTCCTTGATTGCCTCGGGATTGAACGTGGAGAAAAACCCAAAGAGGTGCGATGGATTGTACACCGTCGAGCCGTCCAGCAGAACCAGCGTCTGATCCGGCGAGCCGCCGCGGATGTAGAGGCCGCTCGATATCTGGGACGATGAGAGAATGCCCGGGAGAAATTGCAGCGAACGAAACACGTCTGCTTCACCGCCGATGCGTATCTGCGCGATTTGCGCCGCAGGAATGTTGATCCTGCTGACGCTTATCTGCCGTCGGTCTTCATCACGTTCCGCTTCAACGACGACTTCGTTGAGGCGCAGGACTTCGGGATTGAGCTTCACGTGCAATGTTTGTGTTGAGCCAGGAGAAATCGTGACTGTGCGCTCCTCGGATTTGTATCCGATGAAGCTGTACACGATGGAGTAGGTACCGGGAGGCAGATTCGCAAGGGAGTAGAATCCGCTCTTGTTCGATATCGTGCCCTTTCCGCTTTCCTTGATGTAGATGTTCGCTGAGATTAACGTCTCATCTGTTTCCGCGTCTTTGACGTACCCACTTACAGTTCCGGTTTGTTGAGCGTGGAGAACATGACTGATGAGCGCAATGCCGAGAAGAAAAATGAATCGCTGCATAGAATGAAAGTTATTGAGAATGCTTTGTTCATGAAAACGCGGACGCTCAGTACTGGAAACATTCCGGAGAGTTTCATGACTGTTCATGCGATTCAAAGAGAACGGCAGAATCCGAATCCGAAGAACAACGCAATGGCAAAGTGAATGTATATCAATCTCTACCTTGGTTTTCACTGACGATCTTACTTATTTCGATTTGCGCTTCCCGTTTTCGGTACGGGAGAATGCGGGAACGAATAACGACTCCTTGAAACTTCGACGGACCAGTCATGAATCCAGAACTCAGCAAGTACTTTGAAGATTACGATCTCGACATTCACGATGAAGAGGAGTTCGATAAATCGTCGCGGATCATTTCAGCGAACTTCGAAGAAAAGATGGCGAAGTTCGGGAAGGGAATGCGCTTTGCACAAGACCTTATCGCACTCTATCACTACTTTCGCGATACGAACGTGACATGGCAGAGAAAAAGTATCGTCGTAGCGGCGCTGCTCTACTTCATCCTTCCGATCGATGCGATCCCGGACTTTGCTCCGTTTGTCGGCTACCTCGATGATTTCGGCGTCATCGCTGCCGTAGCGAAATACATGTCCGACGAACTGAAACCGTACTATCCGGTTGTTCAGACGGAAGAGTAGTTCTCCGGCGTAACGCAAACGACGCCTCATGTGAAGCGAAAGTTCTCGCGAACCGGTTCACACCAGACATTTTCGCTCGACGCTTTTCACATCGTGTTTTCAACGGAACCCGTCATGACTTTTTCATCACTCCCGTATCTTGCGTCGTATGATACGACCGACGTTTGACCAAGCGCGAGAAGCACTGCGGACACATTTTGGCTACGCGGATTTCCGGGCGGGGCAAGATGAGATCGTGCGCTCGGTTCTCGAAGGGCATGACACGATCGCCGTGATGCCGACAGGCGGCGGGAAATCGATCTGCTACCAGATTCCGGCGTTGCTGTTCGAAGGGCTTACGATCGTCGTCTCGCCGTTGATCTCTCTCATGCAGGATCAGGTGGAGGCGCTTCTTCGTGCATCGATCCGCGCTACGTTCATCAACTCGATGCTGGAGTTTCGCGATATCAACGAACGAATCGAGAAGGCGCGGCATGGATGGTACAAACTCATGTACGTTGCGCCGGAGCGATTTGAAAGCTCGTCTTTCCTCGAACAGATGCGAACGATACGCGTCGCGCTGTTCGCAATCGATGAGGCGCATTGCATCAGTGAATGGGGGCATGACTTCCGGCCGAGTTATCTGAGGATGAAAGAGGCGGTGACGTTTCTCGATACACCGCAAGTGGTCGCGCTCACTGCAACAGCTACTCCGGATGTTCGCTCGGATATTCGTGTCCAGCTTGGTTTGAAAGAACCGAAGATCATCGTACGCGGATTCGACCGGCCCAATCTTTCTTTCCGGGTTATGCAAGGAGGCAATAAGCGCGACGCGATTCTGAGCACTGCTTCTCCCGGCACGTGTGGAATCGTTTACGCTGGTTCACGCGCAACCGTGGAAGAGCTTGCCGGCTTTCTCCGCATGCATAACGTCGCGAGCGAAGCCTACCACGCCGGCCTTGGAGACTTCCAGCGAAAGGAAGTCCAGGAACGTTTCATGCGCGGGGAAACGAAAGTGATCGTTGCGACGACGGCGTTCGGCATGGGCATCGACAAACGCGACGTGCGGTTCGTCCTCCATCACGATATGCCTTCGAGCATCGAGCAGTATTATCAGGAAGCGGGTCGCGCCGGACGCGATGGCGGGGAGAGTGTTTGCACCGTGCTCTATCACAGCTCGGATCGTTCTCTGCCGGAGTACTTCATCCGCCAGATGCATCCCGATAAAACGCTCGTCCAGAACATCTACACGCGCCTGCATCATGAAGCGGGCACGCAACTCGGCCAGGAATTTCGCGGTCTGGTCAATACGACTGCGAGCGTGCTTGCACAACAGGTCGGCAGGGCATCCGAAACCGCTGTCCGCAGTGCATTGGAGTTACTCGAACGTTCCGGATACATCCGTCGCGTGCAGGCGAACTATGAGCTATCGACGGTCAAGGTGCTATACACGCCCGACCGCTTGCGCGAGTGGTTGATCAGCGCTGCGCCTCCGGAACTTCATCCGATTGCCGTGACTGTGTTGCGAACCGCGGGCTCGGGCGCATTTCACGAGCCGGTGTCCGTCGTCCTCGGCGAGATGTCCGAGAAGTCGTTCATCGATGAAGACAACATCTATCGCGGCTTGCGTGAGTTGGACAGACTCGGAATCATCTCCTTCCACTCCGGGCCGAAGGCTTCCGGCATCGCACTGCTTGGGCAGAGGATTCAAGCACGGGACCTGCAGATCGACTACCATCGGCTTGAAGAGCGGGTGCGCCATCAACTCGCAAAGATCCAGGCAATGGAACGCTACCTGCTCGGTTCGCTGTGCCGACGCAACATGATACTCGAATACTTCGACGAAACGGACCATGAGGGCGTCTGCGGGAAATGCGACAACTGCACCGCATCGAAGATTTTCATTCCACCGGAGGACCGTGACGACGTGTTCGAGAAGTATCACGGAGGAATTCTGCACTGCGTAGCGGAGTTGAGCGGGAAGTTCGGCCGGACAACGATCGTGGATGTCTTGCGCGGCGCGCGAACGAAACGCATCGCGCAGTACCATCTTTACGAAGCGGCGACGTATCGGCAGGCACAAGACGTGGACAAGCGATTACTCCTCGACGTTGTGGATACGCTTATCGGTCTTGGATGGCTTGCGAAAACGGACAGCCTCCATCCTTCCGTGTATCTGACCGACGTGGGACAACGCCATATTCCCTTTCCGGTCGAACCGTTGAAACTCCCCCGGCCTGCAGAAAGCGCAGAGGTCGAAGTTCAGGATCACGTGCTCTATCAGGCGCTGCGTGCCGTAAGGCGCCGCGTTGCAACGGAGAACAACATCCCATCGCACACGCTGCTTCCGGATGCGGTCTTGCGGAATATCGCGAACCTCGCACCGACGACCGCAGAGGAACTTCTCGCCATAGAGGGAATGGGTCCGGGCACGATGAAGAAATGCGGGAAGCAATTTCTCCGAACGATTGCCGACCATCGCAATCAGCGCTCGCTTGCACATGCAGCGAAGCAATCACAGGAAGCGATGCCGGGTTTGCCGCCAACGTTACGATCCACGTTCGCGCTTTGCGTCCAAGGGCTTGGGCTCGAAGAGATCGCGGAACAACGCAATCTCACCATCGGGACCGTGTCGCAACAAATTTCCGAACTCATCGATCGCGGCGTCCGCGTGGATCTCAACAGATTGATTCCTGAAAAACACCAGGAGCAAATCCGGGCTGCGTACAAACGCATCAAACGCGTGGACCTGAAGAAGTTGAAAGCGCTCATTGACGAGGACGTGTCCTATGCAGAGATCCGCATCATGATAGCCGTCTTCGAGAAGGAGAAGCGGGATTCATCGTAACCATTATCGTGGAGCATTCGACAATGAACAGGATTGACACAATCATCGATCAAATTCAACGCGCACACGAAGGTCCCGCATGGTTCGGACCATCGGTTCGTGAAGCCCTTCAGAACGTCACTTCGGAGCAAGCCTCGCATCGTCCGAATCCAAAGAGCCACTCGATCTGGGAAGTGGTTCTTCACATGACAGCATGGAGGACATTCACGCTTAGGTGGTTAGACCAACCGTCGGAAGAAGTGACACCGGAAATGGATTGGCCGCGCATAGTGAGTACGAGCGATGACGGATGGCAAACATCGCTGCAAGAACTCAACAACTCGGCACGCCTGCTCTGCGAGCGAGTCGCATTGCTTTCGGATGGCGATCTCGAACGCATCGTCGAAGGACGTGATTACACCGTCGAGGTGCTTTTACTCGGCCTTCCTCAACACGACGCTTATCACACCGGACAGATCATGCTTTTGAAAAAGCACTTGCCGGAAACGAGAGGCTGATCCTTAACGAAATCCTTTCGAGGTCTTTGCCTTTCGTGCGAGCCGACTCTTCAGCGAATCGATCACCTGCATTGCGCGCGTTTCATAAGCGGGATTGTTCTTTGCAATGCTTTGCGCCCGCTCAATCCGTTTCTCGACGAGGAGTCGGGAAAACGTGAGGCCGTAGTCCATTTCGTCATTGAGGAAAGATTCCAGTTCTTCGTCAGCCGGAACGGGTTCCGCAACGATAACCGGATCGACGACTGGCGACTGCATGAGCGTGACATATCCGAGAATGATTACCGCGGCAAGACCGGTGAGGAGGAATACAAGTTTTATAGAGGAGGAGAAATTTTTTTTGCGTGTCGGCATGGCACGGCAATCTAACACGCGCAGGTGATGGGGGAAAGCCGGATGAGTGCTGCGAAGTGTTCCTTGGATACGTGCGAATGGGGACGAACTTCTACACCACCGTGTTTTGCAACGCCTTCAGCCAGTCCGTAGTTTGCGAACCGTATGTTCATTCACCACACAGGAAACGGAATGCGAACGCTCCTCTCACTCTGCACGATCATCGCCCTCGGAGTCATGCAGGTTTCTGCGCAGGGCACGAAAGCAAAAACACAAACGGAAGAAGGAAAGAAACCATTGGTCATCATGAAAACAGAACTCGGGGAAATACACATCGAACTCTGGCCGAATATTGCACCCAAAACGGTCGATAACTTTGTCGGTCTCGCATCGGGCACGAAAGAGTGGAAGGATCCAAAGACGAACCAAATGGTGAAGCGGCCCTTTTACGATGGTCTTATATTCCACCGGGTGATGGACGATTTCATGATTCAAGGCGGCTGTCCGCTCGGCACGGGTACCGGTGGTCCGGGTTATGCATTCGAAGATGAATGCTACGAGAACGGCGATCCAATGACCGGAAAGATCACAACGGAATCCATGGCACTCGAGATTTACCAAAGAATCCTTGCACCATATTTCCAAAGCACACCGGAGCCGGATTCGACCCTGGTTGGAATCGTTCAGAAATGCCAGGAACTCCAGAGCGGTAAACCGATCATGGACTACACGGTGGAATTCTTCATGGAAAAAACCGGACGCAATGAGCCGCTCCGTGCACGCGGCGTTTTGAAAGCGAGCGTTGCATATGGAACGATCTGCATGGCGAACGCCGGCCCGAACACGAACGGCTCGCAGTTCTTCATCGTCACGAAGAAGGAAGGATGCGACTGGTTGGACGGCAAACACACGGTGTTCGGAAAAGTCGTCAGCGGAATGGACGTTGCGCACGCCATCGAAAAGAAGGGCAACGGCGTGAAGATCGAATCGGTGAAAGTGAACTAATCCTCTCTTGTTGTACGAACATTTCAGGAATCACTTATGAAAACAATAGTGCTCGCAGCAGTCATGTGTGTCTTGTTCACAGGTGTTCTGCCTGCTCAAAAAAAAGGAAAGACACAGAAGATGACAGCGAACGCAAAACCGACACTCATCATGAAAACAGAACTCGGTGAGATGACCATCGAGATGTGGCCGGATATCGCACCGAAAACGGTGGACAACTTTATCGGCCTCGCGAAGGGCACGAAAGAATGGAAAGACCCAAAGACCGGTCAAATGGTCAAGCGACCGTTTTACGATGGTCTCATTTTCCATCGTGTCATCAGCAACTTCATGATTCAGGGCGGCTGTCCGCTCGGTACCGGTACCGGCAATCCCGGCTACGCATTCGAAGATGAATGCTACGACGCGAATGGAAAGCTGAAAGCAAGCGTCGAGTATGCAACGATCTGCATGGCGAACGCCGGCCCGAACACGAACGGCTCGCAGTTCTTCATCGTCACGAAGGAGGATGGGTGCGACTGGTTGGACGGTAAACACACGGTGTTCGGCAAAGTCGTGAAAGGCATGGAGGTCGCGCACGCTATCGAAAAGAAAGGGAATGGCGTGAAGATCATCTCGGTAACAGCCAAGTAGCGCTCGTAGATTACAAGAAAGGTCGTTGCAAGTGTAACGACCTTTCTTTTTCTCCGTGGTTAGCTCTGTTGAATTGTCACATTCTGGAGTCCATATGTCGCGCTA
>CAYUWG010000002.1:0-122378 GCA_964448285.1 uncultured Chromatiales bacterium
CGAACCCACTAGATCCCTGAATATAGGTATAACACAAGTACGACATATCAGCGATACAGGTTGGTTTGCGCCGTTGTGGCGTTCCTTTGATTACGATGTGGGCAATACGCTTCGTCCATTATTTGAGTACAACTCTCAAGTGTATGCGGATTCGATAATGACCGACTTATTTACTGTTAAAGAAAATGACACTATTAGTTTTTTCGTGCCTGTAGTACTACTTCTGCCTCCATGGATTACTTCACGGGATAGTGGTTTATACAACGTTAGGTTCCAGTATCCACTTGATTTTATTGTTGATCTTGTCAATCTACAAAATGAGCGACTATCCCTTGTTGACAGCATACACTTCGCTCAAATAGATTCGCTCGCCCAGTTTTTCGAAAATTTATGGGGTCATTCATATGAATGGTACTCATCAGGAAATCTATCAGGGATCGACCAAAGATTTGTTGTTAGCCAATCGTTAGATGGTCGTGATGTGAGTCTGCGGGTATTATTTAAATACAACGGACCTGATTCCACGAGATGGATAGAACGCGAAGACGTGTGGTTGCCGTATTATGGTATGAACGATTCTGTACTAGTCAATGCACTCTACTACGCATTTAATGTGCTGTGTCCTCATATCATTGGATGCGATACATCTTTAGGGAAGATATCGCAAAGCGTTGCAAAAGGCATAATTCATTCAGATTTTGCCTTTGCCGTATATCCAGATCCAGGCATTACGGCGCATTACCATCTTTATGCTAAGAATCTTGAACCGTCCACACGAGTACAGATCAAGATCGTAGCATCAAGTGGGTTTGAGGTAGGACATCGATATTATATTACCAATCAACATGGATCATTAAATGCAACCGTTGATTTAGAGGGAATCGCGTCTGGCATTTATTACTTCATTCTTACCTCTGAAAATAGGTATTATACAGTAAAACAAGTACGACATTTATCGAGGTGATAAAAAAATGAAAAAGCTAATTATTATCTGCATCATTATAGTGCTTGCTGGCGTTTGTCAAGGACGTGAAACACTGGATTACACGCCGGAAGAAAGAGAGAATCATCTATCGCAATGGATTACGGTCACATTTACAGTTCAAAATACTGAATGTTCCTCGACGAGATTGACAATGGCGGTTAACATCGGTGCATTCGTCTCTGGAATGGGAGGTATGCTACCTGTAGTTGGAGTACCGATATTTGGACCAACTGCATTTGGGCTTGGCGTTGCATCGATTATACTCTCTGCTCAAGGTGAGTGTGTGTGCAGGGTTATGGAAGGCAAGGGCTGTCCGAATGCTTGTATAAATTACGAGGAAATAATACAAGCAATAATCAATGGCGATACTCCACCTGACCCAGTGTGGGAGCCGAGATGTATGATGACAGGGACTTCTCATACGTTTTGTTCCTGCACAAACAAATATCATTGCAGTCATCCCTAATTATTTAATGATAGGTGTTGTAGCGAAAGTTTACATCACCTTCCCCATCACTTTCTTCACAACGTCGAATGAAAAGCCGCGGCGAAGGAGAAAGTCGGTGAGGCGCCTTCTCTGCGTCTCAACGGGAAACCGTTCGAAGCTCGTGCGTTTCTTTTCCGCGAGTTGAAGGGCAATAGCCTCCTCATCGATGCTTCCGGTAAGTGAATCGAGTGTGCGGGTAATGATCTCTTTGGAGATGCCTTTAGCGGTAAGCTCGCGCTGAAGAACGGAACGCGCGCGCGGTTTCAGGTTCAGGCGGTCCTTTACATACGCGAGGGCGAATGCCTCATCATCGATCAACCCAACTCGCGAGTACCCTGCAATCACTTCGTCAATCACCTCATCGGAAAAGCCCTTCCGCGCCAGACGCTGACGAAGTTCCTTCTCCGAGCGCCTGCGCCCCGCGAACAAGCGCTCAGCGGCAAGTTTCGCCTGGATCACTCCGTCGGTGCGTTCAATCTCGCTGCGCAACTCGGGCGTCAGTTCCATACCCTTTGCAAGCTGGAAGCGGTACGCGATTTCTTCGTTAACGCCAAAGGCGAACTCATCATCCAGGAAAATCGAAACGCGCCGTTGAGCGCGTTTTTGTCGTTCGATTTTCGTGATGCGCGGGAGCGACACGCGCGTTTACCGTGGAATCAATGAATGGTAGCTGATCCGCACTGAGTCGGTGCTGATTGCGCCAAAGACGCCGATGCCTCCGCTGATGTTCGTGAAGTCCGGTTTGTCCTGGCGCACGGAGACGGGATCGTCGAAGCCGCGTACGGTTTGATAATAGGCATAGAGATAGGTGTCGAGTGAGTACGCAGTCCCGACGACCTGAATGTTCTGTGTGCTGTCGGTTTGCTCCAGCCGGGCGCGCAAGTCCGCGAGGAATTCCGTCGGAAATTCTACCGAAATATCACGAGAGGGCTTCGTGTATTCGGTGTTGCCCGTTTTCGGATCGATACCGCGAGGGATTTCGTAGCGCAGTTCCACCCGCTTTCCGTTTACCGTTTTCTCGCCGGTGATCCACAGGCGGAAATAAAATCCGCGAGGCGTCGCGGACGTACTGATCGCTCCGGCCCGCAGCTCGACGCCCTTGCGCAACCCAGCAACATCGGGTGCAAGAAGTTGCACGAACGCTCGGCTCGGAACGGTGGCCTGCGAGGAGATGGCCGGCAATCCCGGGACCTCGACGAGCAGTGTATAGACCGCTCCTTCCACGGGCGAAAGCTCGCGCGTGATCCAGATCTTCTTCATCGTGCCGGCACCGATATCGACAAGCGTATCGGTCAGCGTGAAGGTCCGCTTGCTCGTTTGGATGAGCACCTTCGCATCCGTAACCGGTTGCTTCCCGATCGGTTCGTTGGGGTTCGTTCCGACTGCGTCGAAGGTCCGTTCGAGACGCACGACCTGAACCGGCGAGGTCACATCGAGCACGGCGAAGACCACGATGCGCTCCTGGTATTCTTCTTTTGGATCGAAGGAATTATCGCAACCGGCAATGAGGACGAGAACACAGCAGAGAATGACTTTACGAAACGACATTACGAACGCCTTCAACATGAGGGAGAACTTCGCCAATGAGACTTGCGCGGGAAAGTCATTTCGCCTCCCCGATGAATTTGTTGTACCAAATCCGTGAGGAATCGGCCGAGAAGCCTCCGAAGACGCCGAGACCGCCATCGATGAACGAGACATTCGGATTATCGAGCCGCACGGAAGCAGGGTCATCGAAGCCCCTTACGACTTTGTAGTAGTTATAGAAATTTTTTTCGAACGCATAGCCGACCGCCAGCACCTGCTTGTCGCGCACCGTCGTATCGCCGTCCAGAAGTTGGTTGTGTGTGCGTTGAAGCGCGTCAAAAGTATAGAGCATGGAACTCTCCGGACCGAGCGAAGGGAATTCAT
Source organism: uncultured Chromatiales bacterium (assembly GCA_964448285.1). Classification (GTDB taxonomy): domain Bacteria; phylum Bacteroidota; class Ignavibacteria; order SZUA-365; family SZUA-365; genus CAYUWG01. The sequence goes on from CAYUWG010000002.1 coordinate 3,384, forward strand.
AGATATTCCTTGTGCTGTCGGAAAACACCGGGACCTCGCGCCGGATTTCGCGCCACTGCCCGTCGATGTTTTTCAGGCACGTGATGAACAGCCGATAGTAATAGCCCACCGGTTTATTCTTCATCGTGGGTACACCCGGTTTGACGATCACAGCCTTGAGCGTGTCGATCCGCTGGTTCATCGCATACACCCAAAGCCTGCTCGGGACGGTCAACACGGAACTCACCTGCTCGAAGCCGGGGACGTTCACGCGCAACAGGTATTTCCCGTCTTCCTTTACCTCGAGCGAACGAGTGATCCACACGCGCCGAACGAGTCCATCACTTCCCGTCAGCAGCGTGTCGTAGCATTGAACGGTCTTTCCATCTCCGCTGAGGAAGACCTTTGCAGAGTCGATGCGCCGTGCTTCTTCGGGCGGATAGGGTTTGCCGATTTCGGCATCGTAGGTTTTTTCGACGCGCACCACCTGCATCGATGCGGTTGGGTCGAGCACGCAATAGACGACGAGCTGTTCATGGAATTCCGCTTTCGGCGTGAAGCTGTTGTCACATCCCGCGAAGAGCGCAATCACAGTGACGGAAGCGATGAGGAAACGACTCGCGATAGAACCGGGCATTCTTATTTCGTTCTTTTCGAAGCGCTCGCTGTTTCCAACTCCTGCTCGGAGGAGTTGTTGGAAGTCGCGACGGGTTCGACTCCGAGTGCGGTTTTCACAGCCTGCTCGATGTTTGCGAGAAGGTCGGGCGCTTCGTTCAGGACTTTCTTCACGCCTTCGCGGCCTTGTCCGAGGCGCTCGTCGCCAAAGGAAAACCACGAGCCGCTCTTTTGAATGACGCCGCATTCGACGCCGACGTCTAACAGGTCGCCGATCTTCGAGATGCCTTCGTTGTAGAGAATATCGAACTCGACTTCCTTGAAAGGCGGAGCTAACTTGTTCTTCACGACCTTGACGCGCACGCGGTTGCCGATGATGTTTCCCGCATCCTTGATCACGTCCTTCCTGCGAATGTCCATGCGGATGGATGCATAGAACTTCAGTGCGTTGCCGCCCGTGGTCGTCTCTGGATTGCCGAACATGACGCCGATCTTTGAGCGCAGTTGGTTCGTAAAGATGACCGTCGTTTTGCTCTTGTTGATGGCCGCCGTGAGTTTTCGAAGCGCCTGCGACATGAGGCGCGCCTGCACGCCCATCGTGGGGTCGCCCATCTCGCCTTCGATTTCCGCGCGCGGAACGAGCGCCGCGACGGAGTCGATGACGATGACGTCGAGCGCATTGCTGCGCACGAGTGTTTCAACGATCTCGAGTGCTTGTTCGCCGTACTCAGGCTGCGAGACGAGAAGGTTGGAAACATCGACGCCGATCTTTTTCGCATAGCCGATATCGAGCGCGTGTTCTGCGTCCACGAATGCCGCTATGCCGCCGGTCTTCTGCGCTTCGGAGACGATGTGAAGGCAGATCGTCGTTTTCCCGGAAGATTCCGGCCCATAGATTTCGAGCACCCGACCACGCGGAACGCCGCCGATGCCAAGCGCCGAATCGAGCGAGATGGATCCGGTTGGAATGGCTTCCACCTTCGTGATCACTCCGTCACCCAGGCGCATGATGGAACCCTTGCCATAATTCTTCTCGATCTGATCGACTGCGAGAGAAAGCGCCTTCTGTTTTCCGTCTTTTTCCTCTGCCATTTCTTCCTCGTTAAAAAGCTGTTAGTGTAGTGTTCGAAAACTCACGCGTGAGCGTTCCCTGTGAATCGCCCCTCTCGGCGTAAGCGCGCTTTCCATCATATGCAACGCTCTGAATTGCACAGGAGTGGCTTGAAAGCTACAGGACTCGATTTCCTTTTCCAAATACGGCCGGCGTCCGGCGTCTTTTACGCGGGCAACGGTAAGGTGCGGTGTGAATTTCTTCGTATCGGATTCGATACCGTGCGCGCGGCAGGTGCCCTCAACGACGAGATGAAGACTGTGAAACGAATCAAATCCCAGCGAAAAACCAATCCATACCACACGCGGCGCTCGCGCATTCGGAAACATTCCAACACGATCGAGGACAGCTTCGATCACGGGTTGGTCGGCAAGACGTTCTTCGAGTTCGCGATGAATCGCATCGATCGTAGCCGAAGGTGTGTCGCCGAGAAAACGAACCGTCATGTGCACGTGCCCGATCTTCTCCATACGAAGAGGGAGGTCCTTCTTCGAAAGGCATTCGAGGTACGATTCGATCGATGGAAGTGCGTCCGCATCGGGATAGAGCGCGATAAAGCAGCGGATCAGATCTGAGCGAGGCATTAGGGAGCAAGAATTCGCGTGAGGTCGAGCAAGCGGAGGTTCAATTCCTTCGGTGATTCCGTTGCTTCGCGCAGCGGGGTAAGGCGGGTTTTGCCCTGCACCTCGCCGACGACAACATTGGTTTCACTCATGAACAATGCCTCGACGGCTGAAGCGCCGAGCCTGCTTGCGAGAATGCGATCTCGCGCAGTGGGCGTGCCTCCGCGTTGCATGTCGGTCAGCAAAAGGATCCGGCTCTCGATGCCGTGTTCTCGTAATTTTTTCGCGAACTGCATCGCTCCTCCTTCCCGGTAGCCTTCGGCGACGACGATGAAGCGCGTCACTTTCTTCTTCCTGGAATTTTGCAACGCTTCACGAATCGACTCGAAGGTCGCTCCACCCTCCGGAATCAGAACTTCGCCCGAGCCGCTTGCAAGCCCGACTTTCAGTGCAACGCCTCCGGCATCACGTCCAGCCACTTCGATGACCGCGATAGACTCATGCCCTTCCAATGCCTCTCGCAGTTTGTCGATAGACTTCGTTGCGGTGTCGATTGCCGTATCGAATCCGACCGAAAAGTCCGTGCCGCAGACGTCGTTTTCCACCGTAGCGGGAATGCCGATAGTAGGAAGATGGTATTCGCTGTAGAGCGCGCTCGCGCCGCGCATCGTCCCGTAACCCCCAATGACGATCAGGGCGTCGAGGGCATGCTCGCGCAGAGTGGCGATGGCTTTCATGCGATTGTCCTTTGCGAGGAAATCGTCGCACACACCCGATTGCAAAACCGAACCGCCGCGATGGATGATGTTCGAAACGGTGCAGGATTCCATTTCCAGAAGATCACCGTGAATCAACCCCTGATAGCCGTCGCGGAAACCGATCATGCGAATACCCTTCATCAAGCCCATGCGCACAACTGCACGTAATGCGGCATTCATCCCCGGCGCTCCTCTGCCGGAGGTCAACATCCCAATCGTCTTGATCGCATCTATCGGTTCAGTCATCGTGGTCGTAAACTACGCACGCTCGGTATCTCAGAGAATTTTCGTTGCCGCCTTTCGGAGACGGTTCATGATCGCGAGCCCGATGCCAATTTCCTGCACTGCCGGGCAGAGAATGACATCGAGCGATTTCCTGTCAAGCTCCTGAAGTGCGCGATAGAGATTTTTCGCGAAGTCCTGCAACGAGCCATTGCCCAAACTGAAGAACGCATCCACATCGAGTTTGCGCAATTGGCTCGGCGCCGCGAGTCCGATACGATGGCCGTTTGCACGAAGCACGGTTATCGTTCGTTCAACTCGATCTCTGCTTCCGTTCGTCACGATGTAGAGAGGAGTTCGCGGAGCGTAATGACCGTACTTCATCCCCGGTGATGGCGGCGTGGATGCCGTGTTGCGCGCAAAGGAAACACGTGTCCCGAGTGCGTTCTCCAACATCTCTTTCGTCACCACACCGGGACGAAGGATGCGTGGCGCCGACCGTGTGATATCGAGCACGGTCGATTCGATGCCAACGGAACATTCACCGCCATCGAGAACGGCGAAGATGCGGCCATCGAGTTGGTCGAGAACCGCCTGTGCCGTTGTCGGACTCGGCCGCCCCGAACGATTCGCAGACGGCGCCGCAAGCGGAACTCCCGCCTCTGCGATCAAATCACGTGCGATGCTGCTCGCTGGAATCCTGATACCGACGGTATCCAATCCTGCCGTCACAATGTCCAGGACGGCGGCATTCCGTTTTGCGACGAGAGTCAACGGCCCCGGCCAGTACATGTCCGCCAGGCGGATAAAGAGTTTCGACGATGTTGCGATGAGTTCTTGCGCCATGGGAAGATATCCTACGTGAACGATGAGCGGATTGTCCGATGGCCGGCCCTTCGCGCGAAAGATGCGCTTCACGGCTTTCTCATCGAAGATGTTCGCACCGAGTCCATACACGGTCTCTGTCGGAAACGCGACAAGCTTCCCGTCGAGTATCGCATCGGATGCAATCCGCAGGCTTCGTTTCCTGTCCCGCGCTTTGGTTGAAAGGACTATCGTGTTCAGTGACGACCTCTGCTCATTCGAAGAGGGAAGATTGCAGCGATTTCTTTCGTGACGTTTTTCGCTTCAACGAATTGCGGACTTCTTCGCTCAGCACTTCAGCGGCGGTTCGAAGAAGGCCTTCGATCTCGCCTTCGGAATGCGCGATCCCGTCCCGTGCGTCAACTTCGAGATCGGATGCAATGAGCAGGCACGACCTTCCGACGACGAGCGCCTGGAGGACGGTGTCCGTCTCCCATCTTCCGATCGAAATGCGAAAGGAAAATGTGTTTGCATTCGCGATGATCTCCGCACCGAGACGATTTGCGCCACGCTTCATTTTTTCCCAACCGGAGAATTGCCTCTTGAGCAGCGTCTCATACACCCAAGAGTCATCCTCGATTCGAAAGCAAATCTCTTCGCGAAAGCCTTCCTTCAACAGTTGGGTTGGGATCGGTGGGAAGTCCAGAAGTTCTGAAAGCAATCCGTCGCTTTCATTTCCCTCGAAGCGAACGCGTTGCATGAAGCGGCCGGACACGCGATAGAAGGTCCCCGGTGATTCCGAGAAAGGATGCCACGCGCCATCGGAGACGAGTTTCTCCTTCGCTTGTGAAAGGCGCGTGAGTTGAATTTGCTGGTACCTCATGTTCGCTTCATAAAGCTAACGGATGAAACCGTAATGGCCAATGGAGGAAACTCTCCCTTCGAATACTCTCACAGCTTCTGCGAGACGGCCTTACGAAAAAAGCCGATGAAGGCAGGGAGTGCGTCATGAATGAATCGATACATAGTGAGCAGGGGGTACGGTTTATCCAGCCATGTCGGATTATGCTGACTGGAGCAAATCATTGGCTTTTACCAAGAAAGAACGCGAAGGAATCACCCCTAAACAGCGACACGGCTTCAGTGAGCGCGTAAAGGTGAGCGTATAAAAACCTGATGAATTTGATTCTCTTCGAACTCTAATGCGGTTGGCAAGAGATGTTTGGTGCTTTGCCGAAAAGTCACCGAAGTATAAGAGTCATGCCTTCCCTCCATGAGGCAACTGATCCGGGTTCGGTGCAGGAACGACGGGTTGCGTAGTTATAGGATCGAAACAACCGCTCTCTCGTGTTCCTGGGAATGCATCAATCAGTTGCTTTCGAATGTTCGTGTTTCCAGCGAAAACAGCCATCCAAATACTGAAGAAGCCTGTGTACATAGCATTACGCACTGCCTGTCGCTCGAAGGATGCATTGCCCGGATTGCTATCAACATCTTTCTTCACTTCGTTAGCCAGCGCCCATGCGTTCATCCGTTGTGAAACCCGATCGAGTGCAATGAGTTTACCGTTCTCATCCGTGATTTGCGATCCGAGCCTGTCGAGTCCGACGAGTGAAAGAGTCCTAGCAGCCATGCTCTGAATATTGCCGGATGTATTTCGAGCAGGACGCACTGTGCCATCTTCCGAATATTCTACTGCGACGAACGTATTGTCGCGGTCAGGAAGAAGGACATCCGCTACGTTGACATCCTGGGTTCGCTTCGTCGAGTTACAGTTCACGCATGCGAGAAGGAAATTCTCCCATCGCCCCTCGAGACGCACATATTGCGGGAGGCCCTTCGGTTGGATGTGCTCGACGGCAAGGCCTGCGTTGATTCTCCGCTCACAATAGCTACAGTAGATTCCGAGACGAGAGATCAACGTTGGGCAAGCATCACGATAATCGACAAAATCGTTCGGTTGGGGAGAGGTGTTCCGCCGGACGGGTCTCATCCATTACTCTCCAAGTGCTGCTACGCGCTTCATTTCGAGGAACGCCTGAAAAGCCGGGTTGTCCGAATAGGGAGCGATATCACGAGCGAGCTGGTCCAGGAACTCGGCGAGTTTTTCCTTCTGCGTCTTCTTCGCTTCTTCAAGTTTCTCAAGGTAATGACGCGCCACGCCTTTCATCTCTTCGTAGCGCGCACCGACATTCGGATTCGGGACTCCTTGGAGCCCGCGAACGATATCTTCGAGGGAGAGATTCCCAAGGAAAGCCGTTGGTTGCCCTTCCAGCATGAGGAGTTCCTCACCGGACCTGAGCGATTGAATGAGAAAAGTGGAATGTGTTGTACAAATGAACTGGATTCTCGGAAACGTCGTTCGCAAGTCCTCAATCACGTGCCGCTGCCAGGTCGGATGCAGGTGGAGATCGAGTTCATCGATCAGGACCACGCCGGGTGTTTCGGTGAGGATTTCTCCGTTCAACTGAGGATTGAGCGTCGCTGCTTTCTGTGCGATGTCGCCGACGAGCGCAAGCATACAGCGCTGCCCGTCGCTAAGATTGTTGAACGGTTGCCGTTCTTCCCCTCCGAACTCAACCACGACTTCACCGAGTTTCGGATCGAATGACACATCGCGAGCGCCTTGGATATTTCGCACCAATGCCTCACGGACGACCCGGTAGGCCGAAGTTTCTTTCCCTTGCTGCTGAAAAGCCATCCAGGATTGTCTCGCTATCCATGCAACCATTTCCGACACGGAAAGACGTGGGTCAACACTATTGCGATACCCGTACAGTCTCGACTGTTTTTCCTTAGGAAGCTGCTGCCCTGACTTTATCTGTGCTTGCTCTCGCGGAACGTTCCAAAGTCTTCCAGTACCATAATATGAGATGAGTGGAAGGATAATGAACGCTCCTTCGCGTATTTCCTTTTCCGCCTTCTCAGCAAGATCTTTTACATCCCGAGCGTTTACACGAGTAGTCCGGCCTGACGGCGTCGTCAGAGAGCGCTGCCATTTCAGAGACCTATCCAATACAACACCGCGCGCTTCAACGACACAAGGGAACTGCTTCTCCCATGTTGCCATGGATTCAGTCAAAAATCCTTGGAAACGCACGTCTTCAGGTCGAATGTGACGACTATCGTATCCCCGTATTCCTAAAAACCAACTGCCGGCTGCAATGGAGAGCGCATCGAGAAGGGAAGTCTTTCCCGTCCCGTTCTCACCGACGACAAGGTTGAACTCCGGATGAAAATCGAATGTACGTTTCGTAAAACCTTTGAAGTTCTCGACAATTAGAGTGTCAATTCGCATGGGAGATCTGCAACTGTGTAATCAAGTATTAGCTTCGCGGATGGCATGAACGAGTGCGAAAGTGTTTTGAAAAGTGATAATACTGATATGATCATGTGTGATATCCACTTGATTATACGTTCAATAATACACATTCATCGGTTTGACCCAATATTGATCCACCGTTATTCTCTGCGCTCGATGCCCATCTCACAATCCCAATTTCTTCGTCGTCTTGAAATGCAGCTTCGCAAATCGACCGAGCGCGGAGCGTCCTTGTGTCTGAACGATATGCCGCGCCGCTTGTTCGATTGCGGCTTCGTTCGATGAGCCGAACGGAAGCGCAATGCCGGCAAGCTCCTTCAGTTGCTTCATGCGATGCACGAACACGTCGCGAGCTAAGATCGCTGCCGCCGCAACTGCGGGGTCCTGCTCGGCTTTCGTGCGCTCGATCACGTTGATGTTCTTCCCACGCGTGAAGAGGTTTTTCCTTACCGATTCCTTTGCGCTGAATTGATCCACTACCGCGTGCGTGACTTCCGGGAAACGCGCGAGCAGGTTCTCGATTGCACGCGCATGTTGCCATGCGAGGAGATTCTGCGAGTTGCCGCGAAAGCTCTCGGCAACGAGCAGTTCGTTGTACCGCTCCGGCATCGTCACGACGATGTCGAACGCACCGGCACAGATTCGCCGCACGTCCTTTGCCGCAGTTGCGATTGCCGCCTGCTGCATCAGCTTGCTGTCGCGAAGCAGAACGGATTTCAATTGCAGGCGCGTGTCCGGAGTCAGCAAAACGGCAGCCGTGACGAGCGGCCCGAAGTAATCGCCCTTTCCGGATTCATCGACGCCGATCCACGATTCGACGCTGTCATTGAAGAAGCTGCTCGTGAGAGGCTCGCTGCCAACCGTGAGCATGCGTACAGATTCCGCGAAGGGCGTGGCCTTCCCTTGCACTTTTATCGTCAGCATTCCTTTGGCATTGAACCAAACGACGAGCTTCACTTTTTCGGCGCCATTATGCACCAAGGCATCGACGTGCCACTCGCCACTTCCGGTTTCACCGATCATCAATTCGGCTTCACGGTATCGCGCGAGGATGCGATGGAGTTCGTTGAGCGCCTTCTGTCGGGATTCTTCGGCCATGATCGGTTTTCTCGGTTGGGATGCTGTTTATGAATCGGTATTTTCTTTTCGATGAGTCTGCCGCCTGTTCACCGCACTCAACTTAAAAATTATCGCTCTCTCTTCTGGCTCTTCGGCCTGCTTGTCGTCGTTGGCTGCGGAACCTATCTCATCACTTCTACGATGGGCGCCGATAAGCAAGCGCCGCTTCCGGTGGAAGACCCGTCCGCGCATTGGCCCCGGCTTATCGATAGCGCCGTTGCGCGAGGGTGCAGAGAGTATCGCGGAGAGATCGAACGTGGAATGCCTTTCAGCGGCTCGCTGCTCGATGCGGGAATTCCAGCGCAGACAACTCAGCAGATTTGCTCATTGCTGGAAAGCATCGGTTTTGACTTTCGCAATTGCAAACCCCGTCAGCCGTTTATCGCACAGATGGATTCGTCCGGAAAACTCGCACGCTTTCGTTTCGAAGTCGATGTTGCGCGAAGTTACTGGATCCGACCGGACTCCTCGAATACCCTGCATGCTGAGCTTTTCACGAAACCCATAACGGAGGAGTTGATCTCCGTGGAAGGGCAGGTCGAATCGTCCGTGTATAACGCGATCATCGCGCTCGGCGAAAAGCCCGAATTGATCGCTGCATATGCAGACGTATTGGGGTACGATATCGATTTCATTTTCGACCCACGATTCGGAGATCGCTTTCGCATGTTGGTTCTTCGGCAGAAGCTCGATGGAAACATCATCGGCTACGGGCGTTTGCTTGCAGCGGAATATTCCGGCTCTGAAACAGGGGACGTTCATGCGTACTGGTTCAGCGATTCGCTTGGGAAAGTGAAAGGATGGTACGCCAAGGACGGGAGAAACGTCCAGCGGGCTTTCATGCGGTCGCCGCTCAGCATCCTTCGCGTCACGAGTACCTTTGGGATGAGAACACATCCGATATCCGGGAGATGGAAGATGCACACGGGAATGGATTATGGCGCGCCAACAGGTACACCGGTTTGGTCGGTTGCATCGGGCGTGGTAACTCATGCAGGACGTCGTGGAGGATATGGAAATCTTGTCGAGATCTCCCATCCAGGCGGAATCAAAACGCGCTACGCCCATCTCTCGCGTATTCTCGTCAGAAGAGGCCAGGCCGTTCGCCAGCAACAGACGATCGGGAAAGTCGGCAGCACCGGTTATTCAACGGCGCCGCATTTACACTTCGAGTTTCTCGTCAACGGCAGGCATACGGTTCAGCGTAAGGTGAAGAATCCCCCGTTGAAACGCATTCCGGATCAATTTCTCCCGCAGTTCAAAGCGGCAGTTGACCGGATCGAAGAAAAGTGGCGTGAGGCAAAAACAGTACGAGCGACCTCGTTGGCCGCTCGCACGCAGTAAACCGCACCGTTTTGCTTGGCGTTATTTCCTGATCGTAAGATCTCCAAACTTCGTTTCGAGCGCGATCGTCGCTGAACCCGTTCCAACGGAACCGATGAGATCCTCTTTTGTCGGTCCGTACTTTTTCTTCCGGGAAGGTTCTCGTTCGGTAAGTGGGATATCACTTTTCACGGAGCCGTAGGCTGTCTTGGCTTCGATGTGGCCGGAGAAGGATTGATTCAGCCATACCTCGACGCTTCCATACGCATTTGCCACTGATCCGCCGACCATGTCTTTCACTTTCACAGAGCCCATTTTCGATTCGATCGTCACGGGTTTTTTCGAACCGGATATTTCCGTCGCGCCAAACGCGTTCATGAACTCTCCGCCTTCGATATCGAATGCCCGGATTTTGCCGTTCTTGTTTTCGATCCGGCAACTCCCGGTAATGCTATTGACATTCGTGCTTCCAAAGCTGTTCTTCACGCTGATGTTCGCACAGCGGGTCACATCGACGGCTCCGAATTTCCCATCGATGTCCACCTTACCGAAAATGTTTTCTGTCTTTGTCGAGCCGAAGCTGTTCATCACATTCAATTGCGTTGACTTCGGAACGAGGACCGAGACATGAATCGACCGCGAACAGTCGTTGCAGTTACTTTCGAACTTCGACGTGCCTGTTTCGATGGTCACCTTATTCCGCGATCCTTCGATTGAAACGTCGATGCCCTCCGCGATTTCCTTCGCGTCCTCATCCGATTCGTCTTTGATTTTAATCGTCACCTTCACCGCGACGATGTTTGCATCACCGCCTTTCACGACGACGCTTCCGAACCGGTTGTTCACGAACACGCTGACGTTTGGATCGACCTCGAACTTCTTCTCGACCTTGCGTTCATACGTCTGTGCAAAGCCGTGCGAGACGATGATGGCTCCGGTGAGAAGGGTCAACAGAAAGTATTTCATGCGTTCGCGTTTCATGACTTTGTCCTCATTGAATCTGTGTATCTGTTTCTGAAATCATTTCCTGAAGCACGTTCTGCAGATCGGCATATGCCGTCAACAGATAGTGCTGGACGACGGGGTTCGAACGGTTGTTCTTCAGCGCCTGCTTGCAGTCCGCGATAGAGTTTCTCAGGTAGGCGATCCGTTCAGCGCGAAGCGCCGCAAGCTCCGGATCGATCGTATTGCGTTCGCTGAGAAGCTGCAGCGACATTTTTTCGATCGCGCGTTCGTAGTAGAACATCGCCTGCTCGATATCCGCCTGCACTTCTTCGATGTATCCGGGTTCGACAGGCCCATCGAAAGAGACGATCTCACTGACAGGCTGCGAACGATCATTGATGAGATAAATGCTCGTCGCGATACCGACGGTCAGTATGACCGCATAGGTCACGTATGCAAGCATCGGCGCGCGTTTCCCAAACCAACGCTGGAAGAACCCCGGAAACGGAAGGATGGAAGCCTGCGAATCGCTGCGGTCACGCTCGGCCCGCAATCGCCCATGAATGATAGGCCAGAGCGAAGGCGACGGCTCATGGGGAGGAAGCTTGCTTGCCGCTTCTTCAATGCGGCGATCCATTGAATCATCGTGCTGTGTCATTGTTCAACTCTGTTGCTCAGGATACGTTCTTCGATCAATCTCTTTTTCAATACTCCACGCGCGCGGTGATAGTACGACTTGGACGTGCCGATGCGAATGTCCAGGGCATCGGCGATTTCAGGATGCGTCAAACCCTCAGTGGCGTAAAGGAGAAACACCGAGCGTTGCAGCTCGGGAAGCAATGAGATTTCGCGTTCGAGAAAATCGATCAGGAGTGCGTCAGGCGTGTCGGCCTCTTGTGCGGGATGCATTGCTTCTTCGCGGAAATCGGTACTCGTCTCACGAGGCTTTCTCTTGCGCTTCAGGCTGATGCATGTGTTCAGCGTTACACGATAAAGCCAGGTTGTGAACTTCGACTCACCGTGGAAGTGACGAATGTTCCGGTAGAGTTGGACAAAGGTCTCCTGCAAGGCATCCTCGGCATCTTCCCTGTTTCCATAGAAACGGTATGCAAGAGAATAAAGGAACGACCGCGATTTGCGATACAATTCCTCATATGCCTCAAGGTCGCCCGCCTGACAACGTCGGATAACCTCATCCTGAATGAGCGGGAGTTTGTTGCCTGAAGCAGATTGTCCGTTCAAAGTTGGCTCTATGATGGTGGCGGCGTTCATCTGCGTGTGTAGGACGCAGCGAGCGGAAAAAGGGTTGCAGGGAAAACTTCATTCTCAGGGAACCCGTGTTTCCCCTGTCCGTCTAATCCCTCGTGAATGTAGAAAATTTCTTTCTCCCACTACATGAAATTATGGAGTACATCTTATGCTGAAACATCTTATCAACGGAGTCATTTGTCTCACACTGCTCTTGCCGGGTGCAATCCGAGCGCAGGACGATGAAGAACCGCGCATCGAAAAGAAAACGAAAATTGTCATCAAGGGCGGATGGCTCGGTGTTGAAATCGAAAACATCACTCCGGAGTTGAAGGAATCGAAAAATCTCAGCGTCGATAAAGGAGCTTATGTCCGATCCGTTGTCGATGACAGCCCGGCGGACAGCGCGGGCATCGAGAAAGGTGATGTGATTGTCCAATTCGGTAAGACGCAGATTTCAGATCCCACGTCCTTGATGGATGCCGTGAAAAAGCTTGAACCCGGAACGATGGTTGACGTCGTCGTTCACAGAGGTTCTGAGAAAAAAACCGTGCATGCCCGCATAGCCGACCGTGACAAAGGTGAAAAGCGCATTCGTGCTCGCGTGTATTCAGTACCGAGAGCGCCGAGTGTTCCAAGACCTCCCGATCCACCTGCCGTATTCTCCTGGAAGGGAAATACGAAATCGACCTATGGTCTCACGATTGAAACGCTGAATGAACAGCTCGCCGAATATTTCGGCGCACCGAACAAGAAAGGCATTCTCGTAAAGAATGTAAAGAAGGACAGCAAAGCCGATAAAGCCGGATTCAAAGCCGGTGACGTAATCGTCAGAGCCGGTAAGAAAACGATCGAGAAGGTTGGGGATTTCACGAATGTCTTTGGCGCATATGACGTCGGAGAAAAAATCGCCGTTGAAGTCTATCGCAAAGGCGAAAGAAAAACCCTGACGCTGGAAGTCGCAGAGGATTCTTCCGATTCATTCTCCTATCGCTTCTTTTCCCATCCCGGGGACTTTGAGTTCGAATTCGACGGCGACGGCTCTCGCTTGTTCGATGGTGATATCGATATCGATGTGGATCTCGACATTATGAGAAAAGACCTTGAGGACTCGCTCTTGAATCATGAGGAGATGTTCGACAACCTTCGGGGGGACATTTCCCGGATGAAGGATCGTACCCGAAAAGCGCAAAAGGAATTGCAGGATTCGATGAAGAAGAAATTGATTATCGAGAAGCGCATGACAGAGATTTAACCGCTCGTTCAGTCAGGGAATACTGGTTTGGCTGGTAATCCTGAAGCGACATGACGGAGACTTTTCGAGTCTCCGTTTTTTTCTACTCAGGGTGCGAGTAACTTCCGACATGGAATACCTCGTCATCTGCATCGCTGCGCTGCTGACTTCCGCGCTGACGTTGTTCTCCGGCTTTGGTCTCGGGACGCTGCTCCTGCCGGCGTTCGCGTTATTCTTTCCCATCGACCTCGCAGTCGGCTTGACCGCGATCGTACATTTTCTCAATAACCTGTTCAAGATATCGCTCCTTGGACGCCACGCGGATTTACGCACCGCATTGTTATTTGGCGGGGCCGCTATTCCGAGTGCGATTCTCGGCGCCGCGATTCTCGTCATGCTGTCTGGATTGCAACCGCTGACGGTGTATCAAATCGGAGGTCATGAGTTCATGATCATGCCGGTCAACGCAATCGTTGCAGCGCTCATGATCGCCTTCGCGGTGCTTGAAGTTACACCGCGGTTCGATACGTGGTCTTTCGACCGGAAGTGGCTGCCTCTCGGAGGAATACTCAGCGGTTTCTTCGGCGGGCTTTCAGGTCATCAGGGAGCGCTTCGCAGTGCATTCCTTCTTCGCTCCGGATTGACGAAAGAAGCGTTCATCGCGACGGGAATTCTCATTGCGTGCGTGATCGATATTACGCGGCTCAGCGTTTATGCGACGCACTTTTCCAGTACGGGTATCGGTGAGCAATCGGGTTTGCTTATCGCTGCTACGCTCTCGGCGTTCACGGGTGCTTTTCTTGGTGCACGCCTCATGAAGAAAGTGACGATGCGGTTCATTCGGTGGAGCGTTGCCACACTGCTGCTCCTCATCGCATTGGGATTAGGATCGGGAATTCTTGCCTAAGTGGTGCTCTTTTCGAAACGCGCGATGTGCAACGGAAAGATCACGGTGAAACATGTACCTTCTCCCTTCTTGCTTCGAACGTGCACGTCGCCGCCGTGCACTTCGATATAACGCTTGACAAGCGTAACGCCCAAACCCGTTCCTTCAAACGCACGCGCGTAGCTGTCGTCTTCCTGGGTGTACGGTTCGAAAACGCGTTCAAGAAAGCTCTCAGACATCCCAATGCCCGTATCTTCGACATCGACGCAGAGTCCCTCTTTCGCGAGGAATTGCCTGACGGTGACCTTCCCCTTTGAGGTGAACTTGATCGCATTGTCGAGCAGATTGCCAAACGCTTGTGCAAGGAAATATGTATCGACGAAGACACGGACTTTTGCGATCGAGTTGACGAACTCAAGCGACAATCCTTTCTCTTCCGCAGCCGGTTTCATCGCTTGTATCTGATGGTTGAGCAAATCTTCCAGCAACACCCAAGAAGGCTCCATCTCGACGTTTCCCGACTGGATCTTCGAAAGATTGAGAATGAGATCCACGGTACGCATCAACCTCTGGCTTGCCCCTTCTATCGAAGCGAAGAGGTGCCTGTCGCTTTCCGGTATGTCGGTGAGATAGATATCACGCAAAAGGTCGGTGTACCCGAGAATGACGTTGAGCGGTGTGCGAATCTCGTGCGAGACGTTCGCGACGAAGGCCGTCTTCAATTGCTCGGCGCGTTCAGCGCGCTCCTTCGCGATAAGCAATTCCTCCTCTGCTTTTTTGCGCTCCGTAATGTCGAACAGGTAACCGGCAATGCGAACGATGTTTCCAGCATCGTCAAAATCAGCGAAGACATTTTCAATGACGGTAATCGGCGTCCCGTCACGTCGCTTTAGAACGAGTTCGTGGTGTTCGATCGAGCCATTCTGCTTTAGGCCAGTAAGGATTTCCTCCCTGTCTTCCGTGCGGAGGTAGAGATTCACAGCGGTCGAACCGATGACTTCCTGCGCCGAGGAAAAACCGAAGATGGCGGCGAAAGCATCATTGCAAAAAAGAATTTCACCGTCCGGTGTGGAGATAAAGTCGCCGGTGATATCCCGTTCGAAAAATTTCCGATATCGTTCCTCACTTTCACGCAACGAGCTTTCCCATTGCTTGCGCTCTGTGATATCGCGAAAAATGGATTGGGTTGAAACGACGTTTCCATTGATGAACCTTGGGATGATGTTTCCCGCTAACACGACGCGTTCACCGCTCCTTGTAATGAAGGTTAGTTCTACGTGCGAGACTGAGTGACCGCTGAAGACGCGGCCGAATGCCGTGCGGTATGTTTCAGCCGATTCAGGAGCGAGAACATCGAAGACGGTACGTTCGGTGATCTCATCCATGCGATACCCGATTGTTTTTTCCCAGGCCCGATTGACGAAGACAAAGCGTTCATCGGCGCCGACGCTCTGAATGATGTCGTGAGTGTTTTCAACGAAGTTCTTGAAATCGGATTCGGCTAAGGAACTCCCGCTCGCTCGTATGTTCTTTCTACTACGAACACAGTCAACTGCACGAGTGACTGCCGCGCGTACGGACTCGTGATCACGAATCGAGACGAAATCATCAGCACCGGCACGTATACACGACAGGGCGGTATCGATATCGACCTGATCGACAACAAAGAGAATCACCGCAGAGGGCTGAACAGCTCGGACGAACTTTATGATTTCCGGGCAATCATATCCCTGAAACATCAGCGATGCAGTAACGATGTCAGGTCTGACTTGCAGAATGCGATCATGGAACTTACTAACCGTTGACACATGATGAACTTCGACTTCTTCTACATCACGAAAGACTTCTGCAGTCAGCGATGCCTTCGAAGCACTTTCGTCAATGATCAATACTCTAACTCTTTCCATGATTCACCGGAATGTTGAATGGGGATTCTCCCTTGTTTTCCAAAATACCGTTTATCCCCAGACGACAAGCACTCAATTCTTAGTTCGGCTCTATTCCTTCATATCGGAACAGATTCTTTTAAGAGCCTGTTTGCGAAAAAACAAAATCAGGAGTCATCATGTCATCAATCGTCTTTCTAACCTCTGCCCTCTTCTCGCTCTCTCTGCTCATGCTGTTCGAAGATGAACCAACCGGCCGCGAAAAAATGAAAGCCCAACTCGTGGAAAACACGTTGAGAATAGGCGAGCGTTTTTCGTGCACGTTCAAGCGCACACTCCGCATCCCCGACGATGGAAAGGAATATCCTCTTCCTCCGGGATTAGGTGATTTCCCTGTCTATCGCGTAGCGGATTATGCAGACCGCGTTCCCAAAGCGTGGAAAAAATCCGGCTACTTCATTCCCATGTATCAGCGGGAGGCGATTTGGATTCGATTTGAGGGTAAACATTGGAAACCGAACGCGGTGAAAGTCGCCATTGGAAACGTCAACGCTCTCGACGGGAAGAAATGGGATATGAAACTCAAGGAGGAGCCACAAAACTACTTAGTCGTTCCAACCCAGCCGTGGCTTGACGGGATCAAATCAGGAGAAGGTTTTATCCGGCAGTTCGTTGCGATGCCGTTGGGCTCCGGATACACCGTCGAAGGACAAATCACCGGTAAGGAGGAGATTGGCGGATTGCAGCTTGCCGTCTTCGAACCGAAACCGGGCAGATTCCCTGACAGTCCTCCAATGGTTGAAGAATTTTCGGCGAGGTCATTGATGAGTATGACTTTTTCCGGCACGTCCGCCGAAATGGGTCTTGCCGCGGGCGGAAAAATGAAGCAAAAGATTTACCCTGATCCACACGGCATCGATGTCTGGGATGAGGGTAATCACTGCGAGGTTGTTGTGTATATCGTCAACAGCGAGATGTTCACATCGATTACGGGAATAGAACCGCCACCTACGCCGGTCTCGGCAAAGACGTACACGGAATATGGGTATCCCTGGTTTGCCCTGTACGATGAGCATTCGGGTGATATCAATCCCACCGATGAACTGAAGGGTGTGAAAGGGATTTCAGAGATAGATAAGAAGAAAGGAGTGAAATCCGATCCGGCGGATTCAAGCATCGTCGTTCCTGAGGAACAGGTTATCAAGCTCAAGAAAAAGAAGTAAGCTCCACGTGCTTTGCATGGGAGAGGCGAATTCCTAACTTGGATTCGCCTTTTTTATCATTCATGACATAGGATAAACGGTGCCTCTTATTACATGCTCACGCTGCGGACTTCAGAAGGAATCGATTCAGAAGGCAGCGTTCTATTCCGGCGAAGTGAAGGAAAAACTCCTCGCGAATGCATGCAACGATTGTTGGAACGACTGGACGACAATGCAGATCATGATCATCAACGAATACCGGCTCAACCTCATGGATCCGAAAACGGATGACTTTCTCAATGCACAAGTACTCGCATTCTTCAATCTCGGTGACGAAGGTGATGTCGCCAAAGTCGATTACGTTCCACCAAAAGAGCCATGACAGAACCGGCTGATAATCGGCGGGAGAGGTTTTGGGTTGTGGGCCCTGCCGGACTTGAACCAGCGACCAACGGATTATGAGTCCGCCGCTCTAACCAACTGAGCTAAGGGCCCCGTTCGGGGAAACAAAATACCATCGCCCCTGAGGAGATGCAACCAAACAGCACAGGCCATCCATGATACCATCGAGACGAGAAGAATTCAATAGAACGTACACCACCGAACGCTACGACGGATTCCTGCAAGCGATGGATGACGCCGTTGGAATGCACATCGAATTTCGCATCTGCGAGACGCCCATTTTCA
Organism: uncultured Chromatiales bacterium; assembly: GCA_964448285.1. Lineage (GTDB taxonomy): Bacteria > Bacteroidota > Ignavibacteria > SZUA-365 > SZUA-365 > CAYUWG01. The sequence continues at coordinate 21,288 of CAYUWG010000002.1, forward strand.
TCACCGCGGCAATGGAGCGGAAGCTGTTTGCCGCAGCAAGCGAGATCCTCGACATCTGCATGTCACCGGAATACCGGGCGATTTCGGATAAGGCTTTTCCTCCGGAAGCGATAGCACCAAACGAAACGACACATCCCGAGTTCGTGCAAGTTGATTTCGCTCTCACGGAGCATGATGGAGAGTGGGATTTTCGTCTCATCGAGCTTCAGGGTTTTCCATCGCTTTATGGCTTCCAGGAAATGCTTGGTTATACTTCAATAAAGTATTACGGCATTGAAGGGATTCGCCATCTTGCACCGAATCTTCCCCGCAGCCATTACTATGATTTACTTCGGAAAGTCGTCTTCGCTCATCACGATCCGGAGACCGTCGTTCTTTTGGAAGTCGATCCGCTTCATCAGAAGACGAGACCGGATTTTCTCGTGACCGAGAGAATGATCGGGGTGCAGACAATCGATATCTCGACAGTCGAACGCGAGGAGCGCACGCTCTTTTATCGAAATTCAGACGGGAATCGCGTCCCGATTCGTCGCGCATACAACAGAGCGATCATCGATGAGATTGAACGAAAGCACATCCCGATGACGTTCTCCTTTACCGACGATCTCGATGTGGAATGGGTTTGTCATCCGAACTGGTTCTATCGCATCAGCAAGTTTTCGATTCCTTATCTCAAGCATCCCGCGGTTCCAACAACGCACTTCTTAAATGACCTGGATACTATCCCAGCCAATCTCGAACGGTTTGTGCTTAAACCGCTTTACTCTTTCGCAGGAAGCGGTGTCATCGTATCACCCACTCATGAGGACATCGCGGCCATCCCTCACATGAAGCGTAACGAGTTTGTACTTCAGGAAAAGATCGAATACGCTCCGGCGCTTCAAACGCCATCGGGAGGAACGAAGGTTGAACTCCGCGTGATGTTCATCTGGGATGAGAGACCGATCCCGACGAATATCCTCGTCAGAACAGGTCGGGGGAAAATGATGGGCGTGGATTACAACAAGAACTTCGATTGGGTTGGTGCGACGTGTTGTTTGATCGAGGATTGACACTGTAGAAAAACTTCCGAACCGATAAAGATCATTGCTCCCGTAAGTTCAAGCGGTTAATCTTGAACCGTAATGTCAGATTGGAGTAACACATGCAACCTTTGGAAGAACGAGCAAGGGAATTCCTCTCACAAAAACGCATCGCTGTGACCGGCGTCTCACGCAAAGGCAACGATGCCGGGAACGTGATTTATAAGAAGCTCAAAGAGAGCGGGCACTCGGTGTTCGCCGTTAACCCACACGCGGATACAATCGAAAACGACGCATGCTATCACGAACTTGCCGATATACCCGGTGGGGTGGATGGCGTTGTCATCGTCAATCATCCGCGGATCACGGAGGAGATCGTGCGGCAATGTATTGCCACAGGAGTCACACGGGTCTGGATGCATCGATCGATCGGCAACAGCGTTTCGGATGTTGCATTGAAGCTCTGCGAGGAAAACAGCATATCCGTTATAGCCGGAGCTTGTCCGATGATGTTTGCGGAGCCAGTCGATTTTGGGCACAAATGTCTCAAGTGGTTCATGCACTTTACCGGAAAGCTTCCGACATAACCCTCATGACCGCGCGATAATATGAGGTGACCGTTGTGACGGTGAGCTTTCATTATATGAGAGAGCCATAACGAAAAAACCCCGCTTGGCGCGGGGTTCCTTCGTAACTGGCGTAAAGCCTGATGAATTAGATTCCTGCGCTGATGTTGAATCGTAGTGTTCGCAGAGCACCGGGAAACACTCCGAAACGATCGGCAGAGATGAGATACTTCGTATCGAAGAGGTTGATAACCTGTGCACTGAGTGTTCCTCGTACTCCGAAGAAACTGTAATTGTATCCAGCGAAGAAATCGAAGACCGTTGCATCCGGCAGTTTGTCACTATAAACCGGAGTGAAGACTTCGCGACCTTGAGCATCGGTGGAAATCGTTCCATCGACCACCATGTGTGTTCCTCCATCGAGGTTGATCATGCGAGCGAAGTGATTCATGTCGATGCCGGCAAAGAAATCTTCGTACTTGTAGGTCAATGAAAGTGACGCCATCGTCTGTGCCTGGCTGGCGACCGGAGTATCTTCCAGTTCGTCGAAGAACAAGGTATCGACCTTTCCATCTGCATCCAGTGCACTGGTATTGAAAGCCCGGCGTGAACCATTCGGATTCAGCTTCACTTCATCGAGCACTTTCGTCCACTTGTTATCCATGATCGTAAGCGAGCCTCGGTAAGAAAGTCCGGCAATTGGGAGGATGTCGTCCAGCGATCCGGACAACTCGAACTCGATTCCCTGATGGCGTGATTCACCGACGAGATCGGTACGGAAGCCATTGCGGTCATAACCCAAATATCCCTGGCCTGCTTTGCTGACGTCTTGAATCGTCGCGGATTTGTTTTGCCACGTCATACTATATGCGTTGAGTTTCGCGCTGATTTCTTTCGAACCCCACCCGATACCGACTTCGATCTGGTCGCTCTTCTCATCTTCGGCATCAGGGTTGACCAATCCTTGACGATAGTAAACGCCAAGATCAACGAAGCGCTCAACGTGCGCATAGTTTGCGAAGAGGTTCAGGTTATCCGTGACATTGAAATTGATCCCCGCTTTCGGCTGCAGGAAACCACGGCTGCGATCGGCGTTCACGAGATCGAAGACGTACCACTTGTTGTTCGTGCCTTGCATGTAGAACTTCCCGGTTCCGTCGGGGCCTTCCACACCGCTGGCTGGAGCTGCAGCGACTTCCTGTCCAATGGCGCTTTCACTCGGCATGTTCTCGGTCAACTTGTATTGATACCACACATACTGCACGGACGTTAAGAGATTGAGGTTCTCCATAACGTTCCAGTTCCCTTGTGCATAGATCGTGAACTGCGGCGTTTCTCCAAGGTAATTCCGATACTGTGTTTTGTATGTCGGGTCGGCATCTTCAGCCATATTCCATCCGAATGGGAATCCGATGTCGTTCGGCTTATCCAGATTTCCCTGATACACGCGCCGCGAGAACGTGCCGACTGTACCCGTGAGGCTTGTGGCTGCATAGGTCGTCGTAACGGAAGTTTTCTTGTAGAGGTTCGTGAAATGACCGGGATGGTCGGCTTGCCAATAACGAAACTCACCACCGGCTGTCACTCGCACAAGATCAGCGAATTGCTCATCCCAGCTCGCGATGATCCCCGACTGTTGATGAAGCGAGAAGCTGGTGCGTTGAAACGCATTCTTCAGATAGAGCGTGTCTGCAACGAGAGGATCGACAATGGCGCCATCGGAATCGAGACCGATGGATGTCAGGACATTCGTACTGGAACTCCGTCGGAAAGTCGTTCCCGTGGAGTTCATACTTGAACCGGCGCCGCGACCGATTGAATGAAAAACCGTCGCACGAATGGACGAGGTTGGACTGAGATCGTAGTTGTAATGGAGTTCAAGTTGTGGCTTGTGGAAGAAGTTATGCGCAAGGGCAACGTTATCCGGTCCGACAAGCTCATCCTCATCATCTAAGAGCCCGTAATTCGCCTTTCCATCGTTTACGTTTGCGCCAAACGTTTCGATAATCGATCGCTGCAGCCACGGAGCGGAATTCGCTTCATAGCCATACTTGGCGAAGTAGCTGTAGTCGTTGCTGAATGTGTATCCGTGTTCCTGTGGTGCGCCGTGAAGGACAAGTTTCAGACTCTGGCGTTCGGCAGGGAACCACGAACCGGAGAGGTAATAGTTCACGCCCTCATAGCGCGCACCCATCCGGCTGCCCTCGGTGATTTTTCTATCGACGCGGAGCGAGAACGCCATGTTGTCGATGAGGCCGGTGTTGACCACCAAACCATAGAAGGTATTCATCGGACTGCCAAAGGTCGCGTTGATCCCGTAGAACGATTTTGGCGAAGCATCACCCGTGACGATGTTGAACGAACCGCCGAACGAACCCGCGCCATAGAGCGAAGAACCGGCGCCGCGCTGCACTTGAATTGATGCGGCATTTGCAGAGACCGAACCCCAGTTCGACCAATAAACACGGTTCGATTCGGGATCGTTCGTCGGTACTCCGTTGATAAGGACCTGCACGTAGTCTTGCGTAAACCCTCGTACGAAGAGTTTCGCTTCTCCGGTCGCTCCGTTTCCGTCAGAACCGAATGCGAACAAACCGGGCGTTCCCTGAAGAAGCAGCGGCGCATCCTGTCCGTGACTGCGCTGTTCGATCGCCTCTCGTGCAACGGTCGTAAACGCGACCGGCGTTTCGCGATCCCGAGCTCGGTTCGCATCGGCAATCACTTCGTCCATTTGAAAGATGGATTCCTTCATCTGGAAATTCAGCGTGACGTCCGAAGCTCCGACGGTCAGCGTTCGTTCAATGGTCGTGTAGCCGACAAAAGTGACACGCAGTTTCAGCGTTCCTTTCGGCGCATTGAGAATGACGTAGTTTCCGTCCGCATCGGCCGCTGCCCCGATCGAGGCGCCGACGATGAAAACGTTCGCCCCGGCGAGCGGTTGCTTGCCATCTGCATCTGTGATCCGACCACGGATCGAGACTTGCGCCGTCAGGGACGTTGCAACGAGCAACAACAGCGCTGCGCAAAGGGAAGGTAGTCTTTGTTTCATAAGCACTCCTTTGAGATTAATAATGAAAGGGTGAATGGAAGGATTGTCCCGGAAAGATATGTTCTCTGCTGCATCGAATATCGAAGGTCAGCTAGGACGGTTTGTCGTACAAGTTGAAAAGGTGATGAGCAGGTTTGAAGCGCCTCTCGCTTCAAACGGAAATTAGAGTGGTTGTTGTCCGAAAACAAGTAGCTCGAACGATGCGGTTAGGTCTCTCGTTTTTTGCTTTGCTCGAGGATATGAAAGACAACGGTCGTTACAACGATGAAAGCGACTTGTGTCGCGAACTGCAAGGATTCTATTAGACCGAGCAGAGTGGAACTTCAATGAGAATTCAATCAACTCAACTGTGATCGTACGATCTTCTAATACCTTCCTGAAGATTTCCGACGGAAGGATAGACTTCTGGAATTGCGCTACGAGGACTGTCCCGATTCTGAAGCCCGCTACCCGATCCCTTCAATCGAAACGAGCGTCGGCGTGATTCCGCTTCTGAACGATGAGATCTCACCGATACGGTAATCTGGATCGATCCTTTACCTGACGAAGAATGGCGCGATTTCAAAACGATTCTGAAAAAAGTCTGGATTCGTATTGATAACGGAGTTGTTCGCGTCTATCTTCGTGGTGCTATGACTTCAACATCTGCTTTCGAAGAACACCTTTACGAATCGATGAAGAACCCGATCCATCGGGAGGAATGGACGTTGACGATCATATCACAACGCTGAGTAACCCGAGTTTGACATGGATGCGCTTTCAATCATCATTGGGATTTTACTGGGAATACTGTTAGGCTCTGTTGGAACCTGGTTCTTCGCTCAAACACGGATGCGTCTGGTTCGCGAACAGGTCATCAATGAGTTCAACGCCGAGAAAGCGAAACTCGAAGAACGTCGCATCGCGGCGGAAGAACGGAATTCACGCATTCCGGAATTAGAATCGGAAATCCAGCAACAGCGGGCTGCGAATGCTGGACTGCAATCGGAATTGCTGGCGCTGAAGACGGAGCTTGCCCAACTTTCAACCAAGAGTGAAGAAGAGCGAAAAGCGTTTACGGAGAAGCTCGCGTTGTTCGAAGAGGCGAGAACGAAACTGACGGATGTCTTTTCAAGCCTCGCGGCTGAATCCCTCAAGAGCAACAGCCAGAGCTTTCTCGAATTGGCGAAAACGTCGCTGGAAAGATTTCAGGAGAGCGCGAAGCGGGATCTGGAAATCCGGCAGCAATCCATCGATGAGTTAGTCAAACCCCTCAAGGAGTCGCTTGAGAAAGTCGATACGAAGATCGAACAGTTAGAGCGGGTTCGCATCAGCGCCTTCGTGTCGCTCGAAGAACAATTGAAACATCTTGCGACAACGCAGGCATCGTTGCAATCGGAGACGACCAATCTCGTGAAGGCGTTGCGTGCGCCGACGGTGCGTGGGCGATGGGGTGAAATCCAACTGCGGCGCGTTGTCGAGCTCGCAGGCATGGTGAACTACTGCGACTTCGTCGAGCAGGAAACCATACACACGGACGACGGCAAGCTTCGCCCCGACGTGCTCATCAAACTGCCGAACGACAAGGTGATCGTCGTTGACGCGAAGGCGCCGATCGAAGCGTATCTCGATTCTCTGAACACGGACTCCGAAACGACGCGAATCGAAAAGCTGCAATTGCATGCACAACACGTCAGGACGCATATCAGCAAGCTCAGTGCAAAAGCGTATTGGGATCAGTTCCAGCAGACGCCGGAGTTCGTTCTCCTCTTTCTTCCCGGAGAGACGTTTTACAGTGCTGCATTGGAGCAAGACCCGAGCCTTATCGAGTTCGGTGTTGACAAGCGCGTGATCCTCGCGACACCGACAACACTTATCGCGCTCCTGAAGGCCGTCGCCTATGGGTGGAATCAGGATCGCATCGAGAAGAACGCGCAAGAGATCAGTATGCTTGGCAAGACGCTGTACGACCGCATTCTCAAGTTCATCGAACATTATGTCGATGTGAAAAAGGGTCTGGAAAAAACGATCGAGTCCTACAACCGCTCAATCAGTTCGTTGGAAACGCGCGTCTTGGTTACAGCACGCAGGTTCAAAGAACTCGGCGCATCTTCGAATGAAGACCTCGGCCACTTAGAAGGGATCGATAAAATCCCTCGCGAGTTTCAATCGACGCAGGAGATGCTGCCGCTCGATTCGAACGAAGAGGAGTGACGTTCGGCGTTGTCGCGTCATGATTTCATACGTATGTTGATTGCATCATGGAAGAATTCAGAGTTAAGATCGTCGGGAATCGAACGATGAAAAATTTAGGTCTCAAAGACCTTGCAGTGCTGCAACGCCTCATGGTGAAGCTCCGCGGAAACAGACCGTTCATCCCAAAGGGCGTCTATCGCTTTAAGACATTCGAGGAAGCAGAAGAGTGGACGATCAAGATGCTCAGTCGTTAGAATCGCGACCACCGTCCCCCGATGATCTTGTTGCGCTTTGCCGTAGTCTGAACGCGGAAGATGCCCGCTATATCGTGATCGGCGGTATGGCGATGGCTCAGCATGGATTCATTCGGACGACATTGGATGTCGATCTGTTGATTGCAGACGATGAAGAGAATATCCGGAGAGTTCTCAAAGCGTTGGAATCATTACCAGACAAAGCAGTGCGTCAAATAACGCCGACGGAATTGCATCAGTACCAGGTCATTCGGATCGCGGATGAATTCGTCGTGGACATCATGCTGTCCGCCGGCGGCATTCGTTATGATGAAGCCGAAGACGAACGGATGATGACGGAGATCGATGGCGTTTCTATCCCATTCGCCTCGATGGACTTGATGTTCAGATTCAAGCAGACGTTTCGGGAAAAGGACTCGGTTGATTTACTCTTTCTGAAGGAGCGCTTAGGGAAGTGATCGGCATCACGTGATCATTTCATCAGCATTTTAACGACGACGGAGTAATCCTCTCTCGCGAACCCTTGTGCAACTGCTTCGACAGCGTACTCTCGTAAAGTCTTAGCAGCAGGAACAGGGACATCGTTCGCTTCCGCCGACTCGATGAAGAGTGTCACGTCCTTAAGGAGATGTTCGAGGTAAAAACGCGGGGTAAAGTTATCGTCGAGGATCGATGCGCCCTTGGTCTGATACATCGGTGCACTAAGGGCTGAATTCCCTATGATGTCGAGAAGCGTCTTTCCATCGACGCCGGTTTTTCTACAGTAAGCAAGCGCCTGTCCCAAGGTGAGAATCATACCCGCGATAAAGGAATTGCAAAGGAGCTTCATGTGTGTCGCCTTTTCTACGGAATCGAGCTTCCAGATGTGCGACCCGAAATGCTCGAGCACCGGCGTCACGATTCCGATCGGCTCAGCCTCGCCGCCGGGAAAGAGAAGAAGCGTACCCTCGATAGCTTGGGGGACACTACCGAGAACCGGACAATGAATGAAATGTGCGCGCTTCGCTGCATACGCCTCAAAGAGCTTCCGCGTCGTCTCCGGTGAGACTGTGCTGTGATCGACGTGGATTTCTCCGGCGTTCATTCCCGCAAGAATGCCGTCGCTCCCAAGTGCGACTTCTTCGAGAACATCCGACGAGGAAAGCATGGTATGGACGATCGCAGATTGAAAGGCCGCCTCACGCGGAGTGTCGTACCACCGCATTCCGGCATCGATGAGTTCGTGCGCTTTTTGCTTCGTACGGTTGTGAAGGTTCAGCGTGTAGCCCATGCCGCAAAGACGCTTTGCCATGGGCAAGCCCATCAGTCCCAATCCGATAAACCCAATCCGTGTTGTCATCGTGTTTCCTTCTTCATTGCGTTATAAGGACAAGATAATGCTTGCGTTCTGAAACTGCGTCTTGCATGAAAAAGATGGGGATGCATAAACAGGAATTCTTCGTCACGTTGAGCGTCGAGCCGAAAATATCGCGAGTCTTCATCCTTCGACCACGCTCGGGATGACGATGGACGAGCTTGTCAGGAGAGCGATCAATCATTCAATGTATTTCGGGAGCAGTCTCTTCATTGCCATGATCGTGAGGTCATCGCTCTTCGGTGTTCCGGCCCTGAAACGCGCAAGATCGTCAAGGCAAACGTTGATCAGTTCCTCAGGTGCGCGAGACTGTTCCTTCGCGATGAATGCGGCAAGCCGCGCTTCGCTGTACTCCTCTTTCGCGGGATTGAACGTTTCTGTCAATCCGTCGCTGTAGAGAAAGAGCACGTCGTCGGCGCTGAGTGTGAGCGTGACGGACTCGTACTTCGCGCTGAAGGATACGCCGAGCGGCAAGCCTGAGCGTTCAACCGAACGGATCGTCCCGTTCTGAACGACGAGTGGCGGGCAGTGACCAGCATTGCAAAGTTCGATTTCACCCGACATCGAGGCTCTACCGCAAACGAGCGTCGCAAAGACGGATGAAAGTGTGCTTTGTGAAAAAAGCCTGTTGGCCTGTTCAACCATATCGATGAGTTTCATGCCGGTGGAAACGAGAGAGCGGAACATTCCATGCAGATGAAAGACGAGCAGCGATGCGGAAACACCTTTCCCGGAGACGTCACCAAGGAAGAAATACAAGTCGTCACCGGGCTTTTCGGGACGGATGAAATCGCAGTAATCGCCGCCGACGATACCGTGCGGCTCGTAATGATAACAAAGCTCCCAGCCGTCAACGAGAATGTTGCACGATGGAAGCAGCTTCCCCTGCACACGCGCCGCTAATTCGAGATCGTGCTCGATCACGCGTTGTTCGGCATCGTTCAGGTGAGACAAGCAAATCCTGACGAGCGGATCAGCATGGAGATAATCGTCTTCAATTTCTTCATGGCAATACTCGCAGATGCCGTACGTGCCCTTGTCGATTCTCTCCAGTGCAGAGTCCACTTCCCTCAGGAGATCGAGCAACTGGTCGGTCGCGTGGTTATCGTGCAGCAACGTCTGCATGCGCTCCCTTCGTTTGAGGAGTTCGGTCTTTATCGTTGTAGAATCATCCATGTCATAGTCCTTTCAAAAGTCGGCGGCGCTACGAAATCGATTTGACGTCAGTTTCACGAGATACGAGGCTCGTGCTTTGGGTGTGAAGGTAAACATGGGATATGCTGCATCTTCGTTGAGGTTCGGCAATCGACGCATGAAGTGGTTCGTGATAATTGAACTGAGCCTGTGGGATGGTTTTCCTATATTCAAACAGGAAAACTGCGAGGCCAATGCGATGAAAGTAATCAGATATGCCATCAACAAAAAAGACTTGCACACCATCCTGAATATGATCGGCGTGCTCAGGCAAAATGAACGCTTGCTCGCAGTCGAGAACGTCGATCTGATCGATGACAATCAGGAGATCGTCGTCGTAACCGTCGCTGTGGAATCCCATGCGGTCTCAAGTTTGGAATTGGAACGCTGGACGGATAAAGAACTGAACGAACGCTACACGCAGCTTGCGATCCTCGACTCGCACCATCAGAAGGAACGAGCACAACTTCTGGTGGAAATGGAGCGCATCCGGGCTGAAAGGCACAGACGATCGTTCGATACGGAGGTAACCCTTGACGGCATTCCCGAACCCATCGACAGAAAAATCTCCGACCAGATCGAAACGCTTCTTTACGGGAGAAATCCCGACGACGAACGCTGACAAACGAACAGCACGGATAGACGGGTGATGGCAGTCTTTCACGTCACTCTTCCATATCATCATTCCGAAGCGGAACTGAACGATGCCGTTGCGCGCCAAGCCGGCAAGCATCTCCCGTATCGCATCCTGAAGCGCAGCGTCGATGCGCGGCAGCACCATGCGATCAAGGTTCACTACTCGCTGACTACGGAGCTTGATGATCCGATCGAAGGACTTCGCCACGAGATCGAACGGCGCAAGAAACTCCTTTCATCGAGTACGGAAAAGATCAAGCCGATCATCATCGGATCGGGTCCGGGTGGCATCTTCTGCGCGTACTGGTTCCGTCTGCATGGACTTCATCCGGTCATTCTTGAGCAGGGTCCGACGATGCGGCAACGCATGGTCGATATGGCGCGCTTCATGAAGAAAGGCGATCTCGATCCGTACTCGAACATATGTTTCGGCGCCGGAGGTGCGGGCACCTACAGCGACGGCAAACTCATCACGCGCATTCGGTCGCCCTTCATCGCGTTTGTCATGGATACGTTCGTCGCGTTCGGCGCGCCGGAAGAGATTCGCTACCTGTACAATCCGCATCTTGGCTCGAACAGGATTCGGCGATGCATCATGAACATGCTCGCATCGATGGAATCGTCCGGCATTTCCATTCACTACAACACGCGCATGACGGAATTCCGCGACGATGCACGGGGATACGTTCATGCGATCGTGACACACGCCGACACAGTTTATCCGGTCGATGCGGTTTTTCTTGCGTGCGGTCATTCGTCAAGGGAAACGTTTGAGATGCTCAGGAAGCATGACGTCGCCATGAGTGCGAAAGAGTTCGCGCTGGGTGTGCGCGTCGAGCATCCCGCCGATGTGATCAATGCGATTCAATATGGCGCGCGATACAAGGAGCGTTATGAAGACATCGAGACTGCACAGTACAAACTCGCGGTGACGTGGAAGGAGACCAATCGCGCCGTCTATTCGTTCTGCATGTGTCCCGGAGGCTACGTATTGAACGCGAGCACGGAATCGAACGGCGTCGTAACGAACGGGATGAGCAACTACGGTAAGCGCGGGCGTTACTCGAATGCCGCCGTCGTCGTGAACATTTCCAACAGCGACCTCGACGCGAGCGGCTTTACCGGAGTCGATGCTTCGTTGATGATGCAGCGTTCCATTGAAGCAGTCTTTCGCGCTTCCGTCAATCCTCCGGGTCGATGCGACGTCATTCCTGGGCAGCCACTTGGCGATTTCCTTGAAGGAAGATTTCGCGGATCGCTTGGTCCGTCTTCCTGCCTTGGAAAGATCGCAGCGGCACCTCTTCATGAAATGCTGCCAGGATTCATTCACGAAGGCTTGTTGAAAGGCTTTGAGCGCTTCGAAAAGAAAATGCACGGATTTGCGTTGCATCCTTCAGCGCAAGTATTCGGTGTAGAGAGCCGCACGTCATCACCGTACCGCATCGAGCGGGATTCAATGACGCTGAAATCGCTGACGCACCCGAACCTTTATCCGATTGGCGAAGGCGCGGGATATGCCGGGGGCATCACATCCGCGGCGGTTGACGGAATTCGATGTGCGCAGGCGTACATCGACTCACTGCTTTCAGAGGAAACTGCGGCTGTTGAAATCGATGAAAAACCGTGGTGGAAAGAAGCGTGATCTACTCGTCGGAGCGATGTACGTAACGCCTCGGAACACGCGTGTTGATGCTCGTGAGAATTTCATACGGGATCGTTCCTGCCCATTCGGCAACCTCTTCAACGGAAACGGCCGCCCCCTCCTGTTCGCCGATCAGAACGACTTCGTCATCGTTGTACGCTGAATCCAGGCCGATATCGACCATGCACTGATCCATCGAAATCCGTCCGACGATCGGGTAGCGCTTCCCACGAAGAAGCACTTCGCCCTGGTTCGAAAGCGAGCGCGGATATCCGTCGCCATAGCCGACAGGCAATGTCACAACTCGCGTATCGCTTTGGGCTTCCCACGTGTGGTCATAGCCAATGCGGTTTCCTTTGGGAACGACTTTGAAATACACCACGCGCGTTTTGAAAGACAACACAGGTCTCAACACCACGCTTCGTCTCGTTCTTTCATCGGGATAAACACCGTACAGTATGATACCGGGGCGAACCATTTCGAAATATGCCTCCGGATTCTGGAGGACGGCGCCGGAGTTTGCGATGTGCCGGATGGGATAAGGTAACCCATGTTTTGGAAAGTAATCGAGCGCACGGTTAAACCGCTCAAGCTGCGTTTGTGTGAAAGGGTCATATGGATTGTGTGACGATGCGAAATGCGAGAAGACGCCGACGAGGTCGCAATGCGATGCTTCCAGGATTGCATCGAACAGCGTGTGCGCGTGTTCTGCGCGAATGCCGATGCGTCCCATCCCCGTGTCGATTTTCACATGCACTTTCGCACGAGTACCAAACTCGTTTGCGGTTCGATCTATCTGCTTCAGCTTATACACGGATGACGCAGTAATCTGAAGGTCCCATTGAAGGAAATGGGAAATCTGGTTTCCGAGAATGCCACCCATGACGAGGATAGGTGCAGTGATGCCCGCTTTGCGTAATGCAATACCTTCTTCAAGAAACGCGACGCCTAATTCATCCACTCCTGCACGCAGGAATTCCTCCGACGTGCGAATCAATCCATGACCATACGCATTCGCTTTGACCGTCGCCATGATGCGTCGCTCACCGACGAGCGAACGAACCGCGCGAATGTTCTCTTCAAGCGCTGTGAGATCCACCTCGACAATCGTCGGTCGAAGCGTTTCGATATCATCAGCGAGGAGATGCTGGAACATCACATTCTGATGAAGCGGCTACTGTTGTACTGAAGGGCGTGCCGTGTAGAAAAGCTGTATGACATCCTCGTCGGAAAGAACGGGAGTGATGCTCCAATCCCATTGCATCTCCACGCCATCCCAACGCAGCAATACATCGCCGCTCCGTTCCATCGCGGTTCTCGAGTCAGCGACTTCCTCGAGCAACTCGATAAGGCCTTTGTGCATGTGCGAATGGATGTAATCCGAAAGGAACAACCCATCGATGCCCATCGAGCGATACGGTTCATCGAGGAGTTCGCAGTAAGGTTGGTTGTACATCACTGTTTCGAACGGCGGCTTCGCATTGAACAGGCAGTATCCGTCGCGGTAGGTCTTGAGCAATGCATCGAGAAGTTGTCTCTTCTGTGTCACCTCAGTCACGGCTTCCCTCGTTATTTCAGCGTTCCGAAGTTCATTGACTCCGAAGACGAACACCTTGCTGATCTCCTGAAGGATGTTCAATTCCCCTTCATGGAAATGATTCTTTTCGCCTGAGTACACAGCGAGGATGCCGTATACTTCATTATTGGTAATCAAAGGGATGGCTGCGAAAGAGTTGATGCCGAGCTTGGCCGATTGTTTTTTCCATGGGATATACGTTGGGTCGGTTTGTGTGTCTTCGCAGACTTGAAGCTGTCGTGTTTTGATCGCGCGCCCGATGGGGCCTTTGGAAAAGTCGCTCTCATCGTACTTCACTTTGATCTTGAAGAGGAACTCCGACTTCTCGCCGATGACCGTACTTGCACGGACGCGATAGTCATGCGGTTTGATCTTCCCGATCCACACGAGCTCGTAACCTCCATACTCATGAAGCGCCTCGCAGAATTTCTTCTCAAGTTCATTGACGGAAGTCGATTCGACGATCGTTCGCGTAAGGTCGCGATGCGCGGTCAACAAGCGTCCGGTTTTCTTCTCCTCTTCCAACTGATCGAGTTCCGTGATGCCTTCAACGCGAACCGAGGCGACAGCGCCGGTGAGTTTTCCCTTTTCATCATAGAGTGGAGCGGCATTGAGAATCAGGATGCGCATTCCACCGTCCGGTTCAACCATCACAAGCCGTTGATTTTGAACCGGACTCTCTTCGACCAGCGCAACGGTGACGGGGTGTTCCGAAATCTTGATGGTGTTGCCGTTCAGATCCGTGATCTTCCATTTCGGATCGACACACGAGCGTCCCACGATATCGCTTTTCGGTGCGCCGAAAATGCGGTCGAGGTTCAGGTTCGTATCCTCGATGTTGCCGCGCGTATCGACGATCATAATGCCGTCGCTGACGAGATTCATCAAAGTCGTTTCGCGATCCTCGACAGGTCCGGAGGACGTGCTCTCGGTCGAAACGAGCGACATGAGCTTTGCACTGCAGAGGACGTATTTCTTTCCGTGGTAATTCAAATACCGTGCAGTCACCTGCTTTTTCCAAACGCCGCCGTCTCGTCCGAGATGCGCCCCTTCGAAACGCAAAGTTTTCCCAGAGCTTTTCATGGAAGTGACATAGGAGAGCCACTTTCCGCGAGGGGTGTTTTTATCCAGGCGGGCGAGCGACAGATTCAGGATTTCCTCGTGCGTGTATCCGAGGTTTTCAGCGAGCGCATCATTCGTGTAAACGATCTTGCCCGTCTCGGTCACGAGAAAAAGTTCTTCTCCTTCCTTGTCCGGGCTGAGTTCGAGAAGTTCATCTTCTTCGAAGACGAGTGTCTGTTTGGTGCCGTCTTGCTGAGCCAGTTGTGCCCGCAGATCTTCGATTTCCTGGATCAACTCCGCTTTCGATTTTTTTGAGAGGTCTGTCATTGTTGTCATGGTGGTTGAAATGTCACGTGGGCATTGTGGACTTCTGTCCTTTATGCATTTTCACTTCGTACGGCATAAGCGCCTGAAACGAAATCGCTTGTCTTTTCTTCGTGTGAGTCTATTCGATGAGATTGTTTGTTTGTGTGGTTCTCGATGCTGTGTGCACTCCCGAATGGTAGCCCACAGTGTGAGGAGAAGCTTGGGACTATTCTACAACATCCTTATGCAAAGCGCAAGAACGAATCATTTGAAAATCGTGAGGAGTGTATTGCCGGAAAACGTTTTTCCCGATGTCGTTTCCCTCGCACGCATCTCCACGACGTATGTACCCGGGATGCTGACGAGCTTTATTGGAAAGGAGTACGTCCCTGCAGGAAGATATCCGGTGAAGGGAACTTCGATGGTTCGTCCCAGAACGTCGTGAATGCTGAGCGTAATGTGAGATGCGCCGGCGAGATCAACCTTCACTGTTGCCAGGGGCGAGTTCGAGAGCGTGGTCGGATTTGGAAAGAGTGAATGGAGAAGTGTTCTGTCGGGAATCATCGGCGGTTTGTCTGCTTCAGTCGTTCTATCGATCAACGCAGTGTGAACGCTCAATTGACCATTGTTCATGCGAGTCCAGATGGGTCGGACTCGCCCGTTCAACGCCGCAATGCCGATATAATCACCGAAGAAAGTCATTGCGGTCGGAATAAACGCTGCTTCGCTGATGACTTCGTTCTTAAATGTCGCACCGCCATCGGTGGAGCGTGCAAGGTAAACGTCGGTCGAATCGGAGGAGTACATGCGGCGATCGTAATAGACGACAAGCAATTCCCCGGTGTGCTGATCGACCGTTGCCCACGTGAAGAATTGTGCTTTTCGATTGCCAAGCGAATCGTCGTTGACACGAATCACGTCCGACCATGTATCGCCCCGATCGGTAGAGCGCATCACGAAAACGTCGGGATCGCCGTTCCGCATATCGATCCAGTTGATATAGACGTTTCCCCGATGCGGTGAATTCGAGAGGTCTGCGAGCGTTACGGGAAAGCCATTGTGCCGGTTGATTCCCGAGATGGGGATATTCCATCCGCCGGCCAACGGAGTCAGAACGCGGTCCTTTTCCCACGTTTCGCCACCGTCGAAGGAGCGATCGAAGTACATCCCATCCGGCCCCGACCATGCGACATAGATTTCACCGTTCGGGCCTACGGCCGGAACCGCGCCTTCCATCGTGTTATCGCTGTCGATAGCATCGCCGGCCTTATCGCTGATGCGGACGAATGGATCGAACGTCACTCCTTGGTCTCGCGAACGGGCAAAGACAATGACGCTGCTGTCTTTCGGTTGTGAACTGCCGTACTTCGTAAAGTCCGTCCATGTCATGTAGATGTTGCCGCGAAACGGACTGTTCGACATATCGGCGATGAGCCATTCCTTGTCCTGTAAACTTGAATTGTAGAGGCTCCCGGCTCTGGCAGAATCCGAACTCGGCCCACGAACTTTGAATCCCGTGGACCACGTCATCCCACCGTCATCACTATAACGAACGGTAATTGCGTCCCATCCCTGCGTGAGATTTCCGATATATGCCCGTCCGGTATGATCGAACGTTACCGAGGGATCGCCCCAGGTTCCCGACGGAAGTTGCATCTGTGTCCATGTTCGCCCGCCATCGAACGAACGAAAGACGTAGCGAAGATTCGCGCCCGCAATCAGGTTATCCGGATTGATGGGATTGATGGCGACCGTCACTTCCTGGGGATTCGAACCCGATTGGTTCACCCTTACGTTCGTTACTTGTGCATACACCATGACTGAGGTGAGTAACAGGAGAATGAATGCAAAACTCAAAGACTTCATAAAACGAAACCGATGTTTAGGAAACAGGGAGCTGACCGCTGAGAATATTGATTGAGAAGTACAGAGCGAAACCCATGACAACGACAGCCATCACCTTACCCGTATTGCGAATGAAAGCAGGAGAGAGTGAGTGACGGCGGCTGCGAACGAACAACGCGAGCGTGAGAAACCATGCAAAGCTTCCTACGCCTGTTGCTCCTGAAAAGACGATCTTTTCCCAGAACGCAGTGCCGAGTAAACCCCAGGCAGTGAGCGTCCCAAGGACGGCGGTCCACGATATGAATAAGGTCGGATTCGCGACTGCCATCGTGATTCCAAGGAGGATCGCCGCGTACCAGCGCCCGTTTCTCTCTTGTGGTGAAGCGTTCACGTCGATCTTTCTCTTTCCATCGACAAGAAGCATGCGTACGCCATACACGAAAAGGACAATGCACAAACCGACCTGGACATACGTGTTCTGCAAATACGGTGCGACGAGAGAAATCAATCCTAACGTGATGACAAGGCAATAGACGATATCGATAACCACGGATCCTAAGGAGACGAACAACCCACGGAAGGTCTCATGTTGAAGCGTCTTTTGAGCGACGAAAAGCGTTATCGGACCGAGGGGAATCGTCATGAGAATCCCAATGAAAAAGCCGATAGTTGCGTTAAGAAGTAGATTCATCCGAAAAAGAGTGGTTACTCACTGGCGGCATGGAGAACATACGAAAATCATTGAGGGGGAAAAATCACTTGTTCCGATTTTCCGGTCATCATCTCTTCCGCAATGCGCGCGAAGGATTCCATTTTGCCGTGCAGCTCGGGAATGACGTCAGCATGTTCCGGTTTCATCAGACAACTGCGAAGGACCGTGACGGAATCCTGATCCGGTTTGACCGAGGGATACCGCGCCCGAATCGTGGAAACAGGCACGCGCAGGATGCTGACATAGACCGGACTTCGTGGATCTTCCATAGCAATGCGAAAGACGGTTTCATTCAATCGCGATAGCGTGCCGGCGGAATCATCGGGTGAGCCGGCGAAATACGTCACGATATCGAGTTCGGGATCGAGGAGAAGTGAGAGTGAGGTGGATGTTCGCAGAAGCTGTGTCCACGCGAGCGCCGCACGTCTGCAACGCGAAAGGAGTGAACCAAGCCCATCGGCGGTGAGAGGAAAGCAGCGCAGCGTGAACCAGAGCGCTGCGGCGGATGCACCGGCACGCGAGCACTCGAGGCTGATTTCTCCGAGGTGCAGGTCATTCGACGTGAAATAGGTATATGGCGAATCGTGTTTGTAAAAACGTCCGACCGCGGGATCTCGAAAGAGAATGCATCCGCAACCGTACGGTTGCAGTCCATGCTTGTGCGGGTCGATGGCAATGCTGTCGCATTGGGCGAGCGCCTGGAAAATTTCCCGATGGACCAGCGCTTCATCCGCGAGCAAGCGATAGAATCCTCCGTACGCTGCATCGGCATGAATGCGGAAGCCGAACTCATTCCGTAACTCCAACAAGCCGTCCAGCGGATCGAGCGCTCCCAATCCGGTCGTGCCGATCGTTGCCACGACCGTTCCGATATTCTCGGAAAGCGCAAGCCGCCGCAACGCATCGAGATCCATCTTCCCGTTCTTGTCGGAAGGGATCTCTATCCATTTCGCACTGAGGACTTTGCACATGCGCTTATGTGTGTAATGCGCCTGCGATGAAAAGGCTATCGAGCTGAGCGGTCGCAAACAGTTCGCAATCCAGAGAGCTTCGAGGTTGGCGATAGTCCCGCTGCTCGTCAGATGCCCGAGGTGGGGAGTCATTCCAAACATGGAGGCAATGTCGGCAACGACTTCTTTCTCCATTTGACCTGTTGCAGGTCCGCCATCGAGCGCATGGTTGTTCGGATTGATCAACTGCGTCGCGAAATAGCCGAGCATCGCAATCGGATGCGGCGGTTTGATCATCTGGCCTGCATAGAGAGGATGGAAAAACGGGTAGTTGTTTCCAAGCCGTTCGGTCAATTCATCCAAAGCCCTCTCCACGACAGAGCTATCGATCCTCGATGCGTCCGCGGAAGCAGGTTCCCACTTCTTTCGCCAATCCTCATGGCGCCTCAAGGCTTCCAGCAGGTAATCGCCTAAGGGGAAATTAGTCATGCGACCGGGTTTTACTTCCGCGAGCGGTTCGGCGTATCGATGGATCCGGGAGCTTCATCGAAGGCCATTGGAGATTCCACTGCTGCAGTTCAAGGTACTGGCGTTCGTCCGTGAGGCTGTAATGCAATGGCGTAACGGAAATTTTATTCTGTCGCAAGGCGGCATCATCCGATTGCGGGTCGTCATCCCAGACGTAGCGCCCGACAAGCCAGTAGTAAGCCTTCCCATTGGGATCGGAACGAACTTCGAAACCGTCGTCCCACCAGGATTTCCCTTGTCGCGTTATCGCGATGCCGGCTATTTCTTTTGGCGGGACATCGGGAACGTTGACGTTCAGGAGGATTCCTTTCGGTAAGCCTCGTTTCAGAACCGTTCGGGCAATGAGCCGGGCACATTCAGCAGCGACGCTCAAATCCCTGTCTTGCGCATGAGAGGCATGACTGATTGCGATTGAAGGGATGCCGAGAATCGTTCCTTCAGTCGCAGCGGACACGGTGCCGGAGTACAGAACGTTGACCGACGTGTTCATGCCATGGTTGATCCCCGAAATAACGAGATCCGGCTTGCGATCGAGGAGCGTGGAAACGCCGAGTTTGACGCTGTCCGCCGGTGTTCCTTCCACCGCCCATCCTTTGAAGTCCCTTCCCCGCGAAATGGGACGCGCACGAAGCGGCATTTGCATCGTGATCGAATGGCCGACCGCACTTTGCTGAGTGGCAGGCGCCACGACGATCACTTTCGCGAAGCCCGTGAGTGCTTTTACAAGCGCGAGTATCCCTGGTGAATCATATCCATCGTCGTTCGAAACGAGAATGAGTGGTTTTTTCATGCACGGTGTGTTCGGTGATTCATCTGCGAAACGAATGTACGAATGACGCTGCGCATCTGGAAAGATGGAGGTCGGAACCGAAATGACAGGTGTGTTTTCTCCGTTGACGTAGTCGATCCATCGAGAGTGGGAGTTTCTGATTTTCTCCGCAGATTATGATGGAATTCGAACGCGGATTGAAATTGATAAAGAACGAATTCTAAGATCAGGGACAGCGCAATGTTTGTCGAAGGGAAGTTTGTTAAACCGCATGCGTTTCGATTACTCAGAAGGACGGTAAATGAAAGACATCGCATCTCCTGCATTTGTAACTTCTCAGCCAACTCACCTGTCTCCCAAAGAACGAAAACAGAAGAAAGACCTGCCATGAATCGCGCGAACCTCATCCTTGCTTTCCTTATTACCCTTCCGCTGATGGTACCGGCCCAAAGACTACCAATGGAGATGTCGATTACGGAGGACGGTCGAAGACTCACCATTGGAGGGAAACCTTCGACCGGTTTGTATGATTCGGCGATCCTTCGTACGGTCGAGCTGCAGTTCTCACAACCCAACTACTGGCAGACGCTGAAGAATAACTATGCATCCGGAACGGATCTCCCCGCAACGATGATCGTTGACGGGAAAACATATGACAGCGTTGGAGTGCGGTTCAAAGGCCAGACGTCCTACACACAGTTTCAGAACTCGGATAAGAAGTCGTTCAACATCACGATGGATTATGCCAAAGCGAATCAGGACCTCATGGGGTATTCGACGTTGAACTTCAACAACAGCGCGTTCGATCACACGTTCATCCGCGAGGTCTTTTACCTTCACCAGATTCGCAATCACATTCCGGCTGCGAAAGCGAACTACATCCGGCTTTCAATTAACGGCCAGGATTGGGGACTCTATCCGAACGTGCAACAGATCAACCGAACGTATCTGAGCGAATGGTTTTTGAGTAACGATGGATCCAATTGGCGGGCAGACCGTCCTAAGGGTTCAACCGGTTTCCCGGGCGGCTGGGGAGATGGGACAGCCGCGATGAATTACCTCGGTTCCGATACGACGAAGTACCAGACGTACTATACTTTGAAGAGCAGCAATCAGGACAAACCGTGGGATATTCTCGTTGCGACGTGTAACGCGTTGAACAACACTTCGATTGCCGAGCTGCCCACGGTTCTTCCGGCCTATCTCGACATCGATAGGACGTTGTGGTTTCTTGCATGCGAAATCGCCTTCACGGACGATGACGGCTATGTCTTCAAAGGGAAAATGGATTACTTCGTTTACTACGAACCGGAAACGGGACGCATGACGCCGTTGGAATTCGACGGGAACACCGTCATGGAATCACGGAATGTGAACTGGAGTCCTTTCTACAATGAAACGAAAGCCAACTACCCGCTGCTGAACAAAATTCTTGCAGTCCCGCAATGGCGGCAGCGATACCTCGCGCACATGCGGACGGTGATCAGCGAGTTGCTCGATCCCGCATCGTGCAATCGCATAATGGATTCCTACAAAGCGCAGATCGACACCATCGTGCAGCGCGATCCAAAGAAGATCTATTCGTACAATCAATTCGTCACCGGCATCGAATCGCTGAAGACACTCATAGCGAACCGGCGGAATGTGCTGTCGGGAAACGTTGAAGTATCCCAAACGCCGCCAATTATTCAGACGGCATCCTATTCGAATCCTGGCGGTGTGGAATGGAAACCGCCGGCAGAGAATGAGGAAGTCATCGTTCGTGCGCGCGTGACATCGACCGTTGGGATTTCGCAAGTCAACCTGTATTTCTCTGAAGGCCTTGTCGGGAATTTCACAGCCATCCAGATGCTTGATGATGGGCGGCATGACGATTACGCTGCGAACGACGGCGTGTACGGCGCACGCATTCCCGGAAAGAATGCCGGAACCTGGGTGCGCTTTTATATCGAAGCAGCCGCGAATAACGCTGCGAAGTCGGTGAGCTATTTCCCCGCCGGCGCTGAACACGACGTCTTCATCTACAGAGTGAATCTTAACACTGCCGAAGCCTCGGTCGTGATCAATGAAGTGATGGCCTCGAACAGCAAAACTGCAAGCGATGAAGCGGATCAGTTCGACGATTGGATTGAACTATACAACCGGACTGGGTCACCCATCGACCTCGGCGGATATTCTCTCACGGACAATCCGGCATTGCTCGATAAGTGGAAGTTACCCGCAGGGAGTATCATTCCCGCGGACGGCTATCTCATCGTCTGGGCCGACGAAGATGGAAAGCAGGGACCTCTTCATGCGAATTTCAAACTTTCCGCCGATGGTGAAATGCTGATGCTGTTGACGCCCGAAGGTGAACTGATGGATAGCATTTCATTCGGGCCTCAGGTGACGGACATGGGTTATGCTCGCGTCCCCAATGGAACGGGACCTTTCCGAATTCAGGATCCGACATTCGAAGCGAATAACAACACGGTCGCTTCCATCGAAACGCTGGATCAGTCGGATATCGCGCTTACCCTTTATCCTCAACCTTCGAGCGGCGTACTCACTGTTTCATATCGAAGCTCGGGAAGTGAAACGGGTTCGCTCGCACTCTTCGATATCTTCGGGAGACTTCTCAAGCAATATCAGACAACCGTCGTCACCAACGGCCGGGTTGTGCAAACGGTGAATCTCGATAAGTCATTCGCGCCGGGGACGTACATCGTGCAAGCCACTGTCGGCAAATCCGTTTATCGAAAGACCTTCGTTCTCATTCGCTAAATACACAACGTAGCATTAGAGGCTGTCTTAAACGGCAATGCCTCGTCACGGTGAGCGTAGTCGAACCGTGACATGCCGGCGCATTCATCCTTCGACTGCGCTCAGGATGATGTTGGAGTGACACTTGGGACAGCCTCAACAGACATCTCAGAAGCTCTTCCGGAAAGCAAAACAAGGATACCCTATTCGTGTGATAACCGGCTCATGAGGCCGGAATCTGCGAACGATCATCTCTTGAATTGACATTCGTCATTCCGAGGAAAGTTGACATTCGCCAATATGAACTTCGGAAATGGCGCACGCATGAATCCGCATCACGATACTCCCCTTTACCCGATAAGCAGCGCAGCACAGATGCTTGGAATTTCCGTCCACACGCTCCGGATGTACGAGCGCGAAGAGCTGATCATCCCGCACAAGAAGGAGAGCGGGAGAAGGCTCTACTCGCTGAAGGACATCGAACGGATGCAATGCATTCGGCGCGCACTCACGGAGGAGAGGATGAGCATCGAAGCGATCAAGCGCATTCTCTCGCTTGCACCATGCTGGGCGATCATTCATTGTCCCGAAGCAGACAGGCATGCGTGCCCCGCCTATCGTGGCGCGACGATTCCCTGCTGGTCGCATAAGCACCATTCGAATGTCTGCGCAAGAATCGAATGCCGCGAGTGCGAGGTCTATAACGACTATGCGGATTGCCATTCGATCAAAACAAAACTCACGGAATTGCTTCCCTGAGCTTCATCCATCAGAGACACAATCGAAGTTCACTATGAAAAAGCTTGTCATACTCGGTGCCGGAACAGCAGGCACCATCATGCTCAACAAACTCCACGGAACGCTCGACAAAAGCGAGTGGCAAATCACCATCGTGGATCAGTACGAGACACACTATTACCAACCCGGCTTTCTCTTCATCCCATTTGGGATTTACAGCCGGCGCGATGTCATCAAACCGAAGCGGGACTTCTTCCCCGTTGGCACGAACGTCGTGAGATCGAAGATCGAAAGAATCGAACCGGAGAGTAATCGCGTCATCCTCGAGGGAGGCGCGACGCTCCCGTACGATTATCTCATCATCGCAACGGGCGCACAGATCCATCCCGATGAAACGGAAGGGATGCGGGACGGACTCTGGCACAAGAGCGTCTTCGACTTTTATACGATCGAGGGCGCATGTGCGCTGGCTGAGTTTTTCAAGCATTGGGAAGGCGGCCGCCTCGTCATCAACATCACGGAAATGCCGATCAAGTGTCCCGTCGCTCCGCTGGAGTTTGCCTTTCTCGCGGACTGGTATTTCACCGAACGCGGCATGAGAGACAAGGTCGATATTCATTTTGTCACGCCGCTGCCGGGCGCCTTCACGAAACCGCGCGCGTCCTCGATTCTCGGAGACTTTCTCGAAAAGAAAAACATCCGGCTCACGAGCGAGTTCGCTATCGCTCGCGTCGATGTTGAAAACAAAACCGTCGTCTCATGGGATGAAACGGAAATTCCGTTCGACGTGCTTGTCACGATCCCCACGAACAAAGGCGACGATATGATCGAGCGCAGCGGCATGGGCGACGAACTCAACTTCGTCCCCACCGATAAGGAAACCCTCATGGCTGAAGGCTTCGACAATATCTTCGTCATCGGAGACGCAACGAATCTGCCAAGCTCGAAAGCAGGTTCGGTGGCGCACTTCCAGTCGGAGATTCTCTTTGAAAATTTCCTCAGCGTCGTCGAAGGGCGCAAGCCTGTCGAACGCTTCGACGGCCATGCGAATTGCTTCATCGAATCGGGGTTCGGGAAAGGCATCCTCATCGATTTCAACTACGACACCGAACCGCTGCCGGGGAAATTCCCCCTGCCGGGCGTCGGGCCGTTTTCCCTGCTGGAAGAAACGAAGATGAATCACTACGGCAAGATCATGTTTCGATGGATGTACTGGAACTTCCTCCTCAAAGGACTGGAACTTCCCGTCGAATCCAACATGACGATGGCCGGGAAGAGAGCGTAACATGAACGAAACGATCACACCGGAACGCATCGACGAGATCAACCGGAAGCTGGACGTCATTCTCGAAGAGATTGAAATTCAGCGAAGGCACAGGCGCGAAATGGAAGACCTCAAGGACGACCTCACGCGCGTGGGAAAGGATCTCTTCGACTCGGCCGTTCTCGAACTGGAAGAAGTCCACGACCATCTCAACACCGGCGACGTGCTGCACCTGCTGAAGAAGCTCTTGCGCAACGTGAACAACATGACGAAGACGTTCGAGCAATTGGAGAACGCGAAGGACTTCGTGCAGGACTTCGGCCCGGTTTCGCGCGAGCTTTTCCGCGACGCGCTGAACCGACTCCACGAGATCGATTCGAAAGGCTACTTCGCCTTTGTACGAGAGCTTTCACGCGCCGCCGATAATGTCGTCACGTCGTTCACGACGGACGACGTGCGGAATCTCGCGGACAACGTCGTGACGATTCTCAACACCGTGAAGAACCTCACGCAGCCGGACATGCTGCAAGCGATGAACAACGCCGTGAACGTGTACAAGAACATCGACATGTCTCCACCCGGCGAAGTCTCGTTTCTGTCGTTGCTTCGCGAAATGAACGCACCCGAAACGCGACGCGGACTTGCGCTTGCCATCCGCTTCCTGAAAAATCTCGTACCGACCGAAATTCCATCACCTCATTCACACAACCATCAAACCCTGAACTAAGGAGTCTCACACATGGGAACCGATATAGCATTACCCGAACTCGCCTACGATGCCGATGGGCATCTCGCGAACGTCAACGACTGGAATGAAGACGTTGCGCGCTTTCTTGCGGAGCAGGAAGGCATTTACGGCTTAACCGAGCGTCATTGGTTAGTCATCAATTTCATGCGGAAGGAATTCATTGAGAAAGGCGACGCGCCGTCCATCCGCAAACTCACGAAGGAGAGCGGTGTCCCGACGAAAGAGCTTTACGAGCTTTTCCCGAAAGGCCCCGCGAAGAAGGCCGCGAAAATCGCCGGCTTGCCGAAACCCAAAGGTTGCATCTGAGGCTCGCCATGAACGACACGATTCAACCGATCGAAAAAGTCTCCATCATCGTTTCGCACGGCTCGCTCGAAGGAGTCTATCCCGGACTCATCATGGCGAACGGTGCGCGCATGGAGGGTATCGAAGCGACGCTGTTCTTCACGTTCTTCGGCATGTACGCCATCATGGATAAGTACATGGATAATCTTCGCGTTGCCACAGTCGGTAATCCCGCGATGCGCGTTCCGGACGCGAAAGGCTTCCCGATGCCAACGCTGCTCGGAGCTTTGCCGGGCATGTCCGCCTTCGCGACGGGTATGATGAAGAAGGAAATGGAAAAGCTCGACATCCCGCCCGTCCGCGAGTTCATCGAAATGATCAGCGACGCAGGGGGCGAGATCTATGCCTGCAAAGCCTCTGTCGATATGTTCCACCTGACGAAGGAAGACTTCTGCCCGCAGGTCGATGACATCATCTCCGTCGGTCGGTTCTACGAAATGTCCGCAGGCGCGCAGATCATCTTCACGTAGAAACATACGAGTACGTTGTCCAGCCTTCAGGCTGTGAATAGCACGCTGAAGCGTGTGCAACATACGTGTACGAGTACGTTGTCCAGCCTTCAGGCTGTTATCAACATCTTTTTATTTTGCGATTAAGGAATGTCCACGACCCCGTACATCTGGCGAAAGCTGACTCCATCACAGCGACGGGAGCTTCTTGACTGGAGGAAACAAAACGGACTCCCTTGGCATCGTACTCCCCACTATACCGTGGACAGGACTTTTTACCACATTACAGCCGCCTGTTATCTCCACAAACCGCACATCGGATTCAGCCGGAGCAGATTAGAGTCATTCTGCCTCACTTTGACTACGCATCTCACTGACACAGGCGCACGGATTCACGCATGGTGCGTTTTACCGAATCATTACCATGCCCTTGTGGAAACGACTTCTCTACTAGATCTAATCACTGAGTTAGGCCGTATTCATGGACGACTCTCCTTTCGATGGAACGGCGAAGAAAGCTCGAGAGGAAGACAGGTTTGGTGCGGAGCGACGGAGCGTTTCATTCGCAACGATCGTCACTTCTGGGCGACAATGAATTACATCAATCATAATCCTGTGCATCATGGATATGTCAGGAAGTGGAATGACTGGCCGGACTCAAGTGCACTCGATTATTTGAACGAGGTTGGGAAAGCAGAAGCTTCACGCGTCTGGAAAGACTACCCGATTCTCGACTACGGAAAGAGCTGGGACGACCCTTCGTTGTGATTCGATTACCAAGCGGCGGAGTTTGTTATCATGCCTTCGTGTAGAAGAAACACATAGAGGCACCCGCCTTTCTTCACTCGCTTGCATTTACGCTCCACTGCGCTTAGTTTCCTGCCGACACAAGGATGCTGCGACGGAATGAGCACGACATACAAGGAGAGAACGCATTCATGGATTGCACACACGTCTTTAACACGATTCAATCTGTGAGGATCATTCCGTGAGATCAGAAGCACGCCCGGCATTGCTCGTACAGAACGAAGTCGCGTCGCCATTCGATCAGATCAAGGAGGCGTTGCGCGAACTCTACCTTGCCGATGAACGTCCCTGGCTCGTCGGCTTCAGCGGCGGGAAGGACAGCACGATGGTGGCGTCGCTCATCTTCGACGTTACTCTCAGCATTGAGCCGGAGATGCGTACGAAATCCATCTCGGTCCTCTGCACGGATACTCGAGTCGAGATTCCGGCAGTCTCGGAAAAAGTGGAAGGGACGCTCGAACGCATGCAGCGCTTCTCCGACAAGAATGCATTGGGGATACAAACCCATTTGCTCAAGCCGCCGCCGGAGCAGTCGTTCTGGGTGAACATCATCGGAAGAGGATACCCGCCGCCGAACCGAGTTTTCCGTTGGTGCACGCAGCGTATGAAGATCGATCCGGTGAATAATTTCGTGAATCAACGCATGGGGCATTGGAGCGAAGCGATCCTGCACCTCGGCGCGCGGCGAAGTGAAAGCGCTTCACGGGCGCAGACCATGGCGGGACGCACACCGCGAAACGGTCTGCACAGACATCCCGACCTGCCTCGCGTCTGGGTTTCCAATCCGATCGAGTTTCTTACGACCGAAGAAGTCTGGGCGTATCTTCTCCAGCACAAGAACCCGTGGGGAGGCGATAACAAAGAACTATACCGCCTCTATGCGAATGCATCGCTCGGAGAGTGCCCAATCCAAATCGATACCAGCACGCCGAGTTGCGGCAACTCACGTTTCGGTTGCTGGACGTGCACCGTTGTGGAGCGGGATCGTGCCAGTGAGGGACTGCTCGCATCCGGCGATGAGCGCATGGAGGAATTGATCGACTTCCGGGAGACGCTTCTGTATTACCGCGATCCTGCAAACGGGAAACGGGATGACAGACGAATGAACGGCGATAAAGGACCAGGACCTTTGGAGATTGAAGCACGACGAGAACTCCTTACAAAACTTCTCGCCCTGCAGGAGCGGACCGGGCTTTCGTTGATCACACCGGAGGAACTACTTCTGATTCAGAAAATGTGGAAAGCGGCGCGCAAGCCCGATGACGGACGAGGTGTCGCGCGAATCGTCAACAAACAACGAGGTGTCATGATGAACGCCGACTTGAAGGAGCTCAACCAATTGCGACAATTGGAAGAGGAAGTGGCAAAAGAAAAGGGGATCAATCCAGAAAGTCTTCGCAGAATGCTTGCGAAGGTTGAGGAGTACAGCGAAAGCCACCGGGCCATGGGATTGCCTGATGATTTGCTAAAGATTCTCAATGATGATTTAGCAGGACAAACTGGGAAAGAGGATTCGTAAGGTATG
Organism: uncultured Chromatiales bacterium; assembly: GCA_964448285.1. Classification (GTDB taxonomy): domain Bacteria; phylum Bacteroidota; class Ignavibacteria; order SZUA-365; family SZUA-365; genus CAYUWG01. The sequence continues at coordinate 49,546 of CAYUWG010000002.1, forward strand.
GCGGAGGTTTACCTTGATTCTCTGACGATAGAAAACTTCGGGCCCTTCTATGGGGAACATGAACTGAATTTTAGCAGTCTTAATGGTCGCTGTGGCATTTTAATAGGAGGAAAAAACGGTTCCGGCAAGACACATATCCTTCGTGCATTATACCTTGGAATCGTCGGAGAGTCAGGTGTTGGTGATTTGAAACGAGTTGAGACCGGGTCGGATGCAACCAAATTCCAATTTGATAAATCGCTTAACAGGAGAGCAAGAGCCGAAGGAAACGATATTGTTCGTCTATGGGTTAGGGTATCACAATTAGACGAGAAAAGCGGCGGAAAGAAGACTGTCGATATTATGCGAAATATAAGATTTAAAAAACATAATTCAGCACCGGTCTGGGAATCCATTGCTCATCGAAGCGATACTTCAAATAATATCACAGATGATCATGTTCTTAATAAAGTTCGTGATGCGTTTCTTCCTCGGCATCTTGCCCGGTTTTTCTTCTTCGACGCCGAAAGAAGTCAAAGTATCAATCTTGGTCAGCAAGATATCGTTGAAGGTGTTTCGAGGATTCTCGGGCTTTGGACGTATAGCGAACTAGAACATGATCTTCGCCAATTGATTAGCTCAAAGATTCCCCGCAATTACAGAGGTAGTGGCGAAAAGGACCCCTCGACAAAACTAGTTGATCTTAACTCGGATATTTTACGCACGGAAGGTCATCTAACGACACGACGTCGCGAATTAGAATCTTTGCTGCTATATCTTCATGAGGTTGAATCCGAGTTACTGGAAGTCGAGGACGATCTCAAAACGCTAGGGGCCGTTGATCCAGTCGAATTGGAGAGAGCCCAAGAACGAAGAAACGATATTGCAGTTAAGAAGAGTGAATTGGAAACCAAACTGCGAGAAGCATGGGAAAGCGCATTACCTGTTTCGTTGTTAGGGGATTATCGTCGCGAGCTCCACGATTACCTCTTAGGAGAGGAGCGAAGACGAGAATGGGAAGGAGCAAAGGCAACAGTCGAACCGATGATCCCTCAAGTAAAAGAGGATGTATTCAGTAATGCTCCAGAAGAGTTTATGCTTGAGGAAAGTGTTGAAGCATATTATTTGAAGCGACTTGAGGATGCGTTACACAAGTTGTTTCACCCACCACCAGATGGGATGCCTGATCGGGTTTTCGTCGTAGATAGAAATGATGTGAGCGCACAAATACGCGCGAAACTATCAGCAACGCAGTCCTCCGTACATGATCTAGCCTCAATGTGTCTCACGATAGAACGTTTGAATGCTGAAATCAGAGAGCTGGATCAGAAGCTCAAACTGGGACAGCAAAATACTGCTGCCTTCAAACGTGGGTCAGAGCTTCATGAAAAGCGTGGTGAACTTACCGCAAAAAGAGAACAGATTCTAAGCAGGCAAAAAGATGTTAAGGCAGAAATTATTCGGATGGACATTGAGTTAGAAGATTTGAGAAAGCAGGAATCCAAATTGAAAAAAGAAGTTGACAAAGCCGAGAAAGGAGAGACTCTCGCCGCATTGGCAGCCAAGTACAGGGAAGCTGCAGGAGAGATTCGAAGTCGCGCAGCAATCCAGTTACGCAAACAAATCTCTGAGCAGGTTGGAGAGCTATGGGTGGATATTGTTGAACGAAGGCGTGAATTCACCGGAATGGAATTTGATTCACATTGGCAATGCTATCTCATTAAGAAGGATGGCCAGCGTGTTTTGTGGGAAGAAACAAATACAGCCGCAGGACAACGACAGGTTCGAATGTTAGCGTTTTACGAAGCGCTTAGACGACTGGCAAAACTTGTCCCGCCGCTTGTTGTTGACACTCCACTTGCAAGACTGGATAAGGAAGTTCGAGCAAATGTCTTAGATCGTCTCTATCTTACAGGCCACCAATCCATCATTCTCGCAACGAATTCAGAAATTGATCCGGAAGGACCACTATTTGAAAAAGTACAGGAACAACTCGCTCGAGCTTATACACTTCACCCTTTAGGGAGGGAAGACCGTGATGATTATGAAGTAAAAATCACACCGAATTATTTTGGTCACGTCGTATAAATTGAAGGAGAAATCATGAACCGATATCAGGAAATGATAATAGAGGATACAAACTGTACTCATGATGATGCTGTGATGATCGAGCAGATAATGCGTGAAGATGTTTTCCACAGTACGTTGGATTGGCAATCACGTGCAAATTTTCGGAAGGGCGCAAGGGATGCAATTAAGATGCTAAACGAGAATCGTTTGGAGTATGAAGAATACTTCTCAAAGACCCGTGAGTTCTTCAAGCACGCTAAAGCCGAAACCAAGTAAAAAGTATGAAATTCGATACAAGCGAAGCCGCGCATGAGTTTATCGAAAGCGTTCATCCAAAAGTGGGTGCTCGCAATCAGGCGATTCTTGGAAGAGCAGCATTATTTCTCGCACTCGGCGAAAGTATCCCACAGGACTACAGCCCCGCTGACAGTAAGGGTGTTACTCTCAATGACGAACAGGTTGTTGGCGATGATTTGCGTGACCTTATTCGCGCAGCACTAAACCATCGCAGTGGGCGTACGCTTGACGAGAGCGGCTATCGAAGAGAATTTCGTAGGCACTTCGAGTACGGGTGCTTGCAGTTGAAGCGATTGTGGGAAGAATCAGGCAACGATCAACCCTCCTTCGTTTCGTTGCTTTTGAAAATCTCGGAAGCGGGCTTCGCACCTGCACAAGTTCAGCGAACGGCTGCTCCGATGCCTGTCGTCGAGGAAGAAGTAAAGCTGAAGGTTTTGATTGATGGGCCGGAGTGGAGTCTCAATGGCCCGGGTACAAAGAATGGACTTCTCGTTATCTCTGGTGAGCCCGGTTCCGGAAAGAGCCAGCTTGCGCTTGATCTGCTTGCTCAACTTGCCAACCATGGTGTTCGCTTTGTGTTCTTTGATTTGAAAGGAGAACTGGAAGACGATCCGACAAACGACAGACAAAGACAGAACAGAACGAAGTTCCTGGAAGCAACCGTTGCACGTCATATCCGCTTGATTGATGAATCGCTTCCAATCAATCCTCTTATGGTTGGCACATCAGAGACCGCAACAGCACAAATCGCGTATGAGATTGCAAACATCATCCGCTGTTTTGCACCACAGTTGGGTGCAAAGCAGGAACGAAGTATTTGCGACGCCTATCAGCAATTGGCCGTTCCTGATTTCCAATCGTTGCGGGATATGCTGGAAGAACGGGGAGCCAACGGAGTTGACCTTGCGATCATTCAAAAGATTGTGCGTTTCAATCTCTTTTCGGATGCGCAACATGCCATGAGTCCGGAGGACTGGTTGACAAGTTCCATCGTTGTGGACTTCAAAGGGTTGGGAACAGACAGTGAGACGAAAGCAATGGCAGTGGCTCTGATTCTCAATTTTCTGATCAAACGAGTGAATCAGAATCTTGCCGTAAAGGATGGAATACAACCGTTGAAGATGGTGCTCTTTGTTGATGAAGCTCATCTGCTTCTGCCAAAGGAGAACAAGGCTGGATTACTCAGTTCGCTTGCCAGGCAAGGTCGTTCATGGGGTTTCCCCGTTTGGCTCGCCTCACAGGATGCAGACAAGTTTCTCACAACAGGACAAAACGAAACAAACTTTGCCGAGCTTGCCGAGTGCGGTGTTCATTTCTCGCCACACACTTTGAACGACTCAGAGCAAAGACAAATACTTGGAGGTCATGTGCAGACAAAACTCAAGAAGGCAGAGGCTGCCCTGCGGCATCAAGGGAAGTTGTTGACTGGTGCTGCTAGGCAATTTTGGAAAGAGATGGGTACTTAATTTTTCAGGATGATATGGAATCAATTGAATATTTGGATCCTATACCAGCGCTACAGGTCACACAAGGCCAGACAACCTTTTATTTGTTTAAGCTTTCTGCCAAAAAGTTACTTGAGATCGCTTACACGTCAGAGCGAACGCAGTATAACAAGACAGGAATACAGCGAGGCCTCCGACCAGACAGGCTAAAAGACATCGGCAAGTTTCTGACCTCGACCGGATCAAATCCTCCACTCCTTCCTAATGCCATCATTGTGAGTCTAAGCGCCCAAAGCCACTTCAAAGATGGAAACATACTCATCTGCAATCGTCCTGCCGGCGAAGCGTTCGTTATTGATGGACAGCATCGCTTATGGGGATTCGGCAATCAATATTCAGGTGATTTTGATCTTGACATTGTCGTGACAGCATTTATTGATCTAGACGATTCTGGAAAAGCCTTCATCTTCCGATCGATCAATGGAAATCAGCGAAAGATTAACCCCTCACTGGTTTATGACCTCATACCCATGCTCCGGGATAAGGAGTCTGTACAATTCGAAGATAAAAGATGTCAGGAACTCGTAGTTTTTCTAAATGAAAAAACTGAATCTCCATGGAGAGACCGCATTGCCATGGTCGGCGTTGGTGGAAGAATCATAAGCCAGTCATCATTTATTTCAGCAATCAAGAAGTTATTCAAAAAGGGCCGTCTTTTCGCCAGTAACGATCCAGATTTCTTCGAGGCACGCATGCAAGAAGAGTTGCTGCTTCAGTATTTCATAACGGTTCAGAAAGCCTACTCTGTTCAGTGGGACAATAAAGCATTCTTTCTTTGTAAATACGTAGGGGTCTCCGCTCTACTGAGTCTTCTTGATCGTATAATTGCCGATCTAAGAATTAAAAATGTTTTAATAAGCGATAATACGAAGCTAATAATCGGAAGTGAGGACTTTGCACCCTACATCTCTAAACTGACAACATTTCCCTTTAGCACTGCTGAGGAGAAGAAAAAGGGATTCACATACGTAGGAGAAAGCGGAATAGCAGAATTGACGCGGCGAGTAATTTCGCTGGTTTTTGGTGACTGATATGCCTAATGTAATCAATACGCCGTCCGTAACAGCTGAAAGCATGCAAGGGCACTCCTGGCTCGCGGATGATCAGAAGTCAGCGTTCGCCACATCTCCTTTCGAGGCACATCGAGAATCCGTTTCTGACTATCTTAGCCCTTGGTTATTAAGCAATGGTTACGGCTCTGCTAGTGTTCGTAACAATCTCTACATTGAGGACGCACAAATCACTGTCCGCTTATTGAATCAGGCGTTAGAATTCCTCCAACGGGCCTTGTGTAATACTGTGGCGCACTACCTTCTGGCCGAAAAGGGCCTCGAAACATGGTCGCGTGTAACAAACTATTATGCCAGCTACTTTTCAGTGCACAGTCTTCTTTGCCTTCAAGGTCGAACTATAACAAGACTGAAACTCGATAATGAAATAACAGTCCAAGTTGTTCCTGTTGATTTACGAAACCACATCTTTGGTATCACAACGAGTGGCCTAGGTAAAAATCCACATCACTTAACTCCGTGGAGGCGATATTACGAAATCTATGACCGCTACGCGATCCCACACGATTCCTATGAACTCATTGCTAGAAACGCGTACACTACCGACCCATCAGATGAGTCTATTGAGCGCAATAAGATCAACTACAGACCTTTCTCCGGTTTTCAAGAGATTTATAACCTAGCTCAGCATCAGACTTTCTCGATTCTCTTCGAGAACTATAGATCAGTGCTTGAAAGTAAGACTACTTTGGAAGAATTTTTAGTTGATCTTCGCGGCTTAGCATCAGATCCAGAAAAAAAATATTTCGCACGTGTGCTTCTGCGGTTAGCATTTGCAGGAGCCATTATACTATCTATCCGAGCGGAAAATAGTAATCTGGAAGCCGAATGGGCAGCTATGACCAAAAGGTGGCAGGATTTATTATCAAGGATTTTCCCCAATCCGAACACCTGTTATTTGCTTAAGTTCGTACCGTTGATTGGCTCCTAATCACACAATAGGGTCCCGCTTCAATTTGGTTTTAATTTGCAATAAAGAGCTTACCATCTTTGGCTTTATTTGTTAATCTTGATAGCAGCTATCGGATTCAGAACCGGAACCTCTGACATGCGCTTCCACGGTCAGCGTATATTCGAACGTCCGCTCTTCGGTTGGGATCTCCTCGCCATGCTCCTTCAAACTTTCAAGGTAAAGACCGTTCGCCTCCCTTGCCATAGCGATGGATTCATGGAGCGTATTGCCATACGTGATACAACCGGGTAGGGATGGCACCGAGACGGTATATCCGCCTTCAGGTTCGTTCCGGAGCAGGATTCGGTAGTTCAGTCGTTTCATACGTCCATCCAGTCTTTTGGCGATTCTGTGGAAAGTTGCTTGTCCATTATTTCGTCATGCGGGTTGAGTATCATCGAAATCAATCTACACTTCTTTGTGCGGTCTTTCAACCAACTGTTTCCATAGGGAAGTCCTCAGTTCTGGAGCATCTGTACGGCAGTCCGCACCGATGCAACGGTGTATGGAACTTCAGATTCTGAACTTATTTCGTCGAGGGAAAACCTCACCATCTGTCGGGAAGCCTCAGCACCCTTCATCGCTCGAATCACATGCGAAGGCTCGTCAGAGTCCGCCAGACATGCCGAACCTGAGGAAGCACAAACTCCCTCACATTGTCACGCAGAAGAAGAACTGCTTCCGGGTCAACTTCCTTGAAACGTGCGGTTCAAAACGAAGACGATTAACCTGCAAGCACCCTTGCACAAAGAATCTCATCTTCACGCAAAGGCTCGAGTGCGGGAGCCGTCACTGCCGTCACGGCTATGGTTTCTCCAACGGCATTGAACACTTCAATGGAATAACCCAACGTCCCGTCAGGGGCAACGTGCTCATCCACGATCCTGACAATATCGAAGCGTTTCAGTCCATGTTCAGGGATATCGCGTGTCAAAACAGCATCATGATAAAGTTCGAGTTTCATAACTTTCTTCGTCTATCCGGTAGCAGAGTAATAAACTTTGTGATGTTTGACAAATGCTCTTTCATCCAAATCGTCCGCACGGGAATGGAAATACCATTCGGTCCTGTGAGCGTCCCTCGAACCTCGTAATAGACGCCAAATTTTCCTGCTTCAATTTCAGTTGCTTCGAGAGGTAAGATTTGTGAGCGCAGATCATCGAGCAAAACCTCAAAGTTATCGATGCGATAGCCGGCGCGAGAAAGGAAGGCAGATTTATCACTTCGGGCCTGAGGCACGAGCAGGTATCGTGTCAATTTCTCTTCGAGAATGATTGAATCTTCCGGGAGTTTCATGTTCGCCTCAATCGCGGAGTATCCCTGATAGGTGCACCGTAGCATCAACGGTGGTGAGAACTTGCTCAAGGCCGTTCATGATGTCCAAAGAAAAGCGGATCATCTCCCGTGAGGCATTCTTCTCAGGCTTCATTGCATGAATCACATGCGAAGGCTCTTCAGAGTCCGCCAGACATGCCGAACCTGAGGAAGCACAAATCCCCTCCTTATCGAGAAGAAGCAGAAGCGCTTCAGAGTCAATCCCGTGAAACGTAATGTTGCTCGTGTTGGCAAGCCGTTGCGATTTATGGCCGTTCAGTTCTGTGTTTGGGATGGAGTTTAAGATCCCATCTTCCAGTGCATCCCGAAGAGGTCTTACATTCTTCTCGTAATCAGCTAATCTCTTTCGCACAAGTTCAGCCGCTTTTCCGAGCCCCGCAATCAACGGTACGTTCTCCGTCCCTCCGCGCATGTTCTTTTCCTGGTGTCCTCCAATAACCAAAGGCATGAACGGAACCTTCCTTCGCGCATACAACACTCCAATCCCTTTCGGCGCATGAATCTTGTGACCGGTGAGTGAAAGGTAGTCAGCTTGTACTCGGTTGGTATCCACCGGAACCTTCCCTGCTGCTTGCACTGCATCGCAATGGAAGAGCACGCCATGTGCCTTGCATACGTCTCCAATTTCCTTCACAGGGAAAAGAACACCGGTTTCATTGTTCGCCCACATCAGGGAAACAACGGCGGTATCGTCAGTGATTGCGCTTTCCAAATCGGAAATGCTGAGCAAGCCTTCTCTATCAACGGGTAGATACGTTACACGATAGTTCTCGCTCTCAAGCTGTTTGCAATAGTTCAGGACAGACGAGTGTTCAACCGCTGAGGTCACGATGTGCTTTCTCTCGGGATAGAGCTTGAGGGCGGAGTGAATCGCAGCGTTGTTACTCTCCGTCGCGCACGAAGTAAATATGATCTCCATCGGATGCGCACCGATCAAATCAGCAACCTGCTCTCGTGCAGTCTCGATCGCCTTCTTCAACTTCGACCCGAACCGGTAACTGCTCGAAGGATTCCCCCACTCCGTCGTGAAGTACGGCATCATCGCTTCTAACACTTCCGGCGCTATCGGCGTCGTGGCGTTATGGTCGAGGTAGATCATGGATACTCAGCTTCTTCGTCATTCAATTGATCGTCAATGCGCTCAAACAGTTTCAAAGTCTCGACTGGCACGCCTGCGGTAACATACTTGCGCGAGCCTCTCATCACGTTTCTCGATAGAGCAAGAAGAGACAGACCACTGTATGCTTACCGTCGTTATTTTCCTGTTCTTCACTTATGAAAGCTAAACCAATCCATTCATTTCCTCAAAGCCAACCGATCCGCTTCATCGGAACAGACGACGAGTACGATAAAATCGAATAAAGAACACTCACGAGGATGTTCCTCCAATCCCTGTGAATCCGTCGCTGCGTTTCTCCTATCGAAATCAGACGAAAAACTTGGCCGCGCAGGAAATCCTCTGTACATTGTTTCCACTATCATGACGGATGCATGAACACTCCCAACCGGGATGAACACGATGCACGAAAGGAACGACGATGAACAGCATTTCCATAAACCCCAAAGAAGCAGAGTTGAAAAGAATCGAGCATGAACTCGGCGATGATCGAACGAACAGAGCGGTGCAACTCCTGAAAGCCAGGAAGAACCTGTCTTTCTACGCTCAGCGGTTTATCGAGTATCACATAGCGCTCACGCAAAGAGCGAAGCAACTGCACGAAGAGTTGGACAGTCGCAAATAGGGGCTTAGGGCAAGCTCCTATTTCTCGTGCTGTCTGTCTCCCGAAGACGAATCCCGTTCGATCGGTGAGTCGATCCGCAGTGTTCGAACGCCATTGACATTGCTTGCCGGCGTTCTTTCTCGCTCGCTACAACTTCAATTTCTCTCCTCTTTCTTATTGTCGTCCGGAGTGTGGCACCAAGGAATGGTTGCCCTACCTGAGTGGGTAATTCGCAGACTCCCTATAAATGGGGATTGTTGTGCTTTTCAACAGCAGGTAGGTTTGTATCGAGGTTTTATTTAGAACGAATCCAAATAATGACATGAAACACACTCTTTACACCCTTCTGTTTTTCAGCCTGAGCTTACAGGCATTTTCTCAGGATAAGTCTTCTTCCATCGCGGGCATCGTGCGGTCGGAGAGCAACGGTCTCGCGCTTGCCGGAGCCAACGTGTTGGTCCTCGGGACGAACGTTGGCGCTGCGACGAACGGCGACGGGCAATTCCTTATCACCGGTCTTTCCTCGGGAAGCTACGAGCTTCGCATCACGAGCCTCGGCTATCGTCCGGAGTTTCGAACGGTCACCGTGCGGGAGGGCGATCCGGCGAAGATAGAAGTCATTCTCTCGTCCGCGCCGATTCAATTTCCCGACGTGGAGATCATCGGTTCCGCACCGAGTGCTTTGCAGCGCATTCCGGGTTCCGGTACGATTATCCCGAGTGCGGTGCTTGCACAGTCGCATCCCATCAGCACGAACGAAGTTCTCCGCAAAGTGCCGGGCATCTTCATCCGTGAGGAGGACGGCTTCGGCATCCGACCGAACATCGGCATTCGCGGTCTCTTCCCCACGCGCAGCACGAAGGTGCTTCTCCTCGAAGACGGTGTTCCGTTCTCCATAGCTCCGTATGGCGATCCCGCGTCGTACTACCATCCGCCGGTACATCGCTTCAATCGCATCGAAGTCCTCAAAGGCAGCGGCCAGATTCTCTTCGGCCCGCAGACCATCGGCGGCGTCATCAACTACATCACGCCTCAACCGCCTTCGTCACCGACTGGCTCGATCAAAGTGATGTCAGGGAACAGAGATTTTCTTTACGGGCAACTCAACTATGGCGGCCGATGGAACGGCATCGGCGTGCTCGCGGACTACAGCAGAAAGCAGGGATTGCTCGCACGGGAAAATTCATCGACCACGGTGCAGGATATCAATGCAAAGGTGTCGTATCAACCGAGCGTAGCTTCGTCACTGAGTCTGAAGTTGAATCTCTACGATGAAGCATCCAACGTCACCTATGCAGGTCTCACGACCATCGAGTACGAAGAGAATCCCTTCCAGAATCAGTTCAAAGACGACTGGCTCTACTTCCAGCGTTTCGGTTCGCACCTCGTTTATGATCACGCATTGAACGACGGCCTCTTCCTTCTGACGACGAACGTCTATGGGTATTACATCACACGCGACTGGTGGCGCCAGGGAAACAACGGCGGGACGAACTCCACGAATCCCGGCAATGCACCCGGCGTGCGAACGGTGCTCAACCCGACGCGCAACGACGGACGGAATCGCGAATACACCGTGTTCGGCATCGATCCGCGCATTCGCATGAACCATTCGTCCTTCGGGCTTCGACAGGAAACGGACTTCGGTATGCGCGCCCACTTCGAAGAGCAGAAACGTCTGCAGATCGAAGGCAACGGGCCGACGGCTCGCGAGGGAATTCTTCGCGAGGACAATCTTCGAAAGACAAAGGCCTTCTCCGTGTTCGTACAGGACCGAGTGTTCTTCACCGATAACCTGATTCTCTCCGGAGGCGTGCGTTTGGAAAACGTGAACTACACCAGAACGAACAATCTCAACGGTGCGACCGGCGACGCGAAACTCACCGAGCTTATTCCCGGAATCGGCATCTCGTACAATCCGACGCAGAGCATGACGCTCTTCGCGGGAGTGCATCGCGGCTTCGCACCGCCGCGCGTCGAAGACGTGATCTCGAATTCGGACGGCTCGAGCATCGATCTCGACGCGGAAAAAAGCTGGAGCTATGAAGTCGGCGTGCGGTCTTCGTGGTTCGACAGGCTGTTCGTCGATCTTACGGTGTTCCAAATGGACTTCGAGAATCAGATCATCCCGGCGTCGCTCGCGGGCGGAAGCGGCACGACGCTCACGAACGCCGGACAAACGATGCATCGCGGCGTGGAATTGAAATCGGTGTATGAGATTCCGTTCGGCAGTACGACCGCGACGATGTCCGACGAACTCAACGACGGCGTGACACTCGACCTTGCCTTCACCTACCTTCCGGAAGCGAAGTACGAAGGCGCGCGCGCAAGCGTCATCAATCCCGCTGTGAGCGTCACGGGGAATCGCTTGCCGTATTCGCCGGAGAACACGTTGACATTCGGCGTGAAGTATGCGAACCCGATTGGATTGGACCTGCGCGTCGAAGTCGTTCGCATCGCCGATCAATTCGCGGACGACCTCAACACCATCGAACCGACGCCAAACGGTCGCCAGGGATTGCTGCCCGCTTCGACGGTATGGAATCTCACTGCGAACTATCTGATCAAGCCTTTCGGACTCACGGTTTTCTCGTCACTCAAGAACGCGACGAACGAAGTGTTCATCGTCGATCGCTCGCGCGGAATCCTGCCTTCCATGCCGAGGTTGATTCAGTTCGGTGCCCGCTGGGATTTTTGAGTTCCGCATTCCTGAGAAGAGAACCTCCGATAACCAGTCATTGCGAAGGCGAGTTACTCGATTATCACAACCTCTTCGATCGCATCGCCGATTTCAACGCGGTCAACGACGTCCATGCCTTCCGTCACTTGACCGAAGAGCGTGTAACGACCATCCAAATGCGGATGCGTGGAATGCATGATGAAGAACTGCGAACCCTCAGTGTCCTTTCCCGCAGAGGCGATACCGACTGCGCCGCGAACGAACATCTTCGGAGCGAATTCGGAGCGAAGTGTAAACGGCGGGCCGCCCGAACCGTCACCAAGCGGGTCGCCGCCCTGAATGACGAAGTTCGGAACGACGCGGTGAAACGTCAGACCGTTGTAGAAACCCGTCTTCGCAAGGTTGATGAACGCCTGCACCGTATAGGGTGCGTCGTCGGGGAACAGCGTGATGCGGATGCGTCCGCGATTCGTTCGAATGACCGCTTCGGGATTCGTCGCACGCCCGAAAGATTTCAATGGCGTCGTCGTTCGTTTCGGCGCCATCGGCGGGACAAATGCGATTCCGCGCAGCGTGAGTTGCTCGGCAACGGCCTTCCGCACGGCTTCATTCTCATCATCGAGCAAACGCTTGAGGCGCTCGACTGTGCGCTGATCTCCGATACTCCCAACCCCCTGAACGAGCACGATCACCGTCTCGACATTGTCGCGCGATGAGAAACGATCCAGCGCTTCGTCGAGTGCGCGACCGAATTCCTCGGACCGAAAGAGCGAATCCTTCGCAGTCTCCACGATGATCTGCACTGCGGACGGATTCTGTGAAGCCGGGTGGCTGTGAACGCGAAGCGCATTCAGCAATCCGTTTTCGAACTCCCTGTCAGCGGGAGAACCCGACGCGACGCCTTCGTGCTTGCGCGCGATTCGCCGGAAGGCGCTCCACGCTTCGACGGCCGCAGTTGCAATCGGTCTCGATGTATGAGTCATGTTCCGTTCGATCCACGAAACGAGTTGCGCGTTCGTCTTCTTCAGGTTCGTGGCTGAAAGACCGGACGCTTGCAGCATCGCCGGAAGCGGATTCTTCATCGCGAGGGAACCGAGAAGTTTGTCTTGTGCGAGATCGGGATAGAGCTGCGCGTACGCCCGCCATGCTTCCTCACGGATGTCATGCGAGGCGCTCGTATCGATGAGACCGATGAGCGTCGTCGCAACGCGAGGATGCGGGCTTCCAAGATTCGGCAGGGTTTGCAGGAGTGTTTTCAGGACGTGATAGTTCGTTTCCTTCAGCAGCGGAAGCACGACCTGCATGAACGCATGACCGCGCGATGTGAAGCGCGACAACGTTCTCACTGCATTCACACGCACGAACGGTTCGGGATCGGCGAGCGCTTGCCGAACCGCGGCAAATGCAGCGTCCGTCCGGATGCGACCAAGCGCCGAGACCGCATGCATCCGTTCATGGATGTTGGGCGATGTGACCGCCTGGAGTAGCAGCGGCGTCGCCGGAGCGATCGACGCGCTGTCGCCGATTCGCATCAATGCATAGATCGCAGGGTTGAAGTTCTCTCGTATCGATTCCCGATACATGCCATCCTGTGCGATAGCCGTTACGCGCGTTGCGCTTTCGGTGGAATGAATACCGCGCACGGCGAAGCGAGCGATCGCAAGCGCCTGTGCATACTGCAGGAAGGGATCGGTGTATGTTCTTTTCGCAATCGAGTCCAGCATGCGCGCACTTCCGAAACGGCCAAGCGCATCGAGGAACTGTGCGAGAACGCTCCCGTCCATTTCCGAATGAAGCCGCGCGAAGACACGCTCCTCGTACTCACTCGCGCGGTTTGAAACGCGAAGCGTCTGTCCCATCGCAAAGGCAGCGGCTAAGCGGACGCGCTTCCCCGGCGAAGAGAGAGCGGAGAGAAGAACGGGCAGCGTCGTGTCCGCTTGCACGCTGCCGAGCGCGGTGAGTACGGCAACGTCGGCATTCACGGATTTTCCAAAAAGCGAGAGCAGGCGGACGGCGTCACGCGCATCGGCGGCTTCGCGTGCGATGCGAACCTCCGGGTTGCGAATGCTTTGTGCGTACGAGACCGTTGCGACGAGGAGAAGCGAGAGGAAGCGAATGAAGACCTTCATAGCGTGCGGCCAAAGTAGCGCTTTCGCGAAAGGGGAGCAATGCGGTCGAACATCCGAGCCGGTGGAAAAATTCAGTTCCGTTTGCATGACACAAGAAAATGATGCAGAATAACCGCCGATGAAAGGACACCGTCATGCGACATTCTTCAACTCTCACGCGCGCATTCCTGCTCACTGCTCACTTCGCTCTTTGCTCGTGTGAGCAGGAAGCACAAATCAAACAGCCCAAGGAAAACACGAACGCGAAAATGAAATCCGAAACACCATCACAACTCGACACGGCCACCTTCGCAGCGGGATGCTTCTGGTGCGTGGAAGCAATCTTCGAACGTCTCGAAGGCGTCCACGCAGTCAATTCCGGTTATGCCGGTGGGCACGTTGCGAACCCAACGTACAAGGAAGTCTGCACGGGCGCGACCGGCCACGCCGAAGTCGCGCAGATTCATTTCGACCCGTCAGTGATTTCATACGCCGACTTACTCGAAGCGTTTTTCTCCAGCCACGATCCCACGACGCTCAACCGGCAGGGCAACGACGTCGGCACGCAATACCGCTCGGCGATTTTCACCCACGACGATGAGCAGAAGAAGCTTGCCGAGAAGTACAGAGCCGAGCTTGATGCATCGAAAACCTTCTCCGACCCGATCGTCACGGAGATCACAACACTCGATGCGTTCTACCCCGCAGAGGACTACCACCAGAACTACTTCAACGAAAACGCAGACCAGCCCTATTGCCAGTTCGTCATCCGGCCGAAGCTGGACAAGTTCACCAAGCAGTTCAAAGACAAGTTGAAAAAGGATCTCTGAGCGAGGCTCGGCGATTCATCGAAACCGCAGCGCCGTCCATGAGCGGCTCATCGGTGCTGTCAGTCATTCCCGTTCGCGTCCATCGCGAGAATCGGAAAAAGCCGTAGTTTGCGCGTACGAATATCGAAGGTCGGCAAACGGATTGAATCAAAACGAATCGAGTGAGCATCTCCAATGAAATAGCGTCCCTGGTCCGGCAGTTCGAGGAACGGATTCGACAGGTTGAAGCGATCGCAGCTCCGCTGACCGAAGAGCAGTTTCGCTGGAGACCGGAGCCGGAGCGATGGAGTATTTGCGAGAACATCATGCACCTTGCGCTTTCGCCCGGCGATTATTATCCGATCATCGCGCGGGCCGCGGAGAATGCGCGGATCGGAGGGTACGGCTTGAAGGGCGCTTTCACGAAGGGGACGATCCGGGCGCAGCTTTTTATCAAGATGCTTGCGCCGCCGATTCGCATTCGTTCGAAAACGTATAAGTCCTTAGTACCGGGTGTGCCGCGCGGGAAGGCAGAAGTGCTCGATGACTTTCGGGGAAGCCAGACGCGCCTGATCGAGTTGCTCCGTGAATTCGACGGCGTCGATCTCGGCAAGGCGATGATGAGTTCTCCGTATGTGAACTTTCTGAAGATGACGGTCGCGCAGGCCTTCGAGGTGATGCTCGTCCACAACGACAGGCACATCTGGCACATGCAGCAGATCTTGGAGCATCATGATTTTCCACACGCAGAAAGTACCGTATCATGAACCGTTCATCCTCTATCTTCATCTTCGCACTCGCATCGACCGTTGCAATGGCGCAAACCGGGTGGTTCCCGCAAGTCAGCAACACGACGGAAGATCTCATCGGCGTCTTCTTCGCAAATCACAACACGGGAATCGCCGTCGGCAACAACGGCGTAGTGCGATACACGTCGAACGCGGGCACGACGTGGCTGAACGGAAACAGCGGCACATCGCAGCGTCTTCGAAAAGTGTTCTTCACGACGGCAACGACCGCACATGCAGTCGGCGACAACGGAACGATCATCGTCACGACGAACGGCGGCGCATCGTGGACAGTGCGAACGAGCGGCACAACGGAGGACCTCTATGACGTCGTCTTCGGGACGACCTCGATCGGAGGGGTTGTCGGTGAGACAGGCACGATTCGCAGAACGACGGACGGCGGCGTTTCGTGGACTCCCGTCTCGTCCGGGACCACCCAGCGGCTGAAGGCGATTTTCGGCACAGACCTTTTCACCGCGACGGTTGTGGGAAACAACGGAACGATACTCCGCACGACGAATGCAGGAACGTCGTGGACACAGCAAACGAGCGGCACCGTTGCAGATTTGAACGGTGTGCTCTTCTCCGATCCTTACACGGGCACGATCGTCGGCGACGGCGGAACGATCCTTCGCACGACGAACGCCGGAGTAACGTGGACGCCGCAGTCGAGCGGTACGACGAACAATCTCAACCGCATTTTCTTCGCGACCTTTACGACGTTTTTCATCGCGGGAAACGCCGGCACGATCATTCATACGTCGGACGCCGGCGCGAACTGGTCAGCGCAAACGAGCAACACGGCACAGGACCTCAACGCGGTCTTCTTTACGAATCCGGACACGGGTACCGTCGTCGGCGACAACGGCGTGATCCTCCGCACGAAGCATGGAGGCGTGCCGGTCGAGTTGCTGTCGTTCAGCGCACGCCGCGGTCAAGACGGCACCGTTCTCCTGAGATGGACGACGGCTTCGGAGACGAACAACTTCGGATTCGAAGTGCAACGCAGGACGGAAGAGTCGGACTGGACGACGCGAGCATTCGTTCATGGAAACGGGTCAACGACCGAAGCGCACAACTATGCATGGCGTGACCCAAACGCGCCGATGGAAACTGCGTACTACCGATTGAAGCAAATCGATCTCGATGGAAGTGCGGAGTATTTCGCAGCGGTCGTCGTCAACGATCGGCCGTCACCTTCGCTCAGCGCTCTCGAAGAGGTCTATCCGAATCCGTCTCAGACTGCGTCGGTGATTCGATTCTCGCTGGCCCGGCAGCAGTATGTGCGCCTGAGTATCGTCAATCTCCTCGGCGCTGAAGTCAGAAGACTTGCCGAGGGCGAACTCACTGCCGGAACGCATGAACGAACCGTCTCTGCCGACGACTTGCACGCCGGGCAATACATGCTTTTATTCATCACCGATGACGGCATTCAATCGAAGCGAATGCTGGTCATGAAATGACACGAACCACTTTCAATCAATCCCAACAAAGGAGAAGAACATGATCGTCACGACAACCCATAACGTCGAAGGGAAAAGCATCACGGAATACAAAGGCATCGTCACGGGCGAAGCGATTCTCGGCGCGAACATCTTCAAGGACATCTTCGCGGGAATTCGCGATATCGTCGGCGGGCGTTCAGCGACGTATGAAAAAGAACTCCGCTCCGCGAAGGATATCGCCCTCGCTGAGATGACCGAGCGCGCCGTAGCGCTGGGTGCGAACGCCATCGTTGGCGTCGATCTCGATTACGAAAACCTCGGCGCAAGCGGCGGCATGTTGATGGTGACCGCAAGCGGCACAGCAGTAACGGTGAGGTAACGTTCTCCCATCATGAAAAAAATCGTTGAATGCGTTCCGAACTTCTCCGAGGGGCGCGACCAGAACATCATCGACGCCATCGCCGATGCAATCCGGAAGACGCCGGGCTGCACGCTGCTCGACGTCGATCCGGGGAAATCCACCAACCGCACGGTCTATACGTTTGTCGGCTCGCCCGAAGCCGTCGTTGAAGGAGCGCTCAACTCCGCCCGCGTCGCGAAAGACCTCATCGACATGCGCAAACAATCCGGCGAGCACCCGCGCATCGGTGCGATGGACGTATGTCCGTTCGTGCCCGTCGCGAACGTCACGATGGAAGAGTGCGTCGCGCTTGCCCATCGTTTCGGCAAACGCGCATCGGAAGAACTCGGCATCCCGGTCTATCTCTATGAGGAAGCGTCGAACGATCCGAAACGCAAATCGCTGCGGCAGATACGCGCCGGTGAGTATGAAGGTCTTGCCGAGCGTGTCGTCACGCCGGAGTGGAAGCCGGATTATGGACCTGCGGAATTCATCCCGTCGTGGGGAGCAACCTGTTCCGGCGCGCGTTTCTTCCTCATCGCATACAACGTCAACATTCTCGGGACGAAAGAGCAGGCGCACCGCGTCGCGCTCAACGTCCGCGAACAGGGTCGCGGCGAAGGCGAACCGGGAAGACTCAAGGCGGTGAAAGCGATCGGCTGGTACGTCGATGAATACAACCTCGCGCAGGTTTCGATCAATCTCGATAACTACAAAATCACGCCGCCGCACGTCGCGTTCGAAGAGTGCGCAAAGGATGCACGCGCGCTGAACCTTGCCGTCGCCGGTTCGGAGCTTGTCGGACTCATTCCGATCGAAGCGATGCTGATGGCGGCGGACTACTACATCGAAAAGGAGAACCTCTTCATCATCGATGAGCGGCAGAAGATTCGTCTCGCGGTCGAGCGGCTCGGCCTGAATTCCATCTCGCGCTTCGACCCCGACAAGCGCATCATCGAATACATGATCAGGGAGGACGATGAAGAACCGCTCGCATCGATGAGCGTGCGAGGCTTCGTGGAGTTGCTCGGCTCTCGAACGTCCGCACCGGGCGGCGGCTCCGCATCCGCGCTCATCGCATCGATGGGTGCGGCGCTTGGCGCGATGGTCGGCTGGATGACATACGGCAAGCGGAAGTTCGATGACAAGGACGCGATCATGCGCGCAATCATTCCGCCGCTCGATGCCGCCATGCGTGAATTGATTCCCATGATCGATGCGGATACGAATGCGTTCAATGACTACATGGCTGCGCTCGGATTGCCGCAAGACACCGATGTTGAGAAGGCAGCGCGGGCAACGGCGATGCAGGAGGGATTGAAGAAAGCCATCGACGTGCCGCTCGGCGTCATGCGTGCAGCGGACCGTTGCTGGGACGCGATGATTTCTATGGCAGAGCATGGCAACGTCGCATCGAAGTCCGACCTGGAAGTCGGTGCGAAAGCGTTGGAGACCGGCATCTGGGGAGCGTACCGTAACGTCATGATCAATCTTCCGGGCGTGAAAGATGAAGCGTACTCGAAGTCCGTCACGAAGGAAGTAGAGGCGATTGTCGGACGCGCGAAAGAGAAGAGCGAGGAAGTGATGGACGTCCTTCGGCGGCGAACGGATTGATAGAGAGACACAGGAGAACACATGCACACCGTCGTCTTAGGTTGCGGGCTTGTCGGCTCCGCCATTGCGAAAGACCTCGCGCAGGATTTCACCGTTACCGTTGCCGACCTGAATGAAGTCGCGCTTGCGAGACTTTCCGGCGCATCGAACATCCACACTGTCCGGACGGATTTATCCGATGCGGAGAATCTCACATCACTGATTAGAGACGCCGACGTCGTTGTCGGCGCGGTGCCCGGGTTCATGGGATTCTCGACGTTGAAAGCGGTCGTCGAAGCGGGGAAGAACGTCGTCGATATCTCGTTCTTCCCGGAAGATCCGTTCGCACTGGATGCAATCGCAAAGGAGAAGGGCGTCACGGCGATCATGGACTGCGGCCTTGCGCCGGGAATAGGAAATATCCTTTTGGGACGGGCATCGGTCGAGTTCGAAAGCATCGAACGCTTCGTCTGTTACGTCGGCGGCCTTCCGGTCATGCGAAGAAAGCCGTTCGAATATGCGGCGGTATTTTCTCCCATCGATGTGATCGAAGAATACACGCGTCCAGCGCGCTACGTTGAAAACGGAATACTCGTCACGCGGGAAGCGCTCTCGGACGTGGAGGAAATCACCTTCGAGAGCGTCGGAACTCTGGAGGCGTTCAATACCGATGGCCTCCGGACGTTGGCCGTGACGATGGGCGGTATTCCCAACATGAAGGAAAAGACGATGCGCTATCCGGGTCATGCCGGACTGATGCGCGTGTTTCGCGAAACGGGTCTGTTCTCCTTCGAACCGGTCGATGTACGCGGCCATCGCATTCGCCCGATCGATGTGATTGCGGCTTTGCTCTTTCCGAAGTGGACGTTGCGCGATGGCGAAGAGGATATGAGCATCATGCGCGTCGAGATCGAAGGGACACTCGGCGGGAAGCGCATTCTCGAACGGATCGAATTACTCGACCGCTTCGACCGCGCGACGGGCACGACCTCGATGGCGCGCACGACGGGCTATACATGCGCAATGGCCGTTCGTCTCGTCGCCGACGGCACGTACGCGGTCAAGGGCATTTCACCGCCGGAATTTCTCGGACGTGACAGGAACGTTTCCGTGCGCATGTTTCTCGGTTTGAAAGAGCGCAACGTAACGCTGAGAGAACAGCGCATAGAACGCTGAGACCCCTGTGAACAACCGCCATTCGTCGTCGTGATACGGCGTTGAGACCGACGAAATTCCATCGAAACGTGATTTGACGAACCCTGTAAATCGAAAATTCGATTTTCGATTTACAGGGTTGAGACTTTCGTATATTGCCGGCATGATTGACCGGCAGTTACTCCCCGAGCTAATAAAAACGATGCGTTCGTTTCCCGCCGTTGCGCTGCTCGGTGCGCGTCAAACGGGAAAGACGACCCTTGCGAAAACTCTCGTACGGCATATGAAGAAACAGAGCATCTATCTCGATTTGGAGAATCCGATAGACCGCGAGAAGCTGCATGACTCCTACACGTTCCTCAACGACAACAGGAAGAAGCTCGTCGTTCTCGATGAGGTCCAGCGCATGCCGGAATTGTTCGCCATCCTTCGATCGCTCATCGATGCGTACAGGAAACCGGGTCGGTTCCTTCTGCTCGGATCGGCGTCGCCACAGTTAGTGAAGGGCGTCTCCGAGTCGCTCGCCGGCAGAATCTTCACGTCTCAACTCCATCCGCTCAATACCATCGAGTGTGCAGACCGGATGCCGATGAAGAAGCATTGGTTCCGCGGAGGCTTCCCGGACATGCTGACGGCGAAAAGCGATATGCTGTTCGCTCAACGCATGGACACGTTCATCACGACGTTCATCGAGCGAGACCTGCAGAGTTTGTTCGGCGTCTCATTCACGGCGCCGGTCATGCGACGCTTCTGGCAAATGCTCGCGTATGCCAACGGAAGCATCTGGAACGCGCACGCCTATGCACGCTCGCTCGGGATTACTGCTCCGACCGTCCATCGCTACCTCGACTATCTCGAAGCTGCGTTCATGGTGCAGAAACTTCCGGCGTTTCATTTCAGCGCGCGGAAGCGACTCATCAAAGCGCCGAAAGTCTATCTCTGCGACACGGGTGCGATGCATCGTCTCGTGCGGTTGGGGAGATTCAGCGAGCTGCACGGTCATCCGGTTGTCGGCGCATCGTGGGAGGCTTATGCGGTCCAGCAGATTACGCAGATGAAACCGCATTCTCTCGAGATGTTCTACTACCGGACGCAGGATGGTGCAGAGGCGGACGTCGTGCTGACGAGTGGAGGCAATCCGCTTTCATGCATCGAAATAAAGCTGAGCAACGCTCCGACGCTCTCACGAGGTTTCTATGAGAGCATACGCGACCTGAAGACGAAGAAGAATTACGTCGTCGTTCCCGAAGGCGAAAGCTACCGTTCGGCAAAGGACATCACGGTCTCCGGACTGGCGGAATTCCTCACTTCGCACCTTCGAAAGCTCGCGAAGTGAACCCTGTAAATCGAAAATTCGATTTTCGATTTACAGGGTTGTAGAACACCTCCAACCGCTCGATCATACACGCGGTGCAATCAATCGCGGCAGTCACGTGCGCGTTTCGATTACGAGGAGACGCCGAGCATCTTATCGATGGTGTTGCGCGTCACCGGATGATAGGTTGGACGCGCGCGTTTGTATATCCGCTGCGCGAGCGCCATTCCTTCCGGTGTTACGCTCATCTTCCTGAACAGCGGGCGAACGAATTTCCTTCGTCCCATACTCGTGAGAAACTCTTCCAACTCTTCATACGCCGACGCATAGCGATGCTCGATCACATGGCCGAACCATAAGCTTGCAATCTCGGCGTTCCGGGACTTCGTGAATTGGAATGCCTTATCGAGCGCGTGCATATCGCTGAGGCTCATATCGATCGGGAGTCGCGTCAGGAAGTACTTCCAGTGGTGCGTCACCCAACCGCGTGTGTCGAGCTTTGCGAGTGCTGTCCCGCTTCTCCATTGGGTGATGGCTTGATCCACTTTCTCGAGTTCGGTCGATTCCGTTATCGGAACATTCGCGGGAAGTCCGGTTCCATACACCCATTCGTCCAACAGCAGTTTGTCTTCGAGCGCACGGTCGCCTCGTATCAGACTGTCTCGGAGAACCGTCAGGAAATCTTCGGTGGTCGCGGACTTGAATGCGTACGCATCGAACCAGTTTCTCAAAAACGAATCCCAGCGCTCGCGTCCGATCGTGCGTTCGCACATGCGCAGGAAAAGAAATCCTTTCTCATACGCGACCGTGCTCATCACGCCGTCCGGGTCGCGACCGGAGAGGTCTTGTTTCAACTTCGTGTCGGGGCTGTCTTCGCCAACGTCGGCAATGCTCGCGCGAAGATCATTAAAGTCGAGTTGTGCGGTCATGTCATCGTAAGCGCTGCCATACACCGATTCCATGATACGATGTTCGAAGTACGTCGTGAATCCCTCGTTCAACCAGAAGTCGTTCCACGTGCGGTTCGTCACGAGATTGCCGGACCATGAGTGCGCGAGTTCGTGCGCGACGAGCGCGGTAAGGGAGCGGTCGCCGACGATGATCGTCGGAGTTGCGAAGGTCAGCAAGGGATTCTCCATTCCACCGTATGGAAAGCTGGGAGGTAACACGAGAATGTCATACCGTCCCCAGCGATACGGGCCATAGAGTTTCTCAGCGGCATCGATCATCTTTTCCGTATCGGCAAACTCCCAGGCAGATTTCTCAAGCAACACCGGCTCTGCATAGACGCCGCTGCGTGGTCCAAGCGATTGAAACCGTACATCGCCGACGGCGAGCGCGAAGAGATACGGCGGAATCCTGTAGTCCATGCGGAACGTGTAGATGCCGTCCGCATGAAGAGACGTGTCGTTTTTCGCGGACATCAATGCCATCAGGTCGCTCCGTGTCGTTATGCGCGCGTCGTAGGTAACGCGGGCGCCGGGGCTGTCCTGACAGGGAATCCAGCTTCGCGCGAGGATCGCCTGCGATTGCGTGAAGAGAAACGGTTTCTGCTTTCCCGCGGTTTGTTCCGGGTCGAGCCACTGAAGAGCTTTCGCATCGTCTCCTGTCGAGTAATGTACCGTCACGTGATGCGTCTCTTTCGTAATCGCGATCGCGAGAGGCGCTCCGAACGCTTCGTGCCGCGCGCCAAGCGTAAAGCCGGTTTTCACACCTCCATCGAGTGTGACTTCGTGAATCGCAAGCCCGTCCGTATCGAGGATGAGTGAATCGGCGCCGGTCATGTTTTCAATATCGAGCGTTGCCGTTCCGCGAATTTCTTTCGCTTCGAAATCCACCGTGAGATCGAGCGAAATATGCGTCGTGCGAACGTCGTTGAGATTCGCATAGGAATGAGGATCGTTGACAAAGTCTGCGTGTCGCTTGTCGGAGGTTGGAGCGCATCCGCAGATGAGGATGAAGGCAATGAGGAGGATAAATGAAAACTGTAATCGCATGTGATTCCTTTGGTGAAAGAACATCCCTGTTTGGTGCTTCGCAAGATAAGAAATGAACGCCGTGAGAGAGATACGTCTTCGGATATTGTGCGCCTGCAAGTTCCGCATCCTTGTCTCCACAGGGCGTGCGAGCTATCTTTCATTCGATGAGTAAAGGAAAAACGATACAGTCGCTGATCGCCGTGCTTGCCGCAACAATCCTTCACGGATGCGGTTCGTCGGTCTATTACGTGAACCCGCCTGACTGGAGCGACCGGGCGAAGCAGGACTCAACGATTCAGTACTTTCGCGACGTGCTCGATGGCGTCACGGTCTTCATCGACCCGGGACACGGCGGTGATGATCGTGGTTCGAAAGGTCACTCAGGGGATTTGGATGAAGCGACATTGAACCTTCGTGTTTCATTGCTCCTCCGCGACTATCTCCAACAAGCCGGAGCGAAGGTAATTCTCTCCCGTGAAGCAGATCGAACGGTTCCGCTTTCGGCACGGGCACAACAGGCAAATACCAACAATGCGGACCTCTTCATTTCCATCCATCACAACGCCGCCGGTAATGCATTCACGAACTACACGACGACTTTTTACCACGCGCGTATCGAAGAACCCGGTTACAAACCGTCGAGCCAGGATCTTGCGAGATACATCCAACGCGATCTCTCGTATGTGATGGGAAATCCCGGCCCGCTTTCGTCGTTCGACGGGACGATGTCCGATTATGTCATCGCCGAGAACAAAGGCTTCGCCGTGTTGCGGGAAACGAAAATGACCGGAGTGCTCGTCGAGTGCGCGTTTCTTACGAGCGCGTACGAAGAGCAACGGCTGATGATCGAGGAGTTCAATCACATTCAGGCATGGGGCATCTTTCGCGGCATCGGGAAATATCTCCGGGCGGGAATTCCGCAACTGCGGTACGCTTCACCCATCGCATTCACCGACCACAGACCGCGCATCGATATTCAGGTCATCGACCGCTCGGATATTCGCGATGAACTTATCCGCGTCTTCATCGACGGAAGAGAGGAGGGCTTCACGTATAACAGAAAGACCGGTCTTCTTTCCGTAACGCCTGCCGAACCGTTGGCGCAGGGCTATCATCATCTGACGACGCAAGTTCGGAACAGTAACGGCAATTCGTCCGCACCGTTCGATGTCCACTTCAGCGTCGGGCAGCCACCGGTCATGATGCGTTCAGCCGTCGAGCCGCCGCTGCTGCCGCGCGACGGCAGGGCATTCAGCAAGGTGACGATCACGGCGCTCGACTCTGCGGGGCGCTCGGTCCCTGATGGACTCCCGATTCGTTTCACCGCATCGAACGGGATAGATACTCTCCTCGTACTCCAAAGCGGCTCTGCAATCGCGTACCTCTTTCCGGGCGAGCGAGAGCGAGTGACGTTCGAAGCATCGAATGGCCCGGTGAAGACGCATGGTCTCGTCACGACGTCGCCTGACGCACAGTACACGCGCGGCATCGTGATCGGCGGCGATGGAAAACCGGTTGCAGGCGCGACGATACAACTGCCGGGCGGAAAGACGACAACCACGGGTGCCACGGGAGAATACTTCATCACCGGGAGTTCGACGTCCGGTGTGGAGGTTGTCATTCGCGCTCCGGGATATTTCGGGAAACGTGAGGCGCTGACCGGAGAACCGGTACAGGATCCCGTGACGCTCACGCCGGTCGCAAAGGGGTTGTTGATCGGAAAAGTGTTCTTACTCGATCCGGTTGCAGAACAAGGCATGGAGAACGCTGCCCGCATCGATGTGCGAACGATTCGCGCGTTGCGTGAGCTGCTCACGGCCTCGGGTGCGACGGTTATCTCGCTGACCGAGCAGGAGAAGAAATCCAGACAGGCCTTCATCGCGGCGAACAGGAATGCGACGGTCGTTCATGTTGCGGAAAACGCGCTTCCGCGCATCACCATCAGAACGGGCGGGCACCAGCAGGCAAGAAGTCTTTCCGAGCAGTTGATGAAAACGCTTCCGGAATTCACCGGCGTATCGCTCGATCGGTTCATTCAACGAATGACTTCGCGGGAAGAGCTTGACCGCATGAAGCATATCAGTATCTGGTTGCCGCCACCGGGGAAAGGTTACGCGGAGAGCCTTGCGCCTCTCTTTGCATGGAACATAGCGTGGGGCGTGTATTCGAGCATCCTTCTTCATGAAGGCTACAGCACGAAAGGAACGCGGTTAGTCGAAGTCTCCGTGCAAAACAAAGAGACGAACACCCCGGCATCCGGTGCGCTCGTGGAATTGAACCACGCACTCCGAATGATGACGGACGGCAAAGGCGTCTGCCGATTCCGGGCGGTGAGCATCGTGGAAGATGACGTTCAGGTGATCGACCCGGAAAAGTATGTCATCACCGGCGTGAAGACAGAGATCATCGGCAATTGAAATCGCAGGCCACCGTTGCTTTACGGAAGTTCACGGAATATATTGGTTGCGTGAAATCGAAACTAAGAAACCTCTCCGTCGGAATTCCATGAGCAAATCACTGTACCTTCTCCACGCGGAAGTCTGCAAGACTCTTTCGAATGCGAAGCGTCTGGAAATACTCAGCATTCTTCGGGGAAAGGAAATGAGCGCGGGAGAGATTGTCAGTGCAATGAACATTCCGAAGGCGAACGTCTCACAGCATCTGGCGGTCATGCGAAGCGCGGGCATTTTGGAATCGCGCAGGGAGGGTTTGAATATCTACTACCGCGTGTCGAATCCGAAAGTCCTCAAGGCATTCGACCTTATGCGCGAAGTGCTTCTGGAACATCATGCGAAGCAGGGAAGGATTTTGAAAGATGAATGAACGAATCCTCATCCTTGGCGCGGGCGTCGGCGGATTAGTCACCGCCAACGAGCTGCGGCGTCTTCTCCCTTCCGGACATTCCATTACGGTGATCGAGAAGAATGCCCTGCATTCCTTCGCTCCTTCCTTCCTGTGGGTGATGACGGGAGACAGAACGGAACAGCAAATTACGCGACCGGTCACTGCGCTTCTTCAGTCAGGGATTCAACTCGTCATCGGCGAAGTTTCCGAGATCGACGTCCGGAAGCATGAAGTCCGCACGACGGACTCTGTTTATGTGTACGACGTTCTCGTCATCGCGCTTGGGGCTGAGCTTTCCCCGGAAAGCATTCCCGGCTATCATGAAAGCATTCACACGTTCTTTACCGTCGATGGTGCAGCGAGACTGCGCAGCGCGCTCGATTCATTTCATGGAGGAAATGTTGCCGTTGTCGTAAGCAAGCTGCCGTACAAATGCCCCGGAGCTCCGCATGAAGGCGCCATGTTGCTGGCGGATTTTCTCCGCAAGCGTGGGCTGAACGAACGGTCGCACGTGCATCTCTACACACCGGAAACGCAACCCATGCCTGTCGCCGGACCTGAGCTTGGAGCGGCTGTGCGGGAGATGCTCACATCGAACGGTATCGCGTTTCATCCGCTTCACCAGTTGACCGCAATAGATGCCGAGTCGAAGACGCTGAGCTTCGAGGGAGGCTCGGCTGTTTCCTATGACCTGTGCGTTGTCATTCCTCCGCATCGAAGCCCGAAGGCTGTGCGAGAGAGTGATTTGGCAAACGACGCGGGATGGATCCCGGTCGATCGCGCATCATTGCAGACGAACCATGAGAACGTCTATGCGATCGGAGACGTCGCGGCGATATCTCTTCCCGGAAGATGGAAGCCGGATGTCCCGCTCATGCTGCCGAAAGCAGGAGTCTTTGCACACCTGCAGGCGGAAGTCGTCGCGCACGATATTGTGCGCAAGATCAACGGTGGTACCGCGACAAGATCATTCCCGGGTGTTGGGTATTGCATGTTGGAAGCAGGCGAAGACCTTGCGGGATTTGCGTACGGAGACTTCTACGCACTGCCTGCCCCAAAACTGCGCGTGCATCAGACGGGCAAAGTCTGGCATTGGGGAAAAGTGCTGTTTGAGAAATGGTGGCTTTCCCCTTTCGGACTGAAACGCAGCCTGCTTGGCAAAGCGATCACCGTCGGTGCGAAGTTCTGGGACGTTCCCATCAAAGCATGACGGTCTTATCGAAACATTCGTTGAACGATCTATTCACAGACAGAAGGAACACGCGATGAAACGGACTTCACTCGCAGCAGTCGTCTGGACGATGGCGCTGTTGCACGTTGCTTTATCTTATCCACCCGCTGTCGGCATTGTCACCAAATC
This sequence comes from uncultured Chromatiales bacterium, assembly GCA_964448285.1. GTDB lineage: Bacteria > Bacteroidota > Ignavibacteria > SZUA-365 > SZUA-365 > CAYUWG01. The sequence continues at coordinate 76,951 of CAYUWG010000002.1, forward strand.
GAAATCGTGTGTGAGCTGTCACGCGAACAACGGACAGTGGGGCGATGACAAAACGATTATCGACATCATCGATCAGGAGACGATGAAATCTCTGAGGCAACTCGACGGAACGTTTCGCATCGATGTAAAGCGCGGCGAACGGAAGACCGTCCTAACCGTGATAGGCAGGCCGAAGAACGACGACGCACCCGCACCGATTCGGACCGGCTGGATCTATATCGACACATCGAGAATCGAAACGAACAGCTTGACGAAGTTCGCTCCGAACTGGGACGTGAACCTTCCGATGGCCTGCCGCTTGGTTGGCGATAATCTCAAGGGTTTCGAACGAGCGAACATCACCGCACTGCCGATGACGCTTCAGCCGTCAGTCGATGCGCAGGACGCAGAAGTCCAGTTGCAGGTAATGATTACGAAGGGAGAGAGCGTCAAAGGACGACCGAGGGAGGGAATGCTTGCGAGCTATTTCGAGCGCAAAGTCTTTCTCAGAGTCGTCGAATAGAAATCGAAGTATGACATTGCCAGACCATTCGCCATTCATGCAAGCCGGCATCTATTGCAAAGATGGATTCGCTCGATCGAAGTTCGAACGCATCGGCATGTCATTTACACAACTCTAACGAGCAGTACATCGATGACAATCAGTCTTCGAAGATACTGCGACACAAGACAACACATGGAGAAGCATGACAATCCTTATCGTCATTAACGACGCACCGTATGGAACCGAAAAAGCCTACAATGCACTGCGGCTCGCGATGACCCTGCAGAAAGAACATCCCGACGTCATTGTGCGGGTGTTTCTCATGGCCGATGCCGTCGGGTGCGCTCTTCCCAATCAGAATACGGCACAGGGGTATTACAACATCGAGCGGATGCTCAAGGCGGTGCTCAACAAAGGCGGCGCCGTTAAAACCTGCGGAACCTGCATGGACGCGCGCGGCATCCGTGGACTTCAACTCATTGACGGCGTTCAGGCAAGCAACATGAGCGAGTTCGCCCAGTGGGCCGTGGAAGCGGATAACGTGTTCTCGTTCTAAGAATCTTTTATATAAACAGATATTTCTCCAGTCACTTCGTGACAGGACACTCTGAGTCAATGATCCCCATCTGATGCCGATACATTCCGATGCGAATGGCGACTATCCTGTGAAACATCGGCACAAGCAAGCATTGGTTCGTCACACCTGAGCGTTGAAAGGATGCGGTTTCAGCTTCTTTGTATTGATAAGTGAGTGATCCTTGAAGTGGAACGATCATTGCGAAAGTAAAAAGATGATCGGCTTTCCGAAAAAGTATCATACGATGATACTGCATTCATGGAAACGCCGATGTAGTTTTGCAGCAGAGATGAACGAGTATATCCAACGAAAAATGAGGCGCCCCGTGTGATGTGATTACCAGTTTTTTTCTTCACCTGCGAGAAGGACGCACCATCATGAAAACCAATCCCCGGCCTGTTGCACACATCGAAGCGGCGGGCTGTTTTCGTTTCAAATCGATTCACGGGGTCGGTGCTTAATTCTCGCGAGTCATATATGAAAATGACGAATCATATTCCATCAAGCCTATGAGCTGACGAACTGCTACCTCCGGGGTGTTCGCACCCGATTCATTCACCATCCTGAAAGGAGGTTGTCATGTTACGCATCATCATCGTTCTGCTGACCGCATCGCAGTGCGTCACCGCGCAGATCGTGTACTCACCGAATGCTTTCAACGAGAAGGGACAGAAGGAGGGACAGTGGACGCTCTTCTTCGATGAAGACTGGAAGCGCGTGGAATCGCCTGCTGAGGCGGCGTACTTTCGCATCATCCATTACAAGGACGGTCGCCCCGCCGGCATCGTGAGGGATTATTATCTCTCCGGTGTCCTGCAATGGGAAGGTCTGATCGTGATCGAAGAAGGCGACATCTCGCACGGGCATGTCGTGTACTACCATCCGAACGGGCGGAAAAGCTCGGAGGGCGAAAAAGTATATGATATTCCCGAAGGAGAATGGACGAGTTGGTACCCCGACGGCAGGCTTCTGTCGAAAGGTTCTTACTCGAACGGACAGCGTTACGGAACGTGGATTCACTCCTTCGAAAGCAACACGTTCGCCATTGGATCCTACCTGCTCGACAGGGCTGAGGGAGAGTGGATATATTATCAATTGGATAGCACGATTTCCGAAAAAGGGATGTATCGAAACGGGCTGCGCGAGGGTGTGTGGTATATCCGGGGCAAGGAGGATGGGTGGATCGAGGCGATGTATGCCACCGGGAAGATGAACGGCCTTTGCACGATCTATCATACATCAGGTGCGAAGGCCGCCGAAGGCCCCATGATTGAAGAAAAAAAGCACGGAACCTGGACGTACTGGAACAGCGACTCGGTGAAGATCGGTGAGGAAACGCTACAGCACGGCGTTCTGCACGGCCCGGCGCGCTATTGGGACGACGACGGGACGCTTTCATGGGAAGGAGAGTACGAGTACGACAAGCGCAAGACATTCCATGGATCACCGAACGGACGATTCGGTTCGCTCAGGAGGCTGTAGTCATGCGTCAAGTAATGTTTCCCGCCACGAGATTGAGCGGGGCACGTCGAATCCTTTTCCTTCTCACGATGAGTGCCGCTCTCTATTCTGCACGGGGTTTCGCAGAGACGGTACTCGTCGTTTATACGAAAGAGCGCCAGGTGATCGTCCTTCGAGATGGGGTGGAGACGGATACCTTTGCGATCTGCGCGATCGGTTATCTCGGACCGAAGCGGGAGCAGGGCGATTGCAGAACTCCGTTCGGCGTTTACAAAATCGTGCACTTTAACCCGCACAGTCGCTTTCATCTTTCGCTGGGAATCAACTACCCGAATGCCGGAGACCGCATTCGAGCTAAGTTGTCAGGTGTTCGAAATCCCGGCGGCGATATCTACATCCATGGTGCGTGCGCGTCCGTTGGGTGTATTGCGATCGGAAACGAGGGCATCGCGAAGCTCTATGGCATCGCTCAGCGCATTGCGCGCGTTCAGCGGAGAATTCCGGTTCTCATATTCCCGGCGCGCGATCCGAAGTATTGCCTCGTACTTGCCGATCAACGGGCTGAAGGCGAAGAACACCTATCGGAAGAGGATTTCTTTCGCAACCTGTACGAAGTGCAACGGCGTTTCGCGCAGGGACGGCTCGTAAGCGGACGCGCGGATAGAAACGGGATGTATCTCGTCGATTGAACGACTCTGCGAGAGAGAAGGGCAGTTCGACGGAACCGATGAAAAATGAGGGTTCCCCCCTATTGAGATTAAGCTCTTGAATGGATATTTTGCCTCCATCTCTGCCCCTTACGTTGAACCGCAGAGAGCTTAACGAAGAGAATGAAGGAAATAAGGATAGAATTATGAGTTGATAGAATGCAGAGGATTATGCCTACGATCAGGGCCACACTTTCTCCATCAGAACGTTTATCATGACCTTGGCTTGTGCGAACTGGTAAACAAGAAGACAATTGCAGTGTTGTGGAAAATCCGGAACGACGCCGAGTGAATGCTATAAGAAACATATTATTCGCACGTAACTCATTCACGCATCCCGTTGCTGTAGTTAGTTCATTCATTGCAGTAATAATTCTCCGTTCAAGCCAAGCTGACGCTCAGAGCAGAGATTCGATAGCGACGCACACATTGTACATTTTGGCAGGCGGTGTCGTTCCGGTCTCTTCGTCCGTCTATTGCGAGTATCTACTGTATCGAACGACGGAATCCGATGTCAATACAACAATTCAGGGGAGAATTGGAGCAGGAGTAACGCTGATTTTCGTACCTAACGCTGGCATTCCTGTGATGGCATCGGTGTTGTTTGGTAACAATCATTATTTCGAAACGAGCATTGGCATCGTATTTCATTCATACGATCCGCCAGATGAAAATGCGCCGACGGGGCGACTTGGTGATTTATCTGCTGTTCTGATAAAGCGAGCATACGAAGTGGGGTATCGATATCAAAATCCATCCGGGGGAACAATTTTCAGAGTAACTTTGGCCGTCCTACAAGATCATAGAGATACGGTATTCTCTCCCGGGGTCGGGATCGGTTACTCATGGTAACAGTGCACAGACATGGGAAATACACCACTCACAATATGCGGTGAAAGGAAAGAAATAAAGATAGAATTATGAGTGGATAATATGCAGAGGTTTATGCTTACAACATCCCTTCTTATGGCTGCCATACTGATGGCTTGCAGTGATGATACATCAGGACCGCCCTTATTCAATAAACATCTTTATCATGACCTCGATTCTGCTATCATGTATCCTGCAGAACCCGGGTATTGGACGGAATTGGATATGAGATATAGTGGATTGGATAGTATCTCGGAGTCAATCGGTCAGGCGGTTCGAATCAATGCAATGTACTTCGGGCACAACAATTTAATTGACGTACCGAGATCGATAAAGAACTGTCGAGCTCTTGTTGCGCTTGAACTATCATATAATCGATTTACGGTTATACCTGATCTTAAAGATACGCTAACGTCCTTAGATCTTGACAACAACAGAATATCATCCATTCTACCAACTCTTTCTAAACTCAAAGTCAGCTATTTGAATTTAGCGAACAATCTGATGTCCACTTGGCCCGATAGTCTTCGTATTATGGATAGATTGGGTCTCATGCCTGAGATGATCGACCTTCGCGGCAATCCAATGCCTGCAGAGGAAGTTGAGAAAGTGCGAAAACTGATGCCTAAGACACGGGTGTTGTTTTAGAATCTTATCCAATGGAATTATGAGTTAATAGAGAGAGGTAAAACATGAAAATACTTTTCGGATTCTTAGGAGGGGTGTTGACGGTTGTGTTGATTTATATACCTGGCTTCGAGGTATTTACATTTCTTTTCGGAGCGAGTGTATTATTCCCTTCATTCGCTGCGAGTACGGTTTACTATTGGCAACGCAGCAAGACAGGTATGCGCATATCGCATTGGTCCTTTGGCATTGGCTCCATCTCCGGTGGTTCCGGTGCGGTCATCAGTAACTTCATGATGAGCATGGAGACACACACCTTCGACAACGTTCTGAACAGATTATTCAACGATGTTTTCAGGGATGCGAATCTGCCACTGACGTATGCGTTGACGGTAGCGTCCTTCATCCTTTTAGGTGAAATCGGCAGCTCTTTAGCTTGGCAGGTACGTAAAAGGACAATCACGCCTGGAGATGGCGGTTCGTGAGGGATAACTATGACGATAACCCTCGGAGGAGAGACCTTCGCGGCAATCCAATGCCTGCAGAGGAAGTTGAGAAAGTTCGAAAACTGATGCCTAAGACTCGGGTGTTGTTTTAAAGTCCCGTAGGGACGAACTTATGGTAGCATCCAGCATAGCAAGCAACTCTTCAGTTCCGTAGGAACGACCGAGCGATCGTTGGTTCCGATTATCAAAAGGTCATCTCTGCGGGATTACGAGATTCGCTCTTCTCGCCGGCGCCTTCTATGTTAGCTCGTGGAATCACACTTCGTGATTTCATTCCACACCTTGATCTCGCCATCCCCATACGCACACTCACATTCAGGATCGCTTTCATGAATGCAGTGAAAATCGCTTTTCTCGCCGGACTGCTTGTCCCCTTTTTTGCTCGTGTCAACGCACAGATCGATTCGTGTGTCGTTGTCGGAATCCATCCGAAGGCTGCGGCACAATCCACCGCGACGGGGAAAACACTCGTCACGCTCTTCTCGTGGAAAGGGAAACTCTATGCCGGATATGGCGATTATGGAGCCAATACAGGACCGATTGCCATCATGTCGTTCAACCCGGTCACGCATATTTTCACCGAAGAGTGGACAGCGAATACGGAAGCGATCCAACAGTTCCGAAGCGTTCGCGGAAAAGTCTATGCACCGGCAACGGACAGAAAACTCTATAGCCAACCGGGTGATTATTCCCTTCTCGATACCAACGGCGTCTGGTCGGATCGTGATTGCGGCAGCACGACACACGCCTACGACGTCGCCGCGCTTGGCGATTCGGATCTGTTCATCGTCGGTTCGCAGGACAGGTTCGCGGCTGTCTTTCGCAGCACCGACGACGGTGCGACGTGGCGCGTGGCTCGGCGGGATTCTGCCGTAAGCGGCCAGGCAAATGATTTCGCGCGGTATTACTTCGCCGCCGTGCTTGACGGCAAGCTCTACGTCCAGGCGCGTGATTATTACGGTTCCCTGCACCCGGTGTCGCGCGTTTTCGACGGCACGCAATGGACGGATGGACCGCATTTATTTGCAGGCAACAATACGTTACTCGGCTGGCGTCCATTGTTATTCAACAACAAACTTGTCTATCGCACATGGGCGGCGGGATGGTCATCGCAACTGCTGTCATTCGATGGAACGACGTCCACATTCATCGGTGCGATGAAGGCGTATGACCACACAACTGAAGGTGGCCGATGTTATGTGCTTGCGGACTCGGGCGATGGAGTTACGCTCGTTCAGTACAGTGAGGACCTCTCGAACTGGACTCGTTTAGCCCGCGTCCCTTCCAACTGCAGAAGCATCGCAGTACTCCGCGACAGCATCTATCTCGGTACGACCGATTCGGAAATCCTGAAGCTCGTTCCACCATCAACGACTGGGGGCGTCGCGGTTGCCCCATCGTCGTCACGGATCGATGTCTTTCCCAATCCATCTCGTGGATATATCACCGTGTCGGTTCATGAAGCGGACGCACGAACTGTGGTTACTGTGACTGATGCGTTGGGAAGAACAATCGACCGGCACGCCCTCGGAGATGGACAACAATCAACAAGCTTCCTCTTGCCTAATTGCGGTTGGTACGTCGTGACGGTCGTGGCAGGTGACCAGCAGTTCCGGAAGGCCGTCTTTCGAAGATAACGCGTCGATTCATTCATGCTTTTAACCGTGATTCACGCACCACTTTTTTACGACCGCGTCCACTTGGAATTCAGAGATGAAAGTGTGTTATATTTCCTACTGGGATATCAAAATGGAGCCGCCACTTCATGTTCTCAGGTTTGCGCCTAATCCATTTTCTGTTACACACCAAGAGTAATCTGATGAAGTCAAAGATTGCTATGAAAATCGCTGCGGGTTTCATTTCAGTCATCGCATTGATGATCCTGATGCTTTGGATCAGCCGCGTGGGATACAACAACATTCTCGGTAACGTGAACAATCTGGAAACCCTCGCTGCCAAACAGATCACTGCGGGTAATCTGCGCTTCAAGACGGCTCAACTTCTTATGGCTGTCAACGATTACATCCTGACGGGAGAGGACAATTACCGTGAGGACTATGCGCGGCACGAAGCACGGATTGACACGCATACAGTCAAACTGCAAATGCAAAAGCTTGAACCGATTGAAAAGAGAATCTTAGCTTCAATCCTGCTCAACATCGATACCATTCGCTCGATATCGAAACGGGTATTCGAAATTTCAAATCCACGCACGTCTAATGTAGCCGTCGTACTTATGAAAAGCATGGACTACGACTATGGCGAAGAAGTGAATCAGAAAACGACAGAGCTTTTCGATCACATTTCAAGAAGAATAGACGAAGAGCGTGAAATCGTGGAGCATGTAAAAGCACGCACTGCCATCATTCACGCCTTCGTTCTCGTGCTGGGATCCCTTATCAGCCTGATCGTTACCTACCTTGTGATGACGCGCATTGCGAAACCCATCGTGACCGTGTCACAGGCAGCAAACGCTCTGGCGAAAGGCGACTATTCGTATCGGCCGACCGTGAAGACGCACGATGAGGTTGCAGACCTTGCGCAGTCCTTCTGTACGATGGCCGATGACATCCAACAATCACATCGGACACTTGAACACGCGAAGAGGCTGAATGAAAGTATTGTCCACTCCATCCCGCCGGGTATCATCCTTTTCGATACGGAAGCGCAAATAATCTCCGTCAATAAGCGAATCGAGGAGTTGTTCAACATCGAACTAGGCCAATTTGCCGGAGCTCAAGCAGAAGTTTTCCTTGAACACATCGGAGTTATGGAAGAGTGCAGAGAAACGATCCATGCAAGAAAACCGGTGAGAGACCTCGAGTGCCGTTGTGACTGCCCGCGCCGCGGAGAGATGTGGCTGAGCTTGACGCTCACGCCTTTTACGGTTCGCTCCGAATGGAATGGAGATTATCACCAGTACGTCCTCGTCGTGAACGATATCACCGAGCGACGGTCTGCACTGAAGTTGCTCGAAGAAAGCGAACGCCGGATCTCGACGCTGATGCGCAACCTCCCCGGCATGGCATACCGTTGCAAGAACGACCCTGACTGGACAATGGAATTTGCCAGCGAAGGGTGTTACAATATTACAGGATATCCGAGTGAAGCGCTTTTGTATAACACACAAATGAGCTTCAACGAAATTATCCATCCGGAAGACAGAGCTCGGATTTGGGACGTCGTTCAAGCGAAAATCGGAGAACGTCAATCCTATACACTCACCTATCGCATACAAACGGCAGATGGACAAATGAAGTGGGTATGGGAGCAAGGTCAGGGCGTATATGATGCGGACGGGAATCTTTCCTTTTTGGAAGGATTCGTTACCGACATCACGGATCAAAGGCTTGCGGAGGAGGAACTCAGGAAAAGCCAAACACTCCTCAGCACGATGTTCGATACATCGCGAGACGGCATCTTACTCGAAGACCGAAATGGTATGATCGTGTATGCTAACAAAGCGTTCGCTGAGATCTACGGCTTTGAAAGCCCATCAGAGCTTACCGGCATCCCAATCTCGACCGTGCAATCAGAACAAGATAATCCGCGCATGACTGAGTACGGACAGAGACGTTTGAAAGGCGAACCTGCACCGACGTTATACGAGTTCAAGGGAAAGAAAAAGGACGGAACGTTGATCGACCTCGAAGTGTCCGTTTCCACGGCGATAGTTGGAGACGAGTTCTACATTGTCTCGCTCGTGAGGGATATCGCGGAACGCAAGCATGCGGAGCAAAAGATCAATTTTCAAGCGAATCTACTCAGCGTAGTGGGGAACGCCGTCATTGCCACCGACATGCAGGGTAGGGTTACTTATTGGAATCCCGCCGCAGAAAAATTGTATGGCTGGTCGATTGGGGAGGCGCTTGGCCGGCAGATCGTCGAATTGACTCCGACAGAACAGAGCCGGGAACATGCTCAGGAGATTATGGATCAACTGTCCCAGGGCGAGTCCTGGAGCGGTGAGTTTCCAGTGCGACGCAAAGACGGGAGCGAGTTCATCGCCTTCGTTTTCGACAATCCCATCGTTGACGCCGACGGAAATCTGACTGGCGTCATCGGTATCTCTAACGACATTACCGATCGCAAGCAGACGGAAGAAATTCTCCGTGAAAGCGAAGAACGCTATCGCTTGCTTTTCGAGCAATCGATCGAAGCGATCTATCTCTGTGATGTAAAAACCCTGCGCATCAGGGAAGCCAATTCAGCCTTCATGCATTTACTTGGATACAGCGAAGACGAAGTTCGAAGCCTGACACTCTTCGACCTTGTGGCAGAGGATCGCAAAAGCATTCAACGCGTCCTCGATCGTCTTTCGACGGAAGGAAGTTTTATCATTGGTGAAAGGCGATGGAAAAGGAAGGACGGCAACGTCGTGAACGTGGAAGTTACCGTGAGCACCTTCTTGCAACAAGGAGAGCGCACGCTCTACGTTATCGCCAGAGATATTACGGAGCGGAAAAAAGCCGAGAGTGAACTTCGGGAAAACGAACAGCGATATCGGTCCGTTGTTGAAAGTCTCACGCAAGCATACTACGAAACCGATCGCCGTGGAGTCTTCACGTATTTCAATCCTGGTTTGCTGCTCATCGGCGGTTACGGCGAAGAAGAGCTTTTAGGAACTTCTTCATTCCGTCGCGTCGTGCCGGAACATCGTTCGCGCGTTATCGAGGCTTATTTGCAATGGATAAAAAATAGGCGAACGGATATGTCGATCGAGTTTATCGTACAGACCAAAAGCGGACGGAGATTTTGGGTCGAACAGGCATCCCATTTCACATACGACAACAATGGAAACTTTGTCAAGGCAACGAACACTCTTCGGGATATCGATGAACGCAAACTCGCCGAACAGAAACTTCAGGAAATGAACACGCAGCTTGAACTCGCGCTCAAGTATCAGGAGCTTTTCATCGCGAACATGACACACGAAATCCGCACGCCGCTCAACGTGATACTCGGGTACACCGGATACATCATGGACATTGGCGCACAGAAATTCTCTCAGGAAGAAGCGGAGTTCTTCGAGAGCATCGAAGGCGCCGGCAAACGGCTCATGCGAACGGTCGATAACGTCCTGCAAATGACCAGCTTTCAAACAGGTCTCATCAAAATCAATCTCCAACGTCAGGACGTCTCCCCTTCCGTGAGATCGATCGTTCGCGAGATGCAATGTCAGGCATCGGAGAAAGGACTGGCGCTGGAGGTCGGCGTTCTCGAAGAGCCGCTCCACGCGGTGATCGATCGCTATGCTCTTGAGCAGGCTCTCATGAATCTTATCGATAATGCCATCAAATACACGAACGCCGGAGGCATCGTCGTCAATCTCAAACGCATCGATGATCACGCACACATCGAAGTGCACGACACGGGCATCGGTATTTCCGAGGAGTTCCTTCCGAAAATCTTCGCGGCATTTACGCAAGAGAGCACCGGCTACACCCGCGCGTATCAGGGATTGGGCTTAGGTCTTTCTCTCGTGAAGAATTACATCTCAGCGACCGGCGGAACGATTTTCGTTCAAAGCAAAAAAGGCGAAGGATCGACCTTCAGCATCGTGTTTCCGCTCGCATAGCGCTCAGGGGTTCCGACGACGGAACCTTCAGGGCAGAGTTTACTGAACGATACCGATATAGAGGTATGCGATTCCGCCCGTCAGGGGTATGATCCTCATGGTGCGAAAACACCCGGCTTCCTTCATCAGCGAAAGGAACGCATCTCCAGTCGGAAACTTCGCTGAAGTGCGCGTGAGATACTCGTAGGCTTTGCGGTCACCGCTCACAATCCCACCGATAATAGGGATGAGCGCGTTGCTGTATATCGCGAAGAATGGCTTCATCCACCAGAGGGGCGTTCCGAATTCGAGCACCGCTACGCGCCCACCGGGTCTCACGACACGGGCCATGCTTTGGAGAGCTTGCACGGGATCATCGACGTTGCGTATGCCGAACGCAATGGATGCTATATCGAACGTCGAATCGGGGTAGGTCAGGTTCATCGCATCCTGAACATCCCATTCGATGTCGAGCTTTTGTTGCCGGGCCTTTGCCGGCGCGAAGGAAAGCATGTCCTCGTTGTAATCCGAGCCAACGACGCGGCCTGTTGCTCCTACGGCTTTCTTGAACGCGATCGCGAGATCACCGGTCCCCGTTGCGCAGTCGAGTACGGCATCGCCTTCCTTCGCGTCACTTTCGCGAACCGTGCGTTTCCGCCAGCGATGATGGACGCCGAACGAGAGAACTGCGTTCGCTCGGTCGTACGTCGGTGCGATCTTCGAGAACATCGCATGAACCTGTCTGCTCATGGAAGTTGTCTCCACACATCGATGAAGCGAATGACGTTCAGAGGATTTTTCCGCAGGCGGGTGCTAAGGCTTTCAATTGTCCGATCATGGATGTGAACATATCGGGATTGAGTGCCTGCTCGGCATCGGAGAGTGCGGCATCGGGTTGGGGATGGACTTCGACCATGAGGCCATTCAGTCCGGCGGCCAACGTTGCGGCGGCAAGTGCGTTGATAAGTTTCGGATTCCCGGTCGCATGACTCGGATCGACGATAACCGGAAAGGACGTCTGTTGCTTTGCGAGCACGGCTCCCGCTAAATCGAGCGTGAACCGCGTATCGTTTCCGAATGTCCGGATTCCGCGTTCACAGAGTACGATCTGATCGTTACCCCCGAGGAAAATGTACTCGGCAGCGAGGAGCCATTCGGTGATAGTCGCAGCGAAACCGCGTTTGAGGAGGATGGGCTTTCGCGTTTGTCCAAGATCCTTGAGGAGTGCGGTGTTGTCCATATTCCGCGAACCGACCTGGAAGGCATCGACATACGGCTCCATCCGCTCGAGGTCGTGTTGGGATAAAACTTCCGTAACCATTGGCAACCCACAGGTATCCGCAGCATCGCGCATGTACTGCACCCCATCGAACCCAAGTCCCTGAAATGCATACGGTGAGGTCCGTGCCTTGTAGGTTCCTCCGCGAAGGATATGCGCGCCTTGATTGGCGACAAACGTCGCGGTGGCGAGGATCTGCTCACGGGATTCGACTGCACATGGCCCGGCAATGATAATGAATGCGTCATCCGTGAAGCGTACGCTGCCAAATCGGACATCCCTGACCGTCATCGTTGGGTGATCGTTGCCATTCTTTCCCATGGAGTCAAGTATCGTTGGCGATTTCTTTTTATGGACCGCAGGCCTTGAAATAAGGGTCTCTTCTTTCTCGAACATTCTTTCTTCAATGCGGAACAGGCAACATTTTACCTTGGCTGTTCCGATGGGTTCTTCTTATACTTGTAAGCGTTGCACACCGTGTGCAGGCGCTTACAAAGATCAGAAGTTACCGCTATTATTCAAAAGTAAGTCCAACTCAACCAAATCCATCACCAGGAGAACCACAGCATGAAACAACTCACAGCGTTCGTACTCGCATTCCTGCTCGTCGCAGGTGCAGCTTCGGCGCAAACCGCGAAAGCACCGGTAAAAGCCGCTGCTGATAAAGAGACCAAAGTCACGAAGCTCGTTTGCCCCGTCACGGGCGAAGACGCTGATGAAACGGTCACATACGCATACAAAGGAAAGACCTTCTACTTCTGCTGCGATAACTGCATCACGAAGTTCAAGAAAGATCCGGAGACCTACATCAAGAACAGCGCGAAGGCACAATTCGAACCATGCGACCATGGCGAAGAAGGCGAATCGCATGAAGGTCACGCTCACGAAGGACAGTCTCAAGACGGAACATCACACGAAGGCCACAACCATGGAACCGAAGCAGCTCCAGCAAAAGCTCAGGTTGCCGACGATGGCACAGTGCAACCAGGTGTTGCAGTCATCAATACCGGGAAGGATCTCTCTGACCAGATCAGCAACGACAAGTGCCCGGTTATGGGAAGCGCGGTAAAGAAGAGCGTTACGACCGTCACATACAATGGCAAAGTTTACGGATTCTGTTGCAAGGGATGTACGGCGAAGTTTGCCGCGAACCCGGAAAAATATCTTTCCGAGTAAACACACCGGAACCAGAACAGCGGCCTCTTCGTGAGGCCGTTTTCATTTCAAATGTTCTGTTCTCCAAAGAGTTGTATGACTGACCCGTTCACGCCGGACGCTTCGGGAGAAAGCAGGTACGAAAGAGTCGATGCAATCTCCTCCGGTGTGACCCATCGAGCGACCTCGTCTTCGTTCGCCCATTCGCGATTCGCGGGTGTGTCGATAGTCGATGGCGTTATGCAATTCACGCGAATGCCGAACGAACGCCCTTCATCAGCAAGGATTTTCGTCAACGCTGAGACGCCGGCTTTCGCGACGCCGTACGCATGTTGCTTTGCTGAAGGCTTGATACTCGCCATGGAGCCGATGGCAACGATACGTCCGGAACGCTGCCGCTCGAATCGTTTCATCGCTTCGCGTGCGACGAGAAAGAATGACCGGAGATTGAGCGATAGAAGAAAATCCCAGTCGGCGGTGGACGTTTCGCTCACACGCTGAAAGGACTTCACGCCACCGACAAGATGGATTAGGGCATCGATCTCCCGTTCGCCAAGCGATTGAAAGAAATCTGTTACCGAGTGTTCATCCGTGACATCGACGCGATGGAGTTGAAGTTGGCCTTCCTTTGGTTGCAATGACGCGATAAGCTGTTCCGCTTCGCTCTCCGAACGATACGTGACAAGGCAGTGCCAGCCTTCACTCAACAAACGTCCGGTGACTATGGAGCCTAAAGCCCCTGTTCCACCCGTGATGATGACCGTGCGCATCAACTCGCTTCCGTCAGGTCGAAGGCTTGGGTGTTCGTGGAAAAAGAGAAGTGTGGGAAGTCGTTTGCGAAGTCGTAGGAAAAGTTCTTTGGCCAATACATCCCCGTGTGCGGGTCAAGCTCATACTCACCGTGATAGTCGCCTTTCACGATCCGTTCGAGTAGCGTGATGAAGCGATCGACGTCTTCCCTGTTGTTATAGCATCCGAAGCTTGCCCGCACCATACCGGGTATGTGCGTTTTGTTTCCGCTCATGATCTGCTCCTTCAGCGCTTGTTCCTCTTCGTGATTGACGCCGAGCAGATGTTTGACGTAGATATGTGCGCAAAAACATCCGTTGCGCACTCCGATACCTCCTTCAGCGCTCAGGATACCGGAGACTTTTTCGTGTGGCATGCCGTCAACGGTGAAGCTGAGCACGCCGACCTTGTTCGCCAATTCCTCCGGATCTTTTGGGCCAAAGAGCGTGATCCCCTGAAGAGCGGTCATTCGTGGAATCGTGTATTCTAAAAGTTCTTGCTCATGCTGCGTAATGGCATCCATACCTACTTCTTCGAGAATCTTAATGGCTGTCGCAAGTGCGACGACGCCGGGGAGATTCGGCGTACCGGCTTCTTCCTTTGCAGGTGGACCCGAATACGCGACGAAATCCTGCTCAACGATTTCAACGACGCCTCCACCGACGATGTCCGGATCGCCTTGCGAGAACCAGTCAACCGGCCCGACTAACGCCCCGATGCCGAATGGCGCGTACATCTTGTGCGCGGAGAACGCGAGGAAGTCGATATGTCCCGGATCGCTTTCCGGTAAAACATCGATCCGGCGATGCGGTGCAAGCTGTGCCGCATCGACGAAAATCATCGCACCGTGTGCGTGAGCGATTTCAGCAAGCTCATGAATCGGATTCACGATGCCTGTGATATTCGAAGCCCCGGTGACCGTGAGAAACCGTACTCTGTTTCGGAAGACATTGAACGCTTCGCGAAGCTGATTCATATCGAGCCAGCCGTTCTTATCGACTCCGATATGAACGACTTTCGCGTGTCTTCTCCAGGGGAGATCGTTCGAGTGATGTTCCATCATCGTTGAAAGCACAACGTCGTCTTCACGCCAGCCGCATCGGTTTGCAACCTTGTTGATCAGCTCGGTCGTGTTCTTGCCGAAGAGAACCGTATTCGTTTCGGGATTTGCGCGAACGAATTCCGCGACGATTTCCCTCGCCTCGTCATAGACCTTCGTCGAAAGGAGGGACTTGTATCCCGCCCCGCGATGAACGCTCGAATAGTACGGCATGAACTCGTTCAGAACGTCCATCACTCGCTTGAATGAAGGAGTGCTCGCACCGTTGTCGAGAAAGACGTATCGCACTCTTTCCCCGTTGAGCAAGGGAACCGTTGTGTCGATACCGAGAATCTGTGACCGGAGTTGGTCAATTGTCAGTTTGCTGGAATTCATGAGGATTGCGATTGAAGGGAAGAAACAGAAGCAGGTTCTGCGTGAAGATAACGGTTTCTTCTCTGTCTTCAAGCGCACGCGGAAAGTGATAATTCCCTTCTTTGCGTCGAACCGTTGCTGGAATTCCTCATTCCTCCATGAAAAATCTCTGCGCGGCTTGCCTGAGTCAAGATGAATGAAAACCGCCCAAAACAAAGCGCAAATGCCTTTCATACGATCCACACCGCAACGTGTGCAATGCTCCATTCCTTGACTTTTTACAGGCTCAGGGCGTACATTGCAGTTCGGTTTAGTTTTTCGAGATGAAAACTGAATACAAAGGTCTTATATGAGCAATAAAACAACCGTCCGGACTTATCAACCCAAAGAAGCCGATATCGACAAGAAATGGTACGTCGTTGACGCTGATGGGATGGTGCTTGGACGTCTCGCTGCGGTCGTTGCACGCATTCTCCGCGGCAAACACAAACCGATCTTTTCCCCACACGTCGATACCGGCGATTTCGTCATCATCATCAATGCGGACAAAATCCGGGTGACCGGCAAGCGCACCGAGCAGAAATCCTACTTTACGTATTCCGGATATCCCGGAGGCGGAAAGACGCGGTTCTTCAAGGATTTAGTGAAAACCAATCCCCGCTACGTCATCGAACATGCCGTGCGTGGAATGCTTCCGCATAACCGCATCGGTCGCCGTATCATCAAAAAGCTGAAGGTGTATTCGAACGGAACCCATCCGCATGAAGCACAGAAGCCCGAACCCCTAACATTGAATTGATGTCCCATATGCTTTACTACAAGGCCCGGATATGAAACACCACATTTCTGTCGGACGGAGAAAAACCGCAATCGCACGCACGTTCCTCTCGCAGGGAACCGGCAAGATCACGGTGAATGGCAAACCCCTCGATGCGTATTTCCCGACACAGCTTCTTCTCGATGAAGTTCGCAGTCCCTTCACGGTCACTGAGACGAACGGGAAATACGATGCGAACATTCGCGTTCGTGGCGGGGGAGTCCACGGACAGGCTGGCGCAGTCAAGATGAGCATTGCACGCGCACTCGTTCTTATCGAAGAAGAACATCGCGGAAAGCTTCGCGGCGCCGGTCTGCTGACACGCGATTCGCGCATGGTCGAACGAAAGAAATACGGACAGAAAAAAGCTCGCAAGCGCTTCCAGTTCAGCAAGCGCTGATTCACTCATCACACATGCATCCGGATTGCCTTTCGGGTGTGCGTCGGTACGACGCATCGAAGGCAAAGCGAAGGATGCAGCGGAATAAACCATAGGAGTCATTATGCCACGAGTCGAACTCGAATCCCTTCTCGCAGCCGGAACACATTTCGGCCACCTAACGCGCCGTTGGAATCCCAAAATGAAGCCCTACATCTTCATGGAGCGCAACGGCATACACATCATCGACCTGAAAAAAACACAGGAACTGCTCGAAGTCGCCTGTAACGTCTCCTCGAACATCGTCGCACAAGGGAAGAAGCTTCTCTTCGTCGGGACAAAGAAGCAAGCCAAGGAAGTCGTTCGCGAAGCAGCCGAACGAAGTGAACAGAACTTTGTCGTCGAGCGCTGGCTCGGTGGAATGCTCACGAACTTTACCACGATCCGAAAAAGCATCAAGCGTCTTACGAATATCGAGAAGATGGAATCTGACGGTACCTTCGACAAGATTACGAAGAAGGAACGATTGATGCTGAGCCGCGAGCGCGAACGCTTGAATAAGATCCTCAGTGGGATCGTCGATATGAACCGCTTGCCCGGCGCTCTCTTCGTTGTCGATATCAAGAAGGAACACATCGCCGTCAGCGAAGCGCGCATCCTCGGCATCCCGGTCATTGCCATCGTCGATACGAACTGCGACCCCGCCCCGATCGATCATATCATCCCCGGCAACGATGACTCGACAAAAACGATCGAACTCATCTGCCAGGCCATTGCCGAATCGGTAAGAGAGGGCGTCGAGCGCGGCAAACTCCTCAAGGCTGAACAGGAAGCCGAAGAAGAACGCGCGGCAAAGGAATTTGAAGAGATCGAAGAGACCGCCGAGTAATTCAACTATCATCGAACAGGAAACACACACGTATGGAAATTTCAGCAGCAGATGTAAAAGCACTTCGCGATAAAACAGGCGCGGGAATGATGGACTGTAAAAAGGCATTGATGGAAGCCAACGGCAACATGGACGAGGCCATCGATTACCTGCGCAAGAAAGGCGCAGCGACTGCAGAGAAACGTGCAGACCGAAGTGCAAACGAAGGCGTCGTTCTCACCGACATTGAAAACGGCAAAGGGGTCATCCTCGAAGTCAATTGCGAAACCGATTTCGTCGCTCGCAGCGAGGACTTTCTCTCTTTCGCACAATCAGCCCTTGCGGCGATCAAGATACAGGCGCCCGGAGATGTCAACGAGCTTCTCGAAACGGAAGCGAACGGTATGAAAGTCGGCGACCTGCTGAAGGAAGCGGTCGGCAAGATCGGTGAGAAGATCGAAGTGAAACGTTTCGCCGTCTTCAACACCGGCAACGCGCTGATCGATTACATCCATCCGGGAAGCAAGCTCGGCGTTATGGTGGAGTTATCCGGCACGACGAACGACGGTCTTCATCAACTTGGAAAAGATCTCGCCATGCAGATTGCCGCGATGAATCCCATCGCTATCGACCGAAACTCCGTCTCAAGCGAAGTTCAGGAAAAGGAACTCGAGATTTATCGACAGCAGGCAAAAGACCAAGGCAAGCCCGAGAACATGCTCGACAAAATTGCACAGGGAAAACTGAACAAGTTCTTTCAGGACTACACGCTCCTCGAGCAGAGCTTCATTCGTGACAACACGAAAACAGTCAAGGAACACGTCGAAGAGAAATCCCGGACGTCGGGAACGGCAATCTCGGTTGTCCGTTTCGAACGCTTTCAGGTAGGCGACAGCGCATAACCATCGGCAAGCGGTCACTCGAATGTCCCTGAAATACAAGCGTGTGCTTCTCAAACTCAGCGGTGAAGCGCTTATGGGCGACCGCGATTACGGGATAGACCCGCCGACCCTCCAGATGTTCGCCGATGAAATTGCATCCGCCGTTCAAATCGGTGTACAGATCGGTATCGTCATCGGCGGAGGGAATATCTACCGGGGCGTGTCTGCTGCAGCCCAGGGCATTCATAAAGCGTCCGGCGACCAGATGGGGATGCTCGCTACGATGATCAATTCGCTTGCCCTTCAGAACGTGCTCGAGGCGAGAGGCATTCACACGCGTCTTGCCAGTGCAATCGAAATGCACCAGATCGCGGAACCGTATATCCGGCGTCGTGCAATACGGCATCTGGAAAAAGGCCGCGTCGTCATCCTCGGTGCCGGGACGGGTCATCCGTATTTCACGACGGACACTGCAGCAGCTCTCCGCGCCGTCGAAATCGAAGCCGACGTTATCCTCAAAGGCACACGCGTGGATGGCGTGTATGACAGCGACCCGGAAAAAAATCCGAATGCATTCCTCTTCCAGGAAATCTCCTATCTCGACGTACTCAAGCGCGACCTCCGCATCATGGATTTGACCGCCATCACGCTTTGCCGGGAAAACAATCTTCCTATCGTTGTCTTCAATATCAACGTCCGCGGAAATCTTCGGCGCCTCCTGCTCGGCGAGGAGATCGGTTCGCGTGTTACCGCGGAGTCGGTTCCGTTCACCATTTCCCCGGAGCAACAGTCATGATCAACAAGATTCTCAAAGATGCATCAGACCGTATGGATAAAACCGTCGAAGCGTTCAGGCACGAGTTGGTAAAGATCCGAACCGGCAAAGCGACGACGGCGCTGTTAGATGCGATCAAAGTGGATTATTACGGCTCGATGACGCCGCTGCAAGCCCTCGGCAACGTGTCGGTTCTCGATGCGCATACGCTCAGCATCCAACCGTACGATCGTAGCGCAACGCAGGCGATCGAGAAAGCCATCCTGACCGCCGATCTCGGATTGAATCCCGCGAACGACGGTCAAGTGATTCGCGTCCCGATTCCGCCTTTGAATGAAGAGCGCCGCCGCGAATACGTCAAGCTCATCAAGAAATTCGGCGAAGAAGCGAAGATCGCGCTCCGTAATATCCGTCGTGACGCGAACGAACATCTCCACAAGGCGGAAAAAGAGGACCATATCTCGCAAGACGATGTGAAGCGCTCGGAAAAACAAGTGCAGGAGCTAACAGACAAACACATCGCGTCAATAGACCAGTTGTTGAAGGTCAAAGAAGCCGAAATTATGGAAGTGTAGCTTCCGTCGATACTTCCTTACCTCACCACCACCTTCCTCACCTCACTCTCCGCACCTACGATACGGACGAAGTACATACCGGGCGACACACCGCGCGTAGCCCAGAGTGCGCTGTGGCTGCCGGGTTGGACGGGCTTATCGTGCACGGTCGCGACTTTGCGGCCAAGCAGGTCGTGTACCTCTATGCGCACGTGCACTTCCCGATTACCGGTGACAGTGAACGGTATTGTAGTGCTGCCGCTGCCCGAGACAGGGTTGGGGTAGTTTGGTTGGAGCGATACGCTCTTCGTGCCGGGGAGGGGGAGTTCTGTCCACGAGATGCCGCCGTTAGTAGTGTGTAGGATGGTATTGTATATGGATATCCAAATGGTATTATCATCGAGAAAGAAGAATTCACCTGATACCGCTTGCCGTGTATAAGAATATTGAAACACTTCTTCACCGGTATCACCATAATCACTCGATCTATGGAGAAAGATTCGCCCTATATTGTACCATGATTGCCAAAAAAAGTTTGTATCCCAATTGTAACCAAAACCATATAGAACTCCGTTATTGAAAGCCGCATTCAACCTGTCGATATACTTCGGTTCATGCTTTTCCCACGATGATCCCGCATCAGTTGTCAGATAGACCGCATAGGGATGATTCCTAAAACTCGGCTCGATAAGAATATGCTCTGCCGTAATTGGATAGATTGAATTAAACCATCTATCTGATTGTACTGTATCAGGAATATCAACTTGCAACCAGGAAGCGCCATTGTCCGTCGATTTATGTAGCTCGTTTCGGAAATTATCGAAAACCGTAATTCCCCACACTGTTCGCGGCTGAACAGTTCTGGCTTTCACGAACGCCGGCCCGCTGCTCAACACCCATGTATCACCTCCATCAGTTGTTCTCAGCAAACGCCCAACGTCATCGTCGCTGCCAAGGAAAAAATCCGGGTCACCGATCCGGACAAAAGCAAATATCCCTTTGATGGAATCCCGTTCTGTCGCACGGTATTTCAAGGTCCATGAATAGCCGCCATCTTCAGTCTTGAACACTTGAACTACCGGAGAACTTAACCCGTAAGCGACGTTCGGAGTTGCATGGTATATCCCATAAAACGCTTCAAGTTTATATCGTCTGTTCCAAGTTTTTCCCGAGTTGGTTGTACGACAATACCACCTCTCTCCGGTATAAATATCAGTCAAAGTGCACGCACCGTCGAAAGCGTTGAAAAAATGAAGATGTTTGATATAGACATCCGTGAGATGCTCGTCACCCCAGGTTATACCACCATCAGTTGTGTATATTTTCAATCCATGTAAACCTCCGACGATCCAACGTAGTGAATCGACAATACAAACTAATGGCCGATTTAACTCTACGTAGAGTAATGGGCGTAAAGATATAGAACTCGCCCAAGCATCGTGAGTGTAATAAACTTCAAAATTGCGGCCAACGGCGACACCCTTGCTGAAAGTTATCATTTCAATCGAACCGATACCTGTTGGAAGGTTTGGCTTCTTCAGCCATGTATCACCCTGATCTGTTGTCATGTAGGGTGTGTTGCCTTCGCTGATCAAAACAGCCATACTGTCACTAAACCAGTGAGCTGGGTGCTTTGGCGAGCAATCTAAATAGAAACCTAAAGGATAAACGACCTCGGGTATTTTTTCCCATGTAATACCTCCGTTTTTCGTCAGATAGGCGTAACCCTCTGTTACGATGGGAAAAGAGATCAACAAACCGAGATCTTTATTTCGAAAATGGATGGAAGGGTACCGGCGAACACCCATTTGTATCTCGTTCGGGATCAGTCTGAAAGACCATGTGGAACCTCCATCCACACTTTGAACCAATAGAGAACTGTCACGAATAGATTGAAAAACCGTTATACAATCTTCCGTTACAGATAGGTCCATGAACCGTGCTTTTGTCGGTGTCGGCATATCGATATGCTCGAGGGTTCGTTTATAGACATTGTATCGAAAGAGCGGGTAGCGCAGCGAGTCGTCCTGTATGGCGATATGCTCTTGCCGTGTTGAGAGGCGTGGAGGAGAAGGGAAGAGGTAAAGGTCTCGACCGTCACTTTCCACGCGAATGAAATCCCAATACATCGTGTACGGGAGAACGTTTTTCCATGTTCTTCCTCCATCTGCGGATAAGATGAAGTTCCCATTCGTTCCGCAGGCGAACAACGTATCTCCGTGCCAGCGCTGGAAATCCAAAATGTCGTTGGAATTGAACCCTGGGTACATTTGTACCCAGGGCTGCTGTGAATAGAGATGCGACGCACAAAGGAAAAGTGCCGCTATGTAGCTTACAGGTTTCATGGCTAATGGCAATTCGTAGCTATACATTCATTGCATGGCTTACTAACTGCCTTGGCAGTAATTTCAACACAGTCGCATACGTCAAGTGATAATATGTAAGTACCTTGTCCTATGCAGTAGTAAAACTGTGCACTCGCAGTGCAGTCCCAGTTTTCTCGAATAAGCGACCAACCTTCTTGTGCTGTCTCGCCACAATCGACCATGAGTACACAGCACTCAGCAGGTGGATTACAGCAATCATCGTCACCCTTTGTAACCTCGAAGTAAACGCAGGTCTGATAGGACAATTCAAACGTTTCCTCTGTGTTATTGCAGTCAGCCTTTATCGTTCCTCCAGCACATAGGTCAGTGTACTGAAGGCGTTTTTGGGGTTCGTCTCGGCGCGTGAGTGTTATGGACGGTTTAAGTGAGCTTGAAAAGCTTTGAACTTGTGAGTTTGCGATACCCACAGTTGGCGTCGTGTTGATTTGGGTTGTTTGAGACAACGCCTCAATCGGCAGGGTTAGTGTGAGGAAGAGAGCGAGTGCGAGAAGGGTAACCCCCCAGCCGAGTTTTTCTGATGTGAACATACAGGTCTCCTTTAAAGTGAGTGAAGGGTTTTAGTGATCGTGATTTACATCCGTCAAAGAGATAGACTCAATGACATGTTACCGCTTGCCTATGAACCTTATGAGATCGAGGGCTTGGATTCCTTTCTTCTTGAACAGCTCTGTTACCTCCGTGGGTTTGTGAGACATCAGTATTTTTTTCCGGTCAATGTGCCCGGAACTGGCCGGGCTTGAAGAGTCAGTCAAACGACTTGGCTGAATATACTCCGGCTCGAAGACAGAGTCAAGCGTCTATCCTTCCACAAACCTCCGTGACATTGCGGGGACATCTCACCTCACCACCACCTTCCTCACCTCACTCTCCGCGCCTACGATACGCACGAAGTACATACCGGGCGATACACCGCGCGTAACCCAAAGTGCGCTGTGGCTGCCGGGGGATACGGGCTTGTCGTGCACGGCCGCGACTTTACGGCCAAGTAGGTCGTGCACCTCTATGCGCACATGTACCTCCCGATTCCCGGTGACAGTGAACGGGATTGTAGTGCCGCCGCTACCTGTTACAGGGTTGGGGTAGTTTGGTTGGAGCGATACGCTCTTTGCACCGGGGAGGGGCAGTTCTGTCCATGAGATGCCGCCGTTTGTGGTGTGGAATATCGTATTGTATATGGCAATCCAGATTGTGTTCTCATCGAGAATAAAGACGTCACTTGTTCTTCCGCTCATCGCATATGAGTAACGAAATATTTGCTTTCCACTTTCCCCGTAGTCATCGGATCTACTCATCATACTCGGCATTATACCATACCATGAATTACCGACACCCTTCGTATTACTGTCCGATCCAACACCGTATATTACTCCATTCTTAAAGATCGTAAGGATATCCTTGATGAATTTCGGTTCCAATTTACTCCATGATAAACCGCCATCGCTGGTTTTGTACAACGAATAGATTGGATACAGTATATACTGTGGCTCAATAATGACATCATCTTGCGAAAGAACGTGGATTGATTCGTAAAACTTCTTCGCGGAAACGGTATCGGGGATATCAATCCTTTGCCAGGTTTCTCCATCGTCAGTTGTTTTGTACACTTCATTCTTAAGATTATCGACGTGGGATAATACCCAGCATGATCCCTTGTGACTCCAATCGGCAACGCTAAACGATGGGCCGCTCAATAGAGACCATGAGTTTCCACCATCCGTTGTTCTCAAATAGCGCTTGTTGTACGTATTGCAAACAAAGAAATCAGGGTCTCCACTTCTCGTATATGGTCGTATAGCGACAACGGAATCGAGCAGGCTTGATTGATACTTTAATACCCAAGAATACCCCGCGTCCTCCGTTTTATACACCGATGTTGTCTTACTCTGGCCGCCAACTCCATAAGCGATATCAGAAGTTGCATGATATATCGAGTAAAAGTCTTGTAATAAATAGCGTCGAGCCCAGGTTCTCCCGGCATCGTTTGTACGACAATACCATCGTCCTCCTGTATAAATATCTGTCAGAGTGCATGCCCCGTCATTCTGATTAAAAAAATGAAGCTGCGTGATATAGACATCGGAAAGGTACTCATCTATCCATGTCAGTCCGCCGTCCGATGTACAGAATTTTAGTCCGTTATATCCGCCTACAATCCATCGTAGAGAATCGATAGCGCACGCGTGCGGCATATTTAAGTCCACGTGAAGCTCAGATCGCACTCTTACTGAAGTGTTCCAAGCATCCTCTGTTCGATAGACTTCAAAATTGCGACCCACCGCAATGCCATGGTTTTCAGATGTCATTTCGATGTAGCCGATACCACTCTCGAGTTGATTCTTCTTAAGCCACGTCTTTCCGCCATTCGTTGTCATACAGGGTATGTTTCCCTCGCTGACCAGTATTGCAATGCTGTCGTTGAGCCAATGCCCAGGATGTTTAGGTGAGGAATTCAGGTAAAAGCCAAGAGGATATGCGACATTTTCTATTTGGTCCCATGTCAATCCTCCGTCGAGTGTCAAATAGGCAAAACCCGTCGTGACGGTGGGAAAGGAAATGAGAATTCCTTTGTCTTTGTCTCGAAAGTGGATTGTCGGATATCGACTGACTGCCATGTGCATGTTTTTTGGTATCAACTTGTATGTCCAAGTCTTTCCTTCATCAGTGCTTTGTACCAAGATTGAGCTATCTTTGATAAACTGATAAAGCGTAATGCAATCCGGTGTTACCGACAGATCCAGTACTCTCGCCTTTGTCGGCGTAGGGATTGCTATGCGCTCAATAGCTTGGCTGTACACGTTATACCGAAAAAGCAGATATCGCGTTGAATCAAAGACGGTCTCAATATGCGGGGATCCAATAGGTGGGGATGGGAGAAGATAGAGGTCATTTTCGTTACTCTCTATTCTAACGAAATCCCAATCCAACGGATTCATCAAAACGTTATTCCATGTCCGTCCTGCATCCGTTGTTAGGATGAAATTCCCATTTGTCCCGCAGGCGAACACCGTATCTCCATGCCAACGTTGGAAATCCAAAACATCGTTGGAATTGAACCCTGGGTACATTTGTACCCAGGGCTGTTGTGACCATGACTCCATTGCCAGTAAAAGAAGGGAAAGCATCAAGATGGTTCTCATTCGTCATTGCTCCTTTCGATAATTATGACTCCGTCGTTGCTTCCTCACCTCACCACCACTTTCCTCACCTCACTCTCTGCACATATGAATTCTCTTTTGTCAAATGGTTCTTTTACCGATGCTTCAGATCACGCGCCACGTCACTTCACATTTTTCTTCGCAATCAGGTTCAACGCGCTGCCTGCTTTCCACCATTCTATTTGCTGTGCGTTCATCGTGTGTGCGAGAAGAATGAAATCGATCGATCCGTCGCTGTGGGACACTTTCATCGTCAGATGTTTTCCCGGCGCGAGTTCATCGACCTTGATCATGAAGCGGTCGTCCTCCTGAATCCTGTCGTAGTCCCTCGGGTCGAGGAACGTCAACGGCAGCATGCCTTGCTTCTTGAGATTCGTCTCGTGTATGCGCGCGAAGGAGCGAACGATGATCGCTTTCCCGCCAAGGTGTCGAGGTTCCATTGCGGCGTGTTCGCGGCTGGAGCCCTCTCCATAGTTCTCATCACCGACGACGACCCATCCTTTGTTTTCGGCTTTGTATGCGCGCGCGACCTTCGGCACTTCGTCGTACGCACCGGTGAGCTGGTTCTTGACGCTGTTCGCCTTTCCGTTGAATGCATTGATCGCTCCGATGAACATGTTGTTCGAAATGTTATCGAGGTGACCACGGAAACGGAGCCACGGTCCCGCCATCGAGATATGGTCGGTCGTGCATTTGCCTGCGGCTTTCAACAGGAGCGGCATGTCGTCGAACTCTTCATCTCTCGGCGGACTGAACGGCGAGAGCGCCTGCAACCGACGGCTATCCGAATCGATGATGACTTCAACCGACGAACCGTCTTCTGCCGGCGGCACGAAACCTTCAGGATCAGGAATGAATCCTCTGTCCGGAAGCTCATCGCCTGACGGTGGAACGAGCGCGACTTCTTCGCCCTTGTCGTTCGTGAGTTTGTCCTTCGTGAAATCGAACGTGAGACGGCCCGCAAGCGCAAGAGCTGCGACCGTCTCCGGGCTTGCCACGAATGCGTGCGTGTCGGGATTGCCGTCGTTGCGACCGGTGAAGTTTCTATTGAACGAAGTGATGATCGAGTTGCGGTCGCCTTTCTGCACGTCGTGTCGCTTCCACTGTCCGATGCAGGGACCGCAAGCGTTCGCGAGAACCTTTCCTCCGATCTCTTCGAGGAGTGCAAGCTGTCCATCGCGTTCGATCGTTGCCCGCACCTGCTCGGAGCCGGGCGTGATCGTAAACTCCGACTTCGCTTTCAGTCCCTTTGCCTTCGCCTGTTTCGCAACCGATGCAACACGGTCGATGTCTTCGTAACTCGAATTCGTGCACGATCCGATCAGTGCGACGCGTAACTCTTCCGGCCATCCGTTTTCCTTCACGGCTTTCACGAACTCGGAAATCGGAAACGCACGGTCTGGTGTAAACGGTCCGTTGACGTGCGGTTCGAGCGTGTCGAGGTCGATGGAAATCACCTGATCGTAGTATTTCTCCGGATGCGCTTCCACGTCCGCATCGGCCTGCAGGAAGTCCTTCACGGCGTCGGCGAGATCCGCTACGTCCGAGCGTTCCGTCGATCGTAAGTACGCCGACATCTTCGCGTCGTATGGAAACACCGAGGTCGTTGCGCCGATCTCCGCTCCCATGTTGCAGATGGTTCCCTTCCCGGTTGCGGAAATGCTTCGGCATCCTTCACCGAAGTATTCCACGATTGCACCCGTGCCGCCTTTCACCGTGAGAATACCCGCGAGTTTGAGAATGACGTCCTTCGGCGAAGTCCACCCGCTCATCTTGCCGGTGAGCTTCACGCCGATGAGTTTCGGAAACTTCAACTCCCACGGCATTCCGGCCATCACATCGACGGCATCTGCTCCGCCGACGCCGATCGCGATCATGCCGAGACCGCCGGCGTTCGGCGTGTGCGAATCCGTCCCGATCATCATGCCGCCGGGGAACGCGTAGTTCTCCAACACGACCTGATGAATGATTCCCGCTCCGGGCTTCCAGAATCCGATCCCGAATTTTTTCGAGACCGACGCAAGGAAATCGAAGACCTCACGGTTCTGATCCAGCGATGCGAGAAGGTCCTTCTTCGCGCCGTGCTCGGCAAGAATGAGATGGTCGCAGTGGACGGTCGATGGAACGGCGACGGTTGGAATGCCTGCACTCATGAATTGGAGTAACGCCATCTGCGCCGTTGCATCCTGCATGGCGACGCGATCGGGACCGAAGTCGGCGTACTCCTGGCCGCGTTCAAGCGCACGCGTCGGTTGCTCCCAGAGATGTGCGTAGAGAATTTTTTCTGCGTAAGTCATGGGACGATTCAGCAGCGTGCGTGCATCATCCACTTTCTTCGGGAATGCAGCGAAGAAGTGCTGAATCATGTCGAAGTTCATTGTCATTGTATCCTCAGTGATTTCATTTCGCGAAACAGTTTCTGCGAAATATACGGCGAATCGCGAAGGGCTTGAAACGAAGGCTATCGCGCGACCGAGAGAAGGAGTTCCATTCCGTTCCCTCTTTCTACGGACCGGACGATTCTGCATCGCACCGAATCGTTGATGACGGGGAGCACGTCTCGGAAAAGATTCACGAGACGATAACGCTCGATGGATTCCTGTTGCTTCACCACGAGCGTTACGGACACCTTATGATACTTATCGAGGAACTGCTGGAGCTTTCGGATTTCCACGCGCTCCTCGGTTGAAATGCTTCGGATCGGATCGTCGAGCACGAAGCGTCGCGGATGCCAGACGAAGTGAATTCCACGCTTGGGAATGCCGACGCGGTTTGAGATCATGG
Organism: uncultured Chromatiales bacterium; assembly: GCA_964448285.1. Taxonomy (GTDB): domain Bacteria; phylum Bacteroidota; class Ignavibacteria; order SZUA-365; family SZUA-365; genus CAYUWG01. The sequence continues at coordinate 104,977 of CAYUWG010000002.1, forward strand.
ACGCGAGAAGATCGCGTGTGTCCTCAGCCATTGCAGCGTCCGCGATATACAGGAAGTTGGTAACCGGAGCCAGCGTGTCGGAAGCCAATTCGACCGTCAGGCTGATCAATTCCATCGATCGGGGGACGGGAATCTCCTTCATCATCGAACGCGCCTCCGTGCGCATGTCCGCAACGAGGTCGGAAAAATTTCGCGAAGCCGGATTCGCGCGGGATGCAAGGACCGAGCGCTGTGCTGCGCCCCGCTGGATATCACTGAGCGTTTGTACGAGATTCAGTCGCGTCGGGACGCCGGTCATATCCAGCATCCGCTGTTCGAAGTGCTCGATGTCATCCGACGTGAAGAACATATTCGTGGCAACCTGAAGACGCACGTCGATCTCGCGTTCACCGATGAAGCTTGACGTGTTGAGCACGGTCGAGCGCTCCGGGATGTTGAACATTTGCTCGAGCGATTTCACGGCTTGATGCACCCGAAACTCTCTTCCAAGCTGATCGAGTACGGAACGCAACGGAAGAATGACCGCGAGGAGAAACAGAACGGCAACGATGATGCGCGCGCGCACCGTTCCTGTTTTTCCAACGAGCGTCAGTAAGCGAAGCTTGGTGAAGATGAAGCGAACGAGCGGACGCGCAAGCTCATGCTGCTTCCACCGGCGGATGAATTCATTATCCGCCGCCTTCGACATTCCGATGAAGAGGAACACGACGGTTGCACCGAGAATCGTCGCAAAGAAGTTCGCGATGAAGAGCAACGCACCGCCGCGCATGATGGAAACATCGAAGTTGTGTGCAGCGCCGAATCCGATGACACAGAGCGACGGCAGAAGCGCGATCGCGATAAGGATGCCGGGAATGTATTCGAATACTTTTTCTTTCCGCGTTGCGAGAAGAGCGCCGGCAATCCCGATGAAGAATGCAATGAAAAAGTCGATCACCGTCGGCCGCGTTCTCGTTGCGATTTCAGAAGTCACCTCGCTGAATGGAAGTGTCTCCGCGAGAATCGTGGCAAGGATGATAGTCACGACGATTGCAAGGAACAGCTTGAAGAGCAGTTTGAAGAGCAGGTACATGTCTCCCGAAACGAGGGCAAGCCCCGCACCGAGCACGGGCCACATGAACGGTACGATCACTGCCGCACCGATAATGACGGCACTCTGATTGAGCAACAAGCCTAACGTCGTGATCGCCGCGGCGAGCGTCAATTGTATCCAGAAGAGCGGTTCGAAAAGTGAGGAAGACCGTATCGCATGAATGTATGTTCGCTCACAGTCTTCGCTTGAATACTCGAACGTCGAATGCGTCAGAGGAAGAGAAGGCGATTGACGCTCGTCGATCGTATCAGCGATGCGCTGTTGCGTTGCGTCCGTACGCGCACCTTCATTCTCCCGTACGATGTCGTCATTCTGAATACCGGTTTGCGATTCTTCACTCGTCGGCGGTGATGGAGATACGACATCGGGAGAGATCGATGTGGCCGCTGCAATGCTCGATGCGGGTGAAACACGCTCGGATTTCAAGCGGCGTTCCGCGGTAAGCACTTTCACTGTCATGAACACATTCGTGAGAACGATGACGACGAAAGCGTAAATGACGAACGACTCCGTTCCGGAAATGAAAGCCTGCATCGGAAGAAACGCCATGACGGCTGTCGTCAATCCGCGCGGCATCATCGCAGTGAGCACGCGCAGTTCACCCGTCGTCAGATCGGGATTGCGCTTGTGGAAGACTCGCATCGTAAGCGAGCGCGCCGCGAGAAGGATCGCTCCCATTCCGAATCCTGCAAGCCCGGTCTCCCACGTCAGCGAATCGTAGTTCATCAGCAATCCGAGATAGACGAAGAAGAACGTGCGCACGAGAAAGGAAATTTCCTCCGTCACGTTCTTCATGAATTGATTCAGGATGAACTTATCCGCCTGGATGTTGATGCCGAAGAATACGCGCAGGCGCTCGCTGAATCGCTCCGCGAGAACTTCCATGTTCTCCAGGATCAGGCCGAACAACAACACCGCGATGGCGGCGCTTCCATGCAATTCTTCGACGACGAAGTAGAGCAGGAACATGAACCCGAGCGTGAGCATGTACGCGAGCGGTTCCTTTCCCATCCATCCGATGAGACGCGACCACAACACACCGCAGATCGTTGCGATGAGCACCGCAACCGCGAACGACCGGACAAAACTCACGAACATATCGAGCGTGTCCTGCTGTCCGGTCTTATAGACGTCGATGAGAAGGATCACGCTGACGATCAGGAGAACGTCGCCAAGCGCGGACTCGAGTTTGACGATCGTTTTGATTTCGTCGCGCACGCTCAAGCCCTGAACGACGGGCAACGTAATCGCCGGACTCGTCGCGCCGAACACAGCGGCGATAAGCGATGCATTCAACAGCGTCATATCCAACACGTAGAACGCAAAGCATGCAACGCCTAAGAATGAAAACACGAAGATGACGACTGCGAGAAACGTTGCGCGCGGCGCTTCCTTGGCAACGGTCATGATATCCAGCTCGAGTCCGCCTTCGAAGAGAATGATCAGCAGTGCGAGCGTTCCGAAGAACGGTGCGATCTCGAACAGGAGACCCGACGTCACCCATCCCGTTATCGGACCGAGTATGACGCCGATCGACATGAGCAAGAGCACGCTCGGAATCTTCGTGACGCGGAAGAGAAGATTCGCGAGGAAGCCGACGAGGATGATACCGCCGACAAGTGCGAAGAAGATTGGAACGGTCATGGTCGCTGAGTTTTTTGGTGAGTGGATTCGTCGTGCATTCCGTTTCCATTCTAAAGTACGGAATGCAACACGTCGATGCGCAGTCGCGATCGAGCGTTCTTCATTCACATCGATCGCGTGTATCGATCGAGTGAAGAAATTTTTTTCGCGAAGAAATGAAAAAACTTGTGCATCAATTCTTTTCTCTGTTTATGTTTGTAACAGAAGATTGATGGATCATCAATCGATTGATGTGAACACACATCAAGGAGGCACAAGCGAAGGCGTTATCAAGGCGCCTTCGCTTTTTTCATGCAGTCGATCATGATAGATTCGTTTCGACAAAAACAACGAGAGCAATCATGACACCGACACGCACTTCTTCACGCACACCGATACGACGCATCGCGATCAACACCGGCGGCGGCGATGCGCCCGGACTCAACGCCGTCATTCGCGCCATCGTCATCAGTGCGCAGGCAAAGGGTTGGAAGGTCTTCGGCATTCGCGACGGGTACAACGGCATTCTCGATCCGCAACGGTATCGTCGCGGCGGACTGGTCGAACTCACGCGCGATAGCGTTCGCGGCATTACGCATTTAGGAGGAACGATTCTCGGAACGACGAACAAAGGCAACCCTCTTCGTTACCCGATGCTGCAGAACGACGGTTCATACAGAGAAGTCGATCGCTCGGATGAGATCGTTCGCTCATTCAGGAAAAACAAACTCGATGCACTCATCGCAATCGGTGGAGACGGCTCGCTCGAGATCGCGCATGCGCTGAGCAGAAAAGGCTTGCGCGTGATCGGCGTTCCGAAGACGATCGATAACGACCTCGCGGAAACCGTGATCACGTTCGGTTTCGATACGGCCGTCTCGTTCGCAACCGAGTGCATCGATCGCTTGCATTCGACCGCCGAAGCGCATCGCCGTATCATGGTCGTCGAAGTGATGGGACGCTACGCGGGATGGATCGCACTGAACGCGGGCGTATCCGGAACCGCCGACGCGATACTCATCCCGGAAATTCCATACGACATTCACATCGTCGCGAAAAAAATGAAAGAGCGAACGCGATCGGGAAGCAAGTTCTCCATCGTCGTTGTCGCAGAGGGTGCGAAGCCCGCGGACGGTGAACGCGCCGTGATCGCTCGTGAGGTCGGTCGCGCGGAACGCCTCGGCGGCATCGGTGAGATCGTTGCGCACCAACTTCAGGAGTTGACCGGACAGGAAGCGCGGCACGTCGTGTTGGGACACCTTCAGCGCGGCGGAACGCCCACGACGTTCGACCGGTTGCTCTCGCTGCGTTTCGGTGCTGCCGCAGTGCGGGCGCTTGCGCAAGGGAAGAGCGGCATGATGGTCGCGCTCGACCCGCCGGTGGTGCGCTACGTTCCTCTCCATAAAGCGACGAAGCGCATGAAGACCGTTCCGCTCGACGGCGATACGATTCTCACGGCGCGTGAGATGGGCATTTCATTTGGAGATTGATCCGATGACGGACGATGCATTCATTCCTCTCGCGTTCGAAAAACTTTCCGGCGACGAACAGCGGCACCGCATCAAGGAATTCCTCGAACGCATCCGGACGCGGCGCACCGTTCGCAGTTTCTCGTCGCAACCTGTTCCGTTCGAGATCATCGAAACTGCGGTGCGCATTGCCGGCCTCGCACCTTCGGGCGCGAATCAACAGCCGTGGCGCTACATCGTCGTTTCCGACCCGGCAATCAAACACAAGATTCGATTCGCCGCCGAAGAGGAAGAGCGTGAGAACTACGAGCATCGATTTCCGAACGCATGGAAGGAGGTCCTCGCGCCGCTCGGTACGGATTGGCATAAACCATTTCTCGACGTCGCGCCGTATCTCATCGCCGTCTTCGCAATCCTGTACGAAGAGGACGACTCCGCGGAAGGGAGCCTGCTGAAGAAGAAACATTACTACGTGATGGAATCCGTCGGCATATCCGTCGGCTTTCTCCTCGCCGCGCTTCATCTTGCCGGACTGGCAACGCTGACGCACACGCCGAATCCGATGGGCTTTCTCAACGAGATTCTCGAGCGCCCGAAAAACGAACGCCCGTTCGTCCTCATTCCCGTCGGCTATCCCGCTGATGATGCCGTCGTACCGAACATCACGAAGAAATCACTCGACGAGATCATGACGGTGTTTCGCTAACCGGTTTTCTTATTAAAACGGTTAGGATTGATCTTCTCTTTGCATTCAGAGACGAGCCTTTCTTTGATAGTTGATCTGCACTTGATCGCTTACGGGAGAAGGTTCGAAAATAGATTTCACGAACCCAAAATTCTCCTTGACTCTAAGTCAATCTTTACCTAAGTTCATCTCAAACCTTTGGAGAAGGATTGAGGCGCGGTAACCCGAACGCAAAGGACATTGTCAGTTAAGAAAAGAAAGCAGAAAACCATGAGATACCGATACTTCCTCCCCGCGTTTGTGATGATGTTCACGTGGCAACACGCTTATGCGCAACCCAACCTCCAGACCATTCTCACGATAAACGGAATTAACGGACAGGGTCTAGGTTCATCGATCCTCTATTTAGGAGACGTCAACGGTGATTCACTCCCAGACTTTGGCATCTCCGCAAGAGGTTTCCGGAAGTTCTATGTGTATTTCGGCGGGAAAGGGGTGTTGGATGATGTACCGGATGCAGAGTTCAAGGGTGGAATAAATGCCATCGCCGGTGACTTCAATGGAGATGGGCTTCTTGACCTTGTCACGACCTCACATCAGAACTCTTATGATACTGCAAGAGTTTTTTTAGGGACACAAAAGGCAGGCTTGATCATTGACGCAACTCCTAGTTTTATCATCGTGAGCGACCGATTGCAGGGCGGACAGGACTTCGGACGGTTCATGGCAGTGGGTGACTTGAATAAGGATGGATATGACGACCTAGTAATTGCATCGCCATCTCAATCGAATCCGCCAAAAAGAGTTCTTGGTAAAGTCTATGTGTTCATGGGGAAAGAACAGTTCAACGGTGTTCCGGACTTTACCGGAATAGGGAGTGACTCTGCTGCTTCAAGTATTTATGGCTGGGAAGCACAAATACAGGATGTCAATGGCGATGGCTATCCCGATCTCATTGTAGGATCGACATATAACAACAACGCAACCGGTGAATGGTGGAGCCGCATTCATATCTATCGAGGCAGTTCAAATTTTACTTTTGATGCAACGAAACCAGACCAACTAATAGAGTCGAGAAAACTTTCAATAGGTGAAAAGTGGTATTTGAATGACGCGAGAATACTTGATTTCAATAATGATGGCAGAGAAGACATATTCGTCACCCATAGTGATTATCTGCGAATCAGATCGTTTGTATTCCTTTCAACAGAGGATTCTGTGGAGAATACACCACGAATTCTCGTTGAAAAACCAACCGGGGCTGCAGGATTCTTTGCTGATAGGACGGTACACGATCCGGGTGACATCAATGGAGATGGGCATAGAGACTTCGCCTTCCGCTGCCATCCGGGAGGGCCGCTGTCGTTTTTGATTTATGATCAGGGATCGATTCGAGGATTGATCCAGCATTCGATTGCGAGAAGTCAACGGCCTGGAGGCGCGGATTACTATGGGTATGATGGAGCAATACCAGTCGGCGATCAAAACGGGGATGGAATCCAAGATGTACTTGCGTGTGAGTTCGGAGGGTTCGGTTTTGCTCATCTTCTCGCTGGTTCGAGAGAACTCCCTGTGGGAGTAGAAACACTCGATGAGGCTGGGAGAAGTTTCGCAAATTCAGAAGTCTATCCTAATCCATTCCATTCACAGACGCACATCCGCGTCTCAAGAAAATATGATGCGAACGTTAAGGTTCAGATATCGGACATGCTTGGGCGTAACATACGAACATTGCACAACGGACCGCTCCAGAACGATAACACGGTATTGACGTGGGATGCGAAATCCACTGACGGTCATTTCGTATCTGCAGGAATCTATCTGCTCATCATCAGCGATGGGATGGAATTGACGACAAAACCGTTGGTCCTCTTACGGTAATGGTGATTGTGGTATCGCTCTCGCGGAAATCCTGTTCAAAGGTCACTGACACACTCATACAACAAACAAAGGAGTAACATCGATGAAACGGTATTTCACGATTCTCTGTCTCTGGTTCCTCGGAACACTCATTGCACTTGCCCAACAATTTCCCATTGGAGGGTATGGGATATACAAACCTGTCTTTGGCGGGCTTCCGGTGACGGACACCATTCCTCCCGGCATTTGGCATCTCGTTCGCGATGCCGGCTTTACGCATGTCCACTTCTTTGTCCCGGATACGACGCCACAGTTCAACATGGAAGTTATCCAACGTGCACGCGAACACGGTATGCACTCGGTGCCGACGTACACCTGGCCGGGGAACCGTGGTTACGATTCCGTTACAACCGGACGCCGATGGCGACATCAACCTGAATATTCAGTGCATTTCCCCTCATTCCAGGGGCGTGTCGGTGAAGCGTACGCCGACAATTTTGGAGCAGACTCTCTTGAGAGAGCTGTCAAGGATGCCGATGCTTTTGATTCAACATTCAATAGTTGGCGTGCTGTCACAGGTACGCACTCAGCAGGCCACATCGGTATAACGGGAACAGTCGGCGGTCAAGTAACCAACAATCCACTTCACGTGCGTGTGAGGCTGAGGTTACCGGATTATCAAAATGTCACTCATGGAGATAGTGTGTTAAGAATGCGGGTAACTACGGGCGGCACAGAACTGATGAACACGGGCTTCACAACTGAAGTACTGAAACGCACTCCTTGGACGGATGGCATCGGAGACACTCTTCGTTCGAATGATCAGTACGGCGAAGTGCATGTCGGACAATTCACGAAACAGCAGGCGAACGGCACATATCAAATAGAGGTCTATTGGCATGGGCTCGTGTCGGTGAACGTAGATTATATCGCAGTGGATGATGATTCAGCGGACGTGCTTTTCCGAGGCGATTATGACGACGTACTCGATCTCTGGCAGCAACAGTACGGAAACGGTTCCGGACCAGCTCTGTTCATGAATAGAGAAGAACCTCTCACGACACACCTCACACTCATAGGCTATATCGAGGAGCGGATACAGAAATTCAATTACCCGTCAGGTCAGCAGCGTATACGGACTATAAGCTTCAACTGGGAAGGACAACGCGATGAACCGTTGCGGTTCATGCTTGAAACACGTCAAGCACAATACTCGACGGATATTTACCCGATTCGGGCTCTTCCAGAACATACTCGGGCGAATCTTGAAAATGAAAACAATATGGCTGACTTCCAAGGATATATTGACCAAGAGATAAGTGAAAATCTGAAACTTGCTTCAACCGACATCAATCGATACAATCCCTTTCATTCTTTATGGTATTGCACGCAATTGCATAGTTGGTCAGCTTTTAATGAAAGTACTCAAAGTATGGAACCGTGGAACCGTGAACCTGCGAATGACGAGATCAGAATGCTGGTGAATATTGCGATGTGCTATGGAGCGAAAGGGATCTGGTATTTCCAAGTAAAGGCAGCAGATAATTGTGGCTTACCAAGTGAAGGTCAGACTTATCTGGAAATAGTTAACGGTGATACACTCTGGTTTCCATTCGTCGGTCTCATCGATCCGTGTAATGTACCGCGCACGAACAACTCCTACGGCGAAAACAAATACGCCGGTGTTACCGCCATAAATAAGAAACTCGCCGTGCTCGGCCCGCATCTCGTCAACCTCCGTTGGCAGGATGCATTCTCACGACATAATGAGGACGAGGATTTCCCCAACAATCCGCCGGTGTTTGGGAATTTTGTACCCAAATTCGCCCTGCTGGACTCGCTGAAGATTACACGACTGCGCACATACGATCAACAAGGCAGAATGGACATCTTTACTGATCGTTACGTCGAAGTCGGCTGGTTGCGAAATCCCACTGATACGACGGAGTTCATCTATGTGACAAACAGACGCGTACTCGATAATGGAGGAAGAATGATCGTCATCGGTTTCAATGGGACCGAGAACTTAGCGTACAAAGATATGTACTCGAAAAATATCGACGTGATTTCGGTCAACGCTGACAGCCTTCAGGTGACGCTCGACCCCGGCGACGGCACGCTCCTGCGAATCGACTCCGCGCGCTGGAAAAGAAACGAGATCGTAGAAGAGACGCTCACTATCCATCCGAAAGCCATTCTTCGCATCGCTCCGGGATATACACTCACCGTCTCTGACACAGGAACAGTACTTATAAAGGATAGCGCAACACTCATCCTCGAAAAGGGTTCGAACCTTGCAGTCAATCGTGGGGGACGCTTCTTGTTCGAAGGCCCGAACAGCAAGCTCATCCTCGCAGGTGATGACACGATCTCCGGTGGTGGTTCTATCGTCAATGCGAACATCATCCTGAGAGGTGACATCCGCTTTCATATCCCCGAGGGCGACACGCTGAAATTTCAAGGTGGCGGAAAATTGGAGTGTGACGAGTACTACGATCCCGATTCATCGCGTCTCGTCATTTTAGGTCATGTCCGTTTTGAAGACGCGGGCGATGAATACCAATTCGGTTGGTGCATCGACTCGATCCATGTCGATGACGGGACTCAACAGATCGTTTCCATATTCGAGACCGCGCCGGGAGTCACGCTTTCATTTCTCCCAAATATAGTTTCATGGCAGCAGGGACGAATGTATGGCCGGGGAAATACTTCCGATAGCAGCCGGTGGCAATTCCGCAACGAAGCGAATTGTGACGTCTATGGGCATCTTATCGGGTCTCATACAATCTTCGAAGCAAGCCCGTTGGATTCGATCCCAAGTTGGGACGGGATATTAGTCGCATACGAGAATTCACTGATACAACTCGACAGTTGTTATCTCCATCAGATTCGTGTTCATCCAAGCAGTGGCGGTTCTGCGATTCATTTTTATCAATCACTCTCCTTCGACAACAGAATCAATAATTGTATCATTCGCAGGATCGCCGGTCAAGGCTATGGAGAGGAGCGCGTGAGAATCCAAGTGCCTGTCAAACTTCGCGTCTTCGATCTCCTCGGTCGAGAAGTCGCGCGACTTGTCGATGGCTGGCAGCAGGAAGGAACGTACGCTGAAGTGTTCAATGCATCGCGTCTGCCTTCGGGCGTCTATGTCTATGTGCTATCGACGCCATACTCGCATGTGAGCGGGCGGTTGTTGCTTATGAAATGACATCCGGCATGTTCAGCATTCAATAACGAAAGCCCTGGCAAATCGCCGGGGCTTTTCATTTCTAAGAAGCAATTCGAATCGAACGGTTATTCGTATCCGACGGGCGTGATGACTTCGATAATGACGGTGCGGCTGTATGTGCGGCCTTCAGGGAGGTCGTTGTCGAAAAGCAACTCCTCTTCACCGACGCCGCGAGCTTCGATGTTCGATGCCGTTAGGTTGTTGCGCACTTCTTCTGCGCGCCGCTCGGAGAGCGCCTTGTTGTGTGCGCTTTCCCCGATGCGGTCGGTGTATCCGATGATGCGAACGGACGACTGCGCCTTGATCGCGGAACGAATGGTCTGGAGAATCTGAAGATTCGCGCCCTTGATATCAGCCTTGTCGAAATCGAACAGGATTAATGCGAAGCGGTCGATCACTTTATCCGCGATGCGTTCGATGCGCTTCTTCTGCACCGTGATGTAATCGATGTTCAACTGCTGCTGGTTCGTGACGAAGCGCTTGCCGGTATTGTCCTGAACGGACAGGAGGAACTTCACGTCCTTCGGCGACATGTCGCGTGCATCGGCGAGGTTGAACTCCCAGTCGATGTATTCCGGGATTTCGCTTCCGCCGCCCTGCATGAACACGACGGAATCGTCGATGGCAACCTGAACGTGCCATTGCGCGAGTCCCGCTTTCGCATGAACCGTCGGTTTGAATTTGATCTTCGAAGCCGCGGCAACACGAAACGTATCTGCAACGGTGACCGGCTGCATGATTTCCCACGTGTCGCTCGAAATCTCCACGCGCCTGTTTTCAACGACGCCGTCGGCTTCACCCGTCGAGCTGTTCATGAGCGGCAGATTCCGCGACTTGGACTCCATGCGATTTGCCGCAATGCCCCAGATGTCCTTCAGATAAGCGCGAACACGCTCGGCGCGTTTTTTCGAAAGATCGATGTTCCTGCGCTCCTGGCCTTCGTCGGAATTACATCCGGTGATGGTGATGCGCGCCGACGGATTTTCCCGCAGCCTCTGCCCGATGATGTTCAGCACGTTGTGATGAATGGGAATGGTCGTTTGCTCCGGAATGGACTGGATCGAAAACGTTTCCGTCTCCGCAGGTCCGATAAGTTTGTAACGCAGAGGGAGGGCCGCGCTGCCTTCTTCGAAAAACACGTAGGGAAGCAATGGGTACATCGACGTGCCGACAAATTCCTCCATGCGCAACGTCGGATTCGCCGTGATCTCGCTGTTCTCACTGACGCCCATCGCTGTGATTTCAGCATACAACTCGGGTATCTCGATTTTCTTCGGTTCGGGAATCGGCACTTCGGGTAGCTCTTCTTCGGGAGTGGAACGGAACACGAGACCGAGACCACCCATGAGCCAATGGTCGCGCCAATCGGTGCTCTTCACCACCGTCATGATGTTCGCGCCTGCAAAGAGCTGCGGCGAAAGAAACAGCGAACCGGAGCTATTCATCGGGAAGAGAAGACGAACTCCGAGCGACGGCCCGGCGATGGTCTTCTGTGTTTCCGGAATATCGCCCGCGTATTCGTTCCGTACTCGAAGACCGTTTTCGATGAAGGTCCCGCGCGTCGCCGGTTCGATGATCGTCTCCTTCTGCTCGAAGGTATGCTTCACGCGATAGCCTCCGTATGCGCCGATGAGAAGTTGAAACGAGGGCGCAAGTGAGAAGCCGTAAAGCATGCCGAGGTTTCCACTCCACAGCGTCGATTTCATCGTGTGTTCGAAAACTCCGTCGAGCGATTCGCTTCCTGCGATCATGCTCATCTTCTCCTGCGCCTTCAGCGTCAGTCCGTTCGATTGCACGTCCGCTTTCAATTCGAGGAATGAGTTTGTCCCTAACGCAATGTCATAGAAAAATCCTCCGCCGAATCCAAAGCCGTTCTCATTGCCGAAGGTCGGGCAGCAGTTCGGCACGCCCGGCAACGATTTGAAATCCGCCTGGTGCACGTTCAAACCTGCGGAACCGAAGATGCCAAAAGCGTTTCGGAGTTCGTCTCCTTGAGCGTGAACGAGAAGCGGGAAAAACGCAGTGAGCAGAACTGAGCGCGAGAAGAAACGCATGGGCTACTTTACGACCGACATTGTTTTGCGAAGCAGCACCGTCGGCGTCAGCAGGACGTAGTGATACATGCCGGAAGAGAGCGACGAAGCATCGAAGCGCACGACGTAGCGCCCGGCATCGAGGTTCGTATCGACCAACGTTGCGACGATGCGTCCGAGATTATCCAACACGATGAGCCGTGTGCGCGCAGGTTCGATCACTTCGTATTCGATTTCGGTAATCGGGTTGAACGGATTCGGACGGTTCTGCTTGAGCATGATTTCTCCGTCCGGATTGAGCAGGCGATACCCGCCTTCCCGACACACGTCAGAAAGTGAGAACGATCCGGGTTGCTCACGAAGGTCGAGGACGCCGCCGACCGCAGATGCATTTTCCAAGGTCAGCACACAGCCTGTGTCGTTTCCTAAACCGGCCATGAAGGGAAGCGCAGCAATCTGCCCACTGCTCGAACCGGTGACGGTGAACGTCAGATCGACGAGCCTGTCGTTGCCTTCGGTCCTCGTCGGGGACTGGAACAATGGACGAAGGAGCGTTCGATTGAATCGCAATGTCGCGGTGATGGCGGTCACGCCGGTTGCCGCCAAGTTGCGCACACTGTCGAGGTAGAACGGAATCAGTATCGTTTCACCGGCAGCGGCGCGAACGTTACCCGCGCGAAGAATCGCAGCGACAATAAGGTATGTGCCGGTGACCGAGCGTTGGATCGGTTCGCACGAAGGACTTGTCCGGAGAGTAACGAAAGAAGAGTGCGAGCCTTGCGTTGCCGGTTCATGGAAGCGCAGAGTGATTTGTGCGGAATCGCCCGGCGCCAGTACACGCGGCATAGATGAAAGAATTTCGAATTGCGACGGTGTGCGGAGGCTGAGACTATCAAGCCGAACACTGATGGTGCTTGCATTGCGGATGGTGACGGTTCGCAATGCGGGAAAACTTCCGGGAAAGACCGTTCCGAAATCCGTGTCCTGCATGAGCAGCGAGAGAATATCCCGGCTGCCGTTGAGCTGGATCTCCACGCTTGGGTTGTTGATGTCATTGCTTGTGACGGTTAACCTCGCGCTCGCTGATCCGGCTGATGAACGGGTGAACGAAACGCGGATCGTTTGCGAACCGCCGGGCGAAATGGTCATCGGCAAAGGCGGTTGAACGAGTTGCCAGTCGGGATCGCCGGTGATCGTGACCGATGAGATCGTGAGATCGACGGAACCGGAATTGCGAATCTCGATCGTCGTATCACGCGGGCCGGATGTGCAAAGCAATGGAAAGAGCGTCAGGCTTCTCGCGACGACGATACCGGGCACGGATTGCCGCGTGCCGGAGACTCGCGCGGTGGCAATTTCACACGAAGGTTCGGTCGTGAGTGAAAGCGTGGCGTTGTAATCACCGTCGGTTCCGGGATCGTTGAATCGAATGCTGATTGTCGTTGAAGCGCCGACGGCTAGCTGAATGGGAAATGCCGACTCGATGCTGAACGGTGTTGTCGGAAAGAAAGAACCTGCCGTAATCGTGATGTCGCGCGTCCCTGTGTTTCGTACCGACAACTGGGTGCCGACAGGAAACGATGCAGGTTGGAGAATCCCGAATGCATGATCGCTCACGAGTGCGTTCACGGAATCTTTCTCGCCGAGCAAAGAGATGCGCAGGATCGAAAAATCCTTCGAGTTGCTCGTGATCGTGACTTCGCCGAATGCGCTGCCCGTCGTGTTTGCGATGTAACGAATCGGGATAACATCCGACTGCATGGGTTGGATTGTCAGCGGCAGAGAGACCGGCGGCGCTAAAACGAACGCGGTGCCGGACGTGATCGCAAGGTCGCTGATCACGAGCGGAGAGCCGCCCGTGTTTCGAACGACGATGGTCGTATCGAAAGCAGGCCCGCCGCAGAGCCGCGTTCCGAAATCCACGCGTGATGGTGCGGAGATATTCGGCAGCGTCGAACGCGTGCCTGAGATAGCAACGGTGAAGCGCCCGCATTGGAAATTACGCTGGAGATTGAGTGAGTCAAGGTAGCTTCCATCGGACCCCGGATCGGAAAAACGAATCGAGAGAGAAGTCGAGTCTCCTGCGGGGATGGTAACGGGAAGCGACGTCGCGAGATCGAATGGAAACGGAAACTTGAACGATGACGCAGTGAGCGTAATCGGAAGGGTACTCTCATTGCGAACGACGAGCGGCCGCTGGACGGGAAAATCCTGCGGCGTCACGATACCGAAATCCAAAGGCGATGCTTCGATGCGTGCGTATTCTGCCCGCGCTGTAATGAAGATCGACAGCGATGGTTCGTTCGCAGCGTTGCTTATGATCGTAAGAACCGTGGAAGAGAGACCTTCGATGATGGGTTGATATCGAACGACGATCGTGGTCGATTGTCCCGGTTTGATCGTTTTTGGAAACGAAGAGAGAAGCGTGAATTCAGCGCTGCCGTTGAGGGTTGCGGAAGAAAGGATGAGGTCGAAAACACCGGTGTTCGTCACGGTGATTGCCGTATCGCTTTGCCTGAAGGAACAGAGTTGCGTTGCGAACTCGACGGCTCCCGGCGCAGAGATGAACGGCGCTGATATCTTCGTGCCTGCGACAAGCAAGCGCAACGGAGTGCACGTCGGCGAGTGGATGATGCTGAGCGTATCCGAGTAATAGCCATCGGCCCCCGGATCGACGAAGCGGATGGGAATCGTCGAGCGTTGACCCGGCCCGAGTACGACCGGAGCTCCGCCAAGCAATTGAAACGGCGGCGCTCCGCCGAAGAACAGAGAGTCGATGCGCATCTGCACGTTGCCGACGTTCGTGACTTCTATCGACTGAACGACCGGGAAGTCGGCAGGACGAAGCGTGCCGAAGTACAACGACAATGCGCGAAGCTCGGCGTGTTCCTTTCGGCCCACGAGTGACGACGTGAAAACGGGTGCGTTCAGTGCGTTGCTCGTGATGCGCAACGTCGCGAAGTGGTCGCCCTGAAATGCAGGCGCATAGCGCACGGGTATGGCAAGCGAATTTCCCGGCGCGATCGACGCAGGCAGTGTCGGTTTCGGATTGAAACGGAAACTGCTGTCCTGCAGAATGCTAAGGGTTTGAATGAGAAGGTTGTCCGTTCCCGGATTCGTGATTACGATGACGGTGTCCTTCGGTGTGTTCGTACAGATGGGAATGGACATCCGAACGATGGCGGGACCGTTGATGCTCGTGCTGAACCACTTCGAACCGGAAACGAAGACCTTGAAATCCGCACATGACGGCGTGAATTGAAAACGCAGTTCGTCCGTGTACTGCCCGTCGCTTCCCGGATCGTTGAACCGGATGACTAAAGGTACAGTCGCGTTAGGATTGACCGAAGCAGGCAGGCCGGAGAGAATTTGAAACGGCGAGCCTGGCGGGAATGAAGCGCCTTGAATCTGGATGGGAATCGTTCCGCTGTTTCGAACGGCAAGAATCCGGTCTTGCGGGAAGTTCGTCGAACTGATGCTTCCGAATTCTACGTCCGAAGCTGTGATGCCGATGCTGTCCCTGAAGCCTTCGAGCGGGACATCATACGTCGCCGCGTTCGATGCATCCGATTGCAAACGAAGAGCCGCAATGCGCTGGCTCGAACCACGCGGCAGAAATCGAATAATGAATGGAGTCGAATCGCCCGCTGCGACGACCACCTGCGGTGGAATGGATGCAGGGGCGACAATCGTGAAGTCCAATGCATGTGTTCCTATGACGCTCGCACCGAGGATCGTGAAATCGCTCGACCCGGTGTTGCGAATCCAAAGCGCGGATTCCTTCGGATACTCCGAGAAGCAAATGCCTCTCGCGAATGTGAGTGGCGACGCCTCGATTCGTGATAACGCTCCCGGTTGTTGTCCGGGAGCGTGTATCCAGAAAAGACTGAGGAGGAGAAGTGTTAACGGAATGCGAAGGATCAAAGCGGAGATGGTGTTGTGAGTCAGATTGCGAAGAGGTAGGAAACGGAGAACAGGATGTTCGGCATCCGGAAATTATCATCGAGCCGGGGGAGCTTCGAGTTGTCCGTCGGTGAAGTCGCTGCCTCAGTAAGCGGATAGCTTGCCGTCAGTGCGACGCGCAAACTTCCTTGCTCGTTCGACATCACGGAAAACATCCCGCCAAGCCGCCCTTCGATAAGGAGCTTCCGTTCGTCGTCCGCGGGTGAGATGTCTGCTCTCAGATATCCGGGCAACCCGCCCGACATCGAATTCGTAATCTCTGCCGAAACGGGGAGACCGAAGTTGAATCCAACGAAGAACGCTTCTCCGAATTTCAACGCCGGCGCGAAAAACATGTAGCTGAAGGTCCCTTCCGTCGTGAGCAGCGAGCCGAGTTTGACGTCCTGGTCGCGCGGATAATCGCGATCGACATGAGAGTTCTCGTCGCTGAAAGACACGGACTGGTAGCCGAGGCCGACGAGGAGGCTCAGGTTATTGCCGACCTGAATATCCGCATTGACGCCGGCAACGAACCCGGGTGTGATGGAGCGTTGCGCGTCGGACACGTGATAGTCCGCAGTGTTCATTGCAATGTTGATCCCGAATGTCGGACCGACTTCAATCTTCTTCTTCTCTTGTGCTTCCGTAAAGCAGGAGAGAACCGAGAGAAGGATAAGAGACAAAGAGAGTACTTTCATATGCAACCTTGAATGAGTGTGAAATCGCACGGCAAATGTACTGTGAATGGGCGAATCGGTGAAATGGAGCAACGCTTTTGCCATCGTCTCACGCAAGAACCGCAGTATTCGCGCAAGCAACGATGCCGCCGCTCTATCCCGCCGGTGGAATGACTTCTTTCCTCACGAGCACGAGAATCGCTGAGTGAGGAACGATGAGATATTTTTCGTTATCGAACTCGATCTCGATGCTCTGTGAGCGAACGAAGATTGCGTAGTCGCCTTCCTCCGCCTGCAACGGAATGTACTTCATCGGTTCGCTTTTTTTCGACCACGGTTCATCTTCGAAATTCGGATTCGGTACGGCATAACCCGGCCCGACTTTCACGATGTAGCCGCCCTGTATTTTTTCTTTCTCCTGAACGCCGGGCGGAAGATAGAGTCCCGATTTCGTCATGCTGTTCGGGTCTTCCGGGGTGATCAGCACGCGGTCACCGACGACAATGAGCTTGTTCAACGTGCGCAAGGAAGCCTCATAGCAAATCGCTTGCGATTTCGGCAAGCACTGAGCGTTCGCCTTTTTCCAGCGTCATATGGGAGTAGAGTTTCTGTCCCTTCATCCTGTCGATCAAATAACTCAGGCCATTCGAGCGGCTGTCTAAATAGGGATGATCGATCTGGTAGATATCGCCGGTGAAAATGAACTTGGTCCCTTCACCTGCGCGGGTGATGATCGTCTTCACTTCGTGCGGCGTCAGGTTCTGGGCTTCATCGACGATGAAGTAGATATT
>CAYUWG010000003.1:0-104458 GCA_964448285.1 uncultured Chromatiales bacterium
GGGCGGCGACCTTTTCGATGAGGGCGTCCTGCGCGGCGGCCAGCTTGTCGGCGGTGGCGGCTTCCTGTTCCACGAGGGCGAGGTAATCCTTGAGCGCCTTGAGTTCGTCGGCCGCGTCGGCGTCGCCTTTGATTCCCTTGAGCCGGGCGGTGACGCTGGCCTTGGTGAGCTTGCCCTTGTCGTTGGCGGCGTCGGCGAGCAGTCCTTCCTCGCCGCCGTGTTCCTCAGCCATTTCCTCCATCTGCTGCTGGAGCGCGGCGCGGTCGGCCTCCAGCTTTTCGAGGGCGGCCTGTTCGTCCGCGAACCAGCGTCGGACGATGAGCGCGGGCGGGATGAGTTCGGCCTGGTATTTCTTCCTGCCGAGGGTGAAGTCGGGCCGGGCCTTGGTCTTCTTGTTCTTGTCCTCGACGATGAGCCGGGGCTGGGCGGCGTCGCGCCAGCCCTCGGCGGCGATGAGGTAGCAATCGTCCTGCATGGTGGCGGCCCAGTAGTCCATGAGGTGCTGATACACGTCGTAGGCATCGAGCAGCGGCGCAGCCCGGAAGGTGGCGAGCAAATCCTCGGCGATGGTTTCGATGAGCGCCTTGGGATGGCCGTCCTTGGCGAAACACCTCAGGTGCGGCACGGCGGCTTTCTTCCACTTGGCGAAGAGCCGGGTGACGGAGTCGTTGAAGGCGGTGAACTCGGGGTGGCCGAAGATGGCGGGTTTCACCTCGGCGATGGGGAGCTTGAGCTGGCAATAGCCATCTCCCCCGGGGAGAGGGGAGAAAAGCGCGGCACGGACGCCGGGGATGACCTGCCAGTAGGCGGCGAGCGCATCGAGGTCGCGGTTGGGGATGCCGCCGCGCAGGTGGGCGTCGATGTCCTGCAAGTCCTCCGGCTCGGTGCTGTCGATGTAGCGCGGGAGGTTGAGGTTGTAGTCGTTCTTCGGGTCGGCGATTTCGCTGACGGGCACGAGGCGCGAGTAGCGGGGGAGTTCGGCCTGCCGGGTGAACGTGTCCACGATCTTGTGGATGTCCTGCTCGCGGAGGCGGTTCTTGTTGCCGTCTTTGATGAAGCCCTTGGAGGCGTCCATCATGAAGATGGCTTTGCGGGCGTTCGCGCCTTCCTTATCGAGCATGACGATGCAGGCGGGAATGCCCGTGCCGTAAAAGAGGTTCGCCGGCAGGCCGATGATGCCCCGGATGACGCCGCGCTGGACGAGGTTCTTGCGGATGGCGGCCTCGGCGTTGCCGCGAAAGAGCACGCCGTGCGGCAGGATGCACGCGCCTTTGCCGGCGGACTTGATGGAGCGAAGGATGTGCAACAGGTAGGCGTAATCGCCCTGTTTGCCGGGCGGGATGCCGTAGTGCTGGAAGCGCTGCCAGGGATCGTGTTCGGCATCGAGGCCGGTGCTCCAGCGTTTATCGCTGAACGGCGGATTGGCGACGACGTAGTCGAAAGTCTTGAGCACATCGCCATCCTTGTAGAGCGGATTGGCGAGCGTGTTGCCCTGCTTGATCTCCGCAGTGGCGTAGTCGTGCAGGATCATGTTCATACGGGCCAGGCCGGCGGTGGCATTGTCCTTCTCCTGCCCGTAGAGCGTGACCTTTACGTCCTTGCCACCATGCCGTGCTTCGTCGCCGATTTTCAGCAGCAGCGAACCTGAGCCGCACGTCGGGTCATAGACCGTAGTGTCGTTGCTGGTTTTCGCGAACCGGATGCCGAGAATCTGCGCGATGACGCGGCTGACTTCTGCGGGCGTGTAGAACTGGCCCTTGCTCTTGCCGCTCTCCGTGGCGAAGTGCCGCATGAGGTATTCGTAGGCGTCGCCCAGGAGGTCGTCGCCATCGGCGCGGTTCTTGGAGAAATCGAGCGCGGGATTCTCGAAGATGGCAATGAGGTTGGTGAGGCGTTCCACCATCTCCTTGCCACTGCCGAGCTTGTTCGGATCGTTGAAGTCCGGGATATCGGACAACTGGTTCGCCTGGGCGAGCGGATCGAGAATCTTCTTGTTGATCTGGTCGCCGATGTCGGTCTTGCCCTTGAGCGCAACCATGTCGGCAAAGCTTGCGCCCGGCGGAACGGTGATGGCGGCGAACGGTTGGCCGGCAAAGCGGTCGCTGACGTATTTCACGAACAGCAGGACGAGGACGTAGTCCTTGTATTGGGAAGCGTCCATGCCACCGCGCAGTTCGTCGCACGAGGCCCAGAGGGAGGAGTAGAGTTCGGATTTTTTTATTGCCATGTCAGACGGAAGGACAGATGCTGATCGTCAATTACTTTCTTACTCTCATTTCACATTCTGAAAATAGGAAGTCATAGGGATTTGTTGTAACGGTCCCTCTGGAAAGAAATGATTAACTCTGTCTGGTTGGTGCATCGTTCACACACAGGGCAGCATCAGGATGCGTCGTGCGAATCAGTAATCCGTAATCAGTAATCCGTAATCACGCGCAGCGGCAACGCCGCTCGCCTTTTCTTTTATCGCTATCACGGTTTAGATTGACCGGCGATGGATCCGGTCTCGTTTACAAGGCAACTCATCGATATTCCTTCGGTCACTGGGAGTGAAGCGGAGGTCGCGTCTTTTCTTGAGGAGTATTGCACCTCACGCGGTTATCGATGCGAACGGCAGGAGGTTGACGAGAATCGCTGGAATCTCTTCGTCAATTGGGAAGGCCATGTCGATGTCGCGTTCTGTACACATATCGATACCGTTCCGCCATTCTTTCCTTCCTCCGAGTCGGAAAGCGAAGTCTTCGGTCGAGGGGCGTGTGATACGAAGGGGATCATCGCTGCTATGCTGGCATCCGGTGAAAGGATTTCGGAACGCGGCTCTGTCCCTTCCTATCTGTTCGTCGTCGGTGAAGAAACGAATAGCATCGGCGCGAAGACTGCTGCACGCAGCGGTCGATCGGCACGGTACATCGTCGTCGGGGAGCCGACCGAAAACACGCTCGCCGTGGGGCACAAGGGCGTGCTCTCATACACGTTGGAAACGACGGGAAGGACCGCACACTCCGCATACCCTGACCGCGGTTCATCAGCGATTCACGCGCTGCTGGATTTGCTCAACGAGATTCGGTCGCGCGACTGGGGAAGCGATCCCGAACTCGGCCCTGCTACACTCAACGTCGGACTCATCGGCGGCGGCATCGCGCCGAACGTCTTCGCGGACAGGGCGAGTGCGAGCGTCGTTCACAGGCTCGTGACTCCTTTGGCAGAGCAGAAGCGCATCCTTGATTCGCTCTTAGATGGGCGTGCATCCATCACGATCAACGCGGAAAACGATCCGCAACGAATGTTCGTCCCGGATGGATTTCCAACATCGGCAGTTTCTTTCGGAACAGACATCCCCTACCTTCGCAGCATGGCTACCCCGTTGCTCGTCGGGCCCGGTTCAATCCACGACGCGCACACGGAGAACGAGCGACTTTCCAAATCACAACTCTTCGAAGCCATCGACCTCTATGAACGGCTCTATTTCACATTGAAAGACATCGGATGATTCCTCCTCGCATCGCACTTATCGGTTATGGCAAGATGGGCCGTGAGATCGAGTTGGTCGCACAGGAGAAAGGCATTCCCGTCACGGCCATCATCGACGTTGTCAACGCACCGGTGCACAGCATCAACAACGGCGTGTTGGAGAACGCGGACGTGTGCATCGACTTTACGACGCCGGCAGCGGTACTCGAAAACATCCGCGCTTGCGCAACCGCGAAGAAGCACGTGGTGGTTGGAACGACAGGATGGCACGAACACGTCGATACCGTACGCTCGATCGTGGAAGAGCACGGCATCGGTTGTATCTATGCGAGCAATTTTTCGATCGGAGTGCATCTCTTTCTCAAACTCGTTCAACACGCGGCGACGCTCTTCGACCGTTTCGAACAGTATGACGCGAGCGTGCATGAAACGCATCATCGCATGAAGAAAGACGCACCTTCCGGTACTGCGCTCACGATCGCGCAAGGCCTGCTGGATTCTTTGAAACGCAAGCAGAACATCATCACCGAATCGCGGAATGATGCGCCGCCTGAAGATGCATTGATGGTGACGTCGAACCGCGTCGGAAATGTCCCCGGCACGCACCAGGTCATCTTCGACAGCGCCGCCGACAGCATCGAGCTTACTCACACTGCGCGGAACAGACGAGGCTTCGCGGAAGGCGCGCTTCTCGCCGCTTCGTGGATTCACAAGAGAACAGGATTCTATTCAATCGAGGATATGCTCCATGAAATCTAATCCCTACAAAGGCGTGGGCACCGCGCTCGTCACTCCGTTCAACAAGGCCGGCGCAGTTGCTCTCGATACGATGAAGACGCTCGTCGAACGCCAGATCGCCGGCGGCGTCGATATGCTCGTCCCATGCGGAACGACCGGTGAAGCGGTTACGCTGACGAGTGAAGAATACGAAGCCGTGATTGCGACCGTCGTCGAAACTGCGAACAAGCGCGTGATGGTCGTCGCCGGTTGCGGTTCCAACTCCACACAGAAGACGATCGAAACGGGAAAGATCGCGCAGTCGTGCGGAGCGGATGCGCTCCTTGTCGTCGGGCCATATTACAACAAGCCGACGCAGGAAGGTTATTACCAGCATTTCAAAGCAGTCGCGGAAGCGGTGCCGCTCCCGATCATTCTTTACAACGTTCCGGGCCGCACCGGCGGCAACATCACGGCGGAAACGCAGGTGCGGATTGCTCGCATCGGGAACGTCGTCGCAACGAAGGAAGCGTCGGCGAATTTCAGTCAGCTCATGCAAATCCTGATGGAGCGCCCGAACGGATTCAACGTGCTTTCCGGTGACGATAATCTCGTGCTTGCACAAATCGCCTGCGGGATCGACGGCGTCATCTCCGTCGTGTCAAACGAAATTCCAGCGGAGTTCTCGCAGATGGTCCATGCCGCATTGAAGGGTGATTTCAAGAAAGCGCGCGAACTCCATTTCCGCTATCTCGAACTCATGGAGGTCAACTTCATCGAATCGAATCCGATACCGGTGAAGGCCGCGATGGCGATGATGGGGTTGATCGATGAGCGCTACCGGCTTCCGCTCGTTCCCATTTCACCGGCGAACAAAGCTGCGCTTCACGCCGTGCTTCAGAAGTTGGGCTTCGAAGTCTAAGTCCCGATCAACACGCCGATGACCGCGTCGTATGCAGGTTGAAATCCGAGAATATCGACCGGAAGATTTCGATGCCTGTCTTGTGATTTTCAACAGCAACGTCCCGCGTTTTTTCACCGACGCCGAACGAAATGCATTCACGGATTTTCTCCATGCACTTCCTGGTCCCTACCTCGTTCTCTACAACGACGCCGGTACAATCATCGGCTGCGGCGGTTATGCAGTCGATGAAAGCGCCAACCGCTGTGATCTCTGTTGGGGTATGGTGCACCAGAGTTTCCACGGACGCGGTTTTGGAAAAACACTGATACTCGAACGGCTTTCCCGTGCGCGAACCGATGCACGCATCCGAACGATCGCTCTCAACACGAGCCAGCACACGCAGGGTTTTTATGAGCGCCTCGGTTTTCGAACGATCGAGGTTATCCGTGACGGATATTCGCCCGGACTCGATCGCTGTGAGATGCGGTTAACCGTTGAGAGCGGTGAAGCGGGCTTATGAATTACACCCATCCGGGATCCTGGATCGTCCTTGTTGAAGTCACGTTGCCGGTGTTGATCGTACCAGCCGGTTCTATCAACAGCACGTGAACTTCTTCTTCGGCGACAGGGCGATGTTCTGTACCTCGAGGCACGACAAGAAATTCTCCCTCACGAATCTGCACCTCGCCGTTGCGAAACTGCATCGTGAGCGTTCCTTTCAGCACGTAAAACAACTCATCCTCAAGCTCATGATGATGCCATTCGAACTCCCCTTTGAGCTTGGCTAACTTCACGAGCGTGTCATTGACCTGCGCAACGATCTTCGGCGACCAGTACTCACGAATGCGTGAGAGTTTTTCGACAAGCTTTATCGATTCCATCATCTACCTACCTTTCCGTCGTGATCCATGCGCAGATTCTTTCCATCGCTTCGATCGTATCGAAACACCATCGCCGAACGAAACCTTCGGAAAGCGGCTGATCGAGCGGTTCGGTTTTGCTCGCAGCGATTGCGGCAGCACCATCGAAGTTGACGTAGGCAAGTCGTGCGGTCAGTTCGCTCTCCGGGCGTTCGAAATCTGCGCCCGGAAGAATCGCAACACCTGCTTCATCGAGCAGCCGCTCACAAAGCTCGCGTCCCGTCGTGATGCCTTTTTTCGCGAGCGCTTCCCGGTGAACTTCGAAATCGAGAAAGAGATAGAACGCGCCTTCCGGCTTGTGGACTCTGATTCCTGCCTGAAAAAGCATGTCTGCGCAACGCTGCCCGAGACGCGAAAGGATTCTCCGCACGTGCCAGAGATAGATTTCTATTTCCGGGTGCCCTTCGAACGCTCGCACTGCGGCGTATTGAATCGGTGCGCTGACGGACGTGTAGGTTTCACTTGCCACGTTGGCCATTGCATCGAGCAGCCAGTGAAGATCGGATGGAAACGTGAACGTTCCGAGGCGCCATCCACCCGCGCCGCACCATTTCGACAGACCCGAGCTGACGATCGTCCTTTCCGGGTAAAAGCGCGCGATCGAGACGTGTGCGCCACGATGGTGCAGTTGTCCGTAAATCTCATCGGAGAGGAGAATGATCTCGTACTTTCTCGCAACGTCTGCGATGTCGCGAAGCTGCTGTTCGCCGTACGTATCGCCATCGGGGTTGCCCGGATAGTTCAGAACGAGAAGGCGCGGCCGGAACATATCCTTGTCATCACGAACGAGGCGTTCGATCTGCTCGGCGGAGATGCGCCATTTGTCTTCGAAGGATGTATGGATGATGCGCACGTTTCGTCCGATGATCTTTGCCTGCGGAACGTAGGAAACCCAGCAAGGCGTCGGGAGAATGATCTCACCGTAATAGACGAGCTGCAGCAGGAACATCAACTCCTTCGAACCCGGACCGATGAGCACTCCATCTTCGTGCGCGTCGATGTGATCTTTTCTCCGGTGGAAATCCGCAACGGCATTGCGAAGTTCGGGGAGGCCTTTCACCGGAAGGTAGCTTTTCTCATGCGCACGCTGCTTGAGTGCCTTTACGATCACATCCGGAACGGGAAACGGTGATTGCCCCAAACCGAGCTTACAGATTTTTCGTCCCTGCTTGATCAGCGCATTACTTCGGTCGTTGATTGCGAGCGTTGCGGAAGTTCCCAATCCCCGAACGTTCAGATTGAGACTTACATTCTTTCTATCCATGTGGCATTCATCGTCTGTGATTATGCGTGCGGTGTTTCATCCGCTTTGAATATAAAGGCAATCATAAGCCAAACAACAAATCATCGACGGGAGGCGAGAAGGACTCTTGAAAGAACGCGAAGTGCTCTTCGTCCCAGAACATCCAGTTCTCGAAGTTGTATTCATCCACGTCGCGGATCACACTCTGATGCGCATTGATCGCACTTCTCTCGATCGCCTGATACCCGGCCACGTCGATGACCGCGTGGATTCGATGCGCTGGATTCCCGGCAAGCTTTCTCGGCCAGTCTTTGATTCGCTCGAGGGGAAGGCAGTGAAAGCACAAGCGCTTCAACCAATCGTGTTTCTCGCGGAGCGAAACGAAGACGCGCTTTACTGCATGGTGAACGACGATATGATCCGGATGCACACTGCCGCCGTGAACTTCGAACGTGAGAAGCACTTGCGGTTGCACTTCGAGGACATGCCGTTCGATTTCATTCTCCAACTCTCTCGGATCGAGATCACGCAAGCGGGAATCCGGAAAGTTGCCCTGATAATGTTCGCGTACACCGAGGATCGCAGATGCGCGCTTCACTTCAACTTCTCTTACCGCAGCGATCTCTTCAGGCGTCTGGCCATTCAATACAGCATTGCGGCTCGCTTCGCCTCTCGTCATCGTGTAGATGAAGACGTCTGCGATTCCGCCAAGCGCGTACTTCGCAATCGTACCGGAGATTGGGAACGACTCGTCGTCCGGGTGAGCGAAGATTCCGAATATGCGAGGTTTTGATTTTGTGTTCATAGGATTTCTTGCTGATGCACTACATGAATTGATGGCTCAAACTTATTCAGAAATAAACGAAGTTCTATTGAGTTTCACTGAAATAATTTCCAACTTAGGCGCAGCAAAGTGATGCCTCGCACCCCATTTTGAGTCTATTCATCCTGATGGTCCGCGGCAACATAAATCATTCGACACTTTAGAGGAGCACGTATGATGCATTCGTACAGATTCCCTTCGTTACTCACCTTCCTGTTGATCGCGATGTTCTCTTCAGGGACGTTCGCAAAATCGAATCCTTTCAACAATGCGTTTCTGCACGCAGGGAGTTTGCGTCATTCAACGGTCAGCAGTCCGATCGCAGGGCCCTTGCCGACAGGTTTCGACCCAAGGACAAATGGCTTCATGCAAAACAGAGGTCAGGTGGTCGATACTGATGGCAAGCTGCGTTCCGATATTCTTTTCACAACGGGCTCCAATGGTGTTTCGTTGTTCGTCGGTCCAACGCAGTTGAGCTATGTTTTTCTTGAAAGAGTGCAACCCATGCCTGCGCCGGATGAATCCGTCTCACGCATCGAGGAAGCGCGTCCCGAGAATCCGGCTTCACTGTATCGAATGGACATGCAATTGCTCGGCGCAAATCCGTCACCCCGACTGACGATGAGCGATCCGATTGACGGCGTCACGCACTTTTATCTTCCCTCTTCACCGAATGGCATCATTAGCGTGCGCTCGTACAGGACACTCACTTTCGAGAATGTCTATCACAATATCGACCTCGTGTATTCTTTGACCGACGCGGGTTTGAAATACGACTTCGTCGTTCGACCGGGCGGACGGGTCAGTGACATTCGCTTCCATTATAACGGTGCTCTTAATGTCGCCGTCACGCCTGCGGGTGAACTGCATGTTCGAAATCCCATAGGCGAAGTGTATGAAGGCACTCCCGTTACCTATCTGGGAACAAGGGGAAGCGATGCTGCTGCGCCGCGCATTCGTTCTGCGTATGTGATCGAAGACGGCATCGTGCGCTTTGACATCGGTGAGTACGATGAATCGCAGTCGCTCGTGATCGATCCAACCCTCCAATGGTCAACGTATTTCGGCGGGATCAACCAGGATTGGTGTACCGGCGTCTCGTATGACGCGACCGGAAACGTCGTTGTCAGCGGTTATACCTATAGTCCGAATCTTCCCGTCTCGACCGGACCGTTTCAAGGCACGAACGCGGGTGCGATGGATGCGTTCATCGTGAAGTTCAGTCCGCTCGGAGCGCGTCTTTGGGCGACGTATTACGGCGGGAGTTCAAATGAATTCGCCAATGCAATCGCAACGGATGCGGGCGGCAACGTCATCGTGGCCGGAGAAACGATGAGTGTGAATTTCCCTGTGACGCCGGGTGCATTTCAAACCGTGAATTCCGGAATCTTCGACGGGTGGCTCGCAAAATTCAATCCCGCCGGGACGCGTCTCTATGCGACGTACATTGGTGGCTCCGGCGATGATAAAGCATTCGGTATCGCAACGGACGGCGTTGGGAACATGATCGTCACGGGTCACACGGCAAGCGCGAATTTCCCGATCACTCCCGGCGCATATCAGGTGATTCACGCCGGTGTCTTCGATGCGTTCATTATCAAATTCGATCCGTCGGGTGCTCAGCTTTGGGGAACGTTTTACGGCGGGAGTTTAGGTGAATCCGGCGAGTCAGTTGCCGTGGATGCAAGCGGAAACGTTCTCGTGACCGGCTCGACGTTGAGCACGAACTTCCCGGTGACCGTCGGCGCATTTCAAACCGCGAAGCTCGGTGGAAACGACGGATTCATCGTGAAGCTTGACGGATCGGGTGCGCGTCAATGGGCGACATTCGTCGGCGGTGGCCGCAACGATTATGCTCGCGGTATCGCCACGGATGCAAGCAACAACGTCGTGATCACCGGTGTGACGAACAGCACCGATTTCCCGACTACCGTCGGCGCATTCCGGACATTCAACGCCGGTGGCGAGGAAGCATTCGTCGCGAAATTCAATTCCTCCGGAGCGCGTCAATGGTGCACGTACTTTGGCGGTGTTCTGAACGATGGCGCGAACGGCGTCGGTATCGACGGCTTGGGGAACATTGCCATTGCCGGGTTCACGTTCAGTCCGAACCTTCCGATTTCCGCCGGTTCGATTCAATCGACGATCGGCGGCGCTCAAGATGGATTCATCGCAAAATTTCATTCTTCGGGAAGCAGAATTTGGGCGACATTCTTCGGCGGCAATGGCGACGATATTCTTCTTGCAACCGCAAGCCAGTTCAGCGGAAACACGCTCGTGTCTGGCTTCACCGTCAGCACGAATTACCCCGTGACCGTTGGCGCATTTCAAACGACGAGCAATGGCAACATCGAGGGAACGGTTTCAAAGCTTTGCGACGTGAAGCCGGTGATTACGATGAATCGCTCCCCCAACCTTTGCCCCGGCGACAGCGTCACCTTGAATGCCGGACCGGGCTATGCAACCTACCTCTGGAATACCGGCGCAACGACGCAGACAATCAAAGTGGCCGACTCAGGAAAATACACGGTGACAGTCACGGACGGGACCGGGTGCATGGGAACTGCGGATACGATTCGGGTTCGCGTCGCACCTGCGCTGACGGCCGATGCCGGACCTGATAAAGCCATTTGCCTCGGTGACGGCGTTGTGATCGGAAGTCCTCCCACAGGCGGTGCTCTTCCGTTGTCGTATGCATGGACTCCACTGGCGGGATTGAACAATCCTTCCGTGCAGCAACCGATTGCAAGTCCGACGACGACGACGAAATACTTCCTCAGAATTACCGATGCATTTGGATGTGTGAACATCGATTCGATGATCGTGACGGTGAATCCCGTTCCTTCCGTCAATGCCGGACCTGATACGTTGATCTGTTATGGAACCGGTGTCGTTATCGGCAATCCCGCGACGGGCGGAACACCGGGCTACACGTACTCATGGCTCCCCACCGCTGGACTGAGTTCTCCTTCCGTTGCGCAACCGACTGCAAGCCCGACGACAAGCAGGAGATACACGGTCACCGTGACTGATGTGAATGGCTGTATCGCAGTCGATTCCGTGTTCATTCGCGTTGATCGCGTTGTCGTGAATCCGATACCGCGCGTTGAAATCTGCGCAGGCGACACGATCCAAATCGGTGCCTTTGCTACAGGTGGAATCGGTCCTTTTACGTATGCCTGGTCACCTTCCACCGGTCTTAGCGCGACGAACGTCGCCCGACCACTTGCCTATCCCGCATCGACGACCACCTATACTTTGACCGTAACCGATTCGGCAGGATGCCAGAATATTTCGACAGTCGAGGTTGCTGTGTACAACTCGTTAACGGCATTTGCTGGTCCAGACACATCCGTTTGTCTTGGCAGTGGTGTCGTCATCGGTGATACTGCTGTTTGCGGCACGACGCCGTACACGTACTCATGGAGTCCTGCGACGGGATTGAGCAGCGCAACCGTGCTTCATCCCATCGCTTCTCCGGGGACAACGACACAATACATCCTGACCGTTACCGATGCGACGCTCGCTACGGCAATGGATACGGTGATCGTTACGGTCTATTCGAATCCACTCATCGATGCCGGGCCCGATTCACTCATCTGTCAGGGCGCCTCAGTTGTGATTGGCAACCTTGCGACCGGCGGCGTTCCTCCTTATGTGTATCAATGGACGCCGACAACGGGTTTGAGTAATCCGAGCACTGCACAGCCGACTGCCAGTCCCACGGTAACGACGAAGTACTTCGTTCGCGTGACGACTGCCACGGGATGCATTGCAACGGATTCTATTCTCGTTCAGGTTTCAGACCTGACCGCACGAGCAGGAATCGATAAAGAAGTATGCTTGAACAGCTCCGTTGCCATCGGCCAAACAGCTATCGGAGGGCAAGCAGCATATACCTACTCATGGTCACCGACAACCGGCCTAAGCTCATCGACAGCCGCCACCCCAAGTGCAACACCACTGATAACGACAGACTACATCGTCACCGTAACCGACGCACGTGGCTGCATCGATAAAGACACTGTGCGAGTCACAGTGCTTCAACGGCCATTCGTCGATGCCGGCAATGACACGTTGATCTGCCGATACGAGAGGGCGTTCATCGGGAATCTCGCAACAGGCGGAAATCCTCCCTACACCTATGCATGGACTCCTGCAACGGGATTGAACTCAACAACGATCGCCAAGCCGACAGCGAGGCCGCTTGCAACGACGAAGTATTTCGTCACTGTAACCGATTCGAAGGGTTGTACGTGGCGTGATTCCGTGAGAGTGAATATCCGTCCTTTCCCAACGGCGCGCGCCGGCAACGACACAACGATTTGCCGTGGAGACACTGCACGAATAGGCTTGCTCGCTACGGGGGGAACACCCGGCTACATCTATAGCTGGGAACCGCGAACAGGATTGAGCGACACCTCCGCTGCAAGACCCTGGGCAAATCCATTCTTCTCGACAACCTATTACCTGACAGTTACCGACGCGAACGGCTGCCAGGCATTCGACACGGTTACGGTCAGAGTCGATCCTCATCCGCTGCCGACGGTACTCACAAACGGACCGCTCGTCTTCTGTGAAGGCGGAAGCGTGGTTTTGAGTGTCGATCCAACGAGGATGTACTCCGGTTACCTCTGGACAACGGGTGACACTTCACGCACGATTACCGTTACTCAAACGGGCTTCTATAAAGCGATCGTCAACACGAATGGGTGCCCCGGTGAATCGAATACCGTTCATGTCATCGTCGTGCCCCGGCCAAGACCACGCGTAACGGTTTCCGGTCCGCAATCCTTCTGTCAGGGACTGAGTATCACGTTCGAATCTGACTCCGGGGCGTACTGGAAATACCAGTGGTACAACGGCCTCACACCTGTGGGCACGTCGAGGAAGCTGGTAGTCACGCAGTCCGGAAATTACTCCGTGACTGCAACGGATACATTGAATGGATGCGTCGGCTCATCTCCGTCGTTCCCGATTACGGTTTTCCCGTCGCCTCAGCCGGTCATTTCTTCATCCGGCTCGACGACGTTCTGTGCCGGTGACAGCACGATACTCGATGCAGGCGTTTGGACTTCGTACTTATGGAGTAATGGCGCCACGACGCGACGCATCACCGTGAAGCAAGGCGGAACGCACTTCGTCACTGTTCGGGATGCGAACGGCTGCGAAGGAGTTTCATCATCCGTTACAGTCGTCGTCAATCAAAATCCAAATCCAGTGATCACCGCGAACGGACCGCTGAGCTTTTGCGAAGGTTCGAGTGTAACGCTCGATGCCGGGGCCGGCTTTGCAAGTTACCTGTGGAGCAATGGCGCAACGGCCCGCCGGATTACGGTCGATATGCCGGGGACGTTTTTCGTGTTGGTAACCAACACCGCCGGATGCAGCAAGACTTCTGCCTCTGTTACGGTTATCGTCAAGCAAAGACCACGTCCATCGATTACGGCTCTGCGTCCAACGACCTTCTGTCAAGGCGATAGCACGATACTCGATGCCGGAGATGGGTACGCGTCATACCTTTGGAATAACGGAGCAAGAACACGGTTCATCACGGTAAAGACGAATGTCACACGTTCGGTCACGGTCACGGATACTGCAGGTTGTTCGGGTACGGCGCTCGCCGTTCAGATAACCGTGAATCCAAATCCTGTTCCGACGATTTCTGCGAACGGGCCATTGACGTTCTGTCCGAGTGACAGCGTCATTCTCGATGCAGGCGCGGGCTGGATTTCTTACCAATGGTCCAATGGAGCAAGAGAAAGAACGATCATCGTCAGGAACTCCGGGGCGTTCACGGTCACCGTCACGAATGCGAACGGTTGCACGGGAACATCTGCCGCCGTCACGACGACTCGAGCGAATAATCCGACTCCACAGATCACTCCTGAAGGGCCGACTACATTCTGTCAGGGTCAGAGCACGATACTCGATGCCGGTGCGGGATACGCGTCATACTTCTGGTCAACGGGCGCTCGAACACGACGAATCACTGTCACGCAGAGCGGCATCTATAACGTTCGAGTAAGCGACGCACGAGGGTGTGAAGGTGAATCGCCGTTCATTACGATCACGGTGAATCCGAATCCGCCGACTCCGGTGATTTCAGAAGTCGGCAACACCCTCGTTTCGACAACGGCAACAGCCTATCAATGGAGTGTCGATGGCGTGATCATCCCCGGCGCCATCAACCGGATTCATATTCCAACGAAGTCCGGGAAATATCGTGTGACGATTAAAAATGAGTTTGGATGTTCCAGTACATCAGCCGAGTACAGTTACACGATGCCGACAGGAATCGATGCCGCCACCATCCCACATCTCTCGATCTATCCTGAACCTACAACAGGCTTAGTTACCGTGGAGATTGAGTTGTCGCAAGCTGCTCGTGTGACACTGACCATAACGAACCTCTTAGGTCAGCAGATTTACCAGGAGTCGAGCGAAGCCGTAGAGCCAACTTTCAGGAAAGCGATCGACCTTTCCGGCCATCCTTCAGGACTTTACATTCTCCATGTCTCCGCTGGTTATCAGAGAACTGTACGCAAGATTCTGAAGCAATAATTGCACTAATTAATCCCTGTTTTCACCTGATGCCGGACTGAGACGTTCGGCATCAGCTTTTTTGGATTGACCAAAACGAGCGTATTTAAGCTATAATTTGGCTTTGCTAACACAGAACGTGCAAATCTTGCACTCAGCCGCGTTCTTTCCCTTTCAGTCGCGAATCTATTTTGTAGATTTGTGCGTGACTCGGAGATGAAGTGTACGACCACTTACATACAACAAGTAGAACCTATCGGAGGATCATAACGACATGAAGCAACCTTACATTTTGATAATCATCCTGACGATGCTGAGCCTCTCACTTTATAGCTCGGTCGAGGCACAGTCGAAAAAGCAGTCCACATCGCTGTTCCGGGCGATCAATTGCCAGATTAGCAATACGGACGGTGCGCACTTGCAGGTGAGCGCATATCGCAACATGAAAAATGCGAATGAGATCATCCTTATTTCCAAAAATGCCGATCACGCACTCCTGATCGATCTGAAGAAGCAGGTCGCGTACAAAGTAGCCAAGCCGTTCCCGGGAACGAATGCCGTAGCTGTATCAGACGACCGTCCGAGTGCTCACGGCAACGTTGGCTTTATGACGAAGAACGCCAAAGACAAGAAGGACATCACGGAGATCATCGTCCATTTCCAAAATGACTCCTGTTTTCTCTGTGGTCCGCAGTCGTTTGCATCGGTATGGGATTAGAACTGTTTTCGCTCAAGCAAAGATGATCCGGTATGGATTAGAGTTGGCGGACCTTATCCAGCCGGGACTTTGACTCCAGCGAATCACCGAAAACCCACTCTCGTTCAGGGAGTGGGTTTTTCATTTCAATTCAACTCGACGTTTCTAACGGACTTATTTCGTATCGCTGACAAAGACATCGTTCTCCCAGCGACCGCTTTGTATCACTTTGCCGTTCTTGTCGAAAACGACACCGAGGCCGTTACGCTTACTCATGCGCCATTCGCCGAGGTACTTCGACCCATCGGGGAAATTCCAAATCCCAAGCCCATCATACTCTCCGTCGACGAAGTTGCCCTCATAGCTCGATCCCTCCGTAAGGATTGCCTTTCCAGGTCCATGCAACTGCTCACCTTTCCAGTGACCGATAAGCTTCTTGCCATCCGGCCAGGCCATCGTGCCTTCGCCTTCATACTTTCCGTCCTTCCATTCGCCGTCGAATGTCATCCCATTCGGGAAGGTCATGACGCCCTTCCCATTCCTCATCCCGTTGCGGACTTCGCCGACATACTTGCGCCCATCGGGAAGGGTTTGTGTCCCGATTCCATTGCGCACATTGTTGAGCCACTCTCCATCATAGATTTCACCATCGACGTAGGTGTAACGCCCCTTCCCTTCAATGCGATTCTCTCGAAACTCGCCTTCGTATTTCTCTCCGTTCGGATAGAAGAACGTCCCTTGCCCGTGGCGCATATCGTTGAGCCACTCCCCTTCATGGCGGCGGCCATTCGGGAATGTGTACACCCCTCGCCCTTCACGGAGACCGTTCCGAAACGTCCCGATGTACTTTCGGCCATCGGGCCAAACCATCGTCCCGTCTCCGTTCTTACAGTTCCCACTCGTGCATTTACCCTTGTCTCCTTCGTCCTGGGTAAATGCAACCGTTGACAGAAAGACAAGAGCGACAAAAAAGAATGCGGTTTTCATGACTACTCCTTTTGCTGGTTCGAAAGGAATCTGCAAAGTATTATATGCTTGTGCAAATGATCATGGGAAAGCAATCAGTGGGAAACCCGGTTCCACGGTTCCCTTTTCATCTCATCGAAGGAATCGCAACATCGACTATCGCAAGCAGGCACCACGATTCATCTGCTTCAATCGCTTTCCCGCACGCTGCTTTTTTCGTTACTTGCGCTTGTTCCCTGAGCGGAACGACCTCCTACACAACTACGAGTGACCATCATGAAACCCTCTGCCTTCGTTCTGCTTCTCATGCTGTTGCTGACCGGTGAGACTCATGCGCAAAAAGCAATCGTCTATGCCGCTCTCTTTGACGAACACAATCTCGCGATCGTCGATCCCGATGCGGGCCGCATTATCCAACGCATTCAGGTTGGACGCGGTCCTGACAACGTCATTTGCACGAAGGGCAAATCACGCCTGTATATTTCGAACACCGGTGAGATCACTGTCTCCATCGTTTCGATCCCCGAAAAACGCGTCGCGCAAGTTCTCCGGCTTCCTGTCAACCGGCGGAATATCTATGCAGGTCCGATGACGATGACTCCGGATGGTTCGCAAATCTTTGTCGCGGAACGCGCAGAGAACAATGAAGAGTTGCGCATCTACGTCATCGATACAAAGAAGGAAAACATCGTCGCGCAATTCGACTGCGGAAAGAACGTGAACGCGCTTTCCGTCTCACACGATGGACGCAAATTGTTCGTCGTAAACAAGAGCGAAGGCATTCAGGTGTTCGACGTGGAAACACGCGAACGCATCGGCATGGTGGAATTGCTGAAAGGCGCAGCGCAAGACCTTCACTTCATTGCATGCAGCCCGAGCGAAGCAAAAGCATGCATCACGTATGGACCGCAAAACAAAGTGCAGATCATCAGCACGGAGACGTACAAAACGGAGAGTGTTGTCCAGGTGCCGAAGTTCAAGACCGGCGCACAGAAGGATATCTTCTTCAGTCCGAACGGTGCGTATGCGTTCATCATCAATCACAAAGTCGATTTGAAAGAAGTCGATGGCATCAACGTCCTCGATATGACGAAGAAGGAGTTCATCAAGATCTTCAACAGCGGCGTCGTGCACCGCGGGCAAGCCACTACGGAGAACGGCAGCGTCTATTACGTTGCAGGCCCGGATCTGAAATGGTACAATCTCCTGACGCTCGAGCATCTGAAGACCGTCTCCCTTCGGACACGCATTTACGGCATCGCCGTCATCGCCGAATGAGGAACTCGATATGACGATTCGAACGGTATCCGCTTTCGTCTTCCTCCTTCTTCTCACACACGCCGCGTGGTCGCAATCACGCTCAGCCGCACACGTCATCACACCCGAGATGATGAAACCCCATCTGAAGTTTCTCGCTGACGATGCGCTTGAGGGACGTGAGACCGGTGAGAACGGATTGAAAGTCGCTGCCCGATACATGGCTTCGGTGTATGAGCGACTCGGACTGAAGCCCGGTGCAAACGATGGTTCATTTTTTCAGCGCTTTCCTCTCTACAAAGCTTCGGTACGACAAAGCATGATTGCCGTGAAAACGAAAGACGAAACTCAACGCCTTGGAGAATCAGGGAAGGACTTCTATATCGCATTCACAGCGAAGGACACGAGCATCTTATCTGTTGCATGCGTGGGTTATGGAATCGATGACACGGCTGCTTTCAAGTACTCCGACTTCCTCGGCCACGACGTGGAAGGGAAAGCTGTTCTGGCATTTGCAGGAGTACCCGGAGAAGGGAATCCATCGAGTCCCTTCAAAGGAAAAACGAAGTGGCATGCAAGCGGGCAAAGCGCCATTTCCTTTGCGAAAATCACCGCAGCGAGACGAGCGGGCGCTTCCGCATTGATTCTCGTCTTCGATGGCTCACCGAAAGAGCTTGAAGCACAAGCCAAACGCTCCGCGCGTTTTTCTGAGGGAAGGCTTTCGCGCCAACCGGGGAGAGCCTCACGCAATCCATTCACCGTGGTAGTCGTCTCAACCGAGGTCGCCGATGCTTTGCTTGCACGAACCGGGATCACAGTGAAGATGCTTCGGCAAAAGATCGACGAAACGTTACAGCCTTCATCAATGGGATTGGATGGCGTCGCGTTGACGATCATCCATGAGCAAGGCATCGACACCGTGTGGACGGAAAACGTGATTGCGAAGCACGAAGGCAGCGATCCTCGTTTGAAAGAAGAAGCGATTGTCATAAGCGCACACTACGATCACCTTGGAGTGAATGATAACGGTGAAGTGTACAACGGCGCCGATGATGACGGCAGTGGAACGACCGCGTTGCTTGCCATCGCCGAAGCAATAAGCAAGTCGAAGAAGAAGCCGAAACGGAGTCTCTACTTCATCGGCTTTGCAGGTGAGGAAAAAGGACTGCTCGGGTCGAGCTACTACGCTGAGGACCCCGTCGTCCCGTTGAAAAAGACGATGGCGAATCTCAATATCGATATGATCGGGCGAAGCGATACAGCGCACACGAACCGAGGACAAGCCCGCTACACCTATGTCATCGGTTCGGACAAGATCAGCGACGAGTTGGATGAAATCCTTCAACGCACGAACAAACGCACATTGAAATACGAACTCGATTACATCTATAACGATGAGAACGACCCCAACCAGTTTTACCGTCGCAGCGACCACTACAACTTCGCACGCAACGATGTCCCCATCATCTTCTTCTTCACCGGCGTCCACGAAGACTACCACCGCACGACCGACGACGTGGAGAAGATCGATTTCGTAAAAATGTCCGAGATCAGCTCCCTTATCTACCACGTCGCGTTAGAGCTTGCGAACAAACCCGGCACCCTCCGACGAAAACCGGAAGCGAAACTGAGCAACTGATCTGTGCGATATTCGATTGTCGAGTTGAGGTTCGAAGGTAACACCTCTGACGAATAGCCCCTTCAATTGCGGCTTCGATTCGCTTCGATGAGATCCTTCTAGCGACTCTGGAAAAGCCATCACCGATGTCTTTCACTTGAGCACGACTGGATATCTCAACACTTGATAGAATATATTTTATGTGTTCCTGAGACAAACGAACAGAATACCCAATTACTCTGGCAACGACTGTAAGGCCTCCTGTATATGGAAACAAGACACCGTGACAACGATCCGATGTCATTTTATTAGCAGTAAATCCTCGACGATCAGCGCATCCAATCCTGTTGAATAAAAGCACCGGATCGCATCCAACGGACTGCAGACAATCGGTTCGCCGCGAATATTGAACGAGGTGTTGAGGAGTAGCGGATGCCCACTGTAAGCTTTCATGCATTCGAGAAGATGATGCCATTTCGGAAGAACTGCTCTTTCCACGGTTTGCGGCCGTGAGGTCCCATCAACGTGTATTGTAGCTGGTGCATGAGTGTATAGTTCTGTCGTGGCATTTCGCGCAACCGTCATAAACGGAGTTTCAATGGCGTGATGTAAATAGTTTCCCTTGCTTTCGGAAGTCATGGAAGGGCAATAGGGCCGCCATGCTTCCCGGTACTTTACTGTGGAATTGATTCTATCCTTCATTGTCAGATTACCCGGACAAGCGATAATACTCCTTCCTCCCAAAGCGCGCGCCCCCATCTCCAGTCCTCCATGAAACCAGGCGAGAATTTTCTCCTGAGATAGAAGCTCGGCAGCTTTCTCGCATATATCATCCGGTTTCGAATATGAAAGATTGCAACTCTTCAGAACCTGTTCTATTTCATCATTGTCAAACGAAGGCCCGAGTTGTACATGTCTAAGAGTATTATGAACGTTTTCTCCAAATGACTTCGCTACATAAAGGCCGGCGCCAATACACGCACCATCATCCGACGCTGCCGGGTGAACAAAAATATTCTCTACCCCAGTATTCTCAAGGACAGAGCTCATCGCTTTGCAATTCATACTGACACCGCCTGCCAGGCAGATGTTGGTAATATTCGTGTCCTTCACAAGATGTTTTACCATCGAGGTGATAACCTCTTCCAGGCGGGTTTGTACTGCATAGGCAAGGTTTACATACTCATTTGCCGGATACGTTTTGAATGCCAACTCAGTCTTGTCCTG
The DNA here is from genome assembly GCA_964448285.1 of uncultured Chromatiales bacterium. Classification (GTDB taxonomy): domain Bacteria; phylum Bacteroidota; class Ignavibacteria; order SZUA-365; family SZUA-365; genus CAYUWG01. The sequence goes on from CAYUWG010000003.1 coordinate 20,387, forward strand.
CCATGAGTTCAACCCGATCGGTACGAGGTCGGAATTGAATGAAGTAATATATCTTACGAGGTGATCGGTGAACCTTGGATGAAATTCATTTGCGCCGAATTTGAAATAGAGAGGATCGACCTCGAACCCATTTTCAGTAACGCGTAGTATCTTATCCAGTCTTTCCAACCATGGATTCTCTCCCTTGTTCGATTCACCGTATGCGGCCATGCCCATCAATTTTCCTTCGCCCTGATCGGCGCGAAATCCTAGATATGCAGTAAAGCCGCCATAGAACCAACCGAGGGATTGAGGAATATCGTAACCCATGACTTTACGGAACGTTCCATCGCGAACCGAAAAGCCACTAACGCAATTCTCTTCTCCACTACCGTCCATGACCAGAACGATCGCGTCTTGAAATGGTGATTGATAGTAGCTCTGATATGCATGGGAAATATGATGCTCGACAAATTCTATTTTCGGAATCGGTCCCTTGTGGCCGGCGATCCTTAAGTGATTCCGTATGTTACTCCGGATATTACCCGGAGAGTAGTGGGACAGGTATTCAAAACCGGGTAATAGACTATTGGTCCGGGGAATGGAAGGTTCAGATGCCGAGGAAGTTCTTCCAAAGAGACGCAGTTTCGTCTTCATCAGCTTTATCATCATCCGGCCGGGATACTTGTGACATCCCCAACTAAAGGCAATTCGATCCACGTCCTGCAATGTGAGATCCTGGCTATTCAGACACCATTTGACAGCATGTGAAGGGAAAAATCCATCCGAGCTCTTGTACCTCGTGAAGCGATCTTCCTGCGCAAAGGCCACCAGGGAACCTTCACGTATCAAGCAGGCTGACGGGTTCTGTCCAAATGCGTTCAAACCTAAAATTATCATTGTTTCTCTTGCAGCATTTTATTCTCCCCTGTCATGGATACAATTGACCTTCTGCTCTCATGAACAGCAGATATAAATCCCTTGGATGGATAATGATATCATCTCCACCCTTTATTATTGTCATACCATTCCAAGACTTAAAGTCGTCACTCCGGCGATAAGGATGCCGCCGAAGATCATGATTATAATAATTGGCAACTCCGGATGTCGAAACACCGTTTCCGCTAATCCCGGGGAAAGCGGTAGTAAATATCCTGAGAGTCGGCAACTCCATTTTGCGGGGACCGAATCCGGCTGTCTCATCGTTTCCCGCCATAGAGCCTTCATGAACTCAAACTCAGCGGCAAGAAATCCGCGCCCAATCCTATTCCAACTCAGGAGAAGTCCAAAGAAAAACGACAGTGCGAATATTCCCCAGAATAACATCGTACCGGCAAACGTATATTTGAAAGGAACGTGATGACGGAATTCGCTTAGGCCGCAACAGGGCATGACGGATCACCAAGTGTTGAGTGAATAAAGGGAATGCATTGTCTCTCAATTTTATCTGCTATATACTTCTCTGCAAGTTCCTTTCTGGATGACCTTCCGAGAAGCGGAAGATTGACTCCCAACGTATATGCGTATAGCATGTTACCGTATATGCAGGAGTGCTGGTTGCTGTAGAGAACATGCTCATTCTTGTAATCACGCTTCCGCGTTACGCCCATTTCATAGAGTCGATAATCCGACCGGTTTACATGAAATACCGGCGTGGAGTATGAGATGCCGAACCTGGCGTAAAGTTCCTTATAGAGCTGTAAGACTGGAAGCATCTGCTCTGGAAACAACTCCGATAACTCCACATTCGAACCGTCTGCCGCGTGTGCGACTCCATGCTCATGACAATACAGTATCGTGCGCACGTGCATTGCCAGCTTGCAGGAACCACAACACATCGGCAGTGCATACGTCCCATATTCCCGAAAATCCCGTGAGAGAGTCTTAAAATACAGAGCATCCATCACTGGATTGATGTCAATGAAAGAATGTTCGAACCGGTCAGTACCGAACGTACCTTGAAGACGTTTCAGTGACTGAAGGCATTTCTTCTCAAACTTCATCCCTCGATGTCGATAGGTGACAAGATGCACTCTATCGTATTTCCCTGCAAGGAGCGATGCGGTCAGAGTGGAGTCGGATCCTCCCGAAAAAAGCACGACGACGATTGAATCATTCAGGTCCATGCTTTATCAACCTATAAATAGCGTTCACAAAGAGTGCGAAGCGTTTTTGCGAATCGAATCATATCCTCCTCAGTATTGTGATATCCGAACGATATTCGAATGGAATCGGGAATGCTGTAGCGGTGATAATAATGATGGGCACAGAGTTTACCGGCGCGCACGTGGATGTTGCCGATTCGATCAAGAAGTTCGGCAAGTCGCCGGGAGTCCTTTCCAGCGACATGAAAATTGCAGATATGACTGCCTTGAAGCGGGTTCTCCGGACCGATAAAATGCACTCCCGGAATCTCAGCGAGAAGTTGATGAACCAATGTGTTCAGAGCCGCAAAGTGTCTTTGGATTTCTTTCGCCGGAAAACGCTGAAGAAATGATATAGTCTCCGGTACTGCGTACTGCGCGGCATAATTTTGCAGTCCGAATTCGAAGCGCGCCGCTCCCGTGGTCGGGACAACATCCTGATCAAAATGGTCGTCAACCGAACCGCCACCGGTCAGCAAGGGTTTGAGATGCTCTTGCATATCACGTCGAATGTACAGGATACCAAGTCCTGTGGGGCCATACGCTTTGTGCAGCGATAACGACAAAAAATCCGGTTGATCGTCCATGATGTCGATTGTCTGATGCGTTGCCTGTTGGGCAGCGTCGATGTGTACCGGAATATTCAAAGCGTGGGCATGATGAATAATCTCCCGTACCGGAAGCTCAGCGCCGGTTACGTTTGATATGGATGCCATCGATACGAGCTTGATCTCTTTCGTCAGTAATGATTTATACTCCTCCATGGGAAACTCAGAACCCGGAGGGCAATGCACTTCTAAGATTCCCTGCGACAACCAGGGGAGACGATTCGAATTATGCTCGGCATCAGTGACAAGGATCGCTCCTGGAATACGGCTAAAGGCACCTGCGAGAAGATTTATTGCCAGAGTCGTATTCAAGGTAAAAACGATCTCATCCGAGAACATCGCGCCGATCCACTTACGTACCATATCCCTCGCATCGCTGATCTGTTCTGCAATTGTCTGCGATGATTGCGTATTACTTCGAAGAGGACATCCGGGTGGTTGTCGATAATACTCCGCGACTGCTTCGGCAACTTTCGGTGGTGTCGGTGTCAGACAGGCGTTGTCAAGATAGATGCGCTTGCTCAGTATCCCTCGAGATAGTGATTGAAACTCACCTGAAGACACCGGTAACGTATTCGTCATTTTCTATCCGTGATAACGAGTGTACGCGATGGATTCCACCATACCGAGATATGATCCGCGATCGCCAGATTCGCCTCCTCAACCAATCGTTCCACCAACGCTGTCGCAACGTAGTAGCTGTTGTAGCCAAGGAGTATCATTCCACCAGGACGAAGCTTCGATGGTATTTCTTTCAAGAAACGTGTGATCGTGGCGAGTCCGTTCATGCCCCCGCTGAACCGACGAACGAATATCCCATAATCCAAAGCCGCGCGTGCATTCCTTTTCGCAAGGAAAGAAATATACTCCTGAGGGAGATACGGAGCGTTGAAAAGAACCAGATCGAATGTGCCCGTCACTCCCTTACCAAGATCTGCCTCGAGTAGTTGGACTTCGACACCACACAAAGAAGCCGTCTCACGTGCCGACACGACTATCGATGGTTCCCAATCCGTGGCGAGTATCTGCGCCCGCGCCTGCTTTGCAACAAACAATGAAAGCAGAGCGACATGTCCACAACCCAGATCCCACACCTTCATTCCGTCGCGAACATACCGCCGGATCCCTTTGCACAGTAAGAGAGTCGTGTAATCCCACAATTCAATCCGCGCTGTGTTCATTACGGACACTCCAAAAAGTAAACGCGTGAGATGAGTCGAAATCCGTAGATGACTCATGAGAAGGTTGTGGATGAAATGAATGGGATAGAAAAGTTTTTTCACAGCAAATGACTATCGATTTCCATGTGGCGTCCTTCCTTCGGTTAAGTTAGGTTTCACTCTACTGACATACAACAACCTAAATCATCCAGAGGTTAGGTTCGAAACGAATACCGAAATGAAGGAGTCTCGCACTCTTCGAGCGACACCGATGGCGATGTAAGTGAGAGTCTTCCTTGGTTATTCCCATTCATTGGATCATCCGCTTCACACGAGATTCACAATTGCTTCTTCTCCGAAAGGAACCAACCGACAGTCACTTGAAAGCGAAGTCATACTGTTGCGGGAGAAGATAGCGACGATTTGAAGCATGGGTCGCACTTACGGCCAAACGCGTGTTGTTGCAGATTAGGAATTGATTCCCAATTTGCAAAGAATGATACCACGCCTCGCAAAAGAACTAATTCTTGAACGCCTCGATCTTTCGCCGGCCGTAGGCCTCTTCGGTCCCCGTCAATGCGGGAAGACGACGCTGGCAAAATCCCTCGGAGGCGAATACTTCGATCTCGAGCAGGAAGCTGAGCGCTTACGATTGGATCTCGAATGGGACCGCATCGCCCGGAGCCAAAATCTCGTTATCCTCGATGAAGCCCAATCCTGGCCGGATATTTTTCCTCGACTGCGCGGAGCCATCGACAAAGAGCGTAAGCGCATGGGTAGGTTTTTACTCCTCGGTTCCGTTTCTCCGGCGCTCATGGTGCACGTCTCCGAATCTCTCGCAGGACGACTCGCGCTCATAGAATTGACGCCGCTTCTTCTGGGGGAAATGACCAAGCAAGCGGATCAGGATCATCTCTGGCTGTATGGCGGATTTCCCGATGGCGGGATTTTGGTAGCTCGGCAATTCCCGCGATGGCAGTTGGACTACCTCACTCTCTTGGCACAGCGCGATCTCCTCTTGTGGGGTTTACCTGCGAAACCGCAAACGACACACCGGCTGTTGCACATGCTTGCCGCTTCGCACGGTCAGGTTTGGAACGCTTCACGTATTGGAAAGAGCCTCGGTGTGAATTACAAAACCGTCAACACGTATCTCGAATACCTCGTTGGCGCCTACCTCATCAGAGTGTTGCAACCATACCACTCGAACATTGGGAAGCGCCTCGTGAAAAGCCCGAAGATATATTGGCGGGACAGCGGATTGCTCCATGCCATCCTTCATGTGAAGAACAAAACGAATCTCCTCACGCAACCATGGGTCGGGTCAAGCTGGGAGGGTTTTTGTATCGAGCAAACGATTGCCACCTTCGCATCGAAAGGGACCAGCGTCTTGCCTTATTTCTTTCGAACGAGCGACCAGCACGAAATCGATCTCGTGCTGGATTTCGGAAATGAACGATGGGCTATCGAGTTCAAGCTGACCACGTCACCAAGCCCGGCGGACATGGCGAGGCTCGTGAAAACCGCCGACCTGATCGGTGCTTCCCGCTGCTTCCTCGTATCGAAAACGAAAGCCAAAGCCGGCGAAGCTGCCCGCGTCTCCTGCGGACTAACCGAGTTTCTTGGGATGATCATGGAATGACCGTTCGATCACTCATGTATCTCCGAACATTTGTGGATCACTTTCCAGAAATGTAAGCATGAAAATCGAAAGCGTGCGTTCTGATTTTCATGCTTGTTTCAGATTAAGCCTGAAAATTGAAAATCTGATTTTCGATTTTCAGGCTTGTTTGCTGTTTTCCATCATTTGAGCGTGAAAACAACACTTCGGAAGGCTGTCTTCCCTCCGAGATAGCTCCACAGAAAATATTTTCCGAGAACTTTTCCGCAGTTGAGTGTGAGCGGGAGTAGATATGTATGGACATTGGGTCCGATACCATCACACAACACGGAGTTTTACCATGAAAGCACTTTGTTTCCTCGTTACGGCTCTTTTGGCAACGACAACTCTCGTTCAAGCGCAAGTCCCCACAAATGGTTTGGTGGCATATTACCCATTCAATGGGAATGCGAACGATGAGAGTGGGAATGGAATCGACGGAATCAATTATGGAGCAACACTGACTTCAGACCGATTCAATGTTCCGGGAAAGGCATACAGTTTTAACGGATCGTCCTACATCGGGATGGTAAGCAATGCTCAACTGCCCCAGGGGAATGAAGCGAGAAGTGCCTCCGTTTGGGTTTACAATAGTACCTCGGCAAACCAAGTCATTATTGAATGGGGCGAAGTGGATCAATTCAAGAGATGCAATATTGGGATACGTGACGTGGATGGTATTGTCGGATATTCAATCAATGGAGATGATCTGGCAACGGTCTCCACGATAAGGGACGGGAAATGGCATAATATAGTTCTTACATACGACGGTATAACGACGCGATTGTATATGGATGGGACATTCGAATCCAGCAAGAATATGCTCCCTTCTAATACGCTGGGAAATACTTTATTTGTTGGTAAAAATCATCGTGGATTTATCGAGGAGTACAATGTTGGAAAAATAGATGACATCAGGATTTATAACCGAGCACTTTCTGATTGCGAGATCCAATACCTCTACCACGAGAATGGATGGGGCTTCGTTTCAAACGGCCTTGTCGCGTATTACCCATTCAATGGCAATGCAAATGATGAAAGCGGAAATGGACATAATGGAACTATCAGCGGTGCGACCCTTACATTGGATAGATTCGGAAATTCAAACCGTTCATATCATTTTGATGGAATTGATGATGATATTCAAGCTGCAGGCACATTCGGAGGGACAGCAGAAATGAGTGTTTCAGCATGGTGTTATGTGACAGGGACTACTGGTACATTCCAACCGATTTTTGAATCACCAAGCAGTGATGCAAGTTCACTCTTACATTTTCAACTGAACACCTTCGGAAACGTTGCTATATACCCGGACGGAGGGCCTGCAATACTGCTGCCGATCATTTCACCCTACCCACTAAATGTATGGCGTCATCTCGCTATAACAATCAAGTCTGGTGATATTAAGATTTACGAGAATGGCGTAATTATTAGTTCATCTAGTGCTACCTATTCGTTACTAACAACGAATTATATGAAGATCGGATCAGGATGTCTTACACCATGTTCGCCTCGGTTTTTCAAGGGCAAGATCGATGACATTCGAATTTACAACCGCTCATTATCATCTTCAGAAGTTACAGCTCTTTATAATGAGAGTGGTTGTGGATGTCCTGGAATAATCACAGGCACTGTCTCAGTAGGTTCAACTCCATTAGCAGGCGTCATTGTCAAGCTCCTCGATGAACAGATGCAGCCAGTGGGTGGTAATCAAATCACCAATACCGCAGGAACTTACTCGTTTACGCAGGTGCTTCCAGGAAATTACAACGTCATGGTTGTAGAGCCACTCGGTTACGTTGCCTCGGTCGGCACTCAACCAACCAATCTCGGCCAATGCGGTGCGAACACGGTGAACTTCACTCTCACGAACACCGCCACATCGAACAATGCGCGCAGCAAGGGATATTGGAAACATCAGTTCGACGTGTATGTCAGCAACACGGGAAACGCGCAGGAAACGCAATCCAATCTCAATACATATATCTCCATGGTTAACCAGTATTACACGCCACACTTCTCTTTCTTTTCAGGCATGACAGCATTTTCTCAGTGGCAATCGGTACTTTCAGTAGCGAACAACTCTAACATGCTGAACAAAGCGAAGGCTCAGCTTGCGGCTTTGGTCATGAACCTGATGTCCTACAAGATCGGTCAATCAGTCGTCGTGTCAGCGGACGGAAGAACGGCTGGGGACGTATTGACTTATGTCTCGGAGATCATCGCTGGAAGCAATGCTTCCTTGTATGAACTTGCAAAGAACCTGGCAGAAGCAGTGAATACGCAGCAAATGATAGGGGCTGGAATAGTGCCTTCCGGCACAATACTTTACAAGGACGCTACAGTGAGCATCTATGAACCTCCTGCGGATTTTTCTCTTTCACAGAATCATCCCAATCCTTTCAGTAAGTTGACCTCCATTCGGTACTCTCTGCCTACGGAAGGCACTGTCACACTCTCTGTGACAGACGTATTTGGAAAGGAGGTTGTAAGACTGTTGGATGGAGTGGTGCAAAACCCCGGCACTCACTCAGTAATCTTCGAATCAAATAATCTTCCATCCGGTATGTACTACTATCGCCTTGAAACAGGCCAAAGGACGAAGACAAAAATTATGGTCGTGTTCAGATAGTTTATTATGATACATCACAATTTCCAAACGAATTCAATCAACATAAAGGTGCAATCATGACACACTTTTCTATCTTCATTCTTAGCTTAGTTCTATTGCTTGCATGCAGTAGTTGCAAAAAGGATGACAATCCCGCTACACCAGATGATTCGCTTTTAATCATGCAGATCGATCCTAGCGAATCATCGACGGGACATGAAGTGACCATCACCGGTGTCGGTTTCGGCGATTTGCGTGACTCGAGTTTCGTTTCCTTTAACGGAGTACAAGCCGTTTCATATAGGTCGTGGTCGAACACCGCAATACGAGTCACCATTCCTGTCGGCGCGACAAGCGGTGACGTGACCGTACATGTGAGTTCAAAAATTAGCAAGGGATATGCTTTTACAATATTTACTGTGTCAATGACCGCTACAATCGACGGAGTACCATGGAGTGCAACATCCGTTTCAGGAAGTTCAATAACAATCATCTATCCCGTCGTAGATATTGATGGTATTTCTGGAGACGACTATCTGAAAATTAAAATCAATAATCCAGTAAGCGGAAAGTCGCATACGTTTTCGGATCCGCAGTCATCTTCATTAACGTATGCTCTTTTCAGATCTAGAGGAACAAGTTATTGGACAAGCTCCGGGAGCGGTACCGTGAATGTCACGTCCTTTAACAATAACATTGGCAAAATCACAGGAACATTCGAATTCGTAGGACGAATAGCAGGCCCATCTGGCCTGCCCCCAGTAAATGTGCAGAACGGTGTATTTAGCATAAAATGGTAGGTAATGGAGGGAAACGATAGTACTTCGTATTTCTTGATGAGTAATCCTGCTAGCTGACAAGATGGTTCTGCATCAAACCCATTCATTACGATGAAGAACCACTTTTTCCGCACTTTCTCTCAAACGCGGCTATTTCTCTATGCGCACTGCAAAATACAATGCGCGTCCGTCTGATTCATCGGTTCAAACAGTATCAATCATCGACTTATTCGAGGTACACTTGCGAACATTGCTCCTTGTTACATTCATTGTGTCTTTACTCACACCAGTTTTCGCACAGGAAGCGAAAAAGCCAGATTCAGTGACCGTCTATTACAACAAAGCCGTACGGCTGACCGATAGCACCGTCATTATCGGTCAGGTTCAATACGATCCGGCGACTGACCGCTACGAAATCAAACCTCGGACAGGTGGCATTATCAGCGTCCTCAATCGTAAAGTCCATCATGTGGAACATCACGCCCGAACCTTTCTGCCACCAACATATAATCTTGATCCGTGTTTCGGCTGCATCATTCCCTGCGAAGACCGACAAAGAGATAAGCAGTGGTACTTTCTCGAGCTTCGTGGCTGGGGTATGTACAGCGGCACGGATGAGTCGAAGTATAGTATTGGTTTGGATGATCTCACTATCGGTGGTGATGGCGCGCTCGGAATACGGTTCGGACAGTTCGGATTTGGATTCGGCTCCGGTTATTTCAAAGGGAACGACATCCAGCGAATTCCTCTCTATGCACATTTTCGCTATAACCTGAGTCCGTATTGCTTCTCTCCATTTCTTTATGGACAACTTGGAACAGTCTTCGACAACCAGTCAGGGGAAAAAATCACAACAGATAAAATTCTGCATCCGGGCCCGAAGATAGCGGGCTTTGGAGTAGGGTTCGACTATGCGCTGGTATCCTGGTTCGATGTTTCTGCTGACATCGGCTATCGGTACATGCAACTGCCAACGAAGACGGACTGCGATTGCTCCGACGATCCGGAACCTCGCAGCGCAATTTTCCACAACGAAACGCACAGTGTCATACTGCGTGTTGGCGTTACCTTTTAGGAGACATTCATGAGACACATTTCTTTACATCACCTCATTGCTTTCGCGTCGTTTATCCTGCTTGGTCTCCTGCTTGGCGCTTGTCAATCCCCAACCGAAAATCCGCCATCAGAAATGCATAAAGTTACTGTCCACGTTCAGGATTCCAGCCGCCAACCAATTCCATCGCTGCCGGTTGAAGTCTATCGGGGTACACTGCGATCATACGAGCAGACACCAGTACAGACGAAAGTCTCGAATGAATTCGGTGACACGTTCTTCGAGTTTCTTATTCCCACAACAGGAGGACAATTCGTCTTCGTTACGGGTGATGCGAGTTTCGGATTTCAGAAAGTAGAAGCGAACCTTCTTTGCAGAGACACGACGGTAGTGATCGTATTCGATACTAAGGATGTTGCTTGCAACGAAACACGAACCGATACTTTGAGACTGACCGAAATCTGTTTGTACAACCAGAAGTTCGCCATACCGGATTCGACGCAGATTCTGTACCGATCAGGATGTGCCGTACCACTTACAATGACCTACACACCGCTGGACGATCCATTCGGTTTCCGGTTGACTGCCATTGATGATAAAGGCGACCCGTTTCCAGGAAATACGTTCACTGTCCCTCCCAACGGATATTTCAGGGTACGGCTTTTCGCCGAGCCCAGAGATACAGGAACGGTCGTTCGGTCAATATCGATAACTGGTGTCGGCTCCGGTGGCGCAAGCATGCAGGTGAATCTCACGGTCGTGGTAAGAGCCATTGCATGTGATGGGTGCCCATGTAACGATACGACGATAACGATATCGTTTGGAAACGTCCAGGCATCGCCAACGCAGGGCAAGGCGACACAGTCAGTAGCGTTCACGCGCAACAATACGCTCTGTGACCGAAAGGATCAGATTGTGAAAGGACCATCTCTTCCCTCTGTCTTCTCCGTGAAGGACCCTATCAAGCAGGACGTAAGGAGAGGGGAATCACAGAACCTGACAGTTGAATTCAGCCCTCAAGCCGTACGCCCGTATCGCGATACAATAATCATCCAACGTCACTATCAGGACAACGATTCAGTATGTACCACACTGGTTATTCTGGTGGGTAACGGATGCGAGCCGGCGTGCTGCATCGATTCAACGAACTTGAGAGGAACAAGCACGGATCGTTTTGAGCTTCGGCTGAAAAATACAAGAGTCTATGAAAGCGGATCGGACGGTATCTGTTTCAGACATTGTGGTGTTTGCGGAGTCGTAGAACTGAATCAAACGGACTCGAAGACGAAAGGCTTTACCATCACTCCACCGAAACTGTCCCTGAACGTCGGTGAGCGGGGATGCTTCAAAGTGCAGTTTTCGGCGACGGATGACGTGGTTTGGCCGCGAGGACACGGTCAGCCGGCGCAGGAGGATCATGAAATTCAGGTGACCATCAATGGTTGCGGTGGAAGTAAGATCGTCACGGCAAAAGTTCACGTCGATACGATTCCGATTCTCTACTCTCGCTGTATATACGTTTGGGCGGATAACGGCCAGTTAGGATTCAACTTCACTCCTCCGGAATTGAAGGGTTCTGAAATATTCGATCCTAATCCATCGAATTCTCAGATCACTGACCTTGTTGTGAATAGTATCATTGCCGGTACGAGTGCTGATGTATTTATCCGTTCAGGTTGGAAGTTTATCAGAGCCAATGTTTCCGGCGCGAATTTCGATTTCGATCAAGTATCTAGGTGGCCGAATTACCGTGAAATCACAACAGAACCACCGAACTTCAGCACCAGTAATCCAGCAACATTTGCACTGCAATCGGTCTATTCCATACGTATAGAACTGTCTGGAGTATATAGCTATGCGTTAGTGAGAGTGCGACAGATCGATGCCGATGCTGATGGCAAGCGCAAAATCTGTCTCGATGTGCTTTATCCCATGATCAAGGAGAATCCATGAAAACCGTCGTCATCCTCTTTATGCTTTCACTCGTTCTGACACTTCTCAGTATACCTGGCTGCTCGGGTGCGAACAATGTTCAAACAGAGTTGCCGCCTCCACGCCCTGCCGATATCGGGAAAGGTCGATTGATTAATCTTAGTCGCATTAATTCTATCCATGATGAATTTGCGCCCTGTATCAGCCTGCATGGAACTGAGTTGATCTTAACATCCAATCGTCCTCGTGATCTCGAGCCAAAAATGCTCGATCCAGAGTTCCGCTATGGTGAAGCGCTTTACACGTCCATCGGTAAAGGTACGAATTGGAATGAACCGACGTTGCTCAATCCTGTTTCCTCATTCGCAGAAGTGAATACCGGTACGATGGTTTCTTACGGCAGCGGACACGTGTCGTATCTCTCAGCGACGTATAAAAAGGAAGGATCCGGCAGTGCGGATATTCTTGTGGTAATGAAAAATGATGATGGGTATTCTGAATTGCGTCCATTGATGGAGATCAATTCTCTTTGGTGGGATAGCCACCCCGCTATATCGCCTGACGGGCAAATCATGATCTTTTCTTCCGATCGATCGAATGATCCTCTACCCACAGAAACAGAAACGAAAAGGAACCCGCATCTCTGGAAGAGCAAGAAACAAGCTGATGGCAGTTGGTCTAATCCGGTTCAATTGCCGAAACCTGTCAATTCGGATGCGTCTGAAATTTCTCCTCACTTCGGATCGGATGGATATCTCTACTTCGCTTCGAACAGGAATGCCAGTCGGGGATATGATATCTATCGAGTGCAGGTAAGGTTAGAGAGTTTCGGAGGGAATGTCGAGGTTCTTCCAGAGCCGATAAACTCGGCGGATGATGATTGCTTTCCCTGGCAATCGACCGATCGATCGATCATGTACTTTTCATCAAACCGACCCGGGGGCCTTGGCGGCTATGACATTTGGGCGGCAGAATGCTTTTATTCCATTTCTGTTCGTGGTGTCGTTCAGTTGCAGGAAAGCGAAAAGGAACTGAAACCGGCGTCTAATATTGAAGTCTCCATCACTCCAAGTGTTGGATCGGTTCGAACGAATGAGAATGGAGAATTCACCGCGGCACTTGAGCCATGCAAGGAATATATGGTCAGTGTCGCACATCCGGAGTGCTATGAAGAATTCCCGCCGCTTCGCATCGTCCCCTCGATCCCGATGGCGCTGGATACAACAGTCTCTCTGACAATCACCATGAAGAGAAAAGCTCCTCGGGAGATCAGGACCTATGACGATAACGTTCCATACTTCGTGACAGGATATTGGAAGCCTAACACGACCGAGAATTATCGAAAACTTCTCTTAGATACTGCCCGCCTTCACCGAGAACATGTCAACTATCTCGATCTTCGCGACATGGATGCTCAGGGCGGATATATGAATTTCACAGACGACGTCGACCGGAAATTCGAAGAAATCTATGCCGCAATTTCAGAGGCTGTCGAGGCTTTCTCGGATGAATGCTCTCCGCGAACTGAGCCGTTGGACCTTGTTGTTATCGGATACGTTGACCCTCTCGGCCTTGCGTGGGGCAAGTATCCCGATGAAACGGTCGAAACTATGGATATCAAGTTACCGAATGGAAGAGTTTTCAATGGAAGAGCGATTGAGAAGGGCACTGTCATGTCAGATACTCTTGGGAACGAACGGTTGTCACACCTTCGATCATTTTACACATATCAAATGATCCACACGAGGATGCTCCAAAACGAGAAATACGAGCGCTTATTCAAGCAGAAGAAGGTTACATGGAAATACTGCGGCGGTCACGAGAGGATCAAAGACAGAAAAGAATACAAAGCCAATCCTCTCGAGCGAAAATTTGGCATCCATATATTGATGCAAAACAGTGAACCGAAGAGGAAGTCGAAGGATCAACCAAAGGAAACGAAGGAGTGAAATCATTAAAGCAGTATGTTGTGTCGCAATGCTGCTCCTCACGCTGGAAGGATGCAGCGAGGAGAAAAGCAACGTCGTCAATCCTCCCCGAACGGATACCTCAGGTCTTGTCGCAGAAATCAAACACCCGATGGACCAGCAAACGGTGAACGGTGATGTGATGGATGTGACAGTACTCGCAAGTGATAATAGCGGGACTCTGGTGAGAGTGTCAGCATTCCTGGACTCTAACGACGCCGGTAAGTTGACTGCTTACGGAAACTTCGGGATCGGTCAGATCAGCATCAAAGGCTTGAGTATCGGCGCTCATTCTTTGGTTGCGAAAGCATATAACTCGAAAGGAATTGAGGGTACATCCCTACCCGTTACGATCAAGGTAGAGAGAAGATAAGCTGCATTCTCCGGGGTGAATGAATGAACCGCGGTAAGACAATCCGCTGACAGTATGGAATCGTTCCTCCAAAGCATATTCGAAGAAGTCATTCTGTCCGTTCTCGTGACGATTATCCCGATGGGGATACTCTGGCTCTCACGAAATAGAAAGCACCGCTTGCGTCGAAGGATGATCTCCGATATCGAGCGCCGTCTGTCTATGGTCGAATTCGAAAGTGACACAACCCCAAATGAGATTGAAAAAGACCTTCAGTCCATCGATAGGGGTATAGACAGGTACCGACGACAGGCGGAGCTTCAGTTGCAGAAAGGAAGGCTGTCAAAGGAAGCCTTTCTCGACATCAACGATGCGATCAATACACAGATTGGAATGATTCGTATTCGCTTTCTTCAATATCTCTTCCGGGACGTGCACGAGATTCAGGAAATACTGAATATCATGTTCGTCGACCGACAAATCTCTCAGAAGGAACTCTATGCGTTATTCAATGAAATACGCCAACTGAAGACTGTCACGAAAGAAAAACAGGAAACATTTATCGACTTCATCCACCGGCATCTCATTACGAACAACAAGGTGTTGAGCTCTGATAAGTACCTGACGGAAACACTAGCGAACACACCACTGCTGCGAAAACTTCCGCTGTTCGAACTCGGTATTGGATCGATCGTTCTGTTCCTGCTCTCCGGGGTATGGATATTTCGGTATCAGTTGTCCGTTGTACCGGCGCATTTCGTGTTCGGAGCGGTGGACTACGTCGGAGGGAAAGATTTCATAGAATATACGGACGCCCTTGCCGGGTATCTGACGGAAAAATCAGGAAAAACGATCGATATACGGGTGTATGATTTCGAGCATGTAGAGGATCTTTGGAATGATGTCGTCACGAATACCATACAGGGAGTCATCATCAATCCGGGAACGTATGTCACATTTTTTCGGGAGAACAAACATCTCGATGATCATTTGGAAATATTTTGCCAACATGAGCAGGATACGAACGTTGCATACAGGTCGATACTGATTACCAGGACTGACCAATGGGAGCGATTTCTCAGAAGGATCGGACTGCGCAATGTCCCGTTCGATCCAGAGTACCCCACTCCGGAATGGAAGAAGGTCATGCGGGATTACATCCTCCAGGGGACGTTTTCCTATACGCATCGGAACTCCCTCTCCGGATATTCCATTCCCTTTGCATATCTATGGAGTGAATTCGGA
Source organism: uncultured Chromatiales bacterium (assembly GCA_964448285.1). Taxonomy (GTDB): domain Bacteria; phylum Bacteroidota; class Ignavibacteria; order SZUA-365; family SZUA-365; genus CAYUWG01. The sequence goes on from CAYUWG010000003.1 coordinate 35,878, forward strand.
ATCGATCCGAGGCAGGACGCGCGGGTTACAGGAAAGCTCCAATGCCGGTTTTCAGGAAACCATGGAAATTCAATCGATGGTGTTTTTTCCGGTGAATACAATTGTGCTTCAGTGTACGATGGTTTGCTCACGAGCAGATACCGGGACCAAATGGACGAGATTACAATCCTCTACTCTTCGCCATCCATTCCGTATAACTCATATTGGTATCGGAAAGACCTTGATGGAAATCTGAAAAATCAAATACGTTCACTGCTCCTTTCGTTGAAGTATGATATGTCCGATGAAGCGATGTCAGTGAAGGGCAATAAGATCGACATCACCGGGTGGATCGAATCCGATGTTTCGAAATACTACCGACAAATCGTATCCTCATTCGAAATTCTGGGTGCACGACTGCCGAAACCATATCTCAGATTCCGCATCTCCTCTGCGAGGACTGCCGTGCACGATTTCCTCATTGAACTAACAACAAGGAGCGGATGAAGCTTCTCAATGCATGGGATATCGTCGGTGATGACACGGGGATCCGTGCAAATCGGGATGGATATGATGTAACCTTGAACATCTACTCTGACATCATAGCCAGAAACGAAGGTCTCGCACTCTCATGCACCATTGAACACAATGATGACCTTGTGCTTCGAACGAAACTCAGTCTTGAGAGCGAAGCTTCCCTCGGCGAAGGAAATCTTGTCCCGCTGGCCAGACTCGTCCTGGATAATATCCTGCCACACGTTTCGCCTCGCGCCCGAATCGTTTTCGACAGGCACGGTCCGTTCATCGAGCTTGGGAGAGAAGACGGGCTGATGAATTGCGATCTTGTCATTTCCCCTAGGGACTCCATCGATCTGCGTATGCGTTCCAACGCATCCTATCTCCGAACCGATCAGTATAGAATTCGGAAAAACCAGACGATGTTTTCGGCGGATTCGACGAATATGGAAAAATTCCGAAACAGGTTCATTGCTGCGGTTTATAAAGTGGATAGCCTTTTCGTGAGATAAGTCATCCAATAATTTTCTTGGATTATTTCCTTCGTTCACCGTGCTCCCGCAGTGGAACTGGCACCGGAATGACTCCTGAACTATTGCCGTTCACGAAATCCATGAAGGAATTGGTACCCTCTTCCCCCTTGTCAAAGGGGGATTGAGGGGGATTGAAATAAGGAATTTGGAATAGAATCCTTTGCGGTTTTGCGTGAGCATTGCCGTACCCTTCGAAAACTGTGAAGCGCTTTTCAGAACTGTCTGCAAAACTTGTGTGGCGGAGGTATTATACAGTGGAAGTCAGGATGACGATCTCAAAATGAAACATAATTCTTTACCTCAAACACTATAGGAGTTACCACGATGAAAACGAACAAGGCCCACAGATGGATACAAAGCACTCTTCTTGAAGTGATGACCGTATGCTTTGTGTTATGTGGAATGTCAATGTACTCGCAGACACGAACGAAGACAGAAGTGATCGAAAGCGTCAAGAAGTCTGTTGTCTGGATCCACGCGTTCGGGATGCCGGTGATGAATCAGGACGCCGAGTATGGAACCGGGACAGGATATGTCATCGAAGGGAACGACATCGTGTTGACGAATCATCACGTCGTGAAGGATGTCAAGGGAGTCATGATCTTTACTCCGAATACCACAGTAAAGGAACCGTACTATGCGACTGTTGTCTGGTCGGATTCCGTTCTCGATTTGGCAGTCCTCAAAGTGTTCGATTTGAATCTCCCTGCTCTCCGGATTGCAAATGAACAATCGATACGACAGGGCGATGAAGTGTTGGTTCTCGGGTATCCCGGTGCCAGTTATAAGGAAGGGAAGATGAAAGTGAGTTGGGGAATCATCAGCAGTGAAACAGCCGACAGTACGATTCAAATAACTGCGGCTATCAATTCAGGCAATAGCGGTGGTCCTTGTATCAATATGTCCGGTGAAGTGATTGGGACTGTTTTCGCGAAAATGATCGGGGTTGAAATCGAAGGAACGGGCTTTATCCGATCATCGCGATTCATTCAAGAAGCGGTCGCTTCCGCTCGTCCCTTTCTCGACGGTCAATTGAAATACTTTGGAACCACGAGCGTACTGGCCTACAAAAAGCTTTGTCAGGCACAGCTTTCAGCGTGGCAAGTCTCAGAGACGGAAAGTTCCATTGAGCAAAAGCGGTTGATCGAGAGATCGCAGACGTTGATCAAGGAAGCGATGGATCTCGATCCACAATACGCGGAAGCGCATCTCTTCCTCGCTTCATATTTCTTCCAGGAAGCGTTCATGCATTGTATCGGAGGCGATGACGTGAGTGCAAAGAGAAAAGTCCTTGATTGCAAATACGAAATCAGTGAGGCAATCAAATCGAAACCCTCGCTCCGATACGATTCCAAGGTACAAAACATGAGCACCCTGACAGAGGGGAAGGAACTCGATTGTACGCTGATTCGAAAGTTTCTCGCTACCGTCAAAGAAGAGAGTGACGCCAAAGTCGCTCGTTACACTGATTGGTTTGGGTATCTATACTATGGCGAAACACCGAAAATTCTGAAAGAAAAAATCAAGGCTGTATCCGGCGATAGTCACGATTCAGAGATCAGACAGCTATCACGGAAAGTCGATGAATTGGAGCGCAGACTGAGTTCGAAGACAACGACGGATCAAACGTATTCGCAATCGACACATTCTTCCGGAAGCATCGGCGTTTCGCTCTTCATCAGGGTACCGATGGCAGCGAACGGCCTTTTCGATGGAACGGCCATTGAAACGCCAGTGAAGGAAGGCGAAGTACAGGTTGAAATTCTCAGCGACGTTCGACTGCTCGGAGGGCTTTCCTACAATACGACCCCTCACGCTGGGCCGGGACTCACATTCAATGTTGGCGCTGGTGTAGGACCGTTCACAGCTCGCTACAACCTCGCTGGAGAGAATGGGAGTATGCTCGTTGAGAAATGGTCGCTCGATTTCGTGACAAAGCAACCGAGCCGGTACCAGAGCGACTACGAAGCGAAAAAGATCGACGTTGTGTGGTCGATCGGCGTAGGTCAGATCATCGTCAACGGTTATCAGTTCTTCGATGAGTGGTTCACATTCAGTGACGATATGAAGGGCTACGTGCTCAGGAGCGCGTTCGATTTTCGGTTGACCGGCGTCTTTTGGGGAAACATCGGCGGCGCTGTCTCCATCGGTGGAGGTGATTTCAGCCGTTTGAACGTTGGTTTAGGCGTACGGATGTGATCCCATGAAAAAAAATCTTCCATCCTTGACTGCAAAACCTGAGGACCGGAGGTATAAGAGGTTGGAAGTCAGCCGCACGGCAAAGACGAGCTGAGGTTCACAATCCAAATTACTAAGAGAGCTTATCATGAAACACTTCCTTCTTCGTGCCTTGTTCACCATCGCATTCTGCATCCCCGGCCTGGTCACGATCACCGCTGGGACGCTCGTTCCCGATGACTCTGTCATGCTTGCCAGGCCCGGAGGCTTTGGCCGCCTGCTCGCATTAGGCCTGCCGGGCGGCAGTTACGGGTTCTATGAGCAGGAATATCCGCCGATGATGTTCCTCAAGGACGACCCATCCTTCATGCTCGCCAATCCTGCATTGCAAAGCCGCTACGGCAACTATGTCTGGGGCAACGTCGCCTCGTCCGACGGCTACGGAAGCCAGTTCATCGGCGGGCATCTCGCCTTTACCAAGTCGTTCTCGCTTGGAATCGTCGCGTCGTTCGATCCGTATGCATCAGGCAACATTGTCATGCTGCGCAATCAGGCAGATGAGGGCTTCTATCTCAACAATATTGCGCCCGGTCTGTTCAAAACACCGCAGTATAGCTTGATTCCGGAGCCGAATAATGCGCTACAGGTTATCGCTTCATTCGGATCAGGTGGGACTACCTACGGCGTCTCTGTTGGATATATGAATGCGAGTTTCCGTGACGAGGATGTCCCTGCAACCGGTAAAACGACGTTCGACGATTATTCCTCAATGCAACTGGTTGGGAAATTCGGAATGGTAATGGAACTCGATAAGAAGAGTTCACTCGATATGTACCTGCATTATGGGATGAGCAGTGTCAGCTTCGATTATGACAGAAATGTGACTGGCCCTGCGGTTCCGACTTTCCAACAAAGCACAACATTGAATTCCGCAAGGCTTGGCGGACGATACTCGATGGACATGACGCGTCAATTGACATGGATGCTCGGTCTCGACGCAGGGTACGCATGGCGCTCATTCTCATTCGATGGGTTTGACGCATCTCTGGTTATCGATTCACTGCTCCCTTCTCGCAACACACTCGCAATCAATCTTGGAACAGGAGTTCAATACATGATTGGAAGAACGTTGCTTACTGGCGGCCTCAATTTCATATTCACAAACAACTACACAGAGAACTCTCCCGGAGCCACATTCAACAATTCGGAGGAATCGGAGACGATTCTCGTCCTTCCTCGATTAGTCCTCGGAGCTGAGTGCAGAATCTCAGATTGGCTGACCGGACGTGTGGGATATTTCAGGGACATGCTGTACTCGTCAACGACGAACACCACAATTTCCAGTGGAAAGACTTCTGAAAACACTATAAGCTATGCATACGCTGCATCCTCGCCGTGGCTCAGCATCTTTTCAAATGACACCACACAGTCCAAGGGGCTTCTCACACTCGGTTTCGGCATCCACATCGAGCGTTTCTCGATAGACTGGGCGATGAGCGCAGACGTATTGCGTTCGCTGCTCAAAGCGGAGCTCGACGCGAAAAAAGCAGCACAGGTCTATGTGTCCGTCAGCTATAACCTCAATTGACCGTCCAACACCCAAAAGCAATCTCAAACTCAGGATGTCCCTGTTTCTCCGATGAAGAAAAATCTCCCGCTTGTCTGCAAAACTATCTGACCGCGGGTATATACAGGTGAACACTGAAACGAACAGGAACTCAACCATGAAACAAAGACCAACTCGACCCCACACCTTTCAAGGGAACTATCGTGACTAAGACGATATCCGCTCAGGGGATTCGACGGTCTTCGCTTTCCTTTAATTCCTTGCAATATGGAAAGCGGGTGTCGAGCGTAGATGGCGACTGGACGACAAAGACCTGGGAACGGATCTTCTCCTGGGAGGGCGCGGACGGATTGCAGCACACGAATTCGTACTCCATCAGCGTTACTTCTGACCGTCTTGGCCCTAACAGACAGGTACGCGTGGCGCTTTGGGGTGCTTCCGGATCGGTCATCCATTTAGCATCTATATCGGTGCATTGAAACAGATAACGAAAACGACAATTCACTTTTCCATTCACAATTCACAGGAGTTACTACCATGAAAACACTCATCACATTCTTCGCACTTCTCCTCATCGGAGCTTCAACGGTATCTACGCAACAAAGGAGAACAATGCGTTGGGTGGATCAGAATGGCGGGCTTGATCCAAACGGATACCAAAAGTCCACGACGATACAGGAAGCGATCGAAGGTGCGACTGACGGAGATACAGTAAGAATCCTGCCAGGAAGGTATCCAGAAAACATTCGCTGTGGGAAAGCCATTGTTATTCAAGGCGGAGGCATCTTCAACACATTTATCACGTCAGACTTATCTTCGACACCGGCCGTTGTTATGACAAAGGGAAAAATAATGTGGGTCTCTATTAGTTCATCAACATCATCGGGTCTCGACATTCAGAACGCAACTGCGGTAAACTGTTCATTCCAAACTTCTAAGGAGCATGGAGTATATTGCAAAGGACAAAATGCCGTAGTAACAAACTGTATCTCAATAAACAATGGTGTCGAGGGCTATTTCTGTGCTTCTGGCGGAACACTAACTGTAATAAATTCTATCTCATATAAGAACAATGATGGAGGATACTACGAATCGAACGGCGGGAATATGACTGCGAAGTATTGTCTCTCCTTTGGAAATAAGAATTACGAAATATCAAGCGGTGTTACCAATATTAATTCTAAAAGCGAGGACCCTTCGTTTTCTCCTGATGGTTCTTTCCGTACATCAAAGAGTAATAATGGGGATAATGCACTCTCTGATCGCGATGGAAAGATCTCAACGATAGGTTACTACGGTGGTCCAGACGCTCCGCTCATACCATACGTCGAACTACCAAGTATCAAACTCAATACTGATGGGACAATCCAGTTTGATATGGTTGGTAAAGTAGGCTATTGAGAAGGTAAAGGGAAGAAGAGGAGACACTATCATGAAAACACTCATACTCGCAATCACTATGTGCCTGTCAACTGCATTTGCACAAAAGCAGACAATCGAATACGCAGAGTGGTTCAGCGGGAAGGATCCAGGTGAAGGGAATGGACAACAGATAGATATCCAGCCTGGTGATGCTACTGCACCCATGAATTGGAAAACTCAAGGAATGCCACCAATTACGTCGCATGATTTGATCTATGTGCGTGTGAAAGGCTCAGGCTTCATCGATATCAATGGAAATCCTGTAAATGGGAAGTGGAGCTTACCGGTTGCGGTTAAGCTCACAACAACAAATTTCGAAAGAGGCAATTTCTTTTCGACCTCAGTTCTGATGAATGCAGAAGTGAGAATCATCAGGCCGGGATTGGGATATCCGTTGAAGAAAATCGCTTTCCCTGTCAATGGAGCTTTCGATCAAGTTGTAGAGCAACTGCGAGTCAAGCTCCCGGTAGATAGCCTTCTTCCTGGTGATACGCTAATGATCAGACTTCAAGGCAAGGATGAAATCTGGGGAGACTGGAAACAGATGGCTGTGAGGCAGGAAAACCTTCAACTGCCAAAGCCATTCAATCTCTCTGTGACAAACAAGTCTCAAAGTACTCCTGTAGCTGAACTAGACTGGACATTTACCTCTGATGCGGCGGCAAGCTTTTCTATCGAACGAAGAGTCCAAGGTGGAGGTTGGTCGGAAATCAAAACCGTATCGGGAACGGAACGATCCTATTTAGATCAGGAAGGTATGAATGTCGGCTTGAACTACTGTTGGCGCGTTCGCGCGCTTGGTGTAAAACAAGTAATGACTTCTGATTATTCTAATGAAGCCTGTCTCCTCATCACCGATGCGGAAGATACTCCGCAGCCGCTTGGTATCAGTCTGAGTGAGAACTACCCGAATCCATTTTCTCAATCCACCACGCTATCGTACTCACTTCTCACATCAGACCAAGTCACCCTCACCGTCCACGACCTGCTGGGCAGGGAAGTGATGCGGTTGGTGAATGCCGAAGTTAAAACACCCGGCACTCATCAGGTCAATGTCTCTGCAGCGAAGCTCACACCGGGAGTGTACAGCTATCGACTCGCAATAAAGGATAAAACGTTGACGAGGACGATGGTGGTGACGCGATAATGGATTTGTACTTATAAGTATGTTCTATTCAATTCATATCTAATTATGTCGAGGTATATTTATCATGTGGATATTTTCTTTCTTCTTCCTTCTCCTGCTAGCGAACATCGTAGTATGTCAAGAAAGCATGAACTTAAACAAGCTAGGCGAATACAAGTACGGTGGGAACGTTGCGTGCGGATATATTGACAAGAACGGGCATAAATATGCGATGGTAAGCTCAGGGCCAAGACTTCATATTGTCAACGTTGATGACATTACAAAACCTGTCGAGGCGTCACAACTCCTATTTCTTGATCGAATACAAAAGATTGTCGTTTACAATGGCATGGTATATATCGCCGCATTTTCCGATGGCATCCATGTTATCGACGTTAACAATGGAAGTAATCCAACTGTAGTTGCTTCATATTCGCAAAATATGTACGCTGAAGGCGTAATAGTGGAAGATCGATACGCCTACATATCGAATGGCGGGTATGGTTTGACTGTATTAGATTTATCAGGTCCAGGAATAATCACGCGCATTGCAGATATGCCTGTGCCAAACAATTGGGTGATGGATGTTGCAAAGGTCGGATCTAACGTCTATCTGACCATGCAAGATACATTGTTCGTTGCCATCGATGTTTCAAATCCTGCGATTCCTAGACGCCTGCGATCATTCGACACCCCTGGAGGCTGGTCTTATGGGATGGTTTCACAAGGGAAGTATCTCTACATCGCTGACGGCGAGCATGGGATGCTCATCGTCAATGTCGGTGATCCTCTCTATCCTGTCGTTGTTGGTCAATACTCGTTTGGATCTACATGGGCGTCTCATGTCGCTGTGTCGGGTAATCACGCTTATCTCTCTGATCAAAGAGAATATCATGTTGTGAATATTGACAATCCGCAGGCTCCTGTGGTCGAATGGAACGGAAGATACTATAACAAAACAAGATGGGGCGAATTTCGACAAAGCATTGTGGTAAATGGTGTAGCTTATGCTGCCTATTATTACAAGGGGCTGTCAATACTGGATGTAAGCAATCCAGCGTCATCCGTTTTCGAAACTGGTTTCCTTACAATAGATGTAGCATCTACTGACATGAAGGTTGTTGATGGCAAGGCGTATGTAACAAAGATGTTTAACGGAATGGAGATTTATGATATAGCAGTTCCAAGTAGTATTAATAGAATCGCTCAGTATGCACCTTTAGGCAGGAATGATGTACCGTACTATGGCTCATCGGTCGCAATCAACAACAAGGTAGCCTTTATGTCCGCCGGTAGTTATTATCGCGGCGGTTTGAAAGCAGTTGATATTTCAAAGCCGGCACAACCGAAAGAACTGGGCGAAGCAATGATGGGTTCATATAGTTTTTATGGGAACAAGATCGCGGTTTCAGAAACGTCCCCTTACGCAATTATGTCAGCGAGCGACCAATATGTCTATGTCTTTAACATCTCTGATCCAGCTCATCCCGCACGTGTATCTTCTGTTTATCTCAAGGGTGATATTTGGAATATCCGTGTGTATGCGAGAACTGCTTTTATTGCAAATGGATCTAATGGAATCTTAAGTATGGATTTCAGCAATCCGGGACAACCGTCATTGAATTCACTATTTTCCGACGTTGGCGTTGTTCATGACATTGTCATCGAAGGAAATCGAGTCTATATCGCAAGTCGTGATTCGGGTATCATCGGTTACAATATATCGGATAAGGACAACCCAAAGAGAATATTTAAGATCCCTGATGTTGCCGATCCAGTGCGATTGGCAAAACATCATAATCTTTTGTTTGTCATGAATGCTTTAACCCTGTTGGATGTGTACGATATTTCAAATGAAGCATCCCCGATAAAGGTGGGGTTTTATCGGAACGTTGGCACTCCATGGTGGATGAATTGCAACGTTGAGGTAGATAGTCGAAATATTTATGTTCTACAAGGAGAATTAGGAATCACAATTCTAAATTATACGGGTCCTGTTGGAATTATGGAAAACAAAGATGCTCCCAACTATGCTTTGAGCCAAAACTACCCCAATCCATTTTCTACATCTACAACGCTGTCATACTCACTTTTCACATCGGGGCAAGTCACACTCACCATCCACGATCTCCTCGGCAGGGAAGTGATGCGACTTGTGAGTGGAGAAGTGAAGACTCCCGGGACACACCAGGTCAGCGTCTCGGCAGCGAAACTCACACCAGGCGTGTACAGCTACCGGCTAAGCACGAATGAGAAGACGCTCACGAGAATGATGATCGTAACGAAATAACACCATAAGGAGTTGATAACATCATGAAGACCATTCTATTTCCCGCTCTCATTGGGCTGTACCTCATAACCAGTTTCTGTGGTTGCTCAGACGAAGCGACATCACCGCAGCAGCAGCTACCTTCTACCTTTATCGAAGCAACGATAAACGGCATACAGTGGCGAGCAGATTCCTCATCGAGGGTCTATTGCAACTATGATCCCTTGCTCGGCTCCAGTAGCTCAACAACGAAGATGGAAGTGATAGGTGAAAATCAGCTTACATTACTCCTGAGTATCGAGAAACCGTCTTTGGGCACCTTCATCCTCAGCGATAAGTCGATGACCCGTGCTGCCCTAGACGATAATGGTCGAACAGCGTTCAACGGTATGAAATGGAAATCATACGACTCAAGCGGTGTCATAACAGTCACTGCATTGAATAACATCCATCGAACGATTTCCGGAACGTTCGTGCTGGAATTAGAAAATCCACTTGCAGTGCCGGATGCGGTGATAATAACTGGGAGATTTGAAAACGTTCGATGGTAAACATGAACATCAATTCGTCTCTTCTCTTAACTTCTATGTCATTTTCAGCTAGAGTAATACCTGATTGATAAACTTGCAATTACCAAATCCGGTGGTTATTCTATATCGTTATTACATTGTCTCTTGGTCAGTACGACATATAATAGATTATCCTTCGATCCACAACATGATGGAATACACCCATCTTTCACTACACCACTCACCACAAAGGAGTTACACATATGAAACATCCATTACTCGTACTTTTTCTGACGCTCTGTCTCGTTGGATGCACAACTCGCGTCACTGACTTCACTATCATCAGCACGAAGAATCACTCGATCAACGTAAAGGAAAGTGCCAAGGGTCCTCGTGTCCTCGGTGAGGATATGGCCGCGATGATCCTGTTCATCCCCACTGGTGCACCAAACGTGAAGAATGCAGTTGATCGTGCTATCGAAAATGCCGGCCCTGGATTCGACGCATTAGTTGACGGTGTCGTGAACTACTACTACGCTTACTTCATACTCGGTGCGTCTTTCGGTTACAAGGTCGAAGGAACGCCAGTTCGTACAGTAGACCTACGGAGCCAATTACAATTGGACGGGAAGGATGTCGAAACCGCTCTCAATGGAATGAACATTCTCTATCACAGTAAACTCGGAATTCCAAATGATGAGGTGATAGAGCGCGTAACTGTCGCACATCACGAGGAATCAGAATAAAGGCAAAATCCCGATTAGTCGCTACCGAAAGGCACCTGCAACCGGGTGCTTTTCGTGTTTGATTAATGCTTCATTGCAACCTCACCACTTCCACATACTTCCTGTTCATCGTGGGCGTCTTCACGTACTCATCGCCGTTCCAGTATTCGATATTGTCGATCAGGTTCTGCTTGTACTTCTCATCGAGTGTAGATGAGATCAAGCCAAGTCCTTTCATGAACTCGTGCATCCGATCATATGCCGTCGATGTGTTGACGGTCGTTGCTCGCATCGTTCGGAGATCGAACGTGTAGACAAGTGAAATGAGATAGGGCTCGTCCTTATCCGTCAACTTCGGTCCAGTTCCATGCTGAACTTGAACAGTGAAGTACGTCGAATCCACGACTCCGAGATATGAACGACTGATCTTTTTATCGGGATTTTTCATTTCAACATCAGGGGTAGGGAAGTGGATGTGGTACACCTCCCGCGCTGCCGGCAGTTGTGGAATGAGAAGTCGATGCGATGCCCGTTGGGGTGAAACACCGTCTATGTAATCCGGATCGAGGACGACGATAGAGGATTGCCGATACCCGTTATGCGTTCCTGCTATAAGGATCCACTGCTTCCCGTTCTGTCCCCGGATGACGCGCATCGTTTCCAGTGCACCGAGATGGAGGTATTCTGAAATCGTATTGCCATCTTGATCGAAAAGGCGTACGACATTCGTATAGAATGTATTTATTGCGGAGGCGACAATGCGGTCGTGCCGAACGGAGTCTCCCGGAACGAGAGCCATCGTAGTTACTTGAAAGCCTTCTTCCGTCAGATAACTTCCTTCGAGTGTTTTGATTCCTTTGGAGATGGTCCTTGTCCAGAGCATCGTGCCATCGTTGTTCAGGCAATCGATTCTGTTTGCAAGTCCTTCCCCATGAAGATGTCTTAGGACGACTTCGTTCGAGTCATCCCTATCGATGTCGCGAACGATCCACAAACTTCCTGGCTCATGAAATCCACGAAACCATTCTGTGGTCATCGGTCTGCTTGGATCGTTGATCTCCTTTGACCACAGGTTTTTTCCATTTCTGTTCTGGATGAGGTAGAAATTCCCATCAACGGTCACATGGTCCGGATTCCGATCCCAGTCCACGAGAAGAAGGAGATAGCCGATAACGGCCAACACGATAAATGCAGCCGATGAAGTAATGAGGCCTGCCTTATGTCTCCTTGCGAAGCGCACTGTTCGCTGCGAGAACGTGTACGGTTTGATGTGTATGATTTTCCTGTGTTCGGCTGCTTCGCGCAGGTGTCCGATGCTGTGGATTTCCAGAGATCGATTGGGGAATTCCTGAAGAAGTTCATCACGCGTCTCGATTGCCGCCTGTGTGTTTTCATGAGCGATCACCAATCGCTTGTAGGGCGAAAAAAAGAGCGTCCGCACTTTGAGCCGCACCTGCTTTTCATCGATGGGCAGGATGGCTCCGTCAGGTGCAATCAATCCTGTGAAAACGGTTTCACCCACGGACAGGAATTGGTTTCGTCCGGGCATGCGGTTTGACAGCAGTGAAAGAAACGCGACCGCAGAACCGAGACCGAGCGAACGCCCAGCGTAATGGATGCGAGAGTTCTCGAATGTGAATGATACACTCAATGCGGATGGGACATTGCCTTCGAGGACTTCTTTGGCGAGCGCCCGCGCGGCTGCGACTGCGTTTCGCAGTTCCACTTCCACCGGCAGCGACTGTGCATGATCGAGCAACTGCGGAAAGCTGATCGCATCCTCGTTCCCCTCATGTTCATCGAGTGCATACACCTTCAGGTTCGCAACAAGTCCGAATGGTTCCACGAGTTCGATCCGCCCATCCGTGACGTCGAATTCGAGAAGTGGAACCCGTGTGCAATTGGCATGCGACACTATTGACTCTCGCCAGTGCGAAGCGATGTCCTGAAGCTCCTGCCGATGTGTAGCCTGTGCATGCGGAAGCCTAGCGATCCACTCGTCGAGTACCGTCAACTCACGCGCGTGGGCCGTGGGGAGTTGTGGCGCAGTCTCATCCATTGCCCAGGGCTGTCCGAGATAGGCGTGCAGCGTGAGTTCCTTCCGACGGAGTCTCTCAAGGCACGGAAGAATTTCTTCTTCCCTTGTCACATCACGATAGTGGGAGGCAAGTTGGCTGGTGTGTCTTCTCAGTGACGCGAAGAAGTCTGGATGACAGCCGAGCGGCTGAACATTTGGGACGAGCGAGATTAGGTGCGAAAGTATTTCGCGGACATAGGAGCGATATCGTGGATCGCCGTTCCAGCGAAGGACTTCTTCCATCCAGCGGTCGATGAGAAACAATTGGTTCCGTTCGCTCTGCGCAAGAAGGTGGAGCGACTCGGTCAGGACTTCATACTGTCGATGGACTTCGGATGAGTGCATGGAAGTTCAGTTCTTTTTTCCTGTCGATTTTGCGACCGCTTCGAGATAGAAGCGGTTCATCGTCTGTGTTTTCACGAACTTCTCCCCATCCCAATACTCGGTCTCCGCGAGTAAACTGTCCAAATACTGCTTCGAAAGTGGCTTAGAGGTTAAGCCGTTTTTTAGGGCGCGTTCGTAGTTCGTGTCGTACTCCGTCGAAGTACTCAATGAGAGCGGCTGAAGGTCTTCCGTGAAGTCGTAACGAAGGACAACCCATACAGGGGATTTGTGTGCTGGCGCTTCGTAGAGTGCTACCTGAACGGAGGTTTTGGAAACGCTGCGTATGAAAGGAAAAGGGTTCTTCTCATTCCCCTGGTACGCGTGATACACGTGGCTCTTCGGGAGCTTGAGGTACATTTTCTCGGTGCCCGGAGGAAGCTTCGGTTTCAGGAGGCGAATACGATCTTCCTGAGGACACACACCATTGATGATATCCGGATCCAGGAGAAAGACGACCCCGCTATGAAATCCGTTGTGCGTTGCTGTCACGAAGATATTTTTCTTACCGGGAACGTCTGAATCGAAGACGGCGAGGTCATTGATAGCACCCAGATGAAGGTAACTTTTTAAGATTCGGCCCTCAATATCCAGCACATACAGGAAGGAGGGGTAGAAGTCATGACTGGTTGTTACGACGATCCGTTTCTTGCCGGTGGTATCAAGTTTTCCTACCCAGATATGTCGAACGCCGAATGCGTGTGTCATGTAAGCGTTCTCCGTCGTGATCACCGAGCCGCCGACCGCCGTCGCCCATCGCCGTGTTCCATCGCTGTTGTAGCAGTAAATGCTGTCCGAAAAACCGTGCTTCATCGCGTTGTGTCCGAGGAGAACTTCATTCCTACCGTCAGAATCAATATCCGCGATGGCGAATTGCTTCGTATATGGATCACAGAAAACTGCACTGCTTGGTGTTTCGATTCTCGGCGTCTCCGGCGGATTGAACGACTTCTTCCACAACACATTCCCGTTTTTATTCCTTATCTGGTAATCGTTTCCATAGAGTGTAATTTGGTATGGATTCCTATCCCAATCCTCTATCAGCAGCAAATACCCCACAACCATCACAACTACAAGAGCAAGCGATCCCATCGCTATCTGCGTCTGATGATGCTTGATCCGCCTCGTGATCCGTTGCTTCATCGAGTACTGCCTCACCTCAAGTACCTGCCGGTGCTGCACTGCATCCCAAGCTCGGCGCAGAGGGAGGAGTTCGAGATGCCGAGTGGGATATCGCGCTTCGAGGGAACGGAGTGTTTCGGCTGCTGCGGTTTCATTCTCTTTCGGAAGAACGAGGCGTCTATACGGAGAGAAGAAGAGCGCTTCTGCTTTCCTTCGTACGTGCTCATCATCCAGCGATAGGACTGCGCCGGAGGGATGAATCATTCCGGTCAGGACGTTCTCTCCGGATATCAGGGAGTATTGCCTACTGATGATCAGGCGTGACTGAGCGCTGTGCAGCGCAAGAGCGAAGCCTAATCCGAGCGAGCGTCCCGAAGTGTGTATCCGTGAATCGTCGAAAGCGACATGGCAGTTGATGCATTTTTTCGGACTGATGTGAAAGAGCTTGGCGGAGATGATTCGCGTCGCCTCCGCCGCATTGTGGAGTTCTTCCTCCACACCCGAACTGACTGCATGGTCGAGCAGTTGCGGAAAAGAGATGATATCCTTGTCTGTATCATTGCCGTTGCTGTGAATGGTCACGCGCAGTCGAGCGATTTTTCCAAATGGGTGAAAACCGGAGATCATGCCTTCACTGTGGTCTGTTTCCAAGAGTGGAATCCGGGCGCAGTCCGGGTCGGTTCGAATGAGATCGTCCCAGTCTCGTGCGATGCCGCGATACAATTCTGCCTTCAGCTCGGAACCGGATTGCAGCTCTTCGATGAGATGATCCAAGGTCTGCCGCTCGTCTAATTCGACTGGTCCAGTGGAGAACTCATGCACAGGTCCATTCAATGGCGGACAGCCAAGCCATGCATGGATGGTCTGTTCATGTCGCAGTAGGTGCGCCGCGCATGTGAAAAACTCTTCCTCAAAGAAAAGAGCAGGATCACTTTCTTCGATACGCCGAATCGTGTTCCGCAACGAGGAAAAGAATTCCGGCGTGCAGCCAATCGGCTGGATCGATGGGATGAGAAGGAATACTCGGGAGAGAAGTTCTCGCGTGTAGGAACGCAGCATCGCTTTATCATGTCGGTCATACGCGCGTCCCAGCCAACGCCCGATTAACGCGAGTTGATTCCTCTCGCTGGCGGATACGGTGTGAAGAGTTTCCGTCAGGAGATCATATTCGTCCTGTATGATGGCCGATCCCACGATTCAGTGAGGCTTGTTTCTCTCTTTCGCTTTCGTGTAGATGCGATTCATCGTCGGTGTCTTCACAAATTTTTCACCATCCCAGTATTCGACATTCGAAATAAGATGATCGAAGTAGTCCGTTGTAAGCGGTTCAGGGATCAAACCACTTTTGTATCCATGCTGATATAATGTGTCATATTGCGTCGATGACGCAACTACTCTCACCCGCATATTGAAGTCGATATCGTACCTGAGTGGTATCCCTTCTAAGCGATCCGGTTGATATGCTGACTGAATCGTTGCTTCGTAGAGATTGACCTGAAATGTTGAATCCGAGTTTGTGAGTATATGGGCAATAGGATTCCTCTCCTTACCGCGATAGAAGTGATATACGTAGCTTTTCGGGAGCTTCAGGTACATCATTTCAGTCCCTCCGGAGAGTTGCGGTTCAACCAATCTCCTCGATTCCTCCTGTGGACAAGCGCCTGAGATGAAATCCGGATCGAACATAATAACCACTCCAGAGTGAAATCCATTGTGTGTTCCTGTAGCTACTATATTCTTCTTTGATTTTCCGACTCCGTTTACGAAACACATATCTGACAACGAGCCGAGATGGAGATACTCGCCAAGTATGTTTCCATTTACGTCAAGGAGATAGACAAAACAAGGATAGAAATCCATATTGGCTATTATAGCAATCCGCTTTTTCCCCGTACTATCGATCTCACCTGCTAGTATTCGATGCACGCCGTATGGCTGTGTCGTGTAACGGTTTTCTGTTGTGACTACCGGTTTCCCAACGGGAGTACTCCATCGTATCGTTCCATCGGCATTGAAGCAATAAACACTATCTGAGAATCCTACCTTGCTGTTCGTTCGCCCAAGAATGACTTCATTCAGTCCATCACCATCAAGATCGGTAATGACGTACTGCTTGGCATATGGCTCGCTAAATGTGCTAAGGACTTCTTCTCTTTCTCTTCTTGGTCTCTCTGGAGGCTGATATGGTTGCGTCCATAAGACCCCTCCATTTTTATTTCTTATCTGGTAATCGTTTCCATAAAGTGTAATCTGGTATGGGTTCCTATCCCAATCCTTTATCAGCAGCAAATACCCCACAACCATCACAACCACAAGCGCAAGCGATCCCACCGCTATCTGCGTCTGATGATGCTTGATCCGCCTCGTGATCCGTTGCTTCATCGAGTACTGCCTCACTTCGATCACCTGCCTGTGCTGGACGGAGTCCCAGAGGTGACGGATCGGAAGGATGTCCAGCCGGCGTGTGGGGTATTTCTCCGCAAGCGCACCGCGTGCTTCTTCAGCGACGGTTTCATTCTCTTTCGGGAGAACGAGACGCTTGTATGGCGAGAAGAAGAGCGTCGCCACTTTTTCGCGAATGTGTTCGCCGTCTAAAGGTCGAACCAAGCCGGAGGGATCGACCATGCCCGTCAGCACGGCATCGCCTGCAACGAGCGAGTACTGCTTTCCGATCGCAGTTCGTGACTGTGCGGCAAGCAAGGCGGCTGAGAAGCCCAGACCGAGCGAGCGCCCTGATGTATGCATCCGGGCTTCGTCGAAGGAGACGGAGCAATACACATATCCGTTCGAATTCTGGTGGAGAAACTCACGCGCGACTTTCCGAACTGCTTGCGCGGCATTCAACAACTCTTCCTCCACGCCCGCACTCGCCGCATGGTCGATCAGTTGCGGGAAGGAGAGCACGTCCCTTCCATTTTCCTTTCCGTTTCCGTGCAGTGTGACGCGCAGATTGACGATCCTTCCGAACGTCCGGAAGTTTTCAATGATGCCTCCGGAGAGATCCATTTCGAGAAGCGGTATTCTCGCACAATCGAATTCGGTTTGTGTCCGAGTATCCCACTCTTTCGCGACGGTCAAGTAGAACTCGGCTTCACGTCTTCCCTCTTTGAGAAGCGTTTCGATGAACCGATCGAGTGTTCGTCGTTCCGCGGAACCGAATGCCGTATCAGCCGGGGACGATTCTTCCGGCGGCGCGTAGTGCAACGGACTTCCGAGCCACACCAGAACTGTGTTCTCGCATTTATGAAGTGCCGCTTTGCAAGAGGCATACTCCGCGTGGTCGAACATATCAGGGAAAACTTTTTCGATCTTCTGGACCGTCTCACGAAAGGATGAGAAAAACGCCGGCGAACATCCCGTGGGATCGAGTGAGCGGATAGCCGTTGACAGGATTGGAAACAGCTCCCGGACAAACGAACGCATTTGCTCGCGACCTTCGTGTTCCAACGCACGGCTGAACCAGCGATCGATCAGGTGAACCTGATTGCGCTCGCTCTGAGCGACGTACAACAGCGACTCGCGTAGAACTTCGTAGCTATTGTAAATCTCCGATGCGTGCAAAATGTCTCTTTCTCCTTCTAAAAATGTTTTCGACTTTCGACTCTATGAATTATTCATTCCATCGTTGTGGCTACGATGTCCGGCCGGTGGATGGTGGAGATGACTTCCTTCTGTCCATCAGGCCATCACCCCTTTGCCGCTCTCCCGATCCGGGAGAGGGTTTGTGCCGAACTTTGACCAAAAACAAAACGACATACATGAGCAAACATTGTTTAGGTGGTTTCAAACGAACGATGTTCAGCGTCACTTCAGTTCGTCAAAAGAGCGCTGCAACGCTGGCCGCATTCAGTTCGTCTCCATCCACGTTCAACGATCCATTTTTGAATGTATGCACTTTCACACCGGCTCCCCCAAAGAATGCAAGCTTCAATTCTGCTTCAACCGGATTGTCACGGCTGTCGGATATTCGAATGCGGTAACGCGAACGACCGGAAACAGGCTCGATATGGATGGTGTGTCCATGTTTTCCGGAAACGGCGTTCTCACCATTTGCTCCCTGAAGGTGAAAGACATCTCGCGGCAGTCGGATGAACGCATGCGCATCACGGAACGATATTTTCTTTATCTGCGGGATTACCGCTTCACCGGCTCCATTGGTGAGATACTCGCCGTCGATACAGTCGAAAGACACGAGGACGTATGCATAACGATCAGGCTCGTCCGCATGAACCTGAAGGAGATAGAGGTGAAGTTCATTGTCGCGTGTGAGGCGAAGGATCGTGCTGCCGTCGGTTGAAAGCAACGTGCCTGCCGGTGCGTAGCGGTTGAGCACGTCCTTGTCCTGCGCCGCCAACGCAATCACCGACGGTCTTTCGTGTTGGAGAGCCGTCGATGGTTGTTTCGGAAACAACTCGATGATGCGAGCCTCTTTCGTCTCCGTCGCGCGTTCCGCAATCCGCATTGCAGCGGGTGAGAGTGTCCGTTCGTTTACATCTTCTATCTCTTCATAGAATGAAACGATCTGGCGGAGATGCTCGGCGCAATCTTCGCATACGTCGATGTGCTGTTCGATTTCATGTCGTCTGCCTGCGGAGAGTACGGGAGATTTCAGAGCGAAGCGCTCCAATTCTTCGATGTCGATATGTGTGTCGTTCATCATCACCTACTTATACCTCCGGTTGAAAGGTTTTGCAGAAATCACTCTCCGTCGCGAAGGAGTTTTTTACACTCATCGAAGAAGAACTCCTTGGCCTGATGCATGACGTATTCGAATCTGTTCCGTCCGTTCTTTCTGTACTCTTCGTAAGAGCAATTCGGGAATTGCTCCGAGAAATAATCGAACAAGCGGCGAACGTTCTGTTGGCAGATGTCTTCTAACATCGATCGTACTGTCCTGCTGTAGAGCGCCGATTCCCTTTCATAGTCGGTTCCGCTTTTCTTCAGTATCTCGTTTCGTAAATACGCTATCGTCCTCTCGATCGCATCGGGGAGTTCGAACTCGAGCGAGTTCATCAGCGTGCTCGGTTCCGCGCGATCGTTCTCGTCTGAGTAGATCAAATAGAATTCACGGAGGGCGGCGGCAATCGTGGACTTTGAAATCGCGTTGCGGTACGATTCATCCTCCTGCACGAAGCGAAGCAGCAGGTCGATCAGGGCTGAAGTATCCTTATCGCTCGTGGCTTGGGAAGACAATGCAGTCAGCAATTCATCGCCGGGCATTTCGGGTTTGTGAAGGTCGAGCCGCGTTGACCACGCTTCGTGATAGATCAGACTATCGTTAAAGAAGCTTCGTGATTGGAAGACGTCCGGTTTCCGTTTCAGAAGGTCGGAAATATTGCGGAGGACCTTTCGATAGACCGGGTCAACTTCGCCGGCGATCTCAACGATCGTTTGCCGGACTTTTCGGTAGAGTATCGTTCTCAGCGCTATGAGACATTCCTCGGATGGAGCATCTTCTTTATCGCCGAACCTTTCCCTGAAAAACTGAACCAACTCGTATGCGCGAATGCCGTTGCGCGAGAGGAACAGCTCTTCATTGGACATCACCGCACAATCCTCGATGGAGTATCCCGCTTTCCCAATGACCATCGCTTTCCTTTGGAAACTCGTGCGAATGATAGCCTTTGCCGTGTTGATGCAGAATTGAATCAGGCACGCGAGTTCCCGATCGGAACAGGATTGATCCAACACGCAAGAGAGAACTGATTGAAGATTGCTAAACGGCGTCACTGAACAGGCCTCAGTGAATGAACGAACACTGTTAAGCGAATGTAGTCATGATCTCACATGCAGGCAAACCTCGTTGAGGTAAAGACAGTGGAAAAACATCGAAGTGTGGCCGGCGGCGGAGAAGGCAGGGCTTGCCACAGCGAATACAATCGAACCGAGCATTCATCCTTCGACTACGCACAGGATAACGATGGACAAGCTCTTTCGAATAGCCTCGCGGAATTGGAATTCGCTCTTCGAGAAAGGCGGAGATCTTGCTACGAACGATCTGCCATAGGGACGATTTCTTACCCTTAAAAGAGTTATCTGTATGCTCTAACGTTTGTGTACATTTCGAATGGTAAACTTGGTGGTACGCATACTGACGGTACTTCCAAGGAGACAAAGGAAGCACTTAAAATCAGGAGAAACAGAAGATGAATGTGATTGTTCGAACGAGGAAAACCGCATCGCTCTGCTCCTTGATCGTAATGATGTGTGCTTCCTTGACTCTCCTAAGCGCCTGCAACGAGGACAAGCCCGTTCAACCTCCTGATACGGAGCCTGAGGACACGACGACCACAAGCCATGATTTCCAATTCCAGGTTTTCACGCTTGGTGATGGAGCTTCTATGTTGCAAGATGTGGCAATAATCAACGATACGCTCGCGTACGCAGTAGGAGTAATCTATGTCAAGGATTCAACTGGTCAATACATTCTCCCACCTTACAATCTTGCCAAGTGGAATGGGAAGAACTGGGAGTTATCACGCGTCTGGTTCAAGTTCGACGTAGTAGCCGGCAATGATACAAGAGTGAGTGAAGCTGTTGGAGTCCTTGCATTTGGTGAAGATGATCTTCTTGTTTCATCAGGCGGCTGTGTCATGCATAAATCGCAAGGATTATGGAAACGTTTGGGGATATTATTCGGAGCTGGTTGGCAGATAGGAAGTCCGTGGCATCTTTGGGGCCGTTCCAGTAAAGATTTTTATGGCGTTGGCGGTGGTGGCAGTATCGTGCATTGGAATGGAGGTGCATGGGAGAAGATTGAAAGCGGAACGACGCTTGAAATGCAGGACATCTGGGGAGCGTACAATCCGAAGACGGGGAAGGATGAAATACTGTGCATGGCATCGGAGAAAGATACCGAAAATGGAAAAAGGATTCTGCGAGTAGAGGAAAATATGGTAGTGGTGCTTGACAGTAGTGGTTTGGCAAATCAACTCGGTGGCATCTGGTTTACAGCAAACAAGCGATACTACGCTGTCGGCGCAGGAGTGCATTGGAAACAACCAATTGATTCACCGCAACCATGGAGTGTGTATAAACCCGGTGAGGTAACGAGTTATTTTTCAAACGCCATCAGAGGAAATGCGCCGAACGATATTGTCGTTGCAGGCGCTTTCAGTGAAATAGTTCACTTCAATGGCAGGACATGGCGTAATTTTCGGACAGATGGTGTCTTACGGGGAAGTTTTCTTAAAATTGCAATCAAAGGAAACTTGATAATCGCCGTCGGATATTACGGACAGAAGGGTACTATTGCTGTAGGCAATCGATAGGTTATGAATAAGAAGATACACAGTAAACAAACTTGTTCACTCACGCGCGAGAGAAACGGGCTTGCTTATAGCGACCCATGTTGTATTATCAGAAAGAAGCTGATCGACAATTGATAGAACTGCGGGGCTTTTCTTATCCGATGAGTATGTGATATATCCTGCGCAATTATGGATGAAGTTCGAGTATTCTCCTCACCACACCGTCCGCGCTCTTCACACAATCCCCCACCGATACGCCGCCTCGGTAATTCGCACAGAAGAATAATCCCGGGAACTCCATTTCCGCTTCGTCGAGCGCTGCCATGCGCTCGAGGTGTTCGAGTGTGTATTGCGGAATCGCGCGCTCCCATTGCGTTACGTGGATGAACTCCGCCTTCAACGGCGTGCCGAGCAGGTCGCGCAACTCGCTGAGGACGAAATCAAGGAGTTTCTCACGAGGGAGAAGTGCGTTGTCGGGATTGCGCATGCCGCCGACGAAAGATGTGAGAGAAACGATCTCCCCCTCATTGCCAAGAACGGGGATGAGGGATGGTTGAGACTGCTTCGCTCTGTTCGCACTGACAGGCAAACGGTCCGTGAAGATCGTCGAGGAGAAGATCGTCCCAAGGATGCCGCGCCGTTCTTTCTCCGGGATAAGAAAGCCGAAGCCGTCCAGCGGATGCATTCCCGGTTCGCGTTTGAACGCCGTGATGACAACGGCAACCGGGGGATAGGGAATCGGTTCGAGCGCACGCGCCGCTTCCGGTGCGAGGTCGTTGCAGAGCGATGCGGCCGCTCCTGCCTGCGTTGCGAGCACGAGTACGCGCGATGCGTAACGCGCTTCACCCGCCGTAACGACGAAACCGTCCACGGTCTTTTCGATCCGCGTCACGAGCACGTCGGCATGCTTTCGCACGATTGCATGAGCGAGTGCATCGGTGAGCGTCTGCATGCCGTCGCGGAAGGAGAACATCTTTGCGGCCTGCTTCGATTGCTCGCCGCGCTGCCTTCGTTCCTTCGCACCCTTGATTTGTCCTTTGATGAGGCTTCCATACTTCTGCTCCAACTCGAACAGCTTCGGAAACGCCGCGCGAACGGCAAGTCTCTCCGGATCGCCTGCGTACACTCCTGCGACGAACGGATTGATCGCGTAGTCGAGCATCTCTTGCCCGAGTCGTCGCCTGACGAATTGCGCCACGCTTTCATTCGCATCCCGTGGGGCCGGCGGGATGAACGGCTCGCGTAGGAGACGGAGCTTCGTGCCGAATGAAAACAGCGGCGTTGCAAAGAACGCGGGCGGCGACATCGGAAGCGGCACGAGCTTTCCGTTTTTCAGTATGAAGCGCTTCTTCGATGCTTCGCTCGCATAGAGCTTGCGGTCATCGAGACCAAGTTCTGTGATAAGCTCGGTCAGAATCGGCGTCGTTTCGAGCGTGCTGTTGGGACCGGCTTCCGTGAGGTATCCGTCGATGCGCCGGCTTCGAATCGCACCGCCGAAGAGCTGCAATTTCTCCAACAACAACACGTCGCGTCCCTGCTTCTGCAGCATGTATGCCGTAGTGAGACCGGAAATCCCTCCACCGATGATAATCACGTCTGCGTTCTTCGATACACTTGCGTTCATAGGGATATACTGGTAAGCATCAAAATTCAAAACTCAAAACGTAAACAAAACTCAAATTGCATATTGCAAACAAATTTCAATGTCCAAATTCCTATATCGCCAGAGTGTATCATCATGATTGAAATTCATTTTGACTTTTCGATGATGGCAGAGAATATCTTAAGCAGTTCCGTTGCTTCATTATGAAGGGCTTGTACTTCCGGAGGAGCTTCCGTGTTTGTTTCAACAACCAAACGCAACCAGTAGCGACTTTCCTTCGCTTCCTTACGACATATACGGACATGCATAAGAAAGTCTTTCTTCCCCAGCGACTCATTTGCTTCGATGTAGTTCGCACCGACAGAGCTTGACGAACGAAGTAGCTGTTTCACGTACACTGCATTTGAAAGTGTGCGAACAAGCTTTTTGCTGACAACTGCGACCTGTCTCGCAAATTGGAAAGTCCGTTCTTCGAGATCATATTTCTTATCGCTCACGATGTCTTTGATATTCGGTAGTGGTGATTTGAAATGTTGTATGAGATTTGCTATCCGTGATCTGAGATTTTTTCGCCTCGTTCCATTCGCTCGATGATCTGGTCGGCGAGCGCTTTGATATATCCCGGATGATCGTTGAGCGCCGGCATGACGTGAAAGTTCTCGATACCCGCATGGGTCGCCTCTTTGCGGAGTTCGATGTTCAGTTCATGCAGCGTCTCGATGTGTTCGGTGACGAACGCGATCGGGATCACGAGCAAATCCCTGACTCCGGTCGATGCAAGCTCCACGGTCTTCACAACGGTGTTCGGTTCGAGCCATTTCGCCGGACCCACTTTGCTCTGAAAACTCAAATGATACGGCAAGTCGCGGCCGCGTACGTCCATCACCGCTTCCATCGTTTCCCTGATCTGGTGCGAATACGGGTCGCCTTCTTCCACGAACGAGACGGGCGTTCCGTGCGCGCTGAACAGCAGTGTCACGTTGCGCCGCCGTTCTTCCGGGAAGAGCCGCAATCCCTCATCGATACGCGCGTCGATCGCTGCGATGTATTCGGCGTGACGCGGGTAAGCCTTCACGCTCTTCACTTTGAATGCATGGTTCCCTCTTTCGCGATGAAGATCACGCCACGTTTTGAAGCACGAACCGGAGGTCGTCTTCGAGTAATGCGGGTAAAGCGGCATGAGGAAGACGTGCGTGAATCGCGCCCGGTGAAGATTCTCCATCGCTTCATGGATGAACGGATGCCAGTAACTGAAACCGACTTCGACACGCACGCGCAGTGCCGTGCCGTAACGACCCGCCAACGCGGACTCCAGCGCTTTCGCCTGATCCCACGACAGCTCTGCGATAGGCGACTTTCCGCCGATCATCGCATAGTTCTGCACGACGGTTTTCGAACGCACCTTCGCGATGAGCCATGCCAATGGCCTCCGCGCAAACTCCATCGGCCCGAATGAAATGATCTCGCGATCGTTGAAAAGATTCTGCAGGAACGGTCGCACTGCATCGAGCGAGGTTGGGCCTCCCATGTTCAACAGCACGATTCCGAGGTTATCGATTTTCATCAGCAACCATTATGCAAGCAGTTTCCGCAGGCGGCGCAACCCTTCCTGAAGCGTTTCCGGTTGAAGCAAAAGACTGAGCACGAAGAGGTTGTGTTCTTCGAAATCGTAGAAGAAGCCCGGATGGACGAGCACGTGTTCGCGTTCGAGCACGGCAAGAGCGAAGCGCTCATCTTTCTCATCGATTTGAACGACCGCCGACCAGCCGCCTTCGACGGGAAACACGGATGCGTTTCCATCCAGCATGTCGCAGACGATCTGGTGATTCATCCGGCAGCGGTCGCGGATTTGCTCCTGCATACGGTTGCGGATACCGAACAACTCCGGCAGAGCACATTGAACGGGTGTGCCGACCGAGAGATAGGTATCCGCGATGAGGTCGAGTCCGGCGCGGGCTTCTGCGGCAAGGGGTTCGGGCCCTCGCGTGATGATCCAACCGAGTTTGATCTGCGGCAGGGCTAAGGATTTCGAAAGTCCGTTCAACACGAAGACCATCGCTTCATCGGCTCCTTCCAGTGCGGACGCAGGTTCGAAGCCGGGGTCGAAGCGATAGTCGAAGAACACTTCATCGACGACGAGAGGAACGGAGCGCCGGTCGCTCAGTGCGGCCATACGCTCGCGTTCTTCGCGCGTCACGTACGAGCCTGTCGGATTGTTCGGATTGATGAGCACGAGTGCGCGCGTGCGGTCGGTAATCTGCTCTTCGATGGATTCGAAATCGATGCGCCACACTCCCCGGTCATTCGCGAGTGCGTAGTGATCGAGTTCTACTTTTTCCATTGCTGCGAGAAACTCCAACAGCGGATACGCCGGCCGGGGAACGAGCACGCGGTCACCCGGGTCGCAGAGCAACTTGAAGAGCCACGAGTACCCTTCGCTCGTGCTCGAAGTGAGATGGATATGGTCGGGCGGGATGATGATTCCGCTATCGGCATAGTAGCGCGATACAGCTTCGCGCGCGGAGAGCATGCCTCGTGGCAACGGCTCGTAACGAACGATCTCAGGCGTCGCAAGTGCGCGGCGGATGCGCTCGACGGGAAAGCTCAAGCCAACCTTCGTCGGATTCGAGACGGTCAGGTCGATGATCTCGAAGCCGTCCTGCCGCTTGCGCTGGAGGAGCTTGGTCAATTCATTCGGCAGTGTATCCCATTGAAGTCGGGAGGAAAACATGTGTGAAAATACGAAAGCCCTTGCGCTCTGTCCTCATGCCGTGGTCACGATCCAACTCTTATCGAATGTGCGCTGAGAATGAACCGGTGACTCCGATGAGAAATGCTCTTCGCATCGAACCTGAAGATGCACGATGGAACGAAAGCCCGACGTGTTCGGAGAGGTATCGAAGGAGCGCACTGTCGGTGTGTGATGCGGCGAGTTTGAATGCGCCGCTCAGATGCAGCGAAAAGGCATACGTCGGTTCCATGCGCCAGAAGTAAGTGTTACGCAAACTGCCCGTTGCAAACCCGACGAGTTCCAGTACCGTGAATCGCCAGCCCTTATGAATCGACACGGTATTGTCCGCCTTCCCTCGCACCACGTTTTCCCACACCTTCATTTCGCCGGAAGGAGTTCGATACGTAACGCCTGTCCCTACCAAGTAACGCAGCAGCAATGCGCGCGCGTCCTGTTCATACTCGAAGGAAGCAAGCTCGATTTCATACGAGCCGCTTCTCGCGTTCAAACCGGCCTTCATGGCGATACCCATTGTCGCGGTGCGTTCTAATGCATGCGCGACGTCGGAAGAGAGGAACTGCGCTGAATACCCTATCGATGCATGTGCAAACGGCGTGAACGTATCCCGCTCGATCCAAGCAAGGAGCGGTACGGACAAAAGAAAGCCATAGTCGTATGAACCGATTCCGGTTTCATCTCTTCGTATCTCAGAATCCGAGCGGTAGGTATATCCGGACGAGTGAAATCCCATGCCAGCATGAAGGCGAATCTGCTTCCATTCAGAGCCGAAGCTGAAAGCGAATGAATGATGTTCTTCGAGCCATGCTGTTTCGTGTCCCGGTTCTTCCCGCCATTCAAGCTCAGACGACATGGAGCGGTACGCCAATCCGACGTCGATGGGGAAAGCCTCGAACCAACCATCGAACCGATACGCTGCACTGGCGACGAAGGCCGAGGCTCCTGTGAATCGATTGTTGCGGTCGAATGCAAGCTCCGGCCTGTCGTGAAATCCCAGAGAGATAAAGCCACCCGCTGCGCCATTCCCTGCATGCGCGGGATTCAGAAAAGGGAGAAACGGATCATGCGAGAATGACGCGACGCCGGCTCCTCCCATTCCCAGGATTTGCGGAGAAGGAGGATTCACAAAAGCATCGTAGTTGAAAGAAGACTGCGCGCGGCAGACGGTAAGTGAAGCAAGGATGACAATGAGATGCTTCATGCGGAAGTATTGCGAATTCCAAGATGGCATCAAATGCGCACACTGCCGGAGATGCATCAGAGTATGAGAACGGTTGGATTTACTCTACGATCGAATCTGCACGATGAACATTTCATTGCTTCAATCAGAGAGAGTATTTTTCGAGAGCGATGAGCCAAGATCTTTCAGCACGTTTTCACTCACTTCGATTCTCGGTCACACTATTGATCCTGCTTTGTCTCTTTGGATCAATGATCGTGAACTGCGATGAGGCGCTTCCTTCGAAGATGAATGAACAGCAGAATTCCTGCTGCTCATCGACGGAGCCTGAACGAGACACTTCATCGGAGCATAGTGAAGAATCAGCCTGTGCGTTTCCCTGCTGGTCTTGCAACTGCCCGACACGAATCACCTTAACGCTCTCTCCCGCTTCAAGTATTCTCGCTCTCACTGAGACGGCGACCCTTCCCATAGAAGATTTTCTTTTCAACTCCAGTATCGATCCTACCGGATTTTTCCACCCTCCGAGAATCGGGCACTCCTGACCCATTCCACTTTTTTCCACTTTCTTTCAGGAGAATCTTTATGAAACTGACAGGCATTATGCTTGCCGTTTTTCTCATGGCTTTATCTCATGAAGTCACCGCACAGCGTGTCCGTGGAAAGGTCACCGATGCGGATGGGGCGCCATTATCGAATGTCAACATCCTTCTTCAAGGAACGCAGCGCGGAACGGCGACGAACGATCGCGGCGCTTTCAACATCGAGATGTCGTCTTCTGCGCGAACACTCATCTTCAGTCACGTCGCCTATGAACCTGACACGATAACGGTTCTCGGCGATACCGTTCTTACCATAACGCTGAACAAAGCGCGAACGACCGAGACCGTCGAAGTCACCGGCAATCGGCCTTCGACCTACATCGCGAACAGCGCTATCAAGACGGAAGTCGTTACGGATGAAGAGTTGAAGAATGCACCATGCTGCGATCTCTCAGGCTGCTTCAGTACTACGTCATCCGTTGAGGTTGCCGTTGCCGATGTCATCACGGACATGCGTGAGTTGCGCATGATCGGTCTTGCCGGAGTTTATACACAAGTGCTGATCGATAACACTCCCTGGATGATGCAGGGATTGAATTCCTCAAGCGGATTGAATTTCATTCCCGGTCCGTTGATCGATAAGATGTACATCGTCAAAGGCGCGAATTCCGTTCTTCACGGCTATGAATCCATCAGCGGACAGGTTAACGTTTTGCTCAAGGAAGGCGACGAGACGGACGCGCTCTTCGCGAATGTCTTTACGAACAGCTTTCTCGAAAAGCAATTCAACCTGCACGCATCGCAAGGCTTCGGTTTGTGGAGTGCCGTAGCTGCGGCGCATTCGGTGCAGCAAGCGGACCGCATCGACCAGGACGGAAACGGCTTCTTAGATACGCCGCTGATTACGCGATACCTGCTTTACAACAAGTGGAAATATCTCGACGAGGAAGACGGCGTCTCTTTTCGCATCGCATTGAAATACACCGACGAAGACCGCGTCGGCGGACAGCGGACGTACGATCCATCGCGCCATCGTCTTTCTTCAAGTATTTACGGGCAACGACTCCACGCGAAGCGTTTCGAAATCTACAGCAAGACCGAGATCCTCTACGATGAAGCCGAACGTCTGAACATCCACTCTGGCGCAGCTCGCCATCGACTCGCTTCGGTATTCGGAACGACGCAGTATGATGCGACGCAAACCTCTGCCTTCGTCGATGCTTCGTACAGACTGGAAATCGCGGCTGAGAATGCGCTCACATTCGGCGCATCGTTCCGTTTTCTCAACATCGACGAAGACGTGCGGTTCGATTTCAATCTGCACAACAAGACCTACGACGGTCTGTACGAGACGAAGGAAAGCCTCCCCGGTGTGTTCGTCGAAAACACCATGGAGCTTTTCGATGACCGGATGACCATTCTCACCGGCCTTCGTTATGATTACCACTCGATTCACGGTTCAATCCTGACACCGCGTGCGCTCATGCGTTACGCACTCGACGACTTCACGACGGTCCGGCTCACCGCAGGCATCGGCGCTCGCTCTCCCTATGTCCTTAGTGAGAACGCGGCATTGCTGGCAAGTTCGCGAGACCTCTCATTCCCTGCGGACGCCCGGCTTGAACGTGCTGTGAATCTCGGCTCGAGCATCACGCACACGTTTTCCTTTTTCGAAGGGAGCGCAACGGCAACCATCGATGCTTTTCACACCCGCTTCCTCAAACAACTCATCGCCGATTACGACAGCAGCCCGGAGCGCATTGCATTCCGCTACCTCGACAACAGCTCGTTCTCGAACAATATCGTTATCGAGTTGAGCATGAGTGCTTCGGAGAATTTCAATTCCAAGATCGCGTGGACATTCTCCGAAGCGTTCGAAACGGGAGAAAGCATCAGGCGAGCAATCCCATTCATCGAGAAGCACAAAGTATTAATCTCAGCGAAGCAGCGGTTCGGTGGGAGCGGTTTCAGTCTGACCGGATCGTTGGAGTGGCATGGGCGCCAGCAATTACCGGACATGGCCTCCTATCCGGCTGAACTGCGCATGACGTCGCCAAGCCCGGACTTCACGATGATCAACATTCAGGCAACGCACGCATGGGATTGGTTCGAACTCTACGGAGGGATCGAGAACATTCTCGACTTCCGCCAGGCAAATCCGATCATCAATGCAGCACGTCCGTTCGAACGATACTTCGAACCGACGTTCGCATGGGGGCCGGTGAAAGGCCGCGAGTTGTACTTAGGCCTTCGGGCTTACCTGCAAACGTGGAGCAATGAATGAACCTCCAGATTCGTTCATGCGTCGTTCGCGTTCAAGCTGATTACGCCTGTGCATTCAGGTCGTAGTTCACCATCCAGTTGATACCGAATCTGTCTGCGAACATGCCGAAGTACGCGCCCCAAAACGTATCGCCCATCGGCATGATGACCTGACCGCCTTCGGAGAGACCGTTGAAGAATCTGTCCGCATCCTCTCTTGAATCAGGATTGATGGAGATGGAGAAGTTGTTTCCGACTACCGTTGGCGGCCCGAATGCATCCGAACTGTCACTTCCCATCAACACGGTTTCCGTACTGATAGGCAAGCTTACGTGCATGAGTTTGTTCTTATCGCTGTCCGGGACAGGCGGCATTCCTTCCTGTGGCGGCATTTCCCCGAACCGCCCGAGAGAGGAGAACTCGCCGCCGAAAACGGATTTGTAAAAGTTGAATGCTTCTTCACAGTTGCCGTTGAATGTGAGATAGACGTTCACTGTCGTCATGAGGTTTTTCCTTTCGTTCCTACTCGTGTGGCTTTTCGGCTTCGCCCCGTTTGTTGACGCGGGTTCTGGTCTCCGCAAAAGATATGATATGAAATGAGCGTCTTGTTTTCCGAACTGATACCCCGGTGAGACGAATGATGTCATCTGCATTCGCTTCAAGTCATCATTCACTGCAAAGAAAATCAAGTGCCCATAGACACACAAAACTCAGGATATCGTTGTCATCTTCCCAAAAGGCTTTGCCCATTCTTCATCCCCGATAACGCCGACGTGCATGTGCATATCGATTCTTTTATCTCCATACGTGACCATGCCATTCCCTCCTTGTCAGAGTGTTATTGAAAGATGGTGTTGAAAGCAATCTGCGAATGCCTGCGTATTCGTTGGCGCGACGGCCGATTGAACATCGACGGGGTAATCTTCCGGGAGTGTTTTGAAAAGCTCGGCCACGTTCTTCAGGAAGACGGGCGTAACCGTCGCTTTCCATTGGCCAGAAGTTTGAGCACCGACTTCGACTAAAAGAAAAGTGAGGAAGTACGGATCGTCGTTATCATGCGCGTGATCCTCTATGGCGCTGCCGATTTTCGCAACCGCCCACTTCTGAAGAAAGGAAGTATTTCGTGTAAGCGCATTGACGTATTCCTGATAATCGGCCGGTGAAGGGAATCGCACTTCCGTTTTGTATTCGTCCCCGAACGTTGTCGAGGCGAGCGCGGCACCGCTCGAACCGGCGACGATGTAGTGTGGTGGATCGGGATTGTTGATCGATCCTCGAAGCTGCTTCTCACGGAGATATCGTTGGAACGTGTCCGGCGTGTAGGATTGATAATTGTGTTCATGTCCGCACACGACGAGGCGAACGCACGAGTAAGACGCAAGGATGCGATGGAGTGTGTTCAGGTAATCTTCCTCGTGCTTTTCGCGAACCAATGCCGGGATGTGAAAGAGGAGAATCACCGAATCGCCGGCGTCCTGTGCGCGACGGAGACGTGATTCGAACCACGTATGCTGGGCGCCGTCTGGGGAAATCCTACGTTTCCAGAATTGCCACCAATCGTTGTCACCGTCGAGGTTTGCCTTCTTACCCGAATCGAGACCGATGACAACGAACTTGCTTCGACCGGTCCGGTCGCGCATCTCCCAGTACGAACCCGGTTGAGGCACGAGACGCAAACCGTACTCATCCCACAAACCCGCGCAGGTCCTGCTGCAGAAGACCTGCCAGAACTCCTCGCCATTCAAATCCGAGTAGTATTCATGATTGCCCGGCACTGCCCAGATGGGACAATGAAAGTTGCGATACGGTTCGAAGAATCCGTGAAGGTAATCGTTCTTACCTTCTCCACTCATTCGCCCGGCAGGATAGGCGATGTCGCCATTGATTATCATGAAGTCCGGATTGACGGCTCGAAGAAGTGGATTCAATCCATACTGCGATTTGTCTCCCTCGCCGGTATCGCCGAGGATGACGAAGCGAAAGCCATCGTCGAGTGATCGCCCAAGCAACCGTTCGAAAGAAATGGAGCGGTCGGTCGCGGCATCAGCGCCGAAGAGGCGGTAGCGCTCATCGAATGTCTGCCGCCATTCGTTCGAATAATCCATGCGAAGAAATGTATTCCGCGAAGCCGCCAGATTCGACGGACGAAGCCAGTACAGCGGCCCTCGATCCTTCGCGAAGGATGGATAGATGAGACGACTCATGATTGCACCTTCGACTCGGAAGGCGCGGCAGCAAACAGTTTTCTTCGTGACTTTGCGACTGCAAGAAGAAGAGACGTTGCGTCATTCCAGAATGGCGCACCGAAGGCAACGAGAATCGCAGTCACCAGGCAGCCCAACAAGTAGCGGAGGAATGATGTTACATCTGGGTAGATCATTTTCTCAAGCTCCGCCCGATCGATGATATAGTTATGCCAGTCATCCTTGCGTTGCAAAACCTGTTTCCATATGTCGGCGACAATCACACTATCGACTGCGAAGCTTCTCTCATCATCTTGTGCTGACGCTGTGGCCAGCGTATACGCTGACGTTGCACGCTCGGCAATCGCGATCGCTTCATCAGTGGAAACCCGGCTTGCGTCTTCGTACAAACGATCGAAAGGGAGCTTGCAGAGAAACGCCAGAAGAAATGCTATAATGAACGTGTGCCGCAAGTTTCTTCGTCCGTAGATATACTCGAAGTTCTTGTCGAGCTGCGGGAGATTCTTTTCCGCTTCAACGACGTGTTCGAGAAAGCGCGAAACGAAAGCCCTCTCCAGCTTCGCAACGTCAAGAATATCAGACTGAGGCTGAATGCTTATCCCATCCTGTTCGGACGGTCCCGTCGCTTGACCTGCTCGTGCCGCATTCCATTCCTTCAAAAAATCAGCAACCTCCTTTGCCGTGGAATAACCCGGCGAATAGTTCGTGACGCTCGATAGATCCTCTATGAATTTTTTCCATGCGGGCGAAAGTGATTGCGCGATCCCTTGTTGGAGTTTGCTCTCCACGCGAATCGCTGCAAGGCATTGTCGAATCCAGTAGGGCGCCGTGCGTTCGAGGGCATCGATCAAGACCGATGGCTCAACGGGATTCAATACTCCGCGCGGTGATAGCTTCGAAAACTGCCACGGACTTCTCGCAGCAAGAGTGTGGAGAATCTCCGGTTTGAAAAGTTGCCTGCTCCACCCACCGAGAATGTCCTCGAGCGCTTGCCGATAGGCTTTGCTCTTGCTGTTCGTCAGGTACTTGTACACTTCCTGCAGCATCTGAACGAGGACTGCAATACCGAGAAGCGCGGCAGACAACGCAAGAATGGTTGAAAGGAAATCGTTCGTTGGATAGTTCATGAACCCTCCTGAATGAAAGTGAAAATGTCACATACGTGGCTGTGCGTCAGAGTAATGATTGAACGACCAGAAACAGTGGCAACTTATCTCGGAGAGAGTAAAGATGCAACGAAATCCTTACATGAAACCACGATTATTTTTTCGCGGTCAGAAGCGACAACCGGACATCTTAGAGAAGACTTTTTCCTCCACATGCAACGACAAGCTGTGAACTTATCCGGAATTCGCTTTGCGACGCGGTTCTAATTCGTAACAGGCGTCGAGATTCCGATGAAGAAGTTCCTGCCTTGCCTGAAGTGATTCAAGCGCCATGCAAAATCGATGCGGAGGAACGTAAGAATACGGTTGATCCCGAATCCAATCTCAGCAAAAGGCGTGCGTGCGTCCGAAATGGAAATCGTTTGCAGGGTGCGTGTTTCTGCTGTCATCGAAGTCCATCCGGCTTTTGCATGGAGAAGCAAACCGAAGCCGCTGCTGTTAAGCAACGGGAGATTCAACCATCGGAAAAGCTCGTCGCGAAAATCGTGTTGAATGAAAATCATCATGCGTTTGTCTCCACCGAATTCGCGAAAATCGAGCGTAAGAAAGCGCCAGTTCTCACTGATGTAGTTGATGCTTCCCGGGAGATTCATTACGCGCTGAGTCGGAAGCTTCGCATCGGAGAAGGCCCCGGAAAGTCGGTATTGCGTCGTTCCAGCGCGACCGAAATCGAAACGTCCGTTGAGGTGGGCGGAAACGATTCGAAAGTCGTATCGCTCACCTTCGATGTCTGCGCTGTTGTACTCAAAGTCAAGGACGGGCGTATGATCGCGTCGGCCGAATCGTCTTATCTCGCCGGCGTTATCGATGAAATCGCGGTTGTCAAAACTCAGTCTCACGCCTGCGGAGAGAATGGAACCTTCATTGATCGCGGGATTTTCCCGATACTTCCACTCCGTTCTGAACACGCTCCAGTCCGTAGTCTTCCTTGCATTCATGAATGACTGCCGTGCGACGAAAAGCGTCGTTGGGAACAGATGCAGGATGTCCGCTCGAATGTCGCCACTGAAGCCTTTCGTGTAGTAATAATCTTTGAAATCGTATTTGAAGAATAGATTGGAAATCGTCGTGTTCATTTTTAACCAACCGTATTCCTCATCGATGAAGCTTGTGCGATCGAACGATTCAGCGGAGAGTGTCACGCTCGGGCTTTTCACTATTCGAACTCCCGCTTGCAGCCGGTACTTCCAACGCTTGTCATTGAACCCATAGGCCGCATCGAGTGAAAGCGATTCAATCGGGTCGAACGGCCGCCACGCAGAGAATGGGATTGCGAGCGCATGACCCTCGACTCGGTTGAAGTGATACAGACTGAGCACTCCCGGTGTGGTGAAGCGTGACTCTTCACCGACGAACGTCTTTCCCGTTGTGAGAAAATCGAATATGCCGTAACGGTTTTGCTCCTCTTGCATTACCTGGCGAACGCTGTCGGATTCCTCGTATGCTTTAATTTCTTCCGCCGTATTCGGAATGAGCTGATTGCCCGCCCAGTACGATGAGTCGCGTTCGTCTGCTTCCTTCAACACTTTGATGCGTGTGCGATCGAAGAATTCTTCGTTGACCGGTTCGTTGATCGCATAGTCCTGCAACACGGAGAAACCGTCGATGCCTATCTTCACCGTAATGATAAGCGACACCTCGACGTCCGCATTGACAACCACGTCCACCGGCATCCAGAATTCCTTTTCGAAGAGCCTGAAATTCTGGCGAAAGGCAAGGCGTTTGAAGAAGGTCGGCATCGCAGCTTCATTGAGTTCCAAATCGACCATCATGAGCGCGAAAGTTTCGTCAGCGATGTAGAGCGTCCCACGAAGCAACGGGTCGTTGTCGTCCAGCGCTTTGATGCGGATCATGTAGATGGTTTTCCCATCCATCTCCGTCGTGCCGATGAGTCGATAGTAGTAGCTTTTTAATCCTGCTTCGGAAATCGGACCGACAACCGGCGACTTGTCGCTGAGCTTCAGTTCATCGGATGAGAAGTCGATGATGAAGAACGAACTGATGATGATGTTCGCTTGAGCAGGAATGAACGCACTTTGTTTCCGTGCTTTGACGATTTCTTTATAACGATCCGGTTTCGCCCAATAGGCATCCGTCTGCGTTTCGAGAATAGCCTTCAACGGACCCTTTGCGGTATCCGTTACCGAGGCGGTGTCGCCTCCGCCAGATCCAATGGAGATGCGCGCGCCTCTTCGTCCACCGCCTCCGATGCTGAAATTCGGCGCATCGAAAACGTCCACGACGACTTTCGAATGCGAAGTGAGGCGGTAGTTCTGAAGTTTTTCCTTCCGCTTCTCTTTCGCGTCGATCGCGAGACGAATGATGCGCAGTGCCGGATTATCGCCCGGTGTGATCGTCACTTCCGGCATCTCGATATGCATCGATTGCAGCGCGATCGTGAATTCGAGAGGCATCGTTCCGACGGTGATTTCCCGTCGGTGCGTTTTATAGCCGATGTAACTCGCAACGATCGTGTATTTCCCCGGCGCGAGATAGAGCGTAAATCTACCATGCCTGTCTGTGGACGTTCCTTTCGAGGTGCCGTCAATCCATACATTGCAGAATTGCAGCGGTTCTTCCGAGTCACTGTCGGTGACAGTTCCTTTGATGATGGTTTGTGCGTACGCGGAAAGAGAGAGAAAGAGTAGCAGGGAGCAAGAGCGATTCATAGTTACACGTGATGAGTGAATAGGGTATCACCCTGTCGTAAAAATACCCTCGATGTTTCGCCGCGCAATGGCATAAATACTTACGTGAACACAGTGCCCATGCAGGAACGCTTCCTGTTCGAAACGCCTCCATCGAAGACCGAGAGATTGCAGTTTCTGAAAGAACGGGATTGCGATCATGCGATTCGGTTCCGCGATCAGGGCAACACTTTCCTCATTCAAAGTCTGGCGAAGGAATGCTGACAGTGGCTCGATGAATCGTTTCTCATAGATGACATCGGCAGCGAGAATCACGTCCCAACATCTCTGTGGCGGATCACGAAAATCGAGTTGAAGAAACTCCGCTTCCGCATCGGCATCGTTCAACAGGAAATTCAACTCTGCGGCAACCAACGCCAGAGACTCGAAATCTGAGAACGTCAACTTTGCGCTGAGACGCGCTGCAACGATACCGGTAAGCCCGAGGCCGCAACCGATTTCGAGAACGTCCTTTCCTTCAACGAGCTTTGGATTGCGTTCGAGGAAACGTGACAGCGCAACGGCGCTATGCCAAAGTTCTGCCCAATACGGCACTCGTTCATCCTTCCGAAAATCTTCTACATGGATCATGTCTATCAGCAGGTCGATGCTCTCCGGTGCGTACAGTGAGAACTTTCCACGATCCGTTTCTACCTCAATAATTCGAAGAGGGAACGATTCCGCAAGCGTTCGATGCAGGGATTCTCTTCGTTCATCGGTTCTCAGTCGTTGCCTAAGTGATGCCGGCTTCATATAATAAATTCGCTCAAACTGACCGAGTAGCACATCGCGGGTAAACGAACGAAGCAAATCTTTCTATGAAAAACGATGAAAACAGCGGCCATAGGCCTAACATAGCACATGTTCATTGATTCCGCCTCAGGCATGTTGTATTTTTGTAAATGTTGAGCACAACATGCTCCTTCCCCAAGCACTGAATCACACACCCCACCGTACTTTTCCCGGCACGTTTTACTGATTCCCCGAAATTCATCCGATTCAACCATTTTGCTCACCTTGCAGGTAGCCCTTTATGAAACTATCTGATTTCGATTTCACCGTTCCAAAGAACCTGATTGCAAAATATCCTATCGAACCAAGGGATAGCGCCAAGCTCATGGTTCTGGATAAAAAAACCGGCGAGGTAGAACATCGAAGATTCTCTGATATCCATGAGTACTTCAGAAAGGGCGACTGCTTAGTAGTCAATGAAACCAAAGTCTTTCCTGCCCGGCTCATCGGAAAGAAGGAAAAAACCCAGGCGAAGATCGAGGTGTTTTTACTTCGTGAACTGAGCACGACGGAGCACCTTTGGGATGTGATCGTCGATCCGGCACGCAAAGTCCGTATCGGAAATAAAATCTACTTCGGCGATGAACTCATGTGCGAAGTGATCGACAATACGACCTCACGCGGACGCACCGTACGATTCAACTACGTAGGTGACTTTTACGATATCATAGACAGGGTCGGGCAGACGCCGTTGCCGCCGTACATCAAACGCGAACCGGAAGAATCCGACAAAGAAGATTACCAAACGGTCTTTGCGAGAACGATCGGCGCGGTAGCTGCACCGACGGCGGGGCTTCATTTCACGAAGCCATTGGTTACGAAACTGAAGAAGAAAGGCGTGACGATTACCTCGATCCTCCTTCACATTGGCTACGGAACCTTTGCGCCGGTGGAAGTGGAAGACCTCACGAAGCACAAGATGCATTCGGAATTTTTCGAAATACCACCAACGGCATGCGTCGCAGTGAACCGGGCAAAGGAAGCGAAGAAGAGCATTGTCGTGTGTGGAACGAGTACGGTGCGGGCGCTTGAGTCGAGCGTGACAACGATGCGCCAACTCAC
The DNA here is from genome assembly GCA_964448285.1 of uncultured Chromatiales bacterium. Lineage (GTDB taxonomy): Bacteria > Bacteroidota > Ignavibacteria > SZUA-365 > SZUA-365 > CAYUWG01. Next base: position 73,779 of record CAYUWG010000003.1, read on the forward strand.
TCCTGCACGCAACTGGACGGACAAGTTCATTTATCCGCCGTACGATTTCAAGATCACCGATAAACTGATCACGAATTTTCACATGCCGAAGTCAACACTGTTGATGTTGGTCGCGGCATTCGGCGGATACGATAACCTCATGAAAGCATACAAACGCGCGCTGAAGGATAAGTATCGCATGTACAGCTACGGCGATGCAATGCTGATTCTCTGATGTTCCTCGCACGATGCATCTTTCAAGGCGAGGGTTTCTCGCCTTTATTTTTTTCGGAAATTGACACATGATCAATCCGTCTTTCGTTGCTTGCATTCCGGCGGCTGGGTCAGGTACCCGTCTGAAATCGGATGTCCCGAAGCAATACCAACTGCTTGGAGGGAAGGCCATCCTGTCTTTTGTGCTCGCCGTGTTCGATTCCATTGAAGAGTGCGACGAGATCATTATCGCGACCAATGACAGGGAGAAGACCCGTGATATCATTCACGCCACTGTGACGATGAAACCGGTTACCATCGTTGACGGTGGTTTGACACGTCAGCATTCGGTCGCCAATGCATTGACGGCAGTTCGCGATCCGGATTCCATCGTGCTGATCCACGATGCTGCTCGGCCATGTATCACTGTCGATGAAATTCGTCGCGTTGCAAACGCCGTTAAAGAACACGGCGCGGCCCTACTTGCGCTTCCCTCTCGTGACACGGTGAAGGAGGCAGAGGGATCTACCATACTCCGGACGTTGGATCGGAAGAACATCTGGCTAGCACAAACACCACAGGGCGCGTTCTGTCATCTCTTCCGGCAAGCCTATGAATATGGTCTTGTAACGGGCGATGCTGTAACGGACGATGTCTCCCTGCTCGAGAACATCGGTGTTGCGGTGACATTGGTTGAGGGTTGTGTTACAAACCTCAAGATCACAGAACCGAGTGACATTTCTCTCGCGGAGTCAATCCTTACTATTCAGGGACGTCTTCATCGGTGAGCACGATATGAAGTCAAAGCGAAGCGCACTATACGTTGTCGGCATTCATATCGGGAATATTCATGACCTGAGTCCCCGCGCTGTAGCAACACTCTCTCATGCAGACATCGTCGCATGTGAGGAGCGTCGTGAAGGAGAACGATTGCTCGGCTCGTTGAACATTCAGAGGCCACTGATAGAAATCAACGAGCACACCGAAGTCCGTGAGACTGAGGAGATCATCCTCCAGCTTGCGGCCGGGAAATCCGTGGCGCTCATTTCCGATTGCGGCATGCCGGTATTCGCTGATCCGGGTGCACATTTGATTTCCGTCGCTTTGGAGACAGGCATCACGGTCGAAGTCGTTCCAGGACCCACCTCGTTGACCACCGCGCTTGCCGTAAGCGGATTCGATGTCCGGCGGTTTTACTTCTACGGATTTCTTTCACCGAAGCGACCGGAAAGGAAATCAGAGCTTAGCCAACTCCGCTCCTTTCGACAAACGCTGGTTTTTCTCGATGCACCCTATCGATTGGTGGCTGTCCTTGAGGATATCGCTGGCGTATTCGGAGCTTCGCGACGAGCTTGCGTTGCATGCGATTTGACCCTGAAGACTGAGCTTATCCGACGCGGTACGTTGAAATCACTCATTGATTTCTTTCGGCGTCTTGGAGGAAAAAGAGAGTTCGTTATCATCGTCGAAGGTTATCTTCCGTAAGTCGCAGATTGGATTTCTTGAACGGGACATCATCATCGTGTTCCGTTTTTTTTTGATCTTCCATGTGATGAACTCCGATTCACTTCATATTCTAAAACAGGCAAAAAAAGAGCGCCCCACTCATAAGAGCGGGGCGCTTTCGATTTTCTGAAGTCGAAACTTCAGTTCTACCGAGATTACTTCAACAGCGTCATCTTGCGAGTCTGCGTGAAGCTGCCGGAGACCATCTTGAAGATGTAGTTGCCTGACGGCACTGCAACGCCAAGATCGTTCGTGGCATCCCATGTCACCTTGTAAGAACCGGCATCCATCTTCTCGTTGACGAGGGTCTTCACCGGGGTTCCGAGGAGGTCATAGACCACGACGGTAACCTGTGAAGTCTTCGGCACTGCGAAGCTTATGGTTGTCGATGGGTTGAATGGGTTCGGATAGTTTTGACTGAGTGCGAACTCACTCGGTGTCGTGCCGTCAACACCCAAGATACCTTCCTTGATAAGTGTCAAGCGATATCCTGGACGATTGTTCGGATCGGCATTCGGCGGCGAACTCTTGGTCGTATAGAGACCATCGGTTGCTTCGACGTACCAGACTGTTGCCTGGGACTTTTGCGTAGGCTGACCCGAAATTATGTTAATGACAGAAGCGAGCTGTCCATGGTTCGTTGTGAATGTCGCATCCTTGCCGATGTTGTCGGAATCGTACACAACTTGTCGCGTCAAGCTGATGCTATCGACGAAGAAGAGTTTGTACATGACGTCATCGGTGTAAGTGCGTGGGTCGAACCGCGAGATCCGGATGTTGGTGTACGGATCCTGCGGATTCGCCTTTACCCAGCTGAACACTTCAGGATCGGACGCGCGCATGAGTTTCAGCACGGTCTGATCGGCGGGCGCTGTGAGAGCAAATGCATTCGGAGCATGATCGAGAATCTCGTATCCGTTCGTTTGACCGGAGACGGATGCATCGTCAAACTTGTATGCACGAACCCACTGCAACTCGTCGCTACCTTTGATGCGAGCGATACGTGATGCGAGGAAGTAGTTCGTCGGACCTGTGATGAACACGTCACCACTGAAGATATCCGACAGACCCGGCATGTTCTGATCGAATTCACCCGGGAAGCGGGCTGTGAAGCGCGTGCGAATCTGAGCGTTTGAAACGTTCAGGTAACGGTCACGCGGTGACACGACGATCTCGTATCGACGCAGGAGATAGACCTGGTCTGGGTTGGCTGTTGCAGAGGTCACATCAACGAGGAAGTTGCTGATGGTACCTGTGCTGAAGTTCATCGTCGCTGAGGTCTGGTTGAGACCGGCCAGCAACGGGGTCACTTCAATCGTTACTCCGTTCTCTGCTTTCGTGTGGACGATGCAAATAGTCGCAACGCCGTCAACGAATGCCGAGGCGGGGATGGAGAATTCATTCGCGGAAATCGAGGTCAGATTCGTTCCGTTATGGGTGATAACGGCGTACGAAAAACCGTTGGGATCAGCATTCCACGTCTGGGCACTGGTGTCAGTGTTCGCAGTGGAACCCTTGAGCGTCAACGTTGTGGCCTGACCTTTACGATCCCAGTCACGAATGACGTTTCCGTTTTTATCTTTCGCCGTCAGTGTGAAGCAAATCTGCTCACCGGCGATCTTGTTGATATTCGGCGACCCGGCAGACGGCTCGATCTCAACGCCACCCTGATCAAGTTTAGTCAGGTTGACACGGAACGGTCCACCGATGAGTTCATGCGGACGGCAACCTGTGCGGCTCCACTTTGCAGTGTCTGCTTCGAGAGTGCCATCTGACTTGTACCGGAAGTACACGTTCTCTATGGGGACGTTATCCGTGAAGTTGAAGTCCTTCACGAAGACCCACCAGTCAATGATGACGGAGTCAGCACTGTTGCTGGTTGGATCCGGGTTGAAGGTATCGAACAGATTGCTGAGATCTGACGAGGTAAGTTGGAAGCCGGTGGTCGTACCGGTATTCCGAACGACAGTAGTACCAACAGGTGCACCCTTACCAACCGGGAAGGTACGGACAACTTTACCAACCCATTGATAGGTCAGTGTATCGACTGTACGACCCGATGGATCGTCAACCCATGTTTGTGTTGTCGGGTTATAGACCTTGAATCCACCGATGAGACGACCCTTGTCGATGTTGATGTCGCCGGATGCCGACCAGATAACATCGAGTGGAGGAGTCGTTGCGGAGATTCCGGTAATGGTTTGATTGTTCGTCGGCTGAAGAGCAGTAGGTGCTCCAGCCGGCGGCCTGTTGATTGACACGATGAGTCCAGGCGTCGGAAGCGGATTGTTCCGGATCGTTGCGCCTGCTGTGTCGGAGTATGTTTCGAGGCCTGTCTTGCTGAATGCGCGGACGAACCACTTGATTCGCATGACGAGGCTGTCTTGATTCGGTTGTGGTTGAACGTTCGGACGGAAAAGAAGCTGACGAAGCTTATCTCCACCGATCGTGATCGACGGACTGACACCGCCGTTGTCGGCAAGCATGCTTACCGTCAACGAACCGGTAGATGTACCGACGCTGTCGATAATTCCATACCATTCGTACTTGATGGTATCATTCGGGTTGTTCTGGCCAGTTCCTGAACCCCAAACGGATGTCTGCCATTGAAGACGGAGGGTATCCATCTCGATGCCGTTATTGGCACAGTTACCGGTATGATCCATACGGAAGAGGGTCGTATTACGCAGAGAAGGTGTGCTCAGCGTAAACGGTGCCGGTGCGAACGGCATCTTCACCCAAACCGGACGGCTTGCGATGACATTGGCCGGAAGCAGACCGTGAGGAATGTTGGGAATTCCTGACATGACCGGCTCACCGACGGCGAGGTTCAGACGCTTATCATCCGGTTTCATACCGAGGTAAGAGTTACGATTGAAACCTTGGATGTTCAACTGGTTGAACACGCGAAGTGTATCCTGCCGATATTGATTGTTCGTCGGTGTATTCTTCGGAATCGCTCCAAAGAAATTTCCACCCGATCGGATCATCAGAGTACCGTCAGCTTCGAGGTCGCGGAATTCCCAATCAGTGAAACGAGATCCGATTTGCACGAACATCGTGTCACGGGTATTGAGGTTTCCGTAACGATCGTACGGGGTTACGGCATATGTGTAGCGCAGATCGCGGAAAACCGTATCTGGTCGCGCATATGGTGTACCGCTTTGATTCGGAATTTGATCGGTGGCTCCATGACGGATCTGACCATAGAGACGTGTGTACATCTCGAAGTTCATGAGGTCATGCTGGCCATCGTTATACATACCGAGAGCAACGCGCGGGAGCGTGTCGATATCGGCCTGTACCGGAAGAATTCCAAGCGGCAAGCGGGTATCATCAAAGAGACCTTGGCTGATATCGTAGCTGCTTGGGAAGATTGAGGTGTAGGCGATGCGATACGGTACTACGACGAACGTGTGTTGCAACTTGTTCGAGGCAGTGACACCCCAGAAGGCACGGGTAGCCGCGGCTTCAGGAGCATTTGGACCGATAGAGAATGGAACACCACGGAGGTTATACGGTTGCTCGGAAGCGAACTGTGCCGTGATATTTGGACCTTGGATACCATCCTCAAGTCCATCTCCACCTCTCCAATAGGTATCGTCAATGTGCCAGAAACCGAAGGACTCGCGCTGGACGCGTCGAACGGTTGTCCATTTCCCACGATCGTAGCTGCATGTATCGTCAACTACCTTACCGGCCTTATCGGTTAGATTCGGGTCGATAACGCGCAGATCGAGTACTTGCTCTGCTGTCGAGTCGATGAGGCGAATGAACGCACCCGGAACAATAGGATTCGTTGTATTACCGGAGCTAACGCCGAATGCAGTTCCGAGCATGATCACGCGACGTGCATAATCACCGTCGAAGAGCTGACCAGCCGGTGTAGAACCTGCGATGAGACCCGGTGCATTGCGAGTCCGCCCCATATTGGCCAAACCTGCAATGGTGAAATCAGCAGCGGCCCAACCACCCACACCAAGACGTGTGATGCGATCATACTCGCCGCCGGTTTGCGAATAGAACCTTCCAGGGACACCGCGATCTGAACGCGTACCCATGAATTCACCGCGTGTCGCGGTTGACTTCACTGTGGATGTCGTACCGATATACGTGTAAATAGAATCTGCATAGAGCCGGTTCTCATACACGCGTGTTTGTCCTGGTTGATTGTTGTTTCCTGAGAAGTTGTTCAATCCGTAAGCGGCTCCACCGGTCGGAGGATTGTTTTCCCAAACCGGAGTCGCACGCAAGAGGACGGGTCGTTGATCGATACGAGAACCATTCGGTGTAAGAATGAACCAGCCGATCGATTCGCCCGTGAGTGGATTGGCAATGTTACCGCCGCCTGCAATGGTAATGTCGAACATCACACCATCGTTACGCGCACCAGGAATGTTCGTGCGGTCGTTGAGACGGTTGAAGTGATTATTCGGCGAGGTGAGCGGGTTTTGATTGTTATATGCATCCAACTTCTGGAGCAGTGGCATACCGGAATGCGGATGTCTGTCGAAGTTGTCGTTCAATGTTCCGTTCGCATCCAGATAGAGAGCATCTCCATCCTTGTCGAGAGGAACGTTATGTTCATTGACTATCTCGTACTTTCCAACGGAAGCCTCGGAAAGATTCCGCTTGTACACCTGGCTAATGAGGATGTTATCAACACCGACGGCATCAAGCCTGTGATTGTTGATGTCCGAACCAGGAGGCAAGCTGATGTTCGTTGTCGCGAAACTGATGGTACGAGTTTCGGGATCGTTGATGAACGGACGAATACCGGCGCCGCCATTGAGGAATTCCTGACCCGCTCGAAGGACATCGAAACGTGTCGGACTCTTTACAACGGAGACGACCTTGACCGTGTCGCGATGCAGATTCGTTGCGCCGGGGAGTCCGGGAGCAAGAACTGCCGTGCCGGTTGCCTCGAAGAACACCGTCGCATTTGCAGTCTTCGGTGTTTGATATTCAAGGGCTGTCAGGTATGCCGTTTGATTGATATGGACGCCGGACACAAGGTTACTGATCTGTGTATGACGATATGTGGCCTTACGCATCGGTCCGAATTCATCGCGCGTCCAATTGCTTGCCGGTGCGATCGTTCCTGGACCTGCGGTGTAAGGAGCCGGTGGAGATGTCCATCCGTCGCCCCACATGCGCCAGCGAATGCGTGCGGTATCTTCAAGCGCGATCTGATGATCGATGAGGTTACCGAACTTATCATATTCGCGTGCGAGAAGCGTAACGGTACGTCCTGCTGTAACGCTGTTGACGCTGTTCGGATCGGCATTCGTAAGATTCAGTGTATCCGGGATGTACGGGCGAATGTTCGTGTTCGCGACGCGACCGAAGTGAGTGGCGCGTTGCTCGACCATGAACGGATTCGCTGAGTATGCACGGAAGTATGGTGCATAACCGAAACCACGTGAATCAGGGTAAATCGACACGTGTTCGATTGCTTGAATGTCCACGAGATCGACCGGCAACGGAACAGGCGAAGTCGCTGCTGCCGTGTATGGGAAGATCTGGACACGAACAGTCGTGTCTGATTTCTGGTAGATCGGAATGATCACGCGCGGTGCGAAACCACGACGGCTTTCGCCGACGATCGTTCCCTCACCGAGGTTCATACCCTTCGGCGAAAGATCGAATGCAAGCGTATCAGGAGTCATTGCGATACGGACCATCTGCCAGCCGACTCGACCGGAGACGAAGTATGCGGTAACCCATCCTGCCTGCGCAGTGTCACCGATCGTTGTGCGCTTCAACGTGTCATCGGAAATGAAGACGTTTCCGAATTCACCGAAACCACCACGTTGCGTGTTGTTCTGCAATTGGGTTTTCGGCGGGGTGACCGGAAGAGTCTGGCTTTCCACATGGAACTTGACCCAACGGCCGCCAACCGGGTTGTTGTATTGATCGAGAAGACGGGCAACGACACGAACCTGGCGGTTGTGTTCGGAGACCGTGATCGTATCCATCGGAATCGGTGCAGTACAATCTGCTTCGAGATCAACGTCGCTGGCAAGGAATCCACCGATACCTCTGTTGACCGGTTCAAGCGGCGTCGGGAAGGCCGGACCTGTGGTCGGCGTCACCGCACCGATTGCGCGGAAGAAGTATCCTTTGTAGAATTCGTTTGTCTCAGCAGCGTTGCGTGGAGTACCAGTCGGATATCCGGCTGCAAGTGCATCGGCTGTGCTGATCGGGCTCCAACCTTCCATTGGAACGGTTGTACCCTGCGGCTTGCCAAACGACTTGAAGATTTCCACGTTCTGAACGACATCCGGAATGACGCTCATCTCACATGCTCCGGAGGAGATGGAGAAGTCACCGACGTTCGGGATACCTGTGCTCAATTGCAAGTGTGCGCGAATGCGGATCTTGTCCGTTCCGGCAAGACTCAACGTCTTGACGTTTTTCGGTGCACGGAGATAGAAGCGAACTGCATTGTACGGAGCGAACGCAGGAACGTCACCGCGAATGCCCGGCAGGCCTTGGCCGGCGGGAACGTTCACGAGTTCTGCATTCAGCACTGTACCTGCATTCGGCAATCCATCAGGAATTGTCGGATCGAAACCGGCAGGATTCGACGGATTGTCCGTACCACCTGCGCCGCTGAGTGCGACGTTCGGGGAAACGGAACCGAAGAACACTTTCTGAGTCTGACCGAGGTTGAATGCGTTAACCAACGGTGGGTTGTCAGGGAGTTCGACAAACACACGGTTCGCATTCGGATAGAAGTATGGTGCGATATCCAGCGGATTGCGATGGATATCTGTTATACGGACATAGAGTTTGCTGTAGATATTCTTTGGCTGACCGGGGAGCGTAAATGTTCCAACGCTGCCGACAACGAGAGCATCTTCATCACCGCAAACCACTTCAAGACGCGGCTGTACCGGGAAGTAGTGCCAGTTGACACCATCCCAGACAACGTCTGTGGAGTCCATGGCGACGGTTTGACCCATGCGCATACCGAGCTTCGCATTGTAACCTGTTCCCGGTCCGAACCAAACACCAAAGTTGTTATTCGGTGAACCGTCTGGAATGAGGTTGAAGTGCGAGAAGCCGGCTCCGGGGTTTGGATCGAGCTTCAACGGATCGCTCAGATCATTGAAACGATCATTGAATGCATAACTGCTGCGGACGCGGATGCGATAGGCTCCGGCGTTGTTGCTTCCACTCGCTGCACGCATGACGCGATGACCGCGGCCTAAGTTTGCGAAGTTCACGAACACGCGACCGGAGTCGATATTCGCACCGGAAACGATAACGTTCGGAATGGTTGTGATCAAGGAATCGAAAACACCGTTCAAACGATAAGCGATACCGTTGAGAAGACGACCATATGGGCTTAACTCAAACTTGTAGCGCTCGTTATCATCGACGTCGTTTCCATAACCATCTGTTGCATGGATATCCAAGCGGAGATAGTTGTTATCAGCAGTGCCCTTCCAAGGATCACTCGGGCGAATGTCGATGGCGCGTGGAATGTTTGGACGAACGATAATCTTCGATCCTGTATTGGGCAACGAGTTGACACCAAGCGGATCGACCGGCTCACGATTTGGATCGATCTGCCATGTGGTGTTAGTGCGTGCCTGATTATCCAGATTGGATTCTGCTGTACGAACGCTGTAGGACATCGTTCGCGGGAAACCTCCGGACGTATCGGCCAAGGCATTGAGAGTACTATGAAGCCCGCCTAATCCGGTGAAATGAACGGTTGCTTCAGCCAGAATTCGAACGCTATCTTCAACCGCGCCTGCATTGGCACCGACGTCAGCGTGGGTATAAGCAAGACGACGATAAACGATCTGTCCATACTGACGGAGTGTATCGTCGGCTGCAGTGTATCCCTTGAGATAGACCGTGCGATCTTCAGGAGCAGGATTGTTGATCAGATAAGCGAGAGCTTTCAACCGAGGCTGTGTCATTCGGTCCCATGTACGGTTTCCGTAAACATCGTAGAAACGGAGTGTATCGACTGCGGAACTGACAAGACCGGGTTGATAGGGATTGTGTGCAACGGCGTATTCACCGACGCGATACGGAGGAATCAATCCGTTTTCAGGGTTCGGATTGCTTCCGGGGGCACCGCAAAATGCCGGATATGTTGCTGGGAAGTTTTCATTGTACCAGCAAGGTGCCAGTGCCTGGTAGAGGTTGGTCAATGAAATCGGATTCCGTTCCGGTGGAAAACCATCGACCATCATGCCGAAGTCAGGATTCTGTACTACGGTAAGACCGAGAGTACGCGTCGCTGAAGGACGGAATGCCATTGTATTTGATCCTGAAGGCAATCCATCATCACCTAAGAAGTAGCGACCACGGGAGTAATCACCGAACGAACCGATGTATTCACCTGCATCGACTGCTTGGGCTGAGTCATCAACCCACATTACGATTGCCGTCGTGCCGGGGAGAAGTCGAACGATTGCGAGGTCTGTCTGGCTGACCACGTCTCCTGAGGAGATGAGGTTTCCATCGAGATGATAAGCACGCAACGTATCCTTGGTCGTGTCAGGAGGAACTGCAAGACCAGTAAGGTTATTGATGTTGGGCTTGAAGAGAATGTTCTTGATCTGAATGCCGTCATTACCCGCAGTCGGGTTTTGAACGCGCACAGAGAGCATCTGGCGGATCGCGGTCGGGCCCGAATTGAATACGGACGACGATGCGATATTCCCGACAGGACGGTAGAATGGGCGAACTCCAATGTCCTTCACGCTTGTGACCGCGGCATCGGTTCCAAAAATGGAACCACCCGGGCCAACGGCGGTGACGACATTGGCGTACGCCTGACGTGACAAAGTCATCGTGCCAGACGTACTCACGCGGAACTTGATATAATCAAACAAGTTCGAAGAGAGCATATTGTTGACAATCTTGAAGCGGTTCTGGACGAACATCACAACAACGGAATCGTTGTTTGCGAAGTTACCCACACCACCGCCTTGATCGAACAACGTCAACGTATCCGCGATAAAGGTCACGGAGTCCGCTGTTTGCTCTATGGTACGCGTGATGTTGAAGAAATCGCCCTTTCCGGTTCTGACCTGAGCATCGACGTTCCCTACAAAGAAGAGAAGTGCAAAGCCCAGGATCGAAAGGAAGGTGAGAGTTCTTTTCATGCGTAAAAGCTCCTGGTTAGTGAGAGAAAAAACTTGGGTGGACTGGTTACAGCAATGGCGAATAGCGTTACGTCCTAACTGCTGTTCATGCATTTCCTCCTGCTGCTGATTGAAACAAGTTATCATTGAGATAAAGATTGAATTTCGATTAATGGTTAAGGCTCGGCTCAATCGGATTGGTCCGAGCGCTCAATATACGGGTGCATCGGACAGCAAACAACGATTTGGCGGAGAGTTTCATTTTCAAAGTATATGTACTACGGCACTGGTCAAAACAAACCGTAACTGTAAACGCAAAGACTTTGCCACCGAGAATGTTTGTAAAACAGGCTTGAACAGGCTCTTTTACTCTTCGTCGTCAAAATTCTGACGACTCTATTGCTGATGGTTTGCCAACATCCCGTCGTCTCGTTGACGCAACATCAGCGTCATAAATTAGCCGTAAAAATTTGACCATGCAAACCTCCTTTGATGATGAAATTCCGGAATTATCTCAAATCGAGAACCTCGGCATTCGCCGGAATCTCGAAGGTGAATTTTGAATCGGCAATGCCTGTATCGACGGCAATCGATTTGATCGAATACGTCGTCACTGCTCCATTGATATCGACGATCTCAACCTTTCGGATGAACCACTTATGTCCAACCCAAATCTTCATTGATGTCGCGAAGTTGCTTTCATCCTTTGGGGTCAGCTTCAACACATATGTGTTCTCCGTCCCGATCTTTTCCTCGCCGACGAGAACGGAATAGAAGTCATTCGGATACTTGAGCATCAACTGCTCCGGAGACAATGTATGTGACTCCTCTTTGTAGGTATCGACAATGACCTGTTTGTTCTGGCTGTTGTATGCCCACGATGTTATCCCATCGGTTACAACCGTTCTGCCTTCGGTTTCTATACGGTACTTGTTCTTTTTCTTGAAGAACAACTTGCCTGAAGAACTCTGCTCTGCGCGCGAAACTTTGAAACGAACGCTTTGGGAAAACTCGATGACAGCATCTTTAATATCTGCATATCGCGCTTGAACTTTTTCGATGATCTCCCGAGCTGTGATATCCGGTACCGGCCTCATCTCGCTGGATAGGGATGAAGTGACGATGAGTAATGGAATCAGGATGGCGATGGCTTTCATGGGGAATCTCCTAGGTGGTCTGATGAAGCATTTCTTCGACGTATGCCTCATCCTCAACGAGGACTTCTCGGGCTTTGCTCCCATCATAGGGACCGACGATTCCAGCCATCTCGAGTTGATCGACGATGCGCGCCGCACGCGAATAACCGATCTTCAAGCGACGCTGCAAAAGCGAAACCGAACCTTGCTGATGGCGAACCACAAGTCGCGCTGCTTCAGTGAGGAGTTCATCCATTTCAATCGAGTCCTCCCGCGATTGATTCTTCTTTCCCGCTCTGACAGAAGGAAGAAGGTACGGCCGCACGAAACCGCTTTGTGATGCAATGCTCTCCACCACTCGCTCGACTTCTGCTGTGGACAGATAGGCATTCTGAATGCGAACCGGTTTCGGAAAACCGCTCGGGAGATACAGCATGTCTCCGTTGCCGAGAAGTTGATCCGCGCCTGGCGCATCGAGAATCGTTCGTGAGTCGATTCGGCTCGCGACCTGATACGCAATGCGTGCAGGGAAATTCGCTTTGATCACTCCGGTAAGGACATCGACGGAAGGCCGTTGTGTCGCAAGAACCAGATGGATCCCCACAGCGCGGGCAAGCTGTGCGAGGCGTGCAATCGGCTCCTCGACTTCGCGCGCTGCCGTGATCATCAAGTCCGCAAGCTCGTCGATCACCACCACGATATACGGGAGACGATAATGCTTCAGCGTTTCAGAATGCCGCAACGCTCCGGATTTCACTTTTGCATTGTAGTCCGTGATATGCCGTACTCCCGCCTTCGCGAGTTTGGTGTAACGATTATCCATCTCAAGTTCAAGGCTCTTCAGAACGATGACTGCATTCGCCGGATCGGTGATGATCTCTTCGTTGATGTCGGGACACACGGCAAGAAAGTGCTTGCTTAAATCACGGTATTGCGCAAGTTCGATCTTCTTCGGATCGATCATCACGAACTTCACTTCCGACGGATGCATCTTAAAAAGCAGGCTGTTGATCATCACGTTGATGCCCACACTTTTTCCGGCGCCCGTTGCGCCGGCAACCAACAAGTGCGGCATCTTCGTAAGGTCGTCACAAAACACGTCACCCGTGATCGACTTGCCGAGGGCAAGCGGTAACAGCGCTTTGTTCTTCTGATAGATCGGCGAAGAAACGATGCTGCGAAAGCGCACGATCTCCGGGGCGTTGTTCGGAATCTCGATTCCCACAGCGCTCTTGCCGGGGATCGGGGCAATGATGCGAATCCCGCGAGCGGCAAGCGCCAACGCGAGATCGTCGGCAAGGGCGACGATCTTGCTAATCTTCACGCTTGAATCGGGAACGAGTTCGAATTGTGTAACCACCGGTCCGGGAATGACGGAAATACCCGTGATCTCGATTCCGAAAACCGCAAGCTTCTCCTTCACAAGTTCAGCCTTCAAACGAAGCTCGCTGTCGGTCACCGTGTCGATGTTGATCTGCGCATCGAGAATATCCGGAGAAGGTGGATGGTACACGAGCGCTTCTGACAACGTCGCGCTATTCACGTCTTCAGGGTCGATGTCCGAATACGACTCACTCACTCTTTGTACCACTGCTTGCTTCATGGTGCTTCGTTCATGCTCGTTGATGAACTGAGGCTCATTGCTCTGCGCTGAGCGAGGTGATTCGCTTTTCGGCTGTTCGACAGACTTCGATTCTGTCTTATGAACCGATTCTGATTTTTGTAGAGGACGGTCGGGAAAAGGTTTGAAGTCTGGGGTCAATGAACGGAGCTCCGGAATACTGTCCCGTGGAATCACTCCGCTCGATCGCATCCCATCTTCAAGGGGAACATGGATCTCCGACCGAATCGGTTCTATGAAATCGCTGCGGTTTATGGACACGGGTAGTGTTCTTGGAGGAAGTGGTTCTGATAGTGGTTTTATATCGCGAGCAGGTTTTTGTCGAGCGACAGGTTTGATTTCTTGGGCCACCGGTTCCGGCGCCTGTGGTTCGTCATTGGCATCATCCGTTTCGGCTCGCAATGTATTGATGTTCCAAGCAGCACTCTTCCCGCGAAGTTTCGCCCACATCCATTGCATCGCTGATCGCAGGCGCTCGAGCGTTATGCGTATGTCGTAATCGACTACGATGATCGCTAAGATCACGATCGTTGCCGCGAGTGCGATCAATGCGCCTGCAACACCGATGAGACGCGCGAGAACGCCTGCGATGAAATCACCGATGTTTCCCGCCCAAACAACGGAGATGTCCGGCATCCATGAGACTAAACGAAGCAACCCGAAAAACGTCGCGCACAAGAACACGAGTAGGAGCGCATAGTTCGTGTAGTACGCGAGTACTTTAAGGTCGCGGTCGCGTAAGAGAAACCATCCCCACAAGCAAAGCAAGACCGGAAAGCTCAACGCAAACATCCCGATCGTTGAATGAACGAAGAAGCGAGCGATGAGTGCGCCAAGCAATCCAAGCCAGTTCGCGGTTACGTCAGCGCGTGCCTGAATTTCCGGATCGCCGGAAAAGATCTTGAAGAATTCCACGATCCCGATATCAGCGACGGATTCATCAGCGGAGGAGTATGACACGAGCGCAAGCAGAAGGAGGATGCCACAGACGAGCATGAGGATACCGATGATATCGATCTTTCGCTTTGCATCAAGGCGTGGAGCGAAGCTACGCCCCATGGGTGTGATTGCAGCGTTCGTATGTTTTTTCTTTCTCATCGAATGGGAGTACTGACGCGCTATTGCTTCGAGACGAAGGGCACCTTCGTGACGGTTGCCGGAACAGGTTGTTTACGGATGAACACCTCGACAGAACTTCCGGGCGTCGCGAACTGAATCGGTACATAACCCAGCGCGATGCCTTTTTCCAACATCGGTGAAATATTCCCGCTCGTGACGTTCCCAACTCCGTCACCCGTTCGAATCTCATAACCATGCCGGGGAATACTCTTGCCCTCGATAACCAATCCTACAAGTTTCCGCGAAAGCCCCTGTTCCTTCTGAAGCACGAGGACGTCGCGACCGATAAACTCGCCTTTATTGAGTTTCGTGATCCAACCGAGATTGGCTTCCAAAGGCGTCGTCGTATGGTCGATGTCATTACCGTACAGGCAAAAGCCGACCTCGAGTCGCAGCGTGTCGCGCGCTCCAAGTCCGATCGGTGCAATGCCGTATTCACTTCCTGCTTCGAACAGCGCGTTCCACACACTCCTCCCTTTTTCCGTGTCGGCATCGAAGTAAATCTCGTACCCTATTTCTCCCGTGTAACCGGTGCGACTGATGAGACATTCCACTCCGGCGATACTTCCCCTCGTAAAATGATAGTAAGGAAGATCTTCGAGTACGACCGAGGAAACCTTCCTCATAACGTCCGGTGCGTTCGGTCCCTGCACTGCAAGCAGTGACGTCTCATCGCTGCGGTCGATGAGTTCGACGTCGCCTTCGACGTGCTCTTGCAGCCACTGCCAGTCCTTCTCAAGATTCGCTGCGTTGACAACTAACTGCACATAATCACCGCAATGGTACACGAGGAGATCATCGACAATGCCGCCATTGTCATAGAGCATCGTCGAATACTGAACGCGCCCTTCAGCAAGCTGCGTAACGTCGTTGCTCGTCATTCGCTGAACGAAGTCGAAAGCATCGCTTCCACGGACTTCGAATTCTCCCATGTGCGAAACATCGAACACGCCGACAGCCGTGCGAACTTTCTTGTGCTCGGCGATGATGCCCTCATATTGGATCGGCATCGAATAGCCTGCGAACTCAACCATCTTCGCGTTCAGGCTTTTATGAATTTCATCGAATGCGGTCTTCTTCATAAGTCGTGTGTCTATTTCCCGGAAACTGCTGATTCATTGCCTTTCCAATCACTGAGAAAGTTCTTCAGTCCGATGTCCGTCAGCGGATGCTTGAACATTTGTTGAATGATCTTGAATGGAATCGTCGCTACGTCCGCTCCCGCCATCGCGGCCTGAACCACGTGCAACGGATGACGGATGCTCGCGGCAAGCACTTCGGTCGGATAGCCGTAGTTATCGTAGATCGTAACGATCTGTTCGATCAGTTGCATCCCGTCCGTGCTGATGTCATCGATCCGCCCGACGAACGGTGAAATGTACGTGGCACCGGCTTTTGCAGCGATCAGTGCTTGCGTTGCGGAAAAACAGAGCGTGACGTTGGTCTTCACACCTTCTTCCGAGAGGACCTTTACTGCCTTGATCCCGTCAACGATAAGCGGAACTTTGACAACGATGTTCGGATGGATGCGGGATAACTCGCGACCCTCTTTGATGATTCCATCCACTTCGACGGAAACAACCTCTGCGCTTACCGGCCCATCGACAATTGCGAGAATCTCATCGAGGAGTTGACGGAAGTTCCTTCCTTCTTTGGCGACAAGGGACGGATTGGTAGTGACGCCGTCAAGGATACCGAGACTATGCGCCTCTTTGATTTCGTCTATGGATGCTGTGTCGATGAAAAACTTCATTCTGTATCTAATCTTTTACTTTAAGTGTACGACGCAACCAAACTAAATGAAAATAGAAAAGGCTTAGGCCAATTGCAATCATTTCTTTCGGTGCGATAAGGAATTCTCCGGCTCAACGAACACGCGAAACTTCCGCAAATGCGTTTTCGGTCTCGTGAAGACGAAGCTGGATGGACTGGATTCGAGGGTTAGCGCTAAGTTGATTCCAAATCAACTCAAGCAGGTGCGAAGCAAGATTCTCTGCCGTGCTATGGAAAGGTACGACGACCATCCGGAAACCCGCGTTGCTCAGGAAGGTCTTCATGATTTCATCGCCGTCGTCGCACACGAAGGCATGATCGAAAGGAGCAATGATGGGATCGACGATGTCCTTCAGGTCAGCGAAATCGATCACCATTCCGTTCGCGTCGGTCTCGCCTTCTACGGAAACCCAAAGACGGTATGAATGACCATGGATGTTTTGGCACCCGCTTTTATGAAATGGGAGACGATGCCCCATCTCCCAATGAAAATATCGCGCAACGGTTACGACAGGCATCTTCGCGTTCTCATGTTTGGGGATTCAACATTCACGCAGTGAAAATAACTACTTCTGAACTCGCATCATGACACCGAATCCCGCGCAGAGAAACAGGATGTTTGGAAGCCACGCTGCGATCAACGGCGGCAGATTTCCCGTGTAGCCGAACACCTGGCTGAGCTTGAGGCTCACGAGATACGTGAAGCAAATGAGAATGCTCACGCCGAATTGAACGGAGAGGCCACTGCGGCGTTTGACTGATGCGAACGGTACTCCAAAGATGATCACGATGAACGAAGCGAATGGAAAGGCAACCTTCCCATGATAGTCCACAAGCAATCGTGCAATGTCGCTGCCGGCGATTCGTTGACGCTCGATGTAATCCGAGAAATCGCCAAGCTCCATTTCCTCCGGCTTTTGCTGCATACGAAGAATGACGGTCGGAGTGAGAACGAGTGCTCCGGCGTCAAGCGAATCGAACCGCGCAACGGTCTCACTGCTTCCGCCTTTCATGGAAGAGTCGCTGTGAATGGACCGCAGCATCCCGTTGAACAGACGCCATCCGTTCTCCTTCTCATTCCACTGCATGTATGCGGCATCCATGCGGTTCACCAAACGCGTCGGTTGTTCTTCATCGAACTGCTGTATCGTAACGCGACGTGCGGAAGTGTTGCTTTCATCGTAATACTCGAACGATACGATGCGGTTGTTCACGTCCTGAAAATACATGTTGTATCGCCCGCCGCTTTGCAGATGCTTCTTGAGATACTCGCGCTCCAACTTCAGGCGACCGGCATTGATTTTCGGAACGAGCCATCCATCGAAACCGACCATGGCTATGCTCACGATCAATCCGAGTGATAGGAACGGAACCATCAATCGGTAGAGGCTCAAACCGGACGACTTCATGACCGTCCACTCGTTGTTGTTACTGAGTTTCCCGACGACGAAAAGGCATGCGAGCAACACCGCGAGCGGGACCATCAAACCGAAGATTCGCGGAACGAAATACACGTAGTACATGGCAATGATGTCGTTCGGCACGTTCTCATCGATAAAGTCATCGAGGTTTTCGACCATGTCGATAAGGATGAAAAGCAGGCTGAACGCAACGAGCGAAAAGAGCGCGACAACGAAGAACTGTCGCAGCAGATAGCGATCAATACGTTTCATGGCCCTCCAACGGATTAAGATGGCTCACGGGTGCTTCCCTGCGCCAGCTCTTTGGGAGAAGGTTCTGGACGCGCCCCCAATCGATTGCCGTCGTCTCGCGTGCAGTGCGAACGATCAAGAGCACACCGACCACGCCCAACAGCATATTCGCAATCCACATCCCAAGAAACGGAGACAGGATATCGCGGTCCGCCAATTTCTCGCCGCCGATCAAACACGCCCAGTAAAAAAGGAAGAATCCCAAACTCAAACCCGCCCCGACGCCAAAGCCGCCACGCCTTGCCATCATTCCGAGCGGAACGCCGATCAACGCGAAGACGATGCACGCAAACGGAATAGAATACTTCTTATAAATCTCCACGAGGTATTTGTTGGTTTGCTGATCGTCATACTTGATGCCGCTGATGTCGCCGAATACCATCGACTGAATTTGGCGCGCATCGGTCAGCGCACGCAACACGGCATTCACGGTGTCCTGTTGGGAGAGCGCAGTATCGGCGACAGGCATCCTCACTGCTTGCGTGTCGATAAGGGTACGCGTGCGATTTAGGAATCGCTCTTCTTGAATATGAAGAGGAAGCTCCGCGGGAGAGAACAACTCGGGCTTCCCATCGAGGTAACCTTGCACGTGAAGAAGGAACCGTTCAGACATTCGCTCAACCTTTCTTTGACGCGTAGCACGAGCGCTATCGACGATCACTCGCATCATCGCAGAACTCATCGTTCTGT
The DNA here is from genome assembly GCA_964448285.1 of uncultured Chromatiales bacterium. GTDB lineage: Bacteria > Bacteroidota > Ignavibacteria > SZUA-365 > SZUA-365 > CAYUWG01. Next base: position 92,641 of record CAYUWG010000003.1, read on the forward strand.
CGTCGCGCTGTGCGGTCTCAACGTCGCTTCGTTCAAAACCGAAACCGCTCGCCGGAATAGATACCCGGTGTCGCCTGAACTTTATCTTGCGGTACTCGACCATGTCTTCATTATTCAATTCATGGATTTCCCCTTCGGAAAGGTCCATGAACACTTTCGTGTAGTCCATCGAGAAACTGACGACGCCACGCTCCGCGGTGACGACGACATTTTTCCCCGGCCGCGTCAAGTCGTAGATGATTACACCTTCGAGATCGTTGCTCTTCTCGAACGTCTTGCGCACAAGGATGCGGTGATTCGGAAGTTCCTGTTCACCCGTAAACACTCCTGCCTGAAGTGAGAGCGTCGGCTTTATGCGGATGATGTCCGTCATCAGGGTTCGAAGCCTGATGTTCGCCTCCGGGAGAATCTGATTGTTGAACACCGTCAATCCCCACGTGACGAATCCGGCGCTGACGAGAACGGGCGCCATCATGCGATAGAGACTCATGCCTCCCGTTCGCATGATCGCGATTTCATTGTCCGCCGAGAGGCGCCCGAAAGCCATCACCGTCGCAACGAGAACGGACATGGGAACGGATAGGACAACCATCCATGCAAGATTCAATGCGATGAGTTCGAGGATCACGAGCGAGCTCAATCCCTTGCCGACAAGGTCGCCTGCGGACTTCATCAGAAACTGCAGGAGAAAGAGGAAAATGATGATCGCATTCGCGAAGATGAATGGTCCGACGTGTGCCCGAAGAATGTATCGCCAGAGAATCACCCGTCATTTCCTCCGCTGTTTGCGCTCATCGAAATCCTGATCGGTCGGTGATTCATGAATGGAATGTATGTTCTCTCCGCGAGTTCTGATAACAGCGCTTCGTCCTGATGGGATTGACCTGAATACATCACACGACGATCGCACGGAGTTCGTCGAGCATCGCTCGTGCTTGTTGAAGGATCGGACAATCGAACCCTTCCGTGAAGCGGTTGAAACACGCTTCCAGCATTTCCAATCCTTCGTCGGCTCGCTCCGTACTCATGAGGAACTTCACCAGATGCATCGTCGCGATCAGCTCCAATGTCAACGTCTCGAGTTCGTTCGCAAGATCGATCGCCGTGCGATAGATGCGCTCCACTTCTGTGAGGTCGGGTGACGGCAATCGCAGGAGCAACCTGCCGTGCGCACAGTGGATAAGCACCAGCCGGAATCGAATGCTTGTCTGCTGCGATAAGGAAAGACACTCGTTCACGCACTCGAGCGCTTCCTTGATGCGGCCTAACTTTTCGTAAGCGACTGCACGCGCGATGTTGAAGTTCACACGGGAGAGTTCACCGCCCTTCCCGAGCAATAATGAAAAGCCTTCTTCCAGCATCGCCAATCCTTTCTCAACTTCATCAGCCTGAACGAGATGAGTGCCGTAAAGAATTCTTATCGTCGAGTTCCAGTACGGAAATTCATACCGGTCTGAGAGCGCGATACATTCGACGATATAGCGCCCTGCTTCTTCGAACTTTCCCAGGTAGAGCGACACTTCCGCGGCGATTGCCAACGTGAATGCGAGACTGAACGGATGGTTGAGCATGCGTGCGAGTTCCAAAGCGTGTTGGATGTTTTCGTGCGCCTGTGCCGGGAATCCGAGCAGCCAGCGGAGCAATCCGTAATAGGCAAGGATCACCGTTACCGGATCCTGACCATAGAACAGAAAGAAATTCTCGACACGCCCGTCGCGCGCTGTTCCCAGACTGATCTCGAGATGACGGCTCGCTTCGCGAAAACGCCCGAACTGCATGTGCGAAAGACCCACAGCGATGTGGGCGGAAATCACCTGGCTTGGATCACTTGCTGAAGCCATCTCCATCACACGCTGTGCATACGCCCACGCGCGGTCGAGATCCGCACGCGTAAATGAGTGCAGCCACAAACCGAATGTCGAAATCAATAGTTGTGTCTCGTTCCCGAACTCCTCGCTCAATTCGATACAGCGTTTGTGTATCGGCTCCAATTCATCGCAGCCGTAGCCTTCCGTTGCAATGAGCGTCGGAGCCAGAAGCGAGAGGACGTCGAGTTCCAATTGCTTGCGCAGCGGCTCGTCGGTGATTTCAGGAATGAGACTTTGCGCCTCTCTCAGCAAACGCGATGCTTCAACCATTGCGGACCGCTCGGCGGCTCGCATCGCGGCAAGGTGTAAATAGAACACCGCGGATTGCACCAGACCTGCACGGGAGTAATGCCGCGCAAGCAATTCCGGCTGTGCACTGATCACCTCGAGGGACTGCTTCTCCAAGAACTCTGCGATGCGCTTGTGATAAACCTGACGCTGGCTGATGAGCAACGATTGATACGCCGCTTCCTGAATGAGTGCATGCTTGAATTGAAACTGCGCGTTCGGAATTTCACCGATCTGATAGAGCAAGTCTGCGGACTTGAGTTTCATGATCGCGGTCTGAAGGGTTGCGTCATCGATCTCCATAACCTGTTTGATCAACGTGTAGGAAAACTCCCGGCCTATCGTGGCACCGAACTGGACAACTTCTTTGACATTGGAAAGACTGTCGAGCCGCGCCATGAGCGAATCATGCAGCGTGGAGGGAATCTCGAACGGTCGCAGCGGACCTTTCAAATCGTAATGATCGTCACGCGCGACAAGCAGATTCGATTCAAGCACCGTGCGGGTCATTTCTTCCACGTAAAGCGGAATGCCGTCTGTATTCGACACGATCTGCTTGCGGACGTCAAGGGGAAGGAGCTTTCCTCCCGCGATGTTGTTCATGAGGCGTTCAACGTCGTGTTCATCGAGCCGTCGTAATTCAACGGATTCGACAAGGCCTTGAACCGGCTGATCCTTCAATGCTCTTGGACGAGAAGTAAGGACGAGAAGAATGTGCGACCGGGCAAGCGCGGGAATGAGATGAAGAAGAAATTCATTCGTTGAAGGATCGACCCAATGAATGTCTTCCATGATCCAGAGGATCGGTTTCTTCGTTGAGATGATCGGGAAAATGCGCACAAGTCCTTCTATCAAGTGCTGTCTTTTCTTCAGAAGGTGAACGGACTGATACTCGTAGCGTTCGTCGAGCGAAAGAGAGAGCAATCCCGCGACGTACGGCACCGATTCTTCCTTCGGAATTTCCCAGCAAGCGAACATCTCTTCCACGTGGCGCACTTTTTCCTCGTCCGAAGAGAATCGCTCAAGCCCGAAAACCCTGTTGAGCAAATCGATGAGCGGATGAAACGACGTAGTCTCGTAGTATGGTGAGCAGTGCGATTCCAAGAGTGTCCGCTCGCTCTCGACAAGTTGCTCCTTGAACGATCGAAGGATGCGTGACTTTCCGATGCCCGCATCACCGGAAATCATCAGCGCTTTTCCGGTTCCTTCCCGGGTCTGTTTCCAGTACTCGTTGAGCAGGTGCAATTCGGTTATCCGTCCGATGAACGGTGTCAGCGCGGAAGGGCTGATTGAATCGAAACGATTACGACCGCTGAGTTCTTCGACCACCCGAAACGCTTCCGCGTTCGTGGTGACGCCTTTCAATTTCGGACGGCCGATGGAGCGAGTTTCGAAAAAGCCTTTGACGAGTCTGAACGTCGCATCGCTGACGATGATCGTGTTCGGCTCTGCAACCGCCTGAAGCCGCGCGGCGATATTCGGGGTTTGCCCAAGCGCAAGCAACTCGCGTCGGCTTGCGCCTCCCATTTCACTGACTACGACAACACCGGTGTGTATGCCGATGCGCGCGGCAAGCTCGATGTCCCACTTCTTCTTGAGTTCTCCGTTCACCGCCTTGAGACGGGACAGAATTCCCAGTGCCGCGTGAACGGCACGTCGCGGTTCATCCTCATGCGCGCGAGGATATCCGAAATACACGAGCAGCCCGTCGCCAAGGTATTGCGCGATATGCCCATCGAAACGAGAGATCGCTTCTTCGGCGGCACGGTGGTATGCCGCGACGACTTCTCGAAGAACTTCGGGATCGATCTTATGAGAAAGCAGCGTCGAGCCGACGAGGTCGCAGAAGAGAACCGTTATCTGCCGCCGCTCTGCTAAAGGCGCGTTCGCACGCTGAAGTGTGGTTTCGATTAACGGCGAACCACACTGCCCGCAGAATTTGAACCCATCGGGATTCTCAAATCCACAGGATGTGCATACAATGGTTTTCATACGTGTCTTTCATCGCAATACGGATCGAATCCAATCGCAAGATAAGGAAACGCGCACAACGCACCTTAAAAGGTAAGCGGTCGTCAGGAACCATACCGCCATCATCCTGAGCGCAGCCGTCGTTCTGAAGGAGTCGTATCCTGAGCGGAGTCGAAGGATGAATACACACGATATTTCACGGTTCGACTACGCTCACCGTGACGAGAATTTACTTTCAGGTCTTCCTGAAGATTACTGGTGCGTGTAAATTCCCGGCTTCATGTTCGAACCGATGGGAGCGGTTGTGAATCGTCCTCCCCAACGAAAGCGTTCCGAATAGTACCCGTCGTTGATGTGCGAATAGATGACGCCTCTTCCCGTAGAGGAATGAGCGAAGACACCGTTGCCGAGAAAAATCCCGACGTGCCCGATGCGCTTGGCTTTCCTGTTGCGACCTGAGAAAAAAACCATATCGCCGAATTGCAAACTGTCCGGCGTAAAGATGGGAAGGAACTGCTGTGCCTGCCAGCGCGAGGTCCCATGAAAGGGCTGATTGAGAGTTTCACTCATGATTACCGAAGTGAATCCCGAGCAATCGACGCCTCTCTTTGATTGCCCTCCGAACCGATACCGTGTCCCTAACCATTCGTCGATGTTCTGAATCAATTCAACGCGCAACTGCGGCGAGACGAAGGGTGAGCGGTAGTCGAAATCATACGGGAGCGCAACGTAGGTGTCGTTCAGATCCGGGGATTGTGTTTCGTGAAGATCGGCATATTCAGGCAGGTACTCACGGAGCAAATCAATGGATTTTTTCCTGGTGACTTTTACGCGGGCGGTGGTTTTCTTTGCTGGCTTTCGTTTCTTCTTTGCTTTTACTGCGGTCGGCTGTGCTTTTCGAACGGTTCTTTCTTGAAGCTGTGCGGTGGCAGTGTTTGGAGCAAGAAGTCCGGTCCCCAGCATGAGGCTTGCAAGGAGCAAGCCGGTAAGAGCTTTTCTCATGAAATTCTCCTCAATTATGGATAGGACTTAGTGATGTCCTATGGGTGCATTCAAGCCCATAGGTCACTTAAGGTAGGCCTTCAAGTCTATTCTATGCAATCCCCAAAGTCATGTGGCTTTCAAAATCTTCCGTTACAGTCCGTATTCACCATGTTAGGGTCAAATTTTTTTCGACGGATTCGCTGGAAGTATCACAGCCCGGTCGGATTTGGGTGGTGTTATCCGAATCTTTCAGACACAAGCGCAAATGACCGACTCAGTATAAAGAGGCGGTCACAAAAAGCTCGTCCGTCATCATCCTGAGCGTAGTCAAAGGATGAATGCGCTCGGTATATCATGGATTGCTAACGCTTACCGTGAAAAATATGGACCTGCTGGGACAGCTTCGACCTGATGGTAGCAGTACAGTTCCTAAGAAGAACATCAGTCCCGGAGGGACGATCTTGCTGGTAGTCCGACTTCCTTGATTCATCTCTTTTCCCCAATAGACATCCGGGTAAAGACTAAGAGCTTTTCGTTTTGCAACAGCAGTACGAAGTAAGACCCCATCTCAAAGCGTATATCACTTCCCTGAAACGTGTACACTCCACTCAATGAAGACGGATGAATGACTTTTGACTTGATTTCGTTGCCCGTTTCCGCGCTTACGATCACAAATGTTATTTCATCGCGTGACGGTAAACGGTATTCAAGATCGATTGTAGAATTCGATAGACTGGGATACGCACGCAGGGATGCGCCGAAATGAGAAGGACGTGACGACCATGCCCCGTACTTCCCTAGAAAGCCATGCGAAATCAAACTGTCGTAGCGTCGGATGCGATATGGATTTAGGAAGCCTTCATACTCCAAAGACTTCCTCCACTTTTCTCTATCCGCTCTCACAACAAGGCGCCTGTCATAAGGCCCGTGATACTTGGGTATCAGCCGGATGAATGCTTGTTGCCGCTTGATCGTGTTTGGAACGGTATTAACGATAACGACGGAATCAATACTATTTCCGGAATACCAACTGTCAACCATTTTCCTGAACAAATCTTCAGTGCCGTTTACCGGCGGAACGATCACGTTCTTGAGATACAGCAGGATATCTCCGGTTTCAGCGTTGACGAGTTCCATACTATACGACATCGAATCGGGTACAACCCAAGGGGTATCGACTGGAGGATTCCCACCATAGGATAACGGCTCCAAAATGATGCTATGGTAGAAGCGAATGGTGTCATCAGGTTTTATCATGAAGGTGCACGTTCTGATGGTATCCGCGAAAGAGTCCTGATTGTCGTTGAAAACGGTGCGGAAAAGTGGGTACTCGGAAAACTTCCACCAGAAGAGTTCACGTGCAGTATCGTTCACGGATGTTATGCTTAGCTCTCCCACCTGATAGGTAAGCGAATAATGGTTGTACCATTGCTGGACTTCAACATACAGGGCGTATTCCCTCGATTGTTGCGGATGGAATGCGCCATCGATCAAGGTCAATTTGAACGAGTCGATGGCTGCGGAAATCCGACGATCAGCGTATCGTTTCTCTCCTCCACTCAATAAGAGATAGCACAATCCCGTGAATACACAGAGAAGAATGATGAACTTCGACATAATTGCCACTTCCGGTTTTTCGTTTTAACTCGGTTTCTCACATCGACGAACGAACGAGCAAACGCGCAAGAAAATGTAAGGAAAAACATAGATGGACAAGAGCCTATTATTCACGTTTTGAGAAAGTCCCTTTCTTGGATGGCAGGTAGAAAGCGTCTTTTCACCGTTGTATTTCCCTCTTTTCGGTGTAGATTTCTACGGGTTTGTTCACATCGTCTTCAAGGACATGATCGATTCCAAGCTTACAAATGTGTTTTTAGGTATCCTCTGCCTCATCGCACTTGGCGCCGTCCTCTCGATGCTGGAAACCGTTCTCCTCCCTTTCGTGATTGCGGTCTTCCTTTCATACATCTTCAAGCCCGTCGTCCTTGCGCTGCGAAAGCGAAAGGTGCCGATGGCCCTGGCGTTGCTCCTTATCGTTGCAGTCCTCGCGGGAATTCTCTTCGGACTCTCGATGCTCATCTCATCGAGCGTACAATCTTTCCTCATCGAAATGCCGAAGTATCAGGCGCGGCTCGAGATACTCTTTACGGGACTGTTCGAATCAGCGCTTGAAACCGCGCGAGAGCTTGGGATCGACACCGGCGAATGGCAATGGTCCGACGCCATCCAGATCAGTTCGCTTACGGCCTTCGTCACGAGCAGCGTTGGCTCACTGTTCTCGTTCCTCGGTTCGGCGTTCCTCATCCTCCTGTTCATGCTCTTCATCCTTGCAGGCAGCGGACAGATGGCAGAGAAAGTCGATGCCGCGTTCTCACACGACCAATCGCACCGCATCGCCGCCATCGTCGGCACCATCGACGAGAAAGTGAAGCAGTACCTCATCACGAAAACGATCGTCAGCCTTGCGACGGGTATTCTCACGACCGTCGTGCTTGCCATCATCGGCGTGGACTTCGCGCTGCTGTGGGGCTTCCTCGCCTTCCTCCTGAATTTCATTCCGAACATCGGCTCCATCGTCGCAGCGATCCTTCCCTTCCTCATCTCGCTCGTGCAATTCGAAACGATCACGCAGCCGCTGCTCGTGCTCGCGTTGCTCATCGTCGTACAAAACGTCATGGGCAACATCATCGAACCGAAGCTCATGGCGTTCAGCCTGAATCTCAGCCCGTTGTTGATCCTCGTCGCGTTGATGTTCTGGGGATGGCTCTGGGGAATCTGGGGGATGATTCTCGCCGTCCCGATCATGTCGATGGTGAAGATCGTCTTCGAAAACGTCGATGGCCTGAAACCGCTCGCCGTCCTGATGAGCGGGAGCGCTCCGAAGAAAAAGTAAATGCGCGCTGCCGCCTGCATCGTCGTGCTCGTTTCGCTTTGCCGCATCGTGCATGCACAGGAGCCTTTCGTACAGACGGGCGTCGCGTCGTACTACGGAAAGGAATTCCACGGCTCACGAACGGCAAGCGGCGAGATCTACAGCATGTGGCAGCTCACCGCCGCACACCAGACGCTCCCGTTCCACACGCTCGTAAAGGTGACGAACCTCAAAAACGACAAGAGCGTGACGGTGCGCATCAACGACGCGGGACCGTTCCTGAAAGGCCGCATCATCGACCTGTCGCGTCAGGCAGCGCTTGCGCTCGATATGATCGAGCATGGCACGGCGAAAGTGAGGCTCGAAGTCGTCGGGAAAGCGGAGCCGCCTGAGGGTTTGCCGGATGCAGGCGCGTTTTACCGACCAGCGACCGACGCCGCGGCGCCGGAAGGTTTTGCGATACAAGTCGCCTCATACTCCGACGAACGCAACGCGCGCCGCAAGCTTGCCGAGCTTGAGCGCAAGGGCATCGAAGACGTTTACGTTCAACCCGTGCGCGTCGGAAAAAAGCAACTCCAGCGCATCGTGATCGGCGGCTTCCCTACCCGTGAAAGCGCAGAAGCAGCACTGAAGTCGCTGAGGCAGAAGCAGATTTCGGGATTTGTGTTTCAGATACGGTGAAGGCTGTGCTCCTCAATGGAGGATCAAGTGTTCCATCTTCGAAAGCTGTTAGGAAAGGGCTATTAGTAAGAAATGTCATTATGACCTTTCTTGATTCAAGTTTTAGCCATATCTAACTGGTTGCTGAATTTCAAGGAACATGGCAAATGCCTTCCTCCTATTTCTGATTAATCGTATGCCTCATCACGAGAAGAAAACATGATGAGTACAATTTGTTTATGCTCAGTTTCCGGAAGATAAATTAATCTATAATCTCCTATTCGATAGCGCCAATATCCCTTCATATTTTCCTTAAGTGGCTTTATCGTGTCGCCTACAGTAGAAACAGGATTCATGCATAGTTTCTGGATAGCACTAAGTACTCTACCTTTAATTTTATTATCTAATTTTTTAATTGATTTTGAGAAATCATCGTGAAATCTGAATACCCAGGTTTCTTCGAAATCATAATCACGTTTGCTTGCAAGAACAGGGGACTCCGATAAACCTACTTGTTCTTCGCGTTCGGATCGATCTGGACTAACCTTGAGTATGAAGTCAAGAATTAAATCATTTGATGTCTCAAAATAGCGATCTTCAGATATGAGCCAACGAATATAGCTGTTTTCGTATTCTGTGAATACGTCTTCAGGCATCGTGCTATACGCGTCTCTAACTAAATCTATCACAGGCTTGTTTTTTATAGAATCAATCTGCTCTTTAGATCGGAAAGCTCTGAAAATAGCATTACCAATTGCAAGCACAGCAATAAGAATTATAAGAAGTACAAACAAGCTAAGTAAGAAAAGAAAAAAGTCAGCCATAATACACCTCATCGAGGCGAATAGTGGATGTAGGTGCTAAACTCTTTCTCACATTAACACTCCACCCTCCCCTCACGAACCTTCCCGCCTATTTTCAGTCAGTAGAAAAACACACCATGCCAATCCGCCACTAGTTTCCACTTGTAGGAAGTCATGGCATCCGGTAGACTCAGTTAACGTCAGGTAAAAATACAATGCTTCGTTCATTAAAAGATTCATCTCACAAGACCTCCACTTTCCTCATCCACATCGAGAAGGGGCAATCCGTTAGCAAGTGCTGTTTCGGCCAAGAAAACATGATCGTTCACAAACCCAGTCCTCCCTGCTCCGACACATATTTTTTTTCCTTTGCAGCTTTCCTGAATGTCTCGGCTCCCATCTTCATGTCCACGTATTGCGGTGCAACGATTCCTTTCAACAAGCCTTCGATGGAGAGGATCTGAATTTTTGGAAACTTTCCATAGTGCTTGCTTTCATAATAACCAGCTTTCACTGCCTCGACGGTCATGGGCCCTGTTGGCTCGGCGAGGGTGACGAACAAACCTATCGCGGCATTCTCTCGCTCGACGACTCCCATCAAATCGCGGATCATACCGACGTTCACGTTTTCTCCACCCTTCACGGAAACGACTATCTTCTTCGTATCCCCCATGTCGTCCTTGAAGAAGATAAGACCGTCGATGCCTGAGTCAGCGCCTTTTTTCTTGTCTCTGTAAGGCTGCGCATTGACGATCGAGCATGCCCACCACTGGAACTGGTATTTGTCGCGCTGTGCAAGTTCACGGGCACCATCGAGATCCTTGGGTGTGCCGTGCACTTCGAATGCAATGTTTCCGAAAGCATCCCGCAGACGTTTCTCGATGAGTGCGATGGCAAGATGGGTGATATCTATCCCGATCCACCGGCGGCCTAATTTTTCGGCAGCATGAATAGCCGTCCCGCATCCGCAGAAAGGATCGAGAACGATGTCACCTTCATTACTGGAGGCCTTTATGATTCGCTCGAGAAGAGCAAGAGGCTTCTGTGTCGGGTAGCCGAGTCGCTCCTGGGATTGCGCCCCGATGGGAGGGATATCGTCCCAGATGTTTTGCAGCCGTTCCCCGGAACTTTCATCCGCATACATCTTAAGCCGAAGTGCACCGGTCGGTTTTAACGGAAAGTGCAGGCGTCCATCCCTATCGTACTTCTGCATCCGCTCCGGATTACAGGACCATCCATTCGGGTGCGGTTGGTACGTGACTCCATTGCTCGCAGTGTAGGGGTAGTGCAAATTCGGTCGCACGCCCGGATTCCGAAGCGTGACCGATTGCCAACGACGTCCGTCATAATCGACGTGGGGATATTTCTTCAGGATCTCTTCATCGGCGAGAATCTGATAAGGTTGGTTCCAGACATAGGTATCGCTTTTGGAATACCAAAGGATGATATCCGCAACGCTTCCATAATTCCTGCCGACATTCCCGTGGGCGAAAGTCCTTTTCCAGGTTATTTCATTTCTGAAGCACTCCTTACCAAACACACCGTCCATCACGACCTTCAAGTAATGACTGGCGGTAGGATCGCAGTGGAGGTAGATCGAACCTGTAGGCTTGAGCACGCGGTGGAGCTGAAGAAGGCGATTCGCCATCATGGTCAGGTAGGCCATCATGTCGTTTTCTCTGAGGAATTTCCGCAGAGCGCTCATCATCTCAGCCACGTCCGTATTGGGCTGAGACATGATCTCGTCGAATTCGCTTTCTGCCTGCTTACCCCAGTGCCATGAGTCCTCGAAGGCAGTGATTTGCGCGTCGCTCTCATGCCCCTTCGGCGTTTTGAAAAGCACACTATAGTCGCGCTTCGAGTTGAACGGTGGATCGAGGTAGATGATATCTACGGACTCGTCAGCGATGTGCACTCGCAAAATATTGAGGCTATCGCCAAAGTATAAGGAGTTCAGTGGAGTTGACATGTATTCGATAACGATTGACGACCTTGTTGCAACGTTTCGTCTGCGAGATGAACATAGGGAAAAGAAAAGAAAGATGGAATAGCACGGGACAATGTAGGCTATCCTTTCAAGCATCCCTTCTTCACCCATCGCTTAGGGTCATCCGTTGATGCAGAGATTGCTTACTCGAAACGAAGTTTCTCACCATGCTTCGACGACTCTAAGAGATCGCATACTTATCCTGTGACTATCATTCACAAGCATCTCATTCCAATCCATCAAAACCATAGCGAAATACGCATCTCGCCTTGTGGCCTGATTGTTGAAAGTTGTACAGCCGTTGTTCGATGAACCTTAAGGAGATAGACTATGGCAGAGATTATAGAGAGGAAATTGGCGGGTCCGGACGACCCGATCTATCAGG
>CAYUWG010000004.1:0-100836 GCA_964448285.1 uncultured Chromatiales bacterium
TCCCAAAGAATCCAGTCCACACCGAAGCGGAAGCTCCGCTCGAACATCGGGTAGAACTGCGTGCTGATCGTTCGCTCATCCAGCAGATTGAATATCTCAAAATGAATCGTCGCAGTCTCTTTTACTGTTGCGACGAGAAAAACGTCTAACCGTCGTTGCCGGGTAAAATCCGTAGCGCCATTTGCGTCGCTTTGTGCATATCCGAACCAACCTGTCTCCGGATTGAAGGTCGTAGGATTGAATTCGTCGTTGTAATGCAAGCTGCCACCAACCTTAATGTCGAGCGTTCCCGCAATGAGATACCCCCGATAGAAAAGTGAAGTAGCAAGCGAAAGTGAAGGCGTCAACGCAAGGATATCAGTGGATTGGTCGCTCTTCGTTCGATGCTGTGTGAAATATGTGAGCGAGGACTCAGAATGAAAGCCGAGAGTTTCGAAGCTCTGATTGAGCGAAAGTCCCTTCGTATCGATCCTGTCATCAAATGGTGTGACGATGGTAGTGAAGCGATGAAAGGCTGTATTTCCAATCGGACCGATGAAACCCGTCCGTAAAGTTTGGGTTCGTTCTAAATCCCAATAGTGAAATCGAAGGTCGGTCCTGCTGAAGGACGAGGCGAACGTCAATCCTGCCTCTGCAATTCGCAGCTTATCCGGTGCATCATGCAGGGAATTTTCATTGACAGTTCGTTGAAACAACACCTTCCGCTCAATCAGCGACGGGATACGCTGCGATCCAGAAAAGCCCGTCCAAAACATCCACGAGTCACCAAGCTGAACCGACGCAGTAACACTGCCGCCAAAACCTGAGCGGCCATACTGATGTTCGTAACGTGCTCGAAACACCAATTCCACAGGATGAACGAACAAAGCCAAGGCCGAGCGCAACTGAATACGTACATCGGATTCCTCATCAAGGACCGATGTCGAGAACTTCTGGCGACCGAATAATCCATCTGCCGTCAGTTGAAAAATCGCAGTAGTCAGACGATGCGAGAGCAAGGCTGATAAGTCGCTCCATTCACTGAAGGTTGAAGCCTTCTCAACATTCAGCGAATCCGGTTGTCCTTCGTGGAGTTCATCATCATACGAGCGGTCAGTGCTCCGATAGATTAATGTAAGCGCGGTGGATTGAATGGAATCAGGCCAGGAGTACACTGCATCGAATGTCGTGGCATTCTGAGTTTCGCGTGTACGCATTGTGGGATTGACGAGCGTTGCAAGAATAGGACTGAAGGCACTGTCGGTGAAGTACGTTGCGCTTCTGTCGGGATAGAGCATGAACGTACCGTCGCTCAAGCCTTGAATACCGCCATGATGAAAGCGAATATGGTCATGGTACGAGTTCTTGAGCTTCAAACGTAGCGCATCCGTGAGATCATATCGATACTTCAAGCGGATATCCCAGCTTTCGGCCTGCTCGTTCTGATACCGTGCAAACCGATTCGTCGAAACACCTAACGACTGGCGATTCACCGCTGCGTAGATGTTATCTCTGCTGCCGGGATTGAGGGAGAAGATGACGTCCGTGTAAAGGTAATCGTATGGCGCTTCCGTATGGCGAATTCGCGTGAACGGTGTCGGTGCATTCGCTTCGGCTTCCGTGAAATCGACGGAGAGAAGTTTTCCATTTCCACCGTACCAGTACGATGTATGCAGTGGACTGATGGACATCGACGCCATGTCTTCGGAAAGGACGTAGAACGAGTTCGCTAACCCCGTGACAGGATCGTTCACTGAATTGCCGTTCACGTTTATCGCACTTTGCTCTGGAAAGGAGCCAAGAGTTCCGAGCCATCCCGGTTGCATGACGTTTCCAAGATGCGCGTGCGAAAATCCGGAAACACGACCGACCAGATCGGCTGTCGAGTGGTAAGGATAAAGCCGAAGTGAATCGTTCGCCCAAGTATATTCTACTGAATACTTACGTATTTGGATTATCGCTGTATCTGCCGATTGAGCGACACCGATGGTTGTATTAAGCACAATGCAGAGTAACAAACGGCAAGTCATTTCACTCGCCTTGCAACACGATGAAAGAAACCATTTACAGCGTCTGCTCCACGTACGAACGCGTTGCGATAGTACACCGCTTGTACGTAGGCTACTTCTTCTCCGCCGAATCGAATCTTAAAGTCACGCACACCCGGCGTGTTCGTACCCATGAAATCGAAAGAGGTAAATCCTTCCTTGGACAGGCGTTCAAGAATCGAGTGCACGAGAAAGTGGGAAGATGCATCATCCGGTATCGTCGGTTCCGAACCGGCGAGTAGGTCATAAGCCTTGGTGCCATGGAATGCGATTGCCCGTGCAGCGCTGATGGTTCCATCGAAACGCAGTACGTGATACAGCTTGATCAGGGATTTTTGCGTGAGGCGTTCAAGCAGAGATAATAGCTGAGACCGATCGAAGGGTGGTTTCAGATTATGACGGGCATAGCTTTTCTGATGGAGATCGACAAGGACTGAATGATCGGTGCTTTCGCAACACGACAGCTTGGCGTCCTGCACTCTCCTGATTTTTCTCCGCAGGGACTGGCTATAGTTTTCCCAAATCATTTCCGGTGACGCAAGCGAAAGCTTACGCGATGTGAGCGAAGTGAAAGCCCAGTTGCCTTCTTCACGCATCCATTTTTCGTTTCCCTCAGCCATTGAAAGAGAAGCATAGTGCAGCCTTTCACGAACGTATCGGGATACGCTCTTCGAAACATCGGAAACCTGTGTGTGTGGAAGAATCACCCCGTTGTACAGTGAAAGAGGAAAGGGAATGGACACGGTCCATGCACCGCGAGTGCGTTCGAAAGTGACGAGGCCTCCGACGATTCTATCCTCCTGAACCGCGATGTGACGCATGGGCTTCGCTCCAAAGAGTGAGTCGAAGCTTTCGATCCATGCGCTCTCACAGAAAAGCGGATGTTGGTGAACCCCTCGAACGAAGGTATCCCACTCGGTATGGAGATCGTTCGGTAAAGGACCCACTTCAATCATGATTCGATGGGTCAGTTGAGATTGATCGTACTCTGCGCAATCAATTCGAGAATCTGGAACAACGAGTGCGCCGCTGCTGCCATTTGCCCGCCGATGTTATCAAGTCCGGCGCTGGTCGAATGAAAACCTTTATTGATCTCGGAAATTTTCTGTCTGGATTTCGGATTTACGAACAGTGCCCAAAGTTGTGATACTTCGAAAGTCCGATACATGCCGTTGAGGAAATGATCCTCGGATATTTTTGCCGTCGCCTTTCCCGCTTGGTACTGCTGGTCTATTTGTGCAAAGGCATCGGAGTAGAGTTTCTCCTTGTCGATATTCTCCATGATATCAATCGACAGGAGGTAGCACGCTTTTGCCATAGCAGCAACGGCATCGACTGCGGGAATCTTCGGATGCATGGAAGCAACGACCTCGCTGTGATACTCTTCGAGCACGTTCATGCGTTCAGCTTCGGTATGAAAACGCATTTTATACAGCAGGGAGTACATGGCATATACACCGGACATACCGTTCACAATCTTCCCCGCATCGCCAGACCTCGTCGAATCTTCCTTTGCAAAGCGCTCTATTTCCTCGTTCAGTGCCTTTGTGAAGTCACCTGAATGATCAATTGCTTTCACGATAACCGTCAGTGTATGAAAACATCCGTACAACCCTTGAGTGAGTTGTTGCGCATCGGTTGCATTAGGTGCGGTGGAAAATCGTTTTCGCGCTTCGAGTAAGGATCGTTCGAGATCTTTTTTCACTGCGACGGGCAACTCCGTTTGGCTTCCGGTGCTGTCTTTCTTCGAAGAGTTCTGATCCTGAGAGCGGCCGCAGCCGGTGAAGAGGATAAGAAAAATCAGAAGCGTCGGGGTTTTTGTAGTCATGAAATTAAAAAGAGAGGGTTGAAGATGGCTGAAGTGATTCGAGAATGGATTTGATCGTTTGAGCATACTGTTGAAATGGTACCGAACCGAGCCTCGTACCGGCAAAAATGAAAAGGACTTCACGACCTCCGGGTTTGAGATAGCGATACAGCTTCCCCTGGTATGCGCTCTCTTCCGTGAGAGAAGCATCCGCAACATCGATGAAGTGAAAATGTGCTTGCGTCGTATCAGGGATAGGCGCGGGTTGGCTGTAAATGCGAACGAGGACGTCACGCATCACCGTAGTCGGATCCAGATAGGACAGCTCGATACCGCGTTGCTGTCCCGAAACCGATGGAACTGTGAACGTTGCGTTGTCCACCTTATCCCATGCGATTGGAGCAAGAAAACTGATGTCCAGTGTTTTCGAGACGACGTTCTCCAATCCTTCTTCCTTTACCTTGAAACTCAAACCCTTATCCAATTGCCACCACGCGCGGATGAAGTCAGGCTGATCGGCAAAGGGAATTTTCCATTTCCCGTGTTCTCGAAGAAGAAAAAATGATCCGATCGTCTCGCGTTCTTCATCCCTCAATGCGATGAGGAACGATGCGGTTATAACGGCTCTGTTCGTGTCTCGAAAATCGATATCGAGAATATCGAGACGGCTGATTCGGTATGCGAAGGGGATACGGTTGTCAACGCGCTGCTTCGCGAACCATGCGGGAAACTGTTCTTTCGAAGCAACGCCCATCTGCTTGAGCGCCATTCGGCTTCGGTATGTCAACAGCGCATACGCTTCAATGCTCTCTGTCTCCGATTCGAAGATGCGAAGCCATCGCTCGATCGTTGACCGTGCTTCACGATACAGGATTTGTTCGCGTGGCGTAACATTCGGCACGCCGACTTCCTCAGGATCGATCTCCCGTTTTTTTCCACATGCGGAAAGAAGAAGCACAAGGAAAAGCAAGAGCATTCCAGGATTGGGAAAGGAAACGAATCGTGAACGCAACGCTGTCGTGGAAATCACTTTACGGAAGAATAACCTGTTCAACACGTTCCTTGTCAACCGGTATTGTGACGCCTTCCATCCGTTTGACCTTCGGTTCAAGTACGCGTGTCGTCGCCTGCGCGCTCACCGAAAAGATATCTGCGAAGTTGGGTATGCGCTGTCGTTCCGGGACTTTTTCAATCTCGCCTATCGTGATGCCCGAATGCCCGATGGATTTCCTTTCGAGCAGGATGTTTGGATACTTCCTGATAAGGCGATTCCCGAGATACAAATCCGTCAATCGGTTTTCATAAATCGCGGCAACTTCATCGCGCGTGTATGACGTGGTATCGATGATCGTCGAATCCGTGAGGAAGGAGATAACTCGGGCGGTCGCTCCCTTATGGACGATCACAGGAGTTCCAACTTCGATGGTTTCAAAGAGATACTCCGCATCCTCCGTACTCAAGCGGATACAACCATGTGAAGAGCGACGTCGTCCGAGGTTCCAGTAATAGCGCCTTCCTTCAAGAGAGTGAAATCCGATTCCCCAATTGAAACCGAGCCAGTTGAATACTTTCGTCGAATCGAACTGGATGGAATAGAGCATTCGGATTTTATTCTGAATGAGAAATATTCCTGTGCGAGTCTCTATGCCGTCCTTCAAACGTGGTGTTCCGGTCGATACTTTGATCGACCGTACTGTCCCATCTCGATGGTGGAGATACATCATCTGGCTGTCTAAATGCACCTCGAAATAAGACGGCATATGCGTGTAAACGGTATCCTTCATCATCCCAATCCGGGAAAGAAATGTCGTGCTTACCGTAGTGGTAGGTTGTTCGACTCCTGCAGATGACTTCGCGAGACCGCCGTTTAACAAGCCGATGCCACCGAAGCCGAAGAGAAGAAGAATCATGCTCGCTAAACCGTAGCTGATTATGCGCATACCTACTTTTTCGCGGTATATCAGATGTATTTCATCAATATCGGGCATGTTCTCGGTGATCGCATGAGCTATTTCACTGATGCAAAGTACCGATAAGGGCTTCGGCGAACAAAAAAGGAAAGCGGGAAGAGAGTCACATCAACTCATGTCGCTCAGCGGCAACGAACTCAAGAAACAAATTCTCGGATAACGCACTTCAGCGCGTCACTTCGTCGATGAAAAGCTATTTCATTGGTCATGGAAGTCTGATGTACACAAGCATTCCGACGCACACCACACCACTCGCATGATTTGTATCATGGGTTTTTTCAGAATGTCTGCGGATACTGCCTTCGCATATGGATTCATCACTCAACAACGGAGGAATGTCATCGATGGCAGGAATAGTCGGTTACGGCGCTCACCTTCCGAGGCATCGGATCAAGGTCGAGGAAATAGCACATGTCTGGGGAGCAGACGCACCCAGCTATAAAAAGGGATTGATGCTGCGCGAGAAATCCGTTCCACCACCTGACATGGACACGATAACGCTGTCTGTCGAAGCGGCGAGGAACGCATTGCGGCGTGCGCCTGGCGTCAACCCTGTGGACATCGGGGCGATTTACGTCGGCTCGGAGTCGCACCCGTACGCTGTCAAACCTTCGGGGACGGTCATAGCCGAGGCAATCGCGGCGACGCCAGACATCCATTGCGCAGACTTCGAGTTCGCGTGCAAAGCAGGCACGGAAGCGATGTTCGTCGCGATGAGTCACGTCGAAGCGAAACAGATGCGCTATGCGCTCGCCATCGCGGCCGATACTTCGCAGGGCGCGCCATCGGACGCGCTGGAGTATTCGGCTTCTGCAGGCGCAGCGGCGTTCATCATGGGAACGGAAAACCTCGTGGCGGAATGCCTCTACACACATTCATACATGACGGACACGCCGGACTTCTGGCGTCGCGAACATGAGTTCTATCCACAGCACGGCGGGCGCTTCACGGGAGAGGAGGCCTACTTCGCACACACCAAGGGGGCATCACGCGCCATCCTGGAAAAGGCCGGATTGAAACCGATGGATTTTGCGTACGCGGTCTTCCATCAGCCGAACGGCAAGTTTCCACAGAAGGTCGCATTCGACCTCGGCTTCACCCAGGAGCAGATCGATCCCGGCTGGCTCTCGCCCACGTTAGGCAACACGTACTCCGGCGCTTCACCTATAGGCCTAACTGCCTCACTCGACGTCGCAAAACCCGGCGATCTCATTTTTCTTTGCTCGTACGGTTCCGGCGCCGGCTCGGACGCTTTCATCTGGAAAGTCACCGACCGCATTGAGGAAGTTCGAGACCTTGCCGTACGGACGCGAAAGCTGTTGGAGGAAAACCGTATCTATATCGACTATGGGACCTATGCCAAGTTCCGTCATAAAATCATTCTCAACGGATAGGAGGAAATCATCATGAGAGAAGTATGTGTTGTCGGAACCGGCATGAGTTCGTGGGGAGAAGTCTGGCGAAAGTCACTGCGCGACCTGCACACTGAGGCCGCGCTTGCTGCCATCCATCAATCCGGTGTCGATCATCTCGATGCCTTATACATCGGGTGCATGTCCGGCGGACTATTCGTCGGGCAGGAACATCTCGCATCGTTGCTCGCCGATTACATGGGCATGCGAGGTTTGCCCGCCGCACGAGTGGAAGCTGCGTGCGCCTCGGGAGGGATGGCGTTTCGATCGGCCTTCCTCGAAGTCGCGTCGGGCGCGTCCGATATCGTCATGGCGTCCGGCGTCGAGAAAATGACCGACTGCTCCGGAGACGATGCGACTCAAGCACTCGCCACTGCTGCCGACCAGGAGTACGAGGTGTTTCATGGAGCAACTTTTCCCGGCCTTTACGCCATGATCGCGCACGCGCACATGGCGCGCTACGGCACAACCCGTGAGATGCTTTCCGCCGTCGCGGTAAAGAACCATCACAACGGATCGATGAATCCAAACGCGCAGTATCCATTCAAGATTACTTCCGAGCAGGTTGCGCACTCCGTTCTCATCGCCGACCCGTTGCGAATCCTCGATTGCTCGCCTATCACCGATGGCGCTGCTGCGGTGATCCTCACGACCGAAGAGATCGCGAAGAAACTCGGCGGTCGCTACACCAAAGTCATTGGCTCCGGCGTGGCGACCGATACGATCGCGCTCGCGCAGCGCGACGACATCACGACGATCAAGGCAGCGACGACCGCGACACAGCGTGCGCTCGCAATGGCAGGACGGAAACTCGAGGAGATTCGCTTTGCTGAAGTCCATGACTGCTTCACCATCGCAGAGATCGTAATCGCGGAATCCATCGGCAAGTACGAACCGGGCAAAGCCGGCCCGGCAATCCTTGCCGGCGAAACGTCGCTCGATGGGCTTTTCCCGATGAACCCTTCAGGCGGTTTGAAATCGAAGGGGCATCCGGTCGGTGCGACGGGCATCGCACAAGTGATCGAAGTCTATAAACAGCTCACCTGCCAGGCCGAGAACGGACGCCAGATCAAAGGCACTGTGAAGATCGGTATGGCGCAAAACATGGGAGGGTCCGGCGGATCCTCCGTCGTACACATCATGGAGGTGCCATCATGACCATGTTCAGCGCGCGCAACTGGCGCGAATATCCCCATCGCTACCGTCTCGAAGCGTCGAAGTTCACGAAGAGCGGAAAGACATATTACCCCAAGCGCTTGATCGACCCCGAAACAGGCGACACGGAACAAGAGACCGTGAACCTGCCGCTCGAAGGAAAGATCATCACGTTTACCATCATTCGCATTCCGCCGAAGCAATGGGCAGATGTCGCCCCGTACGCGCTTGCCGTCGCCGAACTCACCGACGGCACGCGCATCATGGGACAAGTGACCGACTGCAATCCGGACGACGTGAAAATCGGCATGGACGTGCGTCTGGAATTCCGCCGCATCCAGCACGAAGGAAGCGCAGGCGTCATCAGCTACGGGCACAAGTTTGTGCCGAAGTGGTATTGAGAAGTCGTCGATAAAAAAGAAAGTGAGAGGAAGGCGGGCTGCGGCCCGCCTTTCGATTTTCTCAGACCATGTCGAAGCAACGAACTTTGCGAAAACTCTGAGTGCTCTACATTTGGTTGACGAGGTACAAGACCTTTTTCACCAGAGCTAAATGAGTGCGACAGAGTAACTCTGCATTTTTCACTGACACGTTTCTTCGTATTTTCGAACCGGAAATTCCATCAGGTTAATCAGACTTTTCGAGTTTCCTTCTCAACAACTCTCCGACAAAACACTCAGGAATGAAAAACAAAATCAGAATCGCTTCAGGTCAAGGTTTCTGGGGCGATTTGTTCGATGCCCCTTATCAGCAAGTCACGAAAGGACCGATCGATTACCTGATGATGGATTTTCTTGCGGAAGTGACGATGTCGATTCTGCAAAAACAGAAGCTCAGAAATCCGGACCACGGCTATGCACTGGATTTGCCAAACCAGATCAGGAAGATTCTTCCTCATGTGATGAAGAAGGGAATACGGATCATTACGAACGGGGGTGGAGTCAATCCTCTTGCATGTCGCGATGCCATCTTCAAAGTCGCTGCCGAATTGGGTATCAAAGGGTTAACCATTGGCGTCGTACTTGGCGACGATATCCTGACACGCATAGATTCCTTTCTCGAGCAAGGGATCGAACTTCGCAATATGGAAACGAACGCGCCGATCACCGATATTCGAGACAAGATCGTATCGGCGAACGTCTATTTTGGTGCAATGCCAATTGTCGAAGCATTGCGAGGCGGAGCACAGATTGTCATCACGGGTCGCACGACAGATACCGGCCTGACACTCGCCCCGATGATATTCGAGTTTGGATGGAATGAAGATGATTGGGACCGTCTCGCATCCGGAACAGTCGCTGGCCACATACTTGAATGCGGCGGACAGGCTTCCGGAGGGAATTTCCTTGGAGATTGGAAATCGGTCCCCGATCTTGCGCATATCGGTTTTCCCATCGCAGAAGCGACGCCTGACGGCGATTTTGTCATCACGAAGCATGAGTATTCCGGTGGCCTCGTCTCGACGGCTACCGTGAAGGAGCAGCTTCTCTACGAAATTGGCGATCCATCCGAATACATCACACCCGATTGCGTGGCTGATTTCACGACGATTCAACTTGAGCCGGACGGCGAAAACAGAGTGCGCGTCTTTGGTGTGAAGGGAAAGCCGGCTACCACGTTCTACAAAGTTTCCGCTGCGTATCATGATGGGTATTCTGCCTTCGGATCATTGACCTATGCATGGCCGGATGCCTATGAAAAGGCGAGAACAGCGAATGAAATCCTTCGAACCCGCCTTCACGACCTTGGCTTGGAGTTCGAGGAAATTCGCACGGAGTATCTCGGATTGAATTCCTGTCACGGTCCGCTTGCGGAATGTCCTAATGTCGTCAACGAAGTCGTTCTTCAAATCGCTGTTCGCGGGAAGAATCGTGAACACGTCGCACGCTTCGGGTTGGAAATCGCGCCGCTCATATTGACCGGTCCTCCATCCGCGACTGGATTTGCTGGAGGAAGACCGAAGCCGAAGGACGTAATCGCATATTGGCCGGCATTGATTCCCAAGCCGGCAATGCGTCACGAAGTATTGCTGGAGGAGCAGTAATGGCAAAGAAGAAGATC
This sequence comes from uncultured Chromatiales bacterium, assembly GCA_964448285.1. Taxonomy (GTDB): domain Bacteria; phylum Bacteroidota; class Ignavibacteria; order SZUA-365; family SZUA-365; genus CAYUWG01. The sequence goes on from CAYUWG010000004.1 coordinate 10,433, forward strand.
AGGCTGTTTGACATCGCGCACGGTCGTTCTGGAGATAAGGGAAATGCAGCGAACGTTGGGGTTATCGCTCGCGATCCGAAGTATTATCCCATTCTCCTTCAAGCGCTTACAACTGAAGCAGTCAAGAAACACTTCGCGGGAATTTGTTTCGGCAAAGTTGAGCGGTTCGAGTTACCGAACCTCTACGCTATGAATTTTCTTTTACACAACACGCTCGGTGGAGGCGGAACGGTTTCGCTGAAGAACGATGCCCAAGGGAAAACGCTCAGCACCGCAATGTTGAGAATGGAAATAGAAATTGATGAGGAATTGTTGAATTGATGAATCGAAGGACATCACTGTGCACGAAGTTCTGATGGAACACCCGAAACGAGTTGACTACACTGAGCAAGAACTGTCTCATCTTCAGCGACTTGCAAACGAACTGCGGATTGACATTATCCGCATGTTGCATGCTGCTGGATCGGGACATCCCGGAGGCTCACTCTCAGCCATCGATATCCTTACCGTCATCATGACAAGGTATGTAAGACGGACGAAGGAGAATGTGAGTGATCCTCTTCGCGACCGCTTCGTACTATCGAAGGGTCACGGCGTGCCGGCACTCTATGCCATCCTTGCTCGACTTGGGATCATTTCAAGCGAATCGCTAATGACTCTGAGAAAGGTCGGAAGCCCGCTTCAAGGTCATCCACACAATGGCGTGCTTCCGGCAGTCGAGGCTTCGACCGGATCGCTCGGCCAGGGGCTATCCATTGCGATCGGGATGGCGCTTGCGGCTAAATTGGATAAGACTCCCCAGCGGGTGTATTGCATGATCGGCGACGGAGAATTTCAAGAGGGCCAAATATGGGAAGCGATCATGTCCGCACCGAAGTTCGAATTGGATAACCTGATCGTCGTTCTCGATTACAACAAAGGTCAGATCGACGGTCCAACGAACGATGTAATGAACATCGAACCAGTTTCAAATAAACTGCTCGCATTCAACTGGGAAGTGCAAATGATCGATGGGCATGATATGCAGCAGATTGACATCGCGATTTCACAGGCTCAGAAGCGAAACGGTAAACCGCATTTCATTATTGCAGACACGGTCAAAGGGAAGGGTGTCTCGTTTATGGAAGGAGTGATAGACTGGCACGGTAAAGCACCGAATGCAGAAGAGACAGAGCGTGCTCTTGCCGAATTGAATCTGTTACTCGAAAACTCCGATGGGAGGGCATGACATGAAGAGAGCGACACGTGTTTCGTTCGGTGAACAGCTTGCGGAACTCGGCAGCTATGATAAGGACATTGTCGTATTCGATGCCGACCTCGCGAAATCAACACAGTCAATGATGTTCGGTAAAAAATTTCCGGAACGTTTTTTCGAGATGGGAATTCAGGAGCAAAACATGATCGGAGTCGCGGCTGGGATGGCGTTAGCAGGGAAGAAGCCTTTCATCTGCTCCTTTTCTACGTTTGTTGCCGGCAGATTCGAGACGATTCGGATGTCGGTTGCGTACTCAAACGCGAATGTGAAAATCGTCGGAAGCCATTGCGGGATTGGAATTGGTGAAGACGGCTACAGTCAGATGGCATTAGAGGATATTGCCCTGATGCGGTCACTTCCGAATATGCATGTCATTCAACCCGCGGATGACCTCGAAGCAAAAGCCGCTGTTCGATGGCTTGCTGAAAGCGACCATCCCGCATTTCTACGCGTTACCCGTCAGGCACTTGAAGACGTTCATGACGCTTCGTATCAATTCCAGTTTGGAAAGGCTGATGTCTTACGTGATGGGAAGGATGCAGTGCTGTTCTGTACCGGTGGCGTTGTAGCCTATTCTTTACAAGCTGCCACGAAACTCCGCGATGCAGGCGATGAAGTACGTGTCGTGAACATTCATACGATCAAACCCATCGATGAGGAGTATATCGTTCAATCCGCTCGAGAAACCGGCAGAGTAATAACAGTAGAGGATCACAGTGTGATAGGTGGTTTGGGAGGCGCTGTCGCAGAGGTCCTTTCGGAGAAATGTCCGACACGAATGAAACGCATCGGCATTTATGACACTTTCGGCGAGTCCGGCTCACCGGAAGAGCTATACAAGAAATATGAGCTTGACGCTGAGGGAATTTTCAGGCAAGCGTTGGAATTTCTTAGAGTCAGCAATTAACCGTACGGGCTACGCCTAGGAGTTTCTCATACAGGGAAGGTCATCAGCCGCTGTAATCCCTTCAGGGAGTTCCGCTTCTTCAATGAGCATAATCGGGATGTCGTCTTCGATTTTAAATTTTGGGCCGCAACGCGTGCATATGAGGGTATTCCCTTCAAGGCGCAATTCTGCTTTTCCGAGTGGGCAAACGAGGATTTCGAGAAGTTCTTGGCTGATCATTTTTTCCTGTCCTTATTTCGGTTCGCAAGGTAGGGGAATGCCTTCATGAAAAAAAAGAGGCATCGACCTTCATTGTCGATGCCTCAGTTGCCGATCAGGTTGCGTCAGTCTTTCTTGTCATCAACGACTTCGTAATCCGCATCTTCAACCTTTTTCCCATCGCCGCTCGGTTGTTCGGCGGATGGTTCAGCTTGAGGCTGCTGTTGCGAAGCCTGTTGGTACATCTGTGTTGACGCTTCATTCCAGGTCTTTTGAAGCGCATCCATCGAGGTCTTTATATCCGTTATGATGTTCGCCTTGATTGCCTCCTCGAGTTTCTTGATGTCGCCCTCGAGTCGCGTTACCATTGCAGCATCGAGTTTATCCTTGAATTCCTCAACTTGCTTCTTGGACTGAAAGACAAGGTTATCTGCCTGATTACGGATTTCGATTTCTTCCTTACGCTTTTTGTCATCGGCCGCATGTTCCTGAGCATCACGTTTCATTTTTTCGACTTCGTCGTTCGAAAGACCGCTCGATGACGTGATGCGAATCGACTGCTCTTTGTTCGTCGCTTTATCCTTCGCCGCGACGTGGAGAATTCCATTGGCGTCGATGTCGAATGTCACCTCGACTTGCGGAATGCCTCGTGGTGCAGGCGGGATGCCGTCGAGATGGAAGCGACCGAGTGTCCGGTTGTCGATCGCCATGGGACGTTCGCCCTGAAGGATATGAATCTCTACGGAGGTTTGGCTATCCGCAGCGGTAGAGAAGATTTCGCTTTTCTTCGTGGGTATCGTGGTGTTTGCCGGTATCAACGTCGTCATAACTCCACCGAGCGTTTCAATACCCAGCGAAAGCGGCGTCACATCGAGCAGCAGGACGTCCGTCACATCGCCAGCAAGAACGCCACCTTGAATCGCAGCTCCGACGGCAACGACCTCATCAGGATTGACACCTTTATGCGGTTCTTTCCCAAAGAGGTTTTTCACGACGTCCTGAACGCGTGGAATGCGTGTCGAGCCGCCGACAAGTATCACCTCATCGATGTCGTTCGGCGTAAGACCTGCATCCTGAAGCGCACGCTTACACGGCTCGATGGTCCGCGAGATCAGATCGTCGGTGAGTTGTTCGAACTTCGTGCGCGTGATGGTCATGTTCAGGTGTTTTGGTCCGTCGGCGGTTGCGGTAATAAACGGGAGGTTAATTTCCGTTTGCATTAAAGTCGAAAGCTCCATCTTCGCCTTCTCAGCAGCTTCTCGCAACCGTTGCAGAGCCATGGGATCCCTCCGAAGGTCGATACTTTCGTTCTTCTGAAATTCAGAAGCGATGTGATCAATGAGGCGTTTGTCGAAATCATCACCACCGAGATGCGTGTCACCGTTGGTTGATTTCACCTCGAATACCCCATCACCGAGTTCGAGGATCGAAATATCGAACGTGCCTCCACCGAGATCATAGACGGCGACCTTTTCCTGCTTTTGCTTTTTGTCCAAACCATAGGCGAGTGCAGCAGCCGTGGGCTCGTTGATAATTCGACGGACTTTCAAGCCTGCGATTTCACCGGCATCCTTTGTCGCCTGTCTCTGCGCATCGTTGAAATAAGCAGGGACAGTGATTACCGCTTCGGTTACCTGCTGGCCGAGGTAATCTTCAGCGGATTTTTTCAGCGCTTGAAGGATCATCGCCGAGATTTCCGGCGGGGAATATATTCGGCCATCGATATCGACGCGCGCACTGCCGTTATCTCCTGAGATGACTTTATACGGTACTTCCTTCATCTCCTGATCGACTTCGTTTAGGAATCGACCCATGAATCGCTTGATGGAGTAAACCGTGTTGTTCGGATTCGTTACCGCCTGACGCTTCGCAGCGTTACCGATAAGACGTTCACCGTCTTTCTTAAATCCGACGACCGACGGAGTCGTTCTTCCTCCATCCGAATTGGGAATGACGACCGGTGAGGAACCCTCCATCACCGCGACAACGGAGTTCGTTGTACCAAGGTCTATTCCGATAATCTTACTCATATGATAATCTCCTCTGTATTCTCTGATTATTGAACTTCGATTTTAATTTCATTACTCTCAACAGCGAAGCGCTTCGTAAGCACGACGGATAAAACCCCATCAGCCAATGTCGCTGAAATCGAATTCGCATCGACCTCACAAGGCAAGGGGATACTCCTCTGGAAATCCCCGAACTTGCGTTCCGCTCGAAATTCCGTTTGCTCGGTCTCGAAGTTGATCGCGCGTTTCAAACCAGCAACCAGCAAGGTATCGGCTTTCAGCGTCAGCGTCATATCTTCCTTCCGGACTCCAGGAAGTTCAACGGTTACATAGACATTCGTTCCGTCGTGGTGAACATCCACGAATGGTTCAAAGCTGCTTCCGATTTCGAATGAGAAACTTTCGGGGAAATTCTCGACGAAGTTCTTCATCCGTTTCGATAGGAACTCCAGTTCCTTGATTGGTTCGATTCTTATATGTGGCATTGTGTCAGTCTCCTTGATAGTTCGAGTATGCTGAATGAGAAAATTCAATCATCATACCACCATAAGCATTACAGGAATTTAGTTCATCTCTTCTTCTGGTCTCGAAAAAGCGAAGACATCATGGCACTGGTTCAAACGAAACAGGCTGGCAGAAAGTCACACGGTTGAACAGAGCCGAGCTTTGGTTGGCCTAATGAAATCCGCTACTTTGCGGAAGAAAGAAAGCATGAAAACTGGTTCGAACGTACATTTCATTCCCTTGCTAAGGAGAATATCCCGTATTGCAGAACGGGATGGTCTGAAGGTCTATGTCGTCGGTGGTTACGTCCGCGACCAACTCGTCAAGCGAGAGACTAAGGACATCGATTTCGCAGTTTTGGGTAATGGGATCGCGTTCGCCCGATCTGTAGCTGATGAGTTAGGAGGCTCCCAAGTCGTGACCTTCGAAAAATTTGGGACAGCACGGACAATCGTTGACGGCCATGAAATGGAATTCGTCGGGACACGCAAAGAGGAATACGAATCCAAATCACGGAAGCCGTCAGTTGTCCGCGGGACGATCGAGGATGACTTGCAGCGAAGAGATTTCACGGTGAATGCACTTGCGGCAGAACTTGGAGATTCAGCAAGTGGTCCAATCATAGATCCCTATGGAGGATTGAAGCATCTCAATGATAAGTTTTTGACGACTCCAATCGACCCGGTTAAAACTTTTTCTGACGATCCGTTGCGAATGATGCGCGCTTTCCGATTCATGGCGCAGCTCGGTTTCGAACTGGACCCCGTTTGTTATCAAGCCATCAAGGATCTGCATGAAAGAATCGTGATCGTTTCAATGGAGCGTATCCGAGATGAATTTCTGAAGATCCTCCTGTCGCCGAAGCCATCAATTGGATTGGCTCCTCTTCTCGAATCAGGATTGCTCCAGCATTTTTTCCCGCAACTTCAGAACCTTGCCGGTGTGGATCAGCGCTCTATCGATTATCCGGATGGCGTCAGAAGTTATCACCACAAGGATGTGTTTTACCATACTCTTCAGGTGCTCGATAATCTTTCCGAATCCACAGAGAACCTCTGGCTCCGCTTCGCTGCACTCCTTCATGATATTGCGAAACCGAAAACAAAAGCGTTTCGCGAGGATGTCGGTTGGACATTTCACGGACACGCAGAGCTCGGGGCCCGAATGGTGAAAAAGATCTTTCATACGCTCAAGCTGCCATTGGAGAATGTTCACTATGTCGAAAAGCTCGTGGCATTGCACCTCCGACCGATTGCGCTCGCGCAAGACGGAGTAACAGACTCTGCAATCAGACGGTTGTTGTTTGATGCTGGAGACGCAATCGATGACCTACTCGCTCTCTGCCAGTCGGATATAACTTCGAAGAATCCTCGCTTAGTCAAGCGCTATCTGCGCAACTATGAGTTGCTGAAGCAACGACTCATTGAAGTCGAAGAGCATGACAGATTGCGGAATTGGAAGCCACCACTCTCCGGCGTCGAGATCATGAAACTCTGTGCCATTCAAGAAGGCGTTGCCGTCGGTATTCTGAAATCACGAATTGAAGATGCTATCCTCGACGGCATCATCCCGAACGAGCATGATGCTGCCGTCGGGTACCTTTTACAGATCAAAGATCAAGTGCTCAAGCACTCTGCCGGAAAGAAAAGCATACCACGCAAAGCTCAGATGTCACGGCTTCCCGAAAATCTGAGATCATGAAACTTTAATGGGGCACCACCGTTTGGCGCCCCGGGACGAATGACACCTTGCAACCTCATTATCACATCGCACTTTTAGGAGCTTTTTCTCACATGACTGTAACACCGAGATGGAGCTTGACTCTTGCCATCATCTTCACGCTCACTTCCGATGTTTTTTCTCAAGGAGTTCCGCAAAAGCTCACACTCAGGGAATGCATCACTCTTGGCCTTGAGAAGAATGCCGACGTGCTTCGCAGCAAGTATGAAATCGATCGTGCCGGGTCCTTTAAAACTATGGCAACCGGCCAATACCTTCCTGATCTCCGTGTAAGTGCAAGCTGGACCCGGACCGACCAGGATTTGATTCGCTTCCGTGCGAACGATCTGGTTCGCTCAAGAAATTCTTACAGCTACTCTGTGACGTCATCGCTCACGCTCTTCGATGGATTCAGCATGTTCCGGAATTCCGACCGCAGTGTTTTGAACTTCGAAGCATCCGAGCAGAGCCATAAACGACGCGAGGAGATGCTTGTATATTCGATTCAACAGGGATTTTACAACGTCCTTCGCTTGCAGCAATTAGTGAAGGTGAACGAAGGGAACCTTGAGCGGAGCAGACAGCAACTTTCGCGCATTCAGGAAATGAACGCGGTCGGAGCGGTTGCACTTGCGGACGTTTACCGCCAGCAGGTACAATTGGGTCGTGATGAACTGACGCTCCTCCAATCCCAAAACGATTACCAGAACGCGCTTATCGATTTTCAGATTCTCATGGGACTTAGCGCAGACATGCAGATCGAGGTCGTTGCGAACGACGAGATTGAACCGATCAAGCAACAAGATATTCTCGCTAACAGAGCTGGCATGGATGATTACTCTGTTCTCGTTCAACAAGCATTAACAAACCGCGCGGATTTCAAGCAGGCTGATTTGAACGTTCAGAGCGCGATGAAATCTGTTTCGATTGCTCGCGCCGCACATTGGCCAACCGCACAAGCTTACGCTGATTATAGTTGGAATAACATCGAACTGAAAGACATCAATGAGTACGATCGCCTCTCGTACGGCGTACAGGTATCTCTGCCGGTGTTCAATCGATTTCAGACCAGCACCACAGTAGAACGTTCTGAGATCGACAAGATCAATGCGGAAATATCGAAGGATGAACTCTCGCGAGCCATCGCCGCTGATATTCAAAAGGCAATGAACACGCTTGCCGCAGCGGAGAAAAACGTCGAGATCAGCCAGAGGACGCTTCGTTCAGCACAAGAAGATCAACGTATCGCGAGTGAGCGTTATAATCTTGGCGCAGGAACACTTCTCGATCTCATCACCGCGAACGTAAACCTGACTGCCGCTGAAAGCGATATCATCAATGCATCGTTCAATTACCGTATCGCACTGAAGCTCCTCGATTACCAGATCGGGAAATTGTCGTACTAAACTTTTTCGAAGAAAACGGAGACAAGACATCATGGCAACGAAGAATGCCAATAAAAAGAAGAGGAAGATTATCATCTTTTCTGCCTTAGGCGCACTCATCGTCATCCTTGTGACAATCGTGATCCTCGGTGGAAGCCGTGAGAACATCATTACGGTACAGACGGAAAAAGTCAAACGGATGACGATCACACAAGTGGTGGAAGCGACCGGTAAAATCGAGCCGCAAACTCAGGTGAAAATCAACGCGGAAGTGTCTGGTGAAATCATTCAGCTTCCGGTAAAGGAAGGCGACCGTGTTAAAAAGGGCCAACTTCTCTGTCGTATCAAGCCGGACACATACATCGCAGACCGCGAACAAACAGTGGCAAATCTCAATCGCGCAAAAGCATTCCTCGTCCAACGTGAATCGGATCTGAATCGTATTGAGCGTGAGTATAGCCGACAAAAGGAGCTCTTCGCAAAAGGACTGATATCTGAATCCGACCTTGAGATGATCAAGAGTAGTTTCGAGGTCGCCAAGGCGAACGTCGATGCCGCGAAGTTCGAAGTCGAAAACTCGCGCGCAATGTTGGACCGTTCTACCGAGAACCTGAACAAGACTTCGATCTACTCACCGATCGACGGTGTAGTCAGTCAACTCATTTCAAAACTCGGCGAAAGAGTCTCCGGATCGAGTTTCATGCAAGGCACAGAGATCATGACGGTTAGCGATCTTTCCATTATGGAAGCTCGGGTTGAAGTCAACGAGAACGACGTTGTCCTTATCAGTCTGAATGACACTGCGCGCGTCGAAGTCGATGCGTATCCTGACAGGACGTTCAACGCGGTCGTTTATCAAATCGCGAACACGGCAAAGACGAAAGGATTAGGCACACAGGAAGAAGTCACGAATTTCGAAGTACGACTGTTGCTCCTCGATAAGTCAGTGGAGTTCAGGCCAGGAATGTCATCGTCGGCGAAGATCGAAACCGATACGAAAGCCAATGTCCTGACTGTCCCGTTACAAAGCGTTACGACACGAGAAAAGAAAATGAAAATGGAGGAAGGCAAAGAGGAAGAATCCGAAGAGGGTCAGTATGCTCTGGCCGAAAAGAAAACGGAAAAGAAAAAACCCGATGAAGTCGTGTTTGTCGTGCAAAGCAATCTTGCAAGGAAGAAGGTTGTTAAGACGGGAATCAGCAGCGACTATTACATCGAAGTTCTCGAAGGCGTCGCTGAAGGCGAGGAAGTCGTAAAAGGAAGTTATCGCGCAGTGAGCCGGGAGCTTGAAGACAGCACACGAGTTCGTATCGAGAACAAAAAAGAAATACAAAAGCCGTCCTGACCATGCCGCTCATTCACATCCGAAACGTGACGAAAACGTACGATATGGGCGCAGAGCTTGTCCACGCTCTCCGAAGTGTTTCTGTCGATATCGAGAAGAACGAATACGTCGCGATCATGGGACCTTCAGGTTCCGGTAAATCCACACTTATGAACATCATCGGTTGCCTTGATACACCAACCTCGGGACTCTATCAGTTCGCAGGGGAGAATGTCAGCGACATGGATGATAACGAGTTGGCTGAGATTCGCAACAAGCAAATCGGTTTCGTCTTCCAGACGTTTAACCTGCTTGCGCGCTCAACGGCATTGCACAACGTAGAACTCCCTCTCATTTACGCCGGAGCCAATTCGGTCGAAAGAAGACAACGTGCTGAGCAGGCACTCATAGCCGTCGGACTCGGTGATCGCATGGCCCATAAGCCAAACGAGCTTTCAGGCGGACAGCGGCAGCGCGTTGCAATTGCCCGTGCGCTGGTCAATAATCCTTCGATCATCCTTGCCGACGAACCGACGGGAAATCTCGATTCGAAAACGGGAATGGAAATCATGCAGTTGTTATCGGATTTGCATCTCGCGGGAAATACGATCATCCTCGTTACGCACGAAGAAGATATCGCCACTCATGCGAATCGCGTGATACGCTTGTTCGATGGAGAGATCGCCAGCGACGTTCATGTCGAATCTCTAAATGTTACAGCGTAAGCATTTTGAAGAGATAAATCATGTTTCGTCTGTTTGAATTGAAAGAAGGATTGCGGATTGCGTTTACTGCTATTGCCGCAAATAAACTTCGTTCTGTTCTCACGACGTTAGGAATCGTTATCGGCATCGTGGTGGTCACGCTTATGGCCACCGTCATCGAAGGATTGAGTCTCTCGCTCAACTCGAGTATTCAGGCTCTCGGAACGGACGTGTACTATGTCAGCAAGTGGGATTGGTTTGGAGGGCAGTGGTGGAGATACAGAAACAGGCGAGACATCACGCTTGCCGAAGCGCAGACGCTTCATGACAGATTGGATCGCGCAGTCGCAGTTGTCCCCGTCGGATCATCGTGGCAAAAAACGTTTCAGTACCGGAATCGTTCAGTGAAGGGGATGGTGAACGGTACGATTGCAGAGTACATCAATACATCGGGCGTTGTCCCGCAACAAGGAAGGTTCTTCAATGAGCTTGAGAGCGAAAGCAGCAGACCGGTCTGTGTTATAGGTTACTCCGTAGCCGATTATTTATTTCAGCGCGAAGATCCCATTGGAAAATTCATCAAGATCAGCGGCTATAACTATCGTGTCATCGGAGTGTTTGAAAAGGAAGGTGATTTCCTTGGACAGTCCACGTTCAGCAAGGATAGCCAGGTATTCATTCCGCTGTTCAACTTCTTGAAGCTCTTTGGCGATAATCGCAGTCTCGATATCCATGTGAAGATGGATCCTGCAATCAATAAGGAGGATGCTAAAGAAGAACTCACCGGCGTGTTTCGTCAGGTACGGAGAATCAAGCCGGGTGAGGAAAATGATTTTGGAGTGAACACGCAAGACTTTCTCAGCGAGATTTTCGATCAGGTCGTCGGCACCATCGGTATCGTCGGCTTCATTATCACATCGCTTTCACTTCTCGTCGGTGGAGTCGGAATCATGAACATCATGTTCGTCTCCGTCAAGGAACGAACGAAGGAGATTGGAACACGAAAAGCGATCGGTGCGAAGCGGCGCTCGATTCTCATTCAGTTCCTTATCGAAGCGGCGACGATATGCTTGCTCGGTGGCCTGATCGGACTCGCCGTGAGCTACCCATTGAGCCTTATCATCGATCAATTCCTTCCGTCATCCATGCCGCTGTGGGTAGTCGGTCTTTCTCTCACGATATCGATTTCGGTGGGTCTAATTTCAGGAATCGTTCCGGCGTACACCGCTGCGAAAATGGATCCTGTCGAAGCATTGAGGTATGAGTAATGACACGCTTACGAATGCTCGTTGCGGAAAGCGTCAGTACTGCTCTCGGAACGATCCGGGCGAATAAACTCCGAGCATTCCTTACGCTCCTGAGTATATCGATAGGTGTCTTTTCGATTATCTCGGTGATGACATCGCTCGGTGCGTTGCAAAGTTCTATCGAATCAGGACTAAGCCAGCTTGGAGCGAATACATTTCAGGTGCAGAAGTATCCTAACAACCATGGAGGCGGCCCGGGCTGGCGGGAACGATTCCGTAACCGCAAGGACCTGACGTATCAGGAAGGACTCGCCGTTGTCGAAAAGACCGGTGGGGCAAAACATGTCGGTCTCGAAGTGTGGAAGTTTGGCGTCGATGTCTCATGGAAAAACGTGCGAACCGATCCGAACATTTCCATTGCAGGCGAATCACCGGACGGTTTGCCGACGAATCAGTGGGAAGTCGAGTTCGGTAGAGGTCTCAGTCAATCAGACCTCGATTTGACAAGGCACGTTGTCGTGTTGGGTAGTGATCTCGTAGAACTCCTTTTCCCACCGAACATCAATCCCATCGGTGAGAAAGTTCGTATGATGGGAAAAACGTACTCGGTCATCGGTACGCTGAAAGCGCGCGGTGGAATGTTTGGCAACCAGGATCGATACTTCATCATCCCGATCACAACCTTCTTCGAAAACTTTGGCAAGAGCAGAAGCATTCACATCATGGTTCAGTCGCGCACGCGAGAGAATTTCGAATCAACGATGGATGAAGTCATCGGTATTCTTCGCGCAGCGAGAAACGTTCCTGCCGGAGAGGAAAACGATTTCGCGATTTTCTCGAATGAATCGCTTATCAAAGAGTTCAACGAAGTTACCGCAAGTGTGAAGCTTGGGACGCTTGCAATTGCCGGCGTTGCGTTGCTCGCCGCAGGGATCGGCATTATGAATATCATGCTCGTGTCCGTGACGGAGAGAACACGTGAGATTGGAATTCGAAAAGCGGTCGGTGCGAACAGGAAGAACATCGTATCGCAGTTCCTTAGCGAAGCTGTCATCATCTCCGTGTTTGGTGGCATCATCGGTATTGCTTTTGGACTCTTAGCGGGCAACATCATGGCCTTCATGCTTGATATTCCGGGAATCGTTCAACCGGGATGGGTTATCTTCGGACTCGTTACGTGCACCGTCATAGGAATTCTTTTCGGGACGTATCCTGCGTGGAAGGCTTCCAATCTCGATCCGATCGAAGCGCTTCGTTTCGAATAAGCACGCGATACTTCGATTCATCTTTTCAACTCCTCTTTCTCACTTTTGAACTCAAAGCCAATTCCTTTCTGCACGGATAATAAAACTGCTTCGGCCTGAAAGCCGTTTCGCTTTCATGGAATGGGTCGATAAATTCTCCTCGGTGAGTTATGCGTGACCTGAACGATCATCGACCTCTGTGAAAAAAGAAATTCATTCCGTTCTCATTGCCAATCGCGGCGAGATTGCCGTTCGCATCATTCGAGCGTGCAAGGAAATGGGAATACGGACGGTTGCAGTCTATTCCGCTCCTGATGCAACAGCCTTGCACTCAAAGCTTGCCGATGATGCGTATACGATCGGTCCAGCCGAATCGAGACTCAGCTATCTTCGTCAGGATGCCATCATCGAAACCGCACTTGCTGCGGGTTGCGATGCCATTCATCCCGGTTACGGCTTTCTTTCCGAGAACGCTTCCTTTGCCGATGCCGTCGAACGAGCCGGTTTGATCTTTATCGGCCCGCCGGCTTCAGCGATACGCGCCATGGGTGATAAAACATCTGCCCGAAAGCTTATGAAAGAAAAAGGCGTCCCCGTCGTACCGGGAACCGAGGATGCCCTGACAGACAACGACGAGGCGATTCGGATTGCAAACACGATCGGTTATCCTGTGCTTTTGAAGGCTGCGGCAGGAGGCGGTGGAAAAGGAATGCGCGTTGTCGAACAGGAAGATGATCTTCTGCGTGCGTTGGAATCCGCGCGAAACGAAGCGCGACAAGCATTCGGTGATGACCGCGTGTACATTGAGAAGTTCGTCGTCAAGCCACGTCACATCGAGTTTCAGATTTTCGCCGATCACTTCGGAAACGTTGTTCACTTAGGCGAGCGAGAGTGCTCTATTCAACGACGCCACCAGAAAGTCATCGAGGAATCCCCGTCTGCCATCATGAGTACGGATCTGCGCGACAGAATGGGGAAGTCTGCAGTGATGGCGGCAGCGGCATGTGGATATGTCAACGCGGGAACGATCGAATTTCTCGTCGATGAGCATCGGAACTACTTCTTTCTTGAAATGAATACCCGGCTGCAGGTTGAGCACCCTGTGACGGAAATGGTTACGGGAATCGACATGGTGAAGCTCCAATTGCGGATTGCAATGGGAGAAAAAATCCCTTTCACGCAGGAGCAAGTCGCATTTCGCGGTCATGCAATCGAAGCGCGTCTTTGTGCCGAGGATGTTCGAAACAACTTCTTCCCATCGACAGGAAAAATCCTCGCCTACAAGCCAAGCCAGGGATACGGTATCCGTGAAGATTCCGGGATTGAAACCGGTTCTGAGATCAGCATTCACTACGATCCGCTTTTCGCGAAACTCGTAGCTTGGGGTATGGACAGGAATGATGCTATCGCGAAAATGCGCAGGGCACTCGATGAATATCGTGTCATCGGCATTGAAACGACCGTACCGTTTTGCCGCTTCGTCATGGATCATCCAAAATTCATCGAGGGGGATTTCCAGATTGATTTCATCGCACGGCATTTTTCGGCAGACAAGCTTCCCGAACATTCTGAAGAGCTTCTGTACGCAGCTATGGTTGCTGCAATACTTCTCACAGAAGACAGGCAACGACGCAGTTCAAATGGAACGTTGAGCGATGTGCCGGTACGACAGTCGAACTGGCTCATTCAAGGGAGATTGCGCTCATGAAAAGGTATTTCGTTCAGCTTGCAAATCGGGATTTCGAATTATTCCGAGACGCCGACAACATCTCGATAAACGGAGAGTCTGTACAGCAGAGATTCGAGGCTTTGGAAACAAATCACTATCAGTTGACCATCGGTCGCAAACGATTTGACATCCTCGATTTCGGATACGATGCGTCGAGGAATGTCCATCGCATTGCCGTGGATGGAAATCTGATGAACATTGAAATCGATGATGAAAAGTCGCTCTTGCTGAAGGCGATGGCAGCGAAAACAAGCGGCTCAAGGTCATCCTCCATCATCGCAGCTCCAATGCCGGGACGAATCGTCAAGGTTCTTGTCGAACAAGGAGCAACCGTTGAACACGGGCAGGGAGTTGTCATTCTTGAAGCAATGAAAATGGAGAACGAACTTCGCGCGCAAACGACGGGAACGGTTCAGCTCGTGAAGGTACAATCAGGACAAACAGTGGAGAAGGGTGACATTTTGATGGAAATACTTTGAAATCGGAGTTGCTTCTCTGAAGCCACTTTGTTAACATGCTTTGAGGTTTTGACTGAGCTCATTCACTTACAAATTCAGGAGTCGTTTATGATAAAATCATTTGTTTCACGGTTACGGTCGCGTGCCATCATCCTCACTCTTCCGTTGGCGTTTTTCGTCGGCTGCAGCGACGACGACACAACGAATCCACCCGTCGATGAAGGCATCAAGGAAGACCTTTATCCACTCACCGTGGGAAGACAGATTGTCTATTCCGGTATGCTTCGCGATAAAACCACCGATGTCAACATCACTGCGACTGCAGCAGTGTATGAAACGAAGTGGACGGTAGCATCCAACACTACACCGACGCCGATTGGCGGCACATCGAATCTTGTTATGGATTCGACGCGCGTTCCGACGGGCATCCCGACACCACCAACGATCGTTGTTCCGACACCTCTCTTCGTTAAAAGAGACCCAGCTACCGGTACCGCTGATATCTCCTTCATGCAAAATATCGGTCCGTTCTTCCGGCGTTTCGGTATTGCCCGGACTGACACACTGCATTGGTTCGACTTGGCGAAGTTGAGCCAGGGAGTCGGTAAGGAATGGACGGCTTTCGATAATACTTACACCGCTCCAACGGGTGACGTTCGATTGCAAGTCGTCAGCAAGTGGGAAGCGAAAGAAGACTTGACCGTTGGAGGGCAGACCTTCTCGACATACAAGCTCACAACCACACGTAAAGTCTATCTCGGTGGCTCGACAACCCCGTCAGTCGTAAGCCCAACTGCGACACTCTGGCTTTCTCCAGGAATCGGCCCTGTTAAAATGATCCTCAATGCTGATGGAGAAAACGTAGGACACTACCGAGAATTCAAGAGCAAGAATTTTTAATCACCCTCCCGGAATGAACCTTCAAACTCCACACGCGGATGGTTGAAGGTTCATTCTCCTTTTTATCTCTCCGTTAAATTTCGCAAGGAGCCAGTCGTGAATTCGATGAGATTATTTTTCTTTACGATCAGCATTTCCGTTTTGCTGGTGATTGTCTCTAAAGTTACTCAAGCGGGAGAACTCGCAGTCATCACGGGCCGGGTGACGGACGCCGAGACGCGAGAACCGATCGAACTTGTCAACGTCCTTGTGAAAGGAACATCAATCGGAGTGGCGACGAATGCGAACGGGATTTATGTCCTTCCGAATCTCGAACCTGGAGTTTATACGTTGGTCTTTTCAGCCATCGGGTATGCAACGACCGAGTTAAAAATCACCGTTCCCGAAGCACAGAAGATCGTTCAGAACGTCGTTCTGATGCCATCGACACTGCAGATGGATGAAGTGGTTGTTCTCGGTGCTTCGTTACGTGCAGAGCGCATTACCGACGCACCTGCCGCCGTATCGCTCGTCGATGGAAAAGATATCGCACGTAATGCCGGTTCCGGGCAGTTACCGAAACTCCTTGAGATGCAACCCGGTGTCGATATGGTTCAGAATGGACTGAACGACTTCAACGTGAACACGCGAGGCTTCAACAGTTCACTGAATCGACGCTTGCTCGTTCTCCTCGATGGCCGGGATCTCGGAACAGCATTTCTCGGCGCTACGGAATGGAATGGACTCTCGACTCCGCTCGAAGAACTCGGTCGCCTCGAACTCGTCCGCGGACCCGGTTCAGCGCTCTATGGGGCGAATGCATACAACGGTGTGCTGAATATCACGTCGCTGCCACCGAAATCGACGCCGGGAACGCGCATTATTCTCGGTGGCGGTGAGCTTTCAACGATACGCGGTGACATCAGACACGCGGGGACCAGCGGTCATTTGAGCTATCGCATAAACGCAGGAGGATACCAAGGTGATTCATTCGGGCAATCACGCTTGAACAACGCGTTCGAATACCCGGGCCTGAATCCCTTCCTCAATACGGAACTTGTCGCGATGAACACCGACCCGATACAATCCATCTATGCTGCCGCTCGCGTGGATTATGATTACGAATCCGGCGGAGTTGCTACGATCGAAGGTGGATTGACCAGTGTGAAGAATGAGGTAATCGTCACGGGCATCGGACGTGTGCAGGTTCAAGGGGCATTGCGCCCATGGGCGAGGCTTGCATATAGCGGTCATGGGATAAATGCATTGTTCTACACGAATGGCCGCATCAATGACAAACCGGATAAGTCCCTTTCAACCGGACTCGACCTCACACAAGATGCTTTCATCAGTCAGGGTGAAGTTCAATATCACGCGAGCGTCCTGGATAATGCACTGACGCTGGTCGGCGGGGCGTCATATCGCTTGGTAACGATCGATACGAAAGGCACGCTCATGCTGGAAAGTCGAAGCGATAACATGACGGGTCTCTTTGCGCAAGCGGAGTATCGTTTCACAAAGGACATCAAACTTGTCGCTGCGGGACGGTACGACAGAAGCACACTCCATTCGGGACAATTCTCACCGAAAGCTGCTTTCGTGTACTCGCCCTTCTCAGGACATACGTTTCGACTAACCTATAACCAGGCTTTTCAATCACCGAACTATTCCGAACTCTTTCTCCACGTGAAGCATCCGACGAGACCTCTCGCGTATTACGGTAATCTCGTAACGAATCCACCGGGATTGAATGGCTTTCAAAGTGGCATCCAACCGGGTGCACCGAAAGATTTAGTCGTCGAGCGAATTACCAGCTACGAATTCGGATACAAGGGAATCGTTGCGAATTCATTGTTCTTCACAATGGATTGGTATTACAGCGAACTGAAAGATTTCATTACTGACCTCGCTCCCGCTGTCAATCCCAAGTATCCTGTTGACGGTTTGTACCCGGGGGAAACACCGGATAAACGAACGATCTGGTCATACGTGAACTCCGGCGCAGTGAAGCAATGGGGCATTGAGTTCAGCGTACACTACTATTTGAACGACTCCTGGCGCATCGACTTCAATGGAAACACCTTTGACTGGGAAGTCCTTGAAGCACAGCAAAACGACGTCCTCATTCCGAATTCACCGAAGTATAAGATGGCCGGCGGTGTCACTTATACCGATCCTAACGGATTCGATGTTGGAATCTCGATGAAATACGTACCGACATTCGACTGGGCAGCAGGCATTTACAAAGGAAAAATTCTCGCATACGCGTTATTGAACCTCAGTGGGTCGTATCGGATCATGTCGAACGTTTCAATAAACATCTCCATCTCGAATCTTCTCGACAGAAAGCACTACCAGATTTTTGGTGGATCGCTTCTTGGTCGCAGAACGATCGTAAGCGCTTCCTACATGTTCTGAGGAATATCCAAACCGACGCAGCGCGGTCATGCGGTCGCGCGAGTTCCGTATTTCAGAAGTGTGTATCACACGCATACTGGATGGACGTACTTTTCATGGGAGTGTGTGCCTCCGTATTTTGCTTTCAATGCAAAGCAAGGTCTTCTCTTTTTTCACTAAGGCATTTGAATGACACACACCTCAAGCAGCGATGTTCTTGTTTTTGAACCTGAAGTAAACGAAGCACTGGCAATCGAATTGGGCCTCTCCTCTGATGAGTATTGGGAGATCTGTTCCATTCTCAATCAAACGCCGACATATACAGAGCTTGGAATGTACAGCGTGATGTGGAGCGAACACTGCAGCTACAAAAACTCGATTGCCGTACTGAAGACACTCCCACGGTCAGGAGGCAGGCTTCTCGTTGGAGCAGGGGAGGAGAACGCAGGCCTCGTTGATATCGGTGATGGACTCGCTATCGCCTTCAAGATAGAAAGTCATAACCACCCTTCAGCAATCGAACCGTTTCAAGGTGCCGCTACAGGTGTCGGCGGAATTCTGCGCGATATCTTTACGATGGGTGCACGCCCTATCGCAGCGTGCAATTCCTTGCGCTTCGGAAATCCTTATAACAAGCGAGTCCAGTATCTGGTGAAAGGCGTCGTTCGTGGCATCAGTCACTACGGAAATTGTTTTGGCGTTCCAACGGTCGCGGGCGAAGTGTACTTCGATGATGCCTATGCAGGGAATCCTTTGGTGAATGCAATGGCCGTCGGTATCGTAAAACACGACCAGGTTATTTCGGCTACCGCGAAAGGCGAAGGAAATCCCGTGATGATCGTCGGCGCATCTACCGGCCGGGATGGGATTCACGGCGCAACGTTCGCTTCGATAAATCTTTCCGAAGAATCAGAAGCGAAACGTCCTTCGGTGCAGGTCGGCGATCCCTTTACCGAGAAACTTCTTCTTGAAGCGACGCTTGAGATAATCAAGGAAGATCTTGTCGTAGGAATTCAGGATATGGGGGCTGCCGGGATTACTTGTTCGACCTGTGAGATGTCAGCCAAGGGTAAAAGCGGGATGTCGATCAACTTGGATCTGGTCCCAACGCGCGAAGAAGGAATGACGGCTTACGAGATTCTTCTCTCAGAATCTCAGGAGAGGATGTTGGTTGTGGCGAAGAAAGGGTGCGAAAAGCGGGTCAATGAGATTTTCGAAAAATGGGACCTGCACGCAATTACCATCGGCACTGTGACGGAAGACGGAATTGTTACCGTGCAGAAAGACGGCGAAGTGAAAGCCCGCGTTCCCGCCGAAACTCTGGTATTAGGCGGAGGAGCACCGGTCTATAAACGTGAAACTCGGCGGCCCGAGTATTTAGATGCTAATGCCAGGTTCTCACCGGATTCAATCCCAATACCTGACGACATGAATACGGTACTGAAAAGACTGATTGCATCGCCAAACGTCGCATCGCGGAAGTGGGTTTACGAGCAGTATGATTCGACAGTGAGGACGAATACATCGGTAGGCCCGGGTAGTGATGCTGCAGTGATCCGAATAAAGGGGACAAGGAAGGCGATTGCCGTTAAGACAGATTGTAATGCGCGCTACGTGTATCTCAATCCGTATAACGGAGGACTGATCGCAGTCGCTGAATCCGCGCGCAATGTTGCTTGCAGCGGAGCACTTCCAGTTGCGATTACGAACTGCCTCAATTTCGGAAATCCTTTCAAGCCAGAGATTTACTATCAGTTTACAGAAGCATGTCGTGGCATGGGAGACATGTGCCGCATTTTGGATACGCCTGTCACAGGTGGCAACGTGAGCTTTTACAACGAGAATCCGGATGGCGCTGTATTTCCAACTCCCACAATCGGAATGCTTGGCTTGATTGAAGACATCGAACATATCACGACATCACACTTCAAGTCGGAAGGAGATATCATTTACCTGCTTGGTGAAAACCGGGACGACTTTAACGGCTCCGAATACCTCTCGGTCATGCATGGCATCCTCGGCGCCGATGCGCCGTTTATCGATACCGATGAAGAGAGGAAGGTCATCAGTGTCCTTGTGCACGCGATACGCGAAGGATTCATTCGAAGTGCGCATGACGTTTCCGACGGCGGTCTTGCGGTATGTCTTGCCGAAAGCTGCTTCACACTTGGGTTAGGAGCACGTGTTGATTTACCAACGACAATGAGAAAAGACGCACTGCTCTTCGGAGAATCGCAATCGCGTGCCGTGATTTCCGTATCACCAACCGATGCTGAGCGATGTGAGCGTTTCTTTCGCGACCAGATGGTGCCTATCCAAAGAATCGGTGAAGTGGGCGGATCATCGCTTCAAATAGGGAGCGATATCAGTGTTCCGATAGATGAGCTTAACCGTTTATATGAAAACAGCTTACCATCTATTCTTGAATCATGAATGTCGTAAGGACTATCTTCTCGAAGGGGAGTAAGATTGTAAGAAGTGCGCTTTCATTCCGGTGGGTAAAACAATCCTGGATGTACTCAGTGCGCATCGTTGAGCGCATGGAGGACAATCATATCTTCCTTTCCGCAGGTGCAATCGCATTCAATACTTTGCTTTGCTTCATCCCTTTGATTCTGATTGTATTCTACATCCTGGGACTTTACCTGGATTCTGAGTCTGCATTTCAAACGATTGAATCATACATCGACTCACTTGAACTTTTCCCTGTTCAAAAAGATCAGTTGAAGGAACTGACGCTCGGAGTAGTGAAGGAATTCATTAGTGGCTCTCACATTGCGGGCATCGTCGGAGCAATCGGTTTGATATGGACCGGATCGGCGTTGTTTGCGACTGTCCGAACCGTGCTGAACAGGATTTACAATATCAAAGACACGAAGAATCTCCTGCTCTCAAAACTCAGGGACATCACGCTGCTAACGCTGATAGGGATATGCTTACTTGTCGTCACGATACTTCTTTACAGCGTTGCATTTATCCAGTTCATTGAGAGCGACCTCTTGATGGAATTACAGAGGAATTGGCTTATAGACCAGATTCTCACTGGAGCAACATCTGTACTGATAAGTTTCTTCGTCTTCTGCATCATGTTCCTGATGATTCCTGACAAGCGATTGTCGTTGCGGTCGATATTTATATCGAGCATGTGGGGCGCATTTTTTTGGAGCACGGCGAAGGTGCTGTTCGGATACTACGTTTCGAATCTCTGGAGTATTGGAAGAATCTATGGACCGTATGCATTGCTCGCTGCTATTGCGATCTGGGTCTATTACTCCAGCATCACAATTCTTGTCGCTGCTGAGATTGGTGAGATGTCCATAGAGCGAAGACGTTTGAAGAAGCTCTTCACTACTGACGAGTTGGGGAATTTCACGAGAGCCCGGAAGACTCGATTACGGTTAACATTCGTAGAACAGAAATCCCTGTCTTCAGAACCGAAGCGTAAAGGTTAAACCGACGATTCACAAATGGAGCATCACGATATGCTCCAAGAAGAATTGTGATTATTTCTTTTTGACCATATCGAGAAAGGGTGTGATTAAGTCAATTGGAATGGGGAAGAGCGTCGTTGAGTTGTTTTCGGCTGCAACGACGGTCAGTGTTTGAAGATACCGGAGTTGTAGGGCAGCCGGATTCTGAGACAGCACGTCAGCGGCTTCACGGAGTTTCTGAGATGCCTGGAATTCACCTTCAGCAGCGATGACTTTCGCCCTGCGTTCCCGCTCCGCCTCGGCTTGTTTTGCCATCGCTCTCTGCATTTCTTGCGGAAGATCGATATGCTTCACTTCGACGAGACTTACCTTAATCCCCCAAGGCTCCGTTTGATTATCGATGATCTCTTGTAATTGCTTGTTTATCTTTTCCCGCTCAGCGAGCAGCTCGTCCAGTTCAGATTGCCCTAAAATGCTCCTCAACGTGGTTTGCGAAAGCTGGCTTGTCGCAAAAAGGAAGTTTTCCACTTCCACAATCGCCTTCGATGCATCGAGGACCCGGAAATACACGACGGCGCTTACTTTCACAGAGACATTATCACGAGTGATCACATCTTGTGGCGGAACGTCGAGCACGATCGTTCGAAGGCTTACCTTTACCATTTTATCGACGAGAGGAATGAGAAGGATCAATCCGGGGCCTTTCGAACCGACTAATCTTCCGAGTCGAAAAATGACGCCTCTCTCATACTCTCTCAAGATTCGTATCGCGCTTGCCAATAGAAAGAGAAAGAACAGTACTATGACGCTGAAAACGCTAAATCCGTTTTCCATAGAGACTCCTACAATTGAGTTATTGATGTTTGTGAATCATCGGTTGGTTCGACTGTTACGACCATATCTTTGACCGCGACAACCGCAACCTGAGTACCTTGCTCGATCATCTTGCCGGCTGCTCGAGCTTTCCAGTATTCGCCATGAACCGTAATGCGACCAATCGGATTACATGTATCGATGACAACACCTGTTTCACCTATAAGGCCTTCATATCCCGTAGTAGGTTTCCTCTTCATTATTGCTACGCCTTTTCCTACAATGAAAAGGAAAAAAGCAGCGGTGCAAAGTGTCACGCTTAGAATGACCGATAACGATACTTCGAAGAACTCAACTCCGGTCGGAGTTTGGAACAGCATGAGTGATCCGAGGAACAGCGAAACGACACCACCGATGGACAATACGCCATGGCTGACGACTTTTATTTCAAGAACGAAAAGGACGATACCGAAAAAGATGAGAGCGATGCCCGCGTAATTTACAGGCAAGGTATTGAGCGAATAGAATGCAAGGATGAGACAAATCCCACCGACGACACCCGGAAAAATGGATCCGGGATTGTACAACTCGAAGAACAACCCATAGATGCCAAGCATCATGAGGATGTAAGCGATATTAGGATCGCTGAGCGTGTCAAGGAATTTTTCTTTGAAGGTCATTTCGGTGTATTCGACCTCGATGTCATCCGTGTAGAGAATCACTTTGCCATCGACGGTCTCTACGGAATACCCATCGAGTTTACGGATCAGGTCCTCGATATTATCGGCGACAAAGTCAATCACGTTCAAATCGAGCGCTTCCCGTTCCGTCAACGAAGAACTCTTGCGAACCGACTCTTCAGCCCACGTGACGTTCCGACCTCTCTTTTCAGCGATCGTTCGCGCGAAAGCTGCTGCATCGTTCGTCGCTTTTGTCATCATGATGTTCGTCGAATCATCCGTGTTTTCACCTTCGCTCATCGTAACGGGATGCGCCGCTCCGATGTTCGTTCCCGGTGCCATGACTGCGACGTGTGCCGACAGTGTAATGAACGCGCCCGCCGATGCCGCTTGACCTCCACGAGGGCTGACAAAGACGATAACCGGGATCGATGCCGAGAGAAAATCCGAGACGATATTGCGAGTCGATTGGAGCAAGCCTCCGGGCGTGTTGAGTTGAAGAATCAAGGCGAGATGCCGCTCTTTTTGTGCGTGTGAGAGTGCGTCATGAACATATGAGGCGGATGCAGGATTGATTGAGCCGTTGATCGTTATGACGGTGACTTTCTTTTGCTGTGCCATCGCGGTCACAGACAGGGCGATAAGGAGGCCTATGATGTTTGAGCGAAAGAAGAGTGACATGATAGCATCCGACTGATTTCCTTCGTCATTGTACGGAAAGACTGTTAACGGTTCAAATATTTCTGTTCAGCTTATTGATACGGAATCATCTTAAGGAAAACTCGGATTGTCGTAAAGAAAATTCGAATGCCTCACGGACTGGCAACTAAGCGATCACATCTTTGACAAGAGTCAGTAATACCGTAGATTCTGCAAGCTTTTGACCTAACTCAATGGAGAAACATATGAACCGACCCCTTTTGCTCACACTTCTTCTTTTCACTGCACTGATATCCACCTCGATTCGTTCGCAGGTCATAGAACCGGGACCGAAGCTCGTAGTCAACAATTTTCAATCGGATCCTGCAAATCTCGACTCACGTCTTATCATCACCGATGTCGATGGAATTGGGCCAAACATTAAGGTTTCGATCCATCACGAGGACGGACGATTGGTTTACGAGAGGTTCGAAACACTGACACCATTTGGAAAATTACAGTTCCAACCTGCGCAGTATGTGAACGCTTATCAACACATGTTGAATCAGAATCCAGAGTTCAATGGAACGCTGAAGATCGAGACCGATGGTGGAAATATCGCAGCGCAGTTCATCGTCATGAGCAAAAGCGGTGCAAAGAATGAGAAGTTCACAATGGCTCCTGCAGTTTCAGCGGAAGGAACGGACAACCTTCTCTGTCAGAATTTTGTGAGCGACAAAGCGATCAATAGCCAAATCATCATCACGAACGTTGAGAGCATTCGTCCGGTTAACGTGAACATCAAGTACTTCTCCGACGAAGGCGGACTCATTGCAAGTGACAAACTCACGATTCAACCGAATGGCCAGGTACGTATCGATCCTGTTCGCGGAACTAAAGGCCTGAAGGTTTCCGGAACAGCATACATCATAGTCGTTGGCGCTGGTAGAGTGACAGGGGAGTACTGGCAGTCTTCGCAGTCCGGTAATATGCGTATGTCAATACCGCTACTGCCTATCTCAAAAGTCCGATAACTTTACATAATATTTATTATATGAAGGAATCGACCAAACGCAATTGGGAATCGTTCTGGGCGCGAAAGTCGAATCTATCCGAGGTTTATCCTAATTCTGATCGCATCAGAAAGAACCTTGCTTCGGTTACATCTCTTCATAACAAGCGCGTATTGGAAATTGGCGCAGGTACCGGGCGTGACAGTTTCTATATGTGCGATGATGGTGCGAAGCTTTTTCTTCTCGATTATTCGAAGAATTCCTTACACATACTTCGAAGCAACAAACCTGACGCAGCACAAGCATTCGTTATCGGTGGTGATGCTTTTCGATTGCCATTCCCGGACGGTTCGTTCGATGTCGTTTTTCACCAAGGCTTGCTTGAACACTTCCGTGAACCAAGTGCAACGCATTTACTCGAAGAGAACGTGCGCGTCCTCAAATCCGGAGGTTTTCTTGTCATTGATGTACCACAACGGTGGCATGTTTATACCATCATCAAACACATCCTGATAGCATTCAATGCATGGTTCGCCGGTTGGGAGCGTGAGTTCTCTGCGTCGGAATTGGAATCGAAAATACGGACGCTGAATTTACAGCATGTCAAGACCTACGGTGAATGGATGGTCCCAAGCCTTTTCTACCGCATGATCCGTGAAGCAGGGCTAAAATTTGGACTGAGGCTACCACTTTATCCAAGACTTTCTTCAGCGACACAAAAACTGCGACTCAGGTTTCGCCAGAAACTGGAAGGCTCATCCGTGCAAATCAACACTTCGCTTTCCGTTGGAATCATCGCTGTCAAACCGTAGTCCGATACATTGGAAAGAAGAACGCTGAATATCCTCGTCCTGAATTGGCAGGATCGGAGTAATCCTCTTGCAGGTGGCGCTGAAGTTCATCTTCATGAAATCTTTGAACGGATCGCAGCAATGGGTCATCGCGTCACACTCTTCTGCCATGCATTCTCAGGTGCATCGCGTGAGGAGGAGAAAAATGGCATCCGGATTATTCGGGCTGGTGGCAGAAACTTCTTCAACTACATTGTCCCTTGGTTCTACTTCAAGCGTTTTCGCAAAGAGCGCTACGACGTCATTATCGATGATATCAACAAGATTCCGTTCTTCACTCCGCTATTCGTTCGCGAACCGGTTCTTGCCGTCACTCATCACCTTTTCGGTAAGAGCATTTTCCTTGAGACGGCCTTCCCTTTCGCTCTGTACGTTTATCTCTTCGAAAGGCTCATTAAGCCCGTATATAAGCGGGTACTCTTCGTCATCGGTTCACCGAGTACGCAGAAGGAATACATCGCTTGGGGATTTCCAGAGAGCCAAATCCACGTGATCAATTATTGCGTTAACAAGCAAACGTACTACCCACCGGAATCCGAACGATTCGAACCCGATCGAATCGCATATTTCGGTAGATTGAAAAAGTACAAATCCGTTCACCATCTCTTGGCAGCTTTGCAACGGCTCTTACCGTCGCATCCAAACTTGATGCTCGATATCATTGGCGATGGTGATGACAGGGGTCGCTTGGAGAATATCGTTCGTGAGATGAACCTCAACCGCTCTGTCACTTTTCATGGGTTCGTTCGCGAGGAGGATAAAACGCCTCTTCTTCACAAAGCGAATTTCGTCGTCAATACATCCAGCAAGGAAGGCTGGGGTCTCACCGTCATTGAAGCAAATGCCTGCGGTGCTCCAGTCATCGCAGCAGACGTTCAGGGACTACGGGATTCGGTTAAGGATGGAGAGACAGGGTTGCTCTATCCTTATGGCGACGTAGATGCCCTTTCTGAGAAAATGGATTTCCTGCTTACGAATCCGGATATGAGAAAGACCTTAGCAATGAATGCATTGGAATGGGCTGCAGGATTCGATTGGGATATCGCTGCCGAAAAAACGTTGCAGAGAATCTATGATGTCGTGGACCGGGCGAAGCGCTGACCGACTCAGTCAGGCTTCAGAAGGTTCAACGCGTATTTCCCGATGACGTCGTATTCAACATTCACAATCGAGCCTTTCTTGTATGAGTGAAATATCGTGTGCTCGAAAGTGTAGGGGATGATCGAAATGAAGTAGGTGTCTGATTCCTTTTCAGCGATAGTTAAACTTACACCATCGATACAGACGCTACCCCTGGGGATGATCAATGAACGACTTGCGTCCGGAAGCTGAACTCCAAACCACCAACTCTCCTCACGCTGTTCGATACGAGTAATTGTTGCTGTCTCATCGACGTGACCGAGTACATAGTGTCCGCCGAGCCTGTCGCCGACTCTAAGCGGGCGTTCTAAATTGACACGACTCCCCTGGTGAAGCTGTCCGAGATTCGTCTTTCGCAATGTTTCCTCAACTGCTTCGACGAAAAATGCATCACCGTGAAAGCTGACTGCTGTGAGACATACACCATTGATTGCAATGCTGTCTCCAATCGAGAGCTCCGGTGTGCATCGCGAGGCTTCGATCATCAATCGTGAACCACGACCGAACACCTCTGTGGAACGAATTCTCCCAACTTCTTCAACGATCCCTGTGAACATGTTTACTCCAGATTATGGATGATAAAATGAGCGTCATTCCCCGAATCCGATATCATAGCTTTTCGTGTGCGGTAGGCATTCTCCAAAGATCGTGCATTCATTCTGTCGAACGGAGACAATCCCTGACCGATGATGACTGGAGCTACAAATACATCGAAGCGGTCAACATACCCTGCTTGAACGAATGACGAAAAAACACTCCTTCCTCCTTCGATCAGGAGTGATTTGATACCTCGCCTGTAAAGCTCCTGCAGAACTCTTGCGATACTGATCTGTCCGGTCCTCTTCAGTGGGACGAATTCCGTATTAGAGTTTCTCAGCTCTTGAACGAATTTCTGCTTTGCCCGCAATGCTTCCTCGGTGGTGAGAACAATCGACACTGCATCTTGAGAGAAAATCTCGCTCTTCGCTTTGAATTTCAAACTCGACGAGAGCACGACGCGCACTGGATTTTCTCCGATACCATATCGAACCGTCAATGAAGGATTATCCATTCTAACTGTATTTGCGCCTACAAGAATGGCATCGACGGATGCACGAAGTTCGTGAACGTGTTTGCGTGAATCTTCTGATGTAATCCACTTCGACTGTCCCTTAACCGTGGCGATGAATCCATCCAAAGTTTGCGCGACTTTGAGGATTACATATGGTCTGCTGTGAACCATGTTGACAACGAAGCGTGCATTGAGTCTTCGACACTCCTCTTCGAGAACACCGACCTCACATTCGATCTTCGCTTCACGCAATCGCATTATTCCTTTCCCGCTCACGATTGGATTAGGGTCTTTCATCCCGATAACGACACGCTTTATTCCCGATGCGATTATGGGATCAGTACAGGGTGGCGTTTTCCCGAAATGATTGCACGGCTCAAGGTTTACGTACAACGTGCTTCCATGAGCGGCATCACTCGATCGATCCAACGCTATTTTTTCTGCATGAGGACCACCGAATTTTCTATGCCATCCTGTTCCAACAATGCGATTATCCTTCACTATAACGCATCCAACAAGTGGATTTGGCTCTACGCTTCTCCCGCCCTTTGTGGCAAGCGACAAGCACTTCCGCATCATCCGCACATCGAAGGCAGTCACCATGAATGCGTCGCTCTGCTGCTGTCACGCTCTTCATTGCGAACGACGAGCAATGCCGTCGAGATTTTTCTGCTGAGTCCATTGCCACCCGCATGTGATACGGTGCGGCCAGCGATGGCCATCGTCGCTGAACTCCCGCCGTCGAGGTTCATTGCCTGATACGCTCCTCGCTCGATCATGAGTTTAGCGAGATCGTTCAGTGAAATTCCCTTCCTTCGCCTCTTGCGACTCGTCGGCTCGACGGTCACGATGATTGCGGATGTTCCGTCCTTGTTCACTCCGATCGCTGTCCGTGCATAGCCACGCGTAACGAACGTCATTTTTCTCAAGCCCTCTTCCTGCCATTCAACACTCACACGACCGTCGCGCACAAGCCGAGGTGTTCCGGATATCATGTGTACGATCGGCTCAGGCACGACAGGCTCCGTGTATGACGAAAGCGAAAACGTATCGCCGACGAAGAGTGAAAAGAACAACGGAAAGCTCCCATGTCCGAATGAAATCACTCCTCCATCGTGTGGAATCGCGACGACGCCTGTATCGATGAACGTGACCTGACAGAGCAATCTATCGTTCGTGTTCGGCAATGCTAAATACCGGAACTGCACCTTCAACGTGCCGCTCTCAGGATTCGAAAGGAGCAGTGAATCGATTGTCGCGTTGATCCCAGCTTCGATTTCGGATTCATCGGTAATCGTATCCTTCGAGGCGATATAAATTCCCGACGTGTCGATGAACGGAAGACTCGTACCGTAAAAAGGAGTATAGACGACTACGGAGGCGGAATCGCGACGCCAGTTGTAGTTCGCCACAGGAATGTCCCCATAGCGCGAATGCAACGAATGAACGAACGAGTAATTCCCCATGAACATTTTCTTCGATTCCGTGATCGCAAACGCCGACCAGTTCCTGTGCTTCTCGCCGATGATGAGTGTGCCGCCGGAAACAGTTGGCCCCATGGGATGAAGTGAACCTGCCCGCCAGAAATTTGCGTTCACTGCAGCGATGACCGATCCGAATCGGTTCGTACTGTCGTAACGATGCGCGATGCTATGGAGTCTTTCCAAGCCGGCGATGTTCTCAAGCCCCTTTCCCACGGCAAGGGAGTTCTTCGGATTCTTTAGATCAACATGAAGCGTGTGGACAGACCAACGCTTCTTCGTGTAGTATTTGTATGCGTAAGTGATGCCACTGGAAAGTGTCTCCCTGGTTTCCTCATCGGGAATACCGACGCCGCTCGATGCGACCGACAAGGGCCATACAGCAAGAGCAAGAACGATCAGCGCATGATGCAAACAGCCGGATCGTTTCCGCATCGGAATGCCATTACGGAACAAGAACTTCCTTTTTCTTCTGTGCCGATTTATACGCTGCATCGACAAGCTTCATCCTCCTCGCTGCTTCTTCTGCAGTGGAAATGACGGGATGGTGCTTTCGAATCGCGCCTGCAAAATGGCGAAGCTCATGTTCATACGATCGTCGGAAGATGCTCGTGGCAGAATCCGGAAGTACGGGCGTAACGTTGACCGGCGCGCCTGCGATCAGTTTATGGATTACCAAAGGATTGACGCTCGCACTTCCCTTCGATCCGATGATGTCGAGATAGTATTGCTGCTTCTCTAACGTTGCCGACCAACTGACTGAAAGACTGACTGAAGCGTCGTTCTCAAGTCGGAAGAAACAACTTGCGGAATCTTCCACGCCTTTCGTTTTATGGTGGTAAAGTGTTGACGAGACGGATTGCACTTTCGGAAAATCCATGAGCCAGAGCACAAGATCGATCATGACGATTCCTAAATCGATCAATACTCCTCCGCCGGCACGTTCGCGTTTCTTCAGCCAGCTCTGCGCTGAACTCTGATAGTTCAACCATCCCGCATTCACCATGTATATCTGTCCCAACTCACCGTGCCTGATGAGATTCTTCAGAGTTGTGGAATCCTGCCGGAAGCGATGATTCATGCCGACCATTAAAACCCTGTCGATGGTGGCTGATGCGTTTGATAACTCCACTGCTTCCTTGTACGTCCGAGCGAGCGGTTTCTCGATCAATACGTGTTTGTTCGCAGCAAGTGCCGCCAGTCCGATAGGATGATGTGTATCCGTCGTCGTGGCGACGATCACAGCATCGATATCCGGGCGTTCCAGAAACTCGTTGTAGTCGCTTGACACAACATCCATTCGATAGTGCTCGGCGACGCTTCGTGCTTTCGCTCGGTCCGTGTCACAGATACCGACGAGTTGAAAGTCGGTCATGCGACTGACGACCGGAAGGTGTGCCGTTTGGGCGATGGACCCTGCACCGATAATCCCGAGACGGATAGGGTTCATTATTCTGATTCCTGCTCATCAAACATGTTCCATCTCCATTGCAAGCTCGATTCCCAAGACTTGTCCAACTTTTCGCGCAATGCCCAGAGGATCAAGATCGATGCTGCGATACAATTCCTCCTGCGTTCCGTGATCGATGAATTCATCCGGGATTCCGTGAACGTGTAACTCTACGTCGCTCAATCGATTCTCGTGAAGACATTCCGCCACGGCGCTGCCAAAACCTCCATGCACGACGTTGTCTTCGACGGTTACGAAATGTCGGTACGATTGAGCAAGACGCTTGATCAATTCCGTATCGAGCGGCTTGACGAAACGCATGTTGACGACCGCGGCATTGATACCGCTGTGCGTGAGCAGATCTGCAGCCTTCAGCGCATGCATCACCATGTTTCCAATGCCTATAAGTGCGACCGTCTCTCCTTCCTTCAGAATCTCTCCCTTCCCTATTGAAAGCTTCTGAAATCCGCTGCGCAATGGAACACCGATCGCATTCCCTCTTGGATAGCGCAATGCAATCGGTCCCTCGCGATATTCGATGCATGTGAACAACATGTCGCGCAGTTCCTGCTCATCTTTCGGTGCCATGATTATCATGTGCGGGATCATGCGCATGTACCCAAGATCGAAGACACCATGATGGGTAGGACCGTCAGAGCCGACGAGACCTCCGCGATCCATGACGAAGACAACAGGCAATTGCTGAAGGCATACATCATGAATGATCTGGTCGAATCCACGTTGAAGGAACGTGCTGTAAACAGCAACAACCGGGATATAGCCTTCCGATGCCATGCCGGCGGCATAGGTGACTGCATGCCCCTCAGCGATACCAACGTCGAAGAACCGCTCCGGCATCGCTTTCTGGAGTATGGTAAGGCCAGTACCGTCTGGCATAGCCGCGGTTATGCCTACGACTTTGGAGTTCGACTTACAGATTTCAACCATCGTATTACCGAACACCGACGTGTACGAAGGAGGTCCGGAAGAACTCGGAGACTTGCCGGTGACTTTGTCAAAAGGCGTGACTCCATGCAAACGTGTGACATCTTTTTCTGCCGGTTCGTAGCCTTTCCCCTTCTCCGTGCTGAGATGGAGAAGTATCGGTCCGGGCAGGTTCTTGATATGCTGAAGTATCTCGACAAGCTTCACAATGTTATGTCCGTTGAACGGACCGAAATACCGAAATCCCAACGCTTCGAATAACATCCCCGGGGTGATGATGGACTTGATTCCCTTTTCCAAACTCTGTGCTACGGTGCGCAGCCTGTCACCGAATGTATCAAGCTTACCGGTAAGGTCCCAGACATTCGCTTTGAACTTGTTGTATGTCGGATGCGTGAGCGCTTCGTTGAAGTACTCGTGGAGGGACCAGAGCTTCGGCGTCATCGATGAGAGTGAGACCATCTGGTTGTCGTTCAGGACGACGATCAGGTTCTTCTTCAACAGACCTGCGTTGTTCATCGCTTCATAGGCCATTCCGCCGGTCATCGAACCATCACCGACAATCGCAACAACCTTGAAATCTTTCCCATCGAAGTCACGAGCCGTCGCAATCCCAAGTGCTGCGGAGATCGCTGTACTTGCGTGCCCGGCTCCGAAGGTATCGTAATCGCTTTCCGACCGTTTTAGAAAACCGCTTATCCCACCGAATTGCCGCATCGTGTACATCTTTTCTTTGCGTCCCGTCAGCATCTTGTGCGGATATGCTTGGTGGCCGACGTCCCAGACAAGTTTATCGTCCGGAGTGTCGAAGACATAATGAAGTGCGACCGCTAACTCAACCGTACCGAGACCGGCGCCGAGATGCCCTCCCGTTTGGGACACGGCATCGACAAGATATTCGCGCATCTCAGAACATACCTGGCGCAATTGATTGACTTGGAGCTTCCGAAGGTCTTCAGGGAAATGGATCGATTCGAAAAGATTATCGGTCATACGTTGATTCAGATTGGGTCTTCAGTTTCCAGGAGTAAAAAGGTCTTATCGGCGCGTTCCTTCAGTTCGAGAAGTCTCTTTCTTGCACCATTCAACTGCTCCGCGCATTCTTGAAGAAGTGTCAAACCTTCTTCATACAGCGTGAGCGTCTTCTCCAAAGTCGTGTGCTCGGCATCCATCTCATCGACGATCGCCTGAAGACGATTCAGCGAATCTTCGAAGCTATTCTTTTTCCCTTTTGTCATGGTTCGATGGAAGGATCGATTCGTTCAACGGAAATTTCACCGTCATGAAACTCTACTCGCAAGGTTTTTTCGGTTCCCAATTCGGCTTTTGAATGAATGATCCCTTCGTTCGAACGGATGAGCGTATATCCCAATTTCTTGATGCGTGTCGGATCATGTGCAATGAACCGCTCCCGCAAGATCTCAACCGATGACGTTGCGCGTTCGACAGATAATGAACTGCGGTGATGGATATCCGCGGTTAACTGATCGAGTGTTTGAAGCGTGGATTCCAGTCTATCGGCTGGACGGGTTAAAGATCGGTGCATACGAAGATGTGAGAGATGCGAGCGGGCTTGCTCCATGCGAAAATCTACAAATTTCCGGAGCGTGTAAGAAACATCGCGAAGCTGTTGTCTGGTCTCCCGCAAAGATGGAACGACAAGTTCGCCGGCAACGGAAGGCGTTGCCGCGCGCAGATCAGCCACGAAATCCGCAATGGTGAAATCGACTTCATGGCCGACCGCCGATACGACCGGGATACGGGAATTTGCGATTGCACGAGCGACGCGTTCTTCATTGAATGCCCAAAGGTCTTCAATGCTTCCTCCTCCTCGCCCTACGATGATGATGTCGATGGAACCATACCTGTTGCATCGTTCTATTCCAAGCGCAATATCTTCTGCTGCTCCTGGGCCCTGAACCTGTACGGGAACGAGAATCAGTTGCACCGATGCATTTCTCCGCTGAATGACACTCAGCATATCTTTTATTGCTGCGCCCGTTGCTGAAGTCACGAGCGCAACGACCTGAGGATACTCCGGAAGCGGTTTCTTTCTTTCTTCGTCGAACAGTCCTTCCGAATGAAGCTTCCTTTTTACTCTTTCGAATGCCGCTCGCAACGCACCTTCCCCACGGGGGTGCATTTCGCGAACGACGAGTTGGTAATTGCCGCGTGGTTCATAAACAGTGAGGCTCCCTCGACAGATGACTTCCATTCCATCGACCGGCCGGAAGAAAAGCGACGCAGCGTTTCCTCGAAACATAACTGCGGACAACTGGGCGCGTTCATCTTTCAGCGTAAAGTACACATGTCCCGATCCGTGCCGATGAACATTGGAGAGTTCGCCGACAACGAAGACGTCCCGGAAGGATTCCTCAAGTACCGTCTTGATCGATCCGGTAAGTTCTGATACCGTGATCGGTGCGAAGTCGCTTGCGTGATGATCGTTCATGGAATGTTGTTGTCGGAAGTAAATGGAGTTTAATGAGAACGGAAGGTGCTTTAGATGTTCATCCAGCCTGTTGTTTTAGAACGAACAGTATCCCGAACATATTTTTCATCTGACGCAGGATAGTCCGTCGTGTAATGAAGCCCCCTGCTTTCTTTCCTGAGAAGTGCGCTTTCGATAATCAATCGCCCCGCAAGAGTGAGATTTCGCAATTCGAGCAGTTCCTCGTTGATGCGAGTCTTTTTGTAAAAGCGGTCAACTTCGTCGAAGAGCAGTACTACGCGGCGATGGGCACGCTCAAGACGCAGCGTGGAGCGAACGATGCCGACGTAGTCCCACATCAATGACTGGAGTTCTCTGCGATTGTGCGAAATGAGGATCCACTCTTCCGAGTTATCCGTCCCACTTTCATCCCATTGCCTGACGCGGTCAACAGGCGGCGTCATCGGCTTCGAGCGAAGGGTCGTCTCGGCGGCTCTCCGAGCAAACACGACAGCTTCGAGAAGCGAATTGCTCGCGAGGCGATTCGCGCCGTGAAGTCCTGTCATCGAGACCTCACCGACAACGAGCAAACCCTCAAGTGTGGAGTATGCATCCGCATCGCTGACGACTCCGCCACAGCAATAATGCGCAGCCGGAACGACCGGTATCCTTTGATGCGCGATGTCTATTCCTACCGAAAGGCACTTCTCGTAAATGTTGGGGAATGCATTCCTGATTTCATCACTGCTTCTGTGCGTCATATCGAGATACACGCAGTCGTCACCACGCTTTTTCAGTTCAGCGTCGATCGCGCGGGCAACGATATCACGCGGTGCAAGCTCTTCGCGCCTGTCATAATGAGGCATGAACCGCTCGCCGCTTTTGTTACGTAGTACTGCGCCTGCTCCACGCAGAGCCTCAGAAATGAGAAACGAACGCGCAGAAGGATGATAGAGCGTCGTCGGGTGAAACTGGATGAATTCCATATTGGCGATAGCAGCACCCGCTCTGTGCGCCATTGCGATGCCGTCGCCTGTTGCGATCGAGGGATTGGTCGAGTGACGATACACCATGCCGCATCCGCCCGTTGCCAGAACAGTCGTCGATGCGACGCACGTTTTCACGACGTGATTCTCATTATCCAATACATACGCACCCCAACAACATCCGTTCATCGGTGCGCTACCCTTATCTAAGAGATTTCTATTCGTGATGAGATCGACGGCCATGTGGTTTTCGAGGAGCGTGACGTTCGGGTGATGGCGCACTTGCGAAACCAGTGCATACTCAATCTCTCGACCGGTCAGATCAAGTGCGTGGACAATGCGGTTGCGTGAATGCCCTCCCTCCCTTCCTAAGTCCAGTTGGTCCTTCTCTATAGTAAACCGGACTCCGTATTCGATGAGTCGTTTCACTGCTTCCGGTCCAGAGCGAATTACCATTTCGACAATCTCACGATTGCATAAGCCGTCGCCTGCGTTCAGAGTATCCTGGATGTGTAAATCGTAAGAGTCGTCCGATCCAAGTACTGAAGCGATTCCCCCTTGTGCATAGTTCGTATTCGATTCGAAGGTCTGCTTCTTCGTTACCAGAATCACTTTTCGCTCATCAGCGATCGAGAGCGTGTAGAACAAACCTGCTATTCCACTTCCGATTACAAGGACATCGCTTTGCAGAATCATGTCTGGCCCGAACGAGTGTGTTCACTGCTCAACGAGGCAAAGGCTTCGGTTAAAATCCTCACAGCGTCATCAGCATGATCTTCCGTAAAGATGAGCGGCGGAAGCAGGCGGATGATTTTTCCCTGCGTCACGTTTACCAGCAAACCCCTTTCAAGTGCTTCCTGCATAAACGGTTCTGCATCGCAATTCAACTCGATCGCCATCATCATCCCCTTACCACGCACATCGACAATCGTGTCATCGAAGCGCGCTTTCAGTTTCGACAAAGCCTCGAGGAAGTATTCAGATACACGAACAACGCTCTCCATCAACCGTTCATTCCGAATCGTGTCAATCACTGCCTTGCCTGCGGCACATGCAACGGGATTTCCGCCAAAGGTCGTACCGTGTCTGCCTAATCCGTACACGTCGGAGAGATGTTCTTGCACTAAGATCGCTCCCAGAGGTAGTCCTCCACCGAGACCTTTTGCAAGAAGAACGACGTCCGGTTCAAATGACCAATGATCGAAGGCAAAGAACTTCCCGGTCCGTCCAAGACCGGATTGTATTTCGTCAGCGACGACGAGGAACCCGAATTTCTTCCGGAGATCTTTCAGTGTATCGATGAAATGATTCGAAGCCGGAATAATGCCTGCTTCGCCTTGAATGAATTCCAGAAAGACCGCACAGGTGTTTTCGTCGATGTTTCGCTCGAGCGCTTCAACGTCGTTGAATGGGAGGTGATGACAATCATCGAGAAAAGGTTCGTACCCCTCGCGGTATTTCTCCTGAGCCATCAACGAAAGCGCGCCCATCGTTCTCCCGTGGAAGCCTCCATGGAAGGCGACGAGCGCGGATCTCCCTAACGCTGTTCCCCATTTACGCACAAGTTTTATTGCGCCTTCCGTCGCTTCCGTGCCGCTGTTACAGAAAAAAATCCGATCGAAACCGGAGAATGACTTGAGTGACTCCGCTAATTCTATTTGTGCAGGCTGAAGGAAAAGATTGGAGAGATGCACGTAGTTTCTGATCTGCCCCTGTATGGCTTCGAGAACATTTCTCTGGCCATAACCAAGAAGATTTACCGCGAGGCCTCCGAACAGGTCAAGATATTTTTTCCCGCTCTGCTCGAACAGGAATACGCCTTCCCCGCGGGTGATGTGGAGATTCAGTCGCCTGTACGTCGGGATCAATGTCGCTTGTTCTCGTTCGAGAAGATTCATACTTCTCGGCAAAGCTCCTCTATCAACCTGACTATGAACAGTGCGTTCTTCTGCAGCATCTCTTTCGAACCATCATTTTTCAGAACGAAGTCGGCACGTCTCGCCTTTTTGTCCTGTGGAAGTTGCAGCGCTTTGCGGCGCTCGATTTCACTCTTGGTAACGACGCGGCTCATTCTGTCCACGACAACGTGATCCGGTGCTGTGACGCAAATGATATAGTCGAACTCTCCCTCGATTCGCGCTTCGTAGATGAGCGCTGATTCGACGAAAACGAATCGTGCGCCTTCACCCGAAAGAGATTCTGCTTCTCGTCGAATACGTTCGATAGCAGTCGGGTGGACGATACGATTCAACGATTCCAGCGCACGTTTGCTTTCGAATGCTTTCGATGCGAGTGCAGGCCGGTTCACCTTTCCATCATTCATAAAAACTTCCGCGCCGAAAACTTCACGCACCTGGGCCTGAACGATCTCATCGCCGTCGAGAATCTCTTTCGCGATGTCATCGCTGTTGAGAACGGGATATCGGGATCCGATGGCATCACCAACCGTTGATTTCCCAACTCCGATACCTCCGGTAATTCCGATAATGTGGTACGAACGACTGTGCTCTGACGCTATCGCATCGTTATTTCGCATACGCGATAGAGCGTTTCTCCCGAATGACGGTAACCTTGATCTGCCCGGGGTATTCCATTTCCTTCTGAATTTTTTCGGCAATGTCGTTTGCAAGTTGATCGGAAAGCGCATCATCGATACGGTCGTGTTCAACCATCACGCGCACTTCTCGTCCGGCTTGAATGGCGTAAGTCTTCGCTACGCCTTCAAAGCCCTTCGCAATGGATTCGAGCTTTTCGAGACGCTTGATATATCCTTCGAGTGACTCCCTGCGCGCACCCGGCCGAGCGCCGCTGATTGAGTCTGCTGCCTGAACGATGGGTGCGTACGGCGACTCCATTTCGATATCGTCGTGGTGCGCTCCGACGGCATTGATGACAATGGGATGCTCGCGGTATTTGCGGACAAGCTCCATTCCAAGCAAGGCATGCGGTCCTTCGATATTTCGATCCACACACTTTCCGATATCGTGAAAGAGGCCTGCGCGTACAGCGAGTTTCGGATCGAGATTGAGTTCCGTCGCCATAATGCCACACAGCCAGGCGACTTCCACCGAGTGCTGCAAAAGGTTTTGCCCATAGCTTGAGCGGTACTTCATTCTTCCTACATACCGCTTGATTTCCGCGTGTGCATTATGAATGCCGAGATCCAACAATGTGTTTTCCCCGACGCGGAACAACTCTTCTTCCAGATCCTTGCGCACCTTCTCCACTACTTCCTCGATGCGTGCCGGATGAATTCGTCCGTCGGACATGAGTGTCTCAAGGGAAATACGCGCGACTTCACGACGAAACGGATCGAATCCGGAAAGAATCACAGCTTCCGGCGTGTCATCGACGATGACATCGATACCTGTTGCAGCTTCGAATGCCCGAATGTTTCGTCCTTCCTTGCCGATGATGCGTCCTTTCATTTCATCATTCTGCAGGTTGACGACACTCACGGTCGTCTCAACGGAATGATCCGATGCCGTGCGTTGAATCGCTTGCAGGATGACCCGTCTCGATTCCTGCTTCGCTACAGCCTTCATTTCGTCACGTATCTCTTTCAGCTGCTGCGCTGCCTGGAGTTTAGCGTCATTGATCAAAGATTCGATGAGAAGGTTCTTTGCTTCATCGCGTGACATTCCGGAGATGCGTTCCAATTGCTCGATCTGTTGATCCTTTGCTTTTCTTATTTCAGACTGTTGTTCCTCCATCACCTGTGCTTGCTTCTGAAGCTTGACTTCGAGGTCCTTGACCCCGGCTTCTTTTCTACTGAGCACATCGAGGCGCGCGGTGATGGATTCTTCCTTGGATGCGAGTTGCTTTTCCTGATTGATGAGCTTGCTGCGCATCTTGTTCAGTTCCCGTTCCACCTCATGCTTTCGTCGCATGATTTCGTCTTTCGCTTCGAGAACTTTTTCCTTCTTGATGTTCGCGGCGTTCTTTTCGGCTTCTTTCACTATTTCCGATGCGCGGGCTTCGGCGTCAGAAATTTTGTTTTTCCCCATGCGTGAACTGATGAACCACCCAAGCAGGAGAAAACCAGCACAGAGCAAAGCGATCATGGGGATGAGGAGTGTGAGATCGATATTCATATTGAGTGCCTTGATAAAAAAACCGCACTACCCCTGCAGATCAAAGGTTTCAAGAAGAACCCTTACAGACACAGTGGGTAAATGCCTTATCATCTTTTGCTTCCACTGTTGGCAGTGCCAATCCCGAAGGATGAGGCCTGCAATTGATGAGAAGAGCGAGATTCCCGTTAAGAAAGTGTTGGTTCTTATTTAACGGTGGTCTGTGACAGGAGTAGTGCGGTTATTTTTCAATACGAAGGTATCAGCCTTCCAATAGATCGTCTAACTGTTTCGACAGAGAACGGATGTCCATCTCTGCCTGCTTTAGCACATTTCGGGAAGCATTCTGTTCGTGAAAAAGCGATTCAGATACATTCAGCGCGGAAAGAACGGCAAGAGTTACCGGAGGTTGATCCGGTATCTGACCGTGCATTTCTGTCATCATTCTATCGAGATGCTGCGCAGCTTTGTACGTCAATTGCTCGTCGTCGACGCGCAATGGGTACTCTGTGCCATAAATCCGTACGCGAATGCTTTTCTGATCCATTATTAAGTGGTGCCTTCTGTTATTGTCCTATCTGTGATTCAGCGAAAGAGCTTCATCCTAAGTGTGCGTTGATGCGCGTCAGGAGATCATTGATTTGTCGCTCTAACGCCTCTCGCTCGTCAGGCGAAAGATATAAAAGTCTCTCTCCAACATCAATAAGTCCACTTGCATCTTTTCCCTTGCCAGAACTCGATCGGGCAGGATCACCTTTTACAGCATGAGCGAGTTGCTCTTTAAGTTCAGCGTTCTCTTCCTTGAGTCGTCGGAGCGCTTCTACCGTCTTTGTCAGCTTCCTTTTCAACTCATCGAGCGCTTCGAGAAAGCTTTTGAGGGCGGGATTATCTTCTTTGGGAGAGAGTTCCTGAACTTCCATGGTGTGACTCCTTTGGCGATTAGGTGCGCAAAGATGCGTTGAACACTGTCTGATAGTGACGAAGGATCGTATCCATGCTCGATTGAATATCCAGATCCGTCAGGGTATGCTCATCCGATTTGAATACGAACGCCAATGTAATGCTCTTTTTCTCCTCTAATTCTGTCTTCGCATAAAGATCGATGATGCGGACGCTATCAAGAAATTTCGCGCCGGATTCCCATGCGGCATCGTTAAGAGTTTTGGCTGGAACGGATTGGTTCACCACAAGAGCTAAATCGCGAAGCACGAGGGGGAATCGTGAGACTGGTTTGTAAACGGGTGATACCGCATATCTTCTTTCTAATCCTGAGAGGGACATCTCGGCAAGGAATACCGGTTTGTCGAGTTCGAACACCGAAGCAATAGTTTCCGGGATGGTCATACAATAGCCGATGGATTCACCCGCGGCGGATATGCTCAACGAACAATCGCCGTAAGTGCCGGAGCTATCATAGACAAAGTCGATTTCATTATCAAGTCCAAGAGCACGGAAAAGCGATTCGAGGGCTCCCTTGAGATCGAAGAAATCGAAGGGTCTTTCCGCCGTAAACCATTCACGTTGCTGTGCAATCCCGGATAACGCGAATCCGACGTGGATTTCCTCTCGATAACGAGCGAATACATCCGCATCTTTCGATGGACTATCTACGAGTGTGAACACAGAGCCGATTTCAAAGAGCCGTAAGTCTGATGTTCCGTTACGAACATTGTGATCGACTGCATGGAGTAACGATGGAAGTAATCCCGGGCGTAGAATGGGTGCTTCTTTGCTCACGGGATTGAGCACTTCGACCAGGCCATCCTTTGTAACTGCTTTCGCATGAGTTCGGGAAATCAAGCTCGGCGAAAGAATCTCATCGAAGCCGAGTGAGAGCGCTATTCCACGTATTCGTGTGATAAAACTTTCGGCATCGCTGCGCCTCGCGGAATGAATCTGCGTGCGCTCCGGAGTTGGAATATTGTCATAGCCAAAGATGCGTGCGATTTCTTCGATCAAGTCAACTTCACGCTCGATATCCGTCGCAAACGAGGGCACGGCGCAATCGAATGTGGGTTCCATCTTCGAGATTCGATATCCTAACGCTTCAAGAATCGCTCGCTGTTTTTCTTCCGGGATTTGAACTCCAAGAACACGGTTCACCCGATCCGGTCGCATTGATATCGTTTTTGTCAGAAGCGTTTCAGGATAAACGTCTGTCAGTCCTTCGTATGTCCCGCCAGCGATTTCGAGGATCAAATCAACCGCGCGTTGTAACGCCCACACCGTTCTTTCCGGATCGGTGCGACGCTCGAAGCGATAACTGGATTCCGTCGAAAGCCCCAGATACTTCGCAGTTCTCCTCACGGAAGCAGGATCGAAGAAGGCGCTCTCAAGAAAAATGTCCGTTGTTCGATCAGAGATGCCACTGTTCACTCCTCCCATCACACCAGCGATTGCAACCGGTTTGATCGCGTCGCAGATGAGAAGAGCGCGCTCAGGCAACACGCGTTCGATTTCATCGAGAGTCGTGAACCGCTCCTCCTCCCGTGCCTGCCGAATAACGATTTTGCCGCCTTCCAAACTTGTCAGATCGAATGCATGCATCGGCTGTCCGATTTCAAGCATGACATAGTTTGTAATATCGACGACGTTGTTGATCGCTCGAATCCCCGCAAAGTGCAGTGCATTGCGAAGCCATTCCGGAGAGTCTTCAATGCGTACACCACGGATGACTGCGCCGGAGTATCGCGGACAATCCTCGGTCGCAAAATTCTCGATTGCAACAGTCGATTGCCCTATCGTCGAATCGGACGATACCGACGGAATGCGGAATGTCGTGCCGAGGAGCGCCGCGAGATCACGCGCCACACCGACGTGGGAAAGAGCATCTCCGCGATTTGGCGTAATCCCGATTTCGAAGGAAACGTCATCCAATCCGAGGGCTTCGAGGAGTGGTTGCCCTATTTGTACATCGTCTGAAAGAACGAGAATTCCGCTATGATCAGCGCTCAATCCCAATTCGGATTCAGAGCAAATCATCCCATGAGAAACGACGCCGCGAATCGCTCGCTCTTCGATTGTGATTCCAGCCGCTTTGATGAATGCACCGACACGAGCGAAGGCTACCTTCTGCCCAGCATCGACATTGGGCGCACCGCAAACGACTACGAATTCATTCGATCCGTCATCGACGATGCAGACGGAGAGTTTATCCGCTTTTTGATGGCGGTCCTTTTGCTTCACCAAACCGACAACGATGTTCCGATAATCTGCGCGGTTGTCGATCACAGCTTCACACTCGAGACCGACGCGTGTCAACATACTTGCTACCTCTGCCGGAGCGTCGGGAAGGTCGATATACTTTCGCAGCCAACGGAGAGAAATGGTCATATCAGATGAACTGTCGGTTTACACGCATGTCATTTTCAAACAGGAGCCTGATGTCATCGATCCCGTACCGCAACATCGCTGTGCGTTCGATGCCCATTCCGAATGCATAGCCGGTATAGACTTCAGGATCATAGCCGACGAAACGAAAGACATTCGGGTCAACCATTCCGCATCCGAGCACCTCCAACCATCCGGAATACTTGCACACACGACACCCTTTGCCTCGACAGAGATAACAGGTGATATCCATTTCCGCTGAAGGCTCCGTGAACGGGAAATAACTGGGGCGAAAACGGTACGAGAGTGATTCGCCGTAAAACTGTTTCGCGAAGGAAACGAGCGTGCCTTTTAAATCGGCAAAGGTCACATCAGTATCGACATAGAGTCCTTCGATCTGATGAAACTGCATGTGGCTTCGAGAGCTGACGACTTCGTTACGAAAGACACGTCCCGGCATTATGACGCGAATCGGCGGTTGATGCTTTTCCATCACGCGAATTTGGACCGGTGATGTATGTGTACGGAGAACAAGATCCTTTTCGACGAAGAACGTGTCCTGCATGTCACGCGCGGGGTGATTTGCCGGAAAGTTCAGTGCTTCGAAATTGTAGTAATCACTTTCAAGCTCGGGACCTATCGCCACGCTGAAACCCATTCCAATGAAAATGTTCTTCACGTCATCCGTCGTGCGCGTGATGATGTGTTGATGACCGAGTGGCATTCGTCGTCCCGGGAGAGTTAAATCCTCTCTCGGTGTCGGCGCATTCTTTTCCGCCGACGTGCGTTGCTCTGCCGTCTCGTATAGTGCTTCGGATTCTTGCTTCAGTTCGTTGAGAAGTTTTCCGAGGAGTGGTTTCTCATCACGAGGTGCGTTCTTCAGTTCCTCGAAAAGGGCTGCAATCTTTCCCTTTCGGGCGAGATAGGTAATGCGAAATCTCTCCAGATCATCGGCACTTGAAAGCAATGAAGCAGCCTCTCGAATTTCTTCGAGAAGCGCTTGAATCTGTTCTTTCACTGGAATTCCTCTGGAGGGTACAACCTGATCGTGCGAAAGCAGCGGATGCATGCACGAGGCAGGGTTTAGTTCGTAGCGTACCGGACTATTTCTGCGAAAGCGTTCGTGTCATTCACTGCGATATCAGCAAGCACTTTGCGATTGATATCGATGTTCTTTTCAGAGAGTCCGTGAATGAGTTTCGAATAGGAGGTTCCATGAACGCGCGCCGCAGCATTGATGCGAGCGATCCAAAGCTGGCGAAACGTTCGTTTCTTGGCTCGACGATCCCGATACGCATACTGCAATCCTTTATCGACGTGGTGCTTTGCAACAGTGTATATCTTGCTTCTCCCCGCAACCATGCCTTTCGCGCGGTCGAGTATTTTCTTTCGTCTGCGATGTGATGCGACTTTATTTTTTGAACGTGGCATTGAGATTTATCCTTCGAGTTTATCCGAGCACGAGTCTTTTCATTTGAGCGGTTTGGGTTGAATCGACCATGGTCGCGCTGCGGAGATTCCTTTTGCGCTTGGTCGATTTCTTTGTAAGGATGTGGCTGCGATACGCCTTTTCCCTCTTCAGTTTGCCGGAACCGGTAACTTTGAACCGCTTCTTAGCTCCGGATTTTCCTTTGTATTTAGGCATGATACCTCTGTTGTGTTATTGCTTTGAAAAAGTATTTCTCACTCATCTGTTTCAATCAAACCGTGACAAATATACGGAATCTCAAGAGGCTTCCACTTTCTTCGTCTGCGTTTTGATTTTCTTTTTGTCGGGCGAGAAGATGGCGATCATCGAACGGCCTTCCATGTTCGGTTCACGTTCGACTATAGCCAAATCTTCCAACTGTTCTTTGAATTTCTCAAGCAACTTCAGTCCGAATTCCTGATGCGCCATTTGACGACCGCGAAAAACGACCGATGCTTTCACCTTGTTGCCATCGATGAGAAACTGCCGCGCATGGCGAACCTTGAAGTCGAAGTCGTGTGTGTCTGTGTTCGGATGAAACCGCACTTCCTTTACGAGAATGATCTGTTGCCGTTTGCGCTGAAGCTTTTCCCTTTTCTGTTGTTCGTACTTGAACTTGCCGTAGTCCATGATCCGGCAGACCGGCGGTTTTGCTTGCGGAGCGATTTCAACTAAATCCAGCTCCTTTTCGCTTGCGATTTTTCGAGCTTTCGATACGGGGACAATCCCAATCTGCTCGCCGTCCGGTCCTATGAGGCGACATTCCTTGCCTGTAATTTCTTCGTTTGTCCGGACTCTGTTCTGCTTGTTATTCGTGCTCGTGTGACCTCCAGATTATGTTAATGACGATTTTGAATTCGATGATGCAACAGTTCGGTGAATTCCGCAAGAGGCATGATGCCCTGGTCCCCTTCTCTATGCTTGCGTACGGAAACGCTGTTGCTTGCCCTCTCCTTCTCACCGATAACTGCCATGAACGGAATTTTGTGTGTCTCCCAATCGCGAATCTTATAGCCGATCTTTTCACTTCTCGTATCGAAGATGCTGCGAATACCGGCATGTTTCAGTTGTTCATGGACGTGGGAAGCATGATCATGAAATTGATCGCTGATCGTAAGAACAGC
Source organism: uncultured Chromatiales bacterium (assembly GCA_964448285.1). Taxonomy (GTDB): domain Bacteria; phylum Bacteroidota; class Ignavibacteria; order SZUA-365; family SZUA-365; genus CAYUWG01. The sequence continues at coordinate 55,298 of CAYUWG010000004.1, forward strand.
GACCTGAATCGGTGAGAGCCAAAGAGGAAAGGCTCCGGCAAAGTGCTCGATGAGCACGCCGATAAAGCGCTCGAACGAACCCATGATTGCGCGATGGATCATGACAGGGCGCTTGCGGTCGTTTTTCTCATCGATGTATTCGAGTTGAAAACGCTCCGGCATCTGGAAATCGAGTTGGATGGTTGCCAACTGCCATGAGCGTTGAAGGGCGTCTCGAATGGAGATGTCGATCTTCGGTCCGTAAAATGCACCGTCACCGTGATTCACCTTGTATGTGATGCTATTTGCATCCAGTGCTTCGGCAAGACTTTTTTCGGCCTGATCCCAGAGTGCCGGATCACCCATGGCGTCCTTCGGTCTGGTTGATAGCGCGTAGCTTGGCTCGAACTGAAAAATCCGGTAAAAGGCATCGACGAGATGCAACAGGTTCGTTATTTCAGAAAGAATCTGATCAGGTCGAAGGAAAATGTGCGCGTCGTCCATGTGAAACTGCCGCACGCGGAACATGCCATTGAGCGCACCGGAAAGTTCATTGCGATGATTGCGTCCGAACTCGCTGTAGCGCAATGGAAGGTCCCGGTAGCTCCGCACTTTGTGCCGATAGACATAGGTGCTTTCCGGACAATTCATGGGCTTGAGGCTATAGGTTTCCTGTTCCGCTTCGATGAGAAACATGTTCTCCTGATAATGATCCCAGTGCCCTGATTGCTGCCACAACTGCTTCTTCACGAGTATCGGCGTGAGGATTTCTTCATAACCGGCCGAATCCAGCAACTCCCGAATCAGCTTTTCCATTTCGCGGAAAAGAATCATTCCGCGTGGAAGCCAGAAAGGCGCACCCGGCGCAATGTCATGGAACGTAAAGAGTTCCAACTCACGACCTAACTTTCGATGGTCACGCTTACGCGCTTCTTCAAGCAGGTGAAGATGTTCTTCCAAATCTTTCTTCTTAGGAAACGAGATGCCGTAGATGCGTTGCATCTGCTTGTTTTTCGCGTCGCCTTTCCAATAACTACCGGAGACATGAAGAAGCTTGACGTACTTAATGCGGCCAGCTGATGGAAGATGTGGGCCGCGACAGAGATCCGTGAACGTTCCTTCAGAATAACAACTGATCGTCTCTGTATCCTCGTTGATTTCGGAGAGGATTTCCTGCTTGTACTGGTCTCCTTTTTCCATGAAAAAGGCAAGAGCTTCCTTCTTGCTCATTTCCTTTCGCGTGAAGGGCGTGTCCTCCTTCGCGAGTTGCATCATACGCTCTTCGATCTTTCGAAGGTCGTCTTCCAAGATGACATGATCGACATCGATGTCATAGTAGAATCCACCTTCGATAGCCGGACCGACACCAAATTTTGCACCGGGGTACAAATCTTCGACTGCATGCGCCATGAGATGGCTCGTACTATGCCAATAGACCGCCTTCCCATCTTCATCTTTGAATGTGACGATTTGAACTTCAGCATCCTCAGCGATAGGACGGTTCAAATCGAATGCTTTGCCGTTCACTTTCACGATAAGCGCTTCATCCGCGAGTCGCGGGCTGATTGACTGTGCAATCTCCAATCCGGTAACGCCGGACGGGAAGTCTTTTGAGTCGCCATTTGGAAAGGTTATTTGGACCGTTGATGCCATGAGTGGTTCGTGATTTATAATGAAAAAATCGGATGCTCTCCGATTTTTCACTTCGGTGTGGGTTCTACAGGAGTCGAACCTGTGACCTCTACCATGTCAAGGTAGCGCTCTAACCAACTGAGCTAAGAACCCGACAAAGCTTGACAAATATACTGCGCCAAGTCCATAAAACAATGAAAGTGAGGTTTTTTGGCAAGGATGATTCGAATGAATGGACCCGTTCGGCTTTGGTACGGGTAACAACAAGCGGTCAGCCCTTAATAATACGTGCCATATCCTCAACAGCTTTCGGTAAACCGACAAAGACAGCTTTCGCGATGACGGCATGTCCAATGCTTACTTCATCGATCTCTTGGATGCCGGCGATAAAGCGTGCATTGAAATAGTTGATGCCGTGTCCTGCGTTAACACCGAGATCGAGAGAGCGAGCGAAGACCGCTGCACTTTTGATTTTTTCAAGGTGCTCCAACAGTTCCTCTTCACTGCGGGCGCGCGAAAATTCTCCGGTATGGATTTCAATGAAATCAGCATTCACTTCTCTCGCTGCTTCAATCTGTTCATCCAACGGATCGATGAAAAGACTGACTTCGATTTCTTTATCATGAAGAAACGCGATCGCACGAGCGATCTTTTCCGCGTTCTTCACAACATCGATTCCGCTCTCTGTCGTAAGCTCTGCTCTGCGTTCGGGAACGAACGTTGCTAATTCCGGAAGAACTTCTACGCAGATACCCAACAGCTCATCGGTGACGGCCATTTCGAGATCGAGCTTCGACTTCACCGTTTCCCGTAAAAGTCTCAGGTCGCGATCGTTGATGTGGCGACGGTCTTCCCGCAGGTGGCAGACGATGCCATCCGCACCGTGCAGTTCACAGATGTGCGCGGCGGTAACGGGATCCGGTTCGAGTCCTCCGCGTGCTTCTCTCAGAGTTGCGATATGGTCGATGTTGATACAAAGTCGCATAAAGTTTTTCCTTGTTTGAAATTAACCGAGCCGCTCGCGTAGAGTGCACGAAAGGTCGATGAAAAGCATGACGCCCCAATGAGTAAGCGCGCAGTACCAAAAGCTCCGCGTCCGAAATGCCAAGACGCCGAGTGCGATCGCTCCGAGAATCGCACCGAACGTTTCTATCACCGGCTTTCCATTGTGAAGAAGGACAAACGGGATCATTTGAATCAGAACAGCGAGAGTCTTACCGGTCGCCTTCTCTAAACCGAAGAGAAGATATCCCCGCCAGATGAATTCCCACCCAATGAAATACAGAACGAAAAGCAGTTCATACACGATGAATAATCCCCAATCACTCTTGACGATCTGCGCGTGGGGATAGACACGTTGGAATTCCGGCATTCCACTCACGACAATCACGATCGGTAACATGACGAGAAGAAACAATCCCGTTGCTCGCAAGCCAAACTTCCAATCACCCAGGCCGAGTCCGAATGCCTTCAGTGGCTTTCGATGAATAATGAGAATAACAAGTACAGGCAAAACGAACGAGAGAATGAACTCGCTGAGAAACCAAAACGCATGTTCGTAAAGAGAATACCATTCGAGATGCCCGACCTGATCGAAGAACTCTTTGCGAAAGAAGCGTTTGCTTCCGTAGTAAAAGGATAAAACAGCGAGAACAGCCGTGGCGAGTAATGCGATAGCGCCGTCCCTGTCTGATTGTCGAACCTCACGAATCAGCGAAGTGAGTTCGGCCCGAGCGTTCGGTACCATGATGTGATATTAGAATGTCGTGCTTATTCCAACGCGGTGCAGGGATCCGATTTCACCGAACGAAGAAAAGGCGTAATCGAATTGATACGACGCGATGTTCAATCCAATTCCGCCGGAAAAGCCCGCGAGTCCGGCCTTCGTTCCGATCTTCAATTCAGAGCGCATCTCATTGAAATACCCGAAGCGTGCTTTCAGTACTTCAGAGAGGGTAAACTCCCCGCCAATTGAGAATGCCTTGAAGCGCTCGAAGAAGGAATCGCGGTCTTCATTGAGCTTGTGAAAATTGAGCATGATGTTCAACGGAAGGTGCTCGAGTTTCTTCCCGACTCCAAGTTTGATGTCCAATGGTAACGACTCTTTGTCCTTTCCGAAGGTGCTGAGCTGTGTCCCGAGATTCAATACACTGAGGCCAATGACGATTTCTTGTTCGGGGATGCTATAGCTTGCTCCAACATCGATTGCGATACCAGACGCAGTGAACTCTGCAAGTTGGGAATGAATGTACTTCACGGAGCCACCGTAGTGAAGATTTTCGTAATGATCTCCATACGACACGTTGATCGCGAGATCCGATGCCCCGAACGAACCGTTGACGTTGCCGGCTTTGTCCGTCCGATCCTGCGTACCGTAGTTCATATACACGACACCGGCGCCGATCCAACCGATGTTTTCAACCTGCTGAACATAGGTCGCATAGCCTGCATTCACATCGAGTAAGTGCTTGAGAAAGCCTACTGCGACAGAACGTCCCTGAACGGTACTCAACGCACCCGGATTGATAAACATCGATGCCGGATCGTTTTTTATCGTAAGGAATGTGTTTCCCAAGCCTCCAGCTCGTGCACTCATTGGCAAGCGCAGAAAATCGAATGCCGTGACATCACCGCCGGCTTGCGCGGTAAAGAGCATGATCGGAAGGATGGAGATGACGAGAGATCGAAATGGTATCATGGCTTTTTCCTCATTGGCGATACGAATGTAGAAAGCATGAGCGGTGTGTGCAAGGTAGTTATTCGTTTCCCCGAGATAAAGGGATCACTCTATCCAATGCATCGCTGTATCCCCGAATAAGTAGCTTTACGACTTCTTCGGCGGGGAGAATGTCCTTGATCAAGCCAGAGGATTGCCCTGCTTCGAATTCGCCTTCCTCAAGATTTCCTTCAAAGATTCCCAGACGTTCCCGCCTTTTTCCTAAAAGCATCAATTGCTCTTCTTTCGTCGCACCGCGTTGCTCCGCTTCAACCGCTCGTCGTGCAAACGGCGACTGTCGGATCAATCGAACCGGAGCGACTTTCTTCAATGTCAGAACTGTATCGGCATCATTCGCGTCAACAACGAGCTGCTTGTAAACAGCGTTCGATGATGATTCAATCGTTGCGGCGAAACGGGTTCCAATCTGAACACCTTCCGCACCGAGCGCGAGCGCTGCAAGAATGCCCCGGCCATCTGCAATGCCGCCGGCTGCTATGACGGGGATTGACACGGCATCCACGACCTGAGGGACGAGACACAACGTGGTGATTTCATCCATGCCGTTGTGCCCGCCTGCTTCGAATCCTTCTGCTACGACTGCATCGCAGCCTTCCGACTGCGCTTTGAGAGCATGTTTCACTGAAGGAACGACATGAACGACGACGCAGCCAGCCGCTTTCAAGGGAGCGAGAAGTTTCCCAGGATGCCCTGCAGAAGTGAATACGAAGTGGATGCGCTCCTCTATCGCGGTTCTCGCTAACTCCTCTGAATCGCCACGCATGATTGGGATATTGACAGCGATGGGTTTATCCGTTTGTGCATGCGCTTTGCGGATATGTTCTCGCAGCAAATCCGGTTTCATCGAGCCGGCGCCGATGCATCCCAATACTCCACTGTTTGCAGCCGCGACTGCGAGTTTCCAGCCTGATGTCCAAACCATCCCGGCCTGCACGATCGGGTAATCGATACCGAATAATTCGGTTATGCGCGTGTGAAAGCGAGGTTTATTCAATGATCACCGCATGTTGCTGTATGATCAATAATACTCGAAGTGACAAATGCTGATGCCCTGGTTGTTGGGACTGGTACCGAGTGTTCGCCAGTTCCTGTAGTACAAAGTTTTGTTGTTCGTCTTCACCGAGCCGTATAATCCAGCGCGCACAGCGTCAAGGTAAAGATCGAAAGCATTGATCCCGAATGTATTGAGCGCCGGTACAGCAACCGGTCCGGTACCGTCGGTATTATTTGCTCCATGGTCGAACAGAAATATCATAAAGGTATTCGAACCTTGTTGACCGCTTCCAGGAGTCGGGGCTGTCCCTGCGTTTATAATGCTTACCGTTCTCTCATTGAGATCACCGATTTCCGCGGTTACGTGAGATTGATCACGGCCGTTGTACAAAGCCTGATACGGACTGTGAACAAGTGTAATCGCACTCTTATCGTTCATCACCAACCCTTGCAAAACGCCCTGCACATATGCACTTCCACCAGATTTCGGCAGCATTCGCACACGCTCGAAGTAGCTGTTCTCTCGCCACGTTTGTTTGTAGATGTGGGTTTCGTGATACCCAGTCGCTACGCCGTTCACTTCAAGTGAGGAAATCGGTCTTACCGTATCGGCAAAAGAATAGTAGCCGTTAGGATCAGTTTTAACATCTCTCCAAAAGCCATTACTCTGCCTTCCACCCGTTGCAGGTTCGATATAGAGAAAACGCACCGTGGAGTTCGGTATAGGCGTATTATCGAACATGCTGATGAGACGACCTTTGATAGAATACGTTCTCAGAAGTTGTGTCGCTGGAATCTTCGTTACTGCAGCATCTTTACCGTTGAAGAATTTGTGGATACCCGCAAATGCTTCACCGGAAGCCAGCAATTGCTGGTGGTCGAGATTGTTCACTTGCTTGTTGTCGGCACCGGTCAGCGTTCCTTTGTTCGCATCACCGTTTTGTGTGACATCCTGTCCGTTGCTTCTATACGTAATGTATTTCACAGGTCCGGGCGTCAATGAGCCATTACGGGTTAAAGATAAATCGAAAACGCCGCCGAGAAACGCAGTGTGCGCGACCCTGTCGTTCCCATCCAACTTCGTGATATAATACTGCACTGCCTGAGAGCCGATCCCGTGTGAAATAACGTCAACCCGACTGCTGCCCGTCGCCTGTATTACCGCGTTGACTTTCGCTTGAAGTTGCGTCGCCATTTTCTGCACATCGGCACTTGACCCTGTGATGTAGCTTTCAAAATCGAACGCATGAAGTTGTGTTTCGGTATATCCATTCAAGAGGAATAATTGACTCATGGGAACCCACGCATCTGCAGCTTCAAGAAATCCATGTGCAAATACTATGGGGCGAACGGCGTCATTTACGGTCGTATCAACCGGGTTCGGCGGTGGCGAGACCGGATCATCGTCTTTCGAGCAACCGTTCGTGAACAGGCCGATCGTGACAATGAGAGATGCAATAGTGAATCTGAGTCTGATGTGCTGCATGATTACTCCGAATATGTTTTTGTGTAGGATCATTTCTCTTGAATGACAACCAAAGCAGTGACATAGGTTGCAGTGTGGGAAATAGACAGAAGGACCGTCCTATTTTCAGCGAACTCCTTCATCGCGTTATGCATGACAATCGTAGGCTGACCGGATGGGGCTTTGGTCACCTCAACATCCTTCCATCGAAAGTTCTTCGCCCATCCCGTTCCAATCGCTTTCCCGAATGCTTCTTTCGCAGCAAAGCGCGCAGCAAAATGCTGAGCCGGGTTTTGTTTGGATGCGCAGTACTCATATTCCGCTTGTGTAAAAATGCGTGACGTGAATGCATCACCCCATTGATAAACCATCCGCGATATCCGGGAAATCTCTTCGATATCGATGCCGATACCGTACAAATGACTCATGCTTCTATCCTGCGATGCATCTCCGCAATGACGATCAACTCGCTGATGTCGTTCAATTCATAGTCAGCGCTCGTTTCCTTCGTGTCAAATGTATCACCATAGCGCGCGAAGGCGGTCTTCATTCCAACGTTTCGCGCTCCCTTTATATCACGCTCCTCCCAGTCTCCTACCATCAACGTTTCTTCAGGCTTCGCCGCAAGCAATTCCATGATTCTTTGAAATGGCACCGGACTTGGCTTGCGCTCGCCCGTGTCCTCGAAAGTGACCACCGCGTCAAAAATATGATGAAGGTTCAAATAACAGAGTCTCAGCCATGCCTCCAGTTGAGGAGCGTCAGATACGACGCCTAATTTCAGACCCATGCGTGAAAGACGGAACAACGTCATATGAACATGCGGGTACGTTACAAGCGTCGCTTCCCGTGCGCGTCGATATGCGATGATTCCAGCTGCGAGTATTTTTGGATCGATCCTTCCGGTCAACGACTCCAGGAGAGCATTGAACACGCGCTGGTACTCAATCCCCTGCTCTTTGTAAATCTCATTGATGCGAGAGTCGATTTTGCTGTGAGTAAAAGAGAGTCCAGCATCAATCATAGCGCCGATCCCGGCTTTCACTGCGTTTCTCTTCATAAGCATGAAATCGACGAGGGTGTTATCGAGATCGAACACGACGGCTGTTATCACAGGTCATTCGCCCCGTTCGTTGACAATTTCAATCCGTCGTAAAGGAAATCCATTCCTTCAGGCAAGATCTTCCGGTCACGTTCATGGAGAATGTTGTGCGCAATATGTGTAAAGAATGTTCTTCGTGCATCAATCCTTCTCGCTGTTTCAATAGATTGCCCAAGGTGAAAGTGTGTAGGATGCGGTTCATGACGCAATGCATCGAGAATAAGTATGTCTAAATTCTCAAGCAGCGGAAACGATGTATCGGGAATATGATTCGTGTCGGTAACATAGGCAATGTTTCCAAAGCGATAACCGAGGACAGTCATACTCCCATGGAGGACGGGAATCGGAAGAATTGGGATGGTGTCGATTACAAGCTTCCCGTGCGGGTCTATATCATGAAACTCAACCTGTGGAACACCTCCACCGATCGGAGGTGGTTCAATAAAGGCATAGCGAAAGGTAATGCGCATTTCCTCCAGAGTATCCGCCAATCCGAATATCCGCATCGAGCAATTCTGTATGTAATTATACTGCCGCAAATCATCGAAGCCACCGATATGATCGAAATGATGATGCGTCATCAATACCGCATCGATCCGATCGACGCGATGATTGAGCATCTGTTGCCGAAAATCGGAAGAGATATCGATGAGAAATGATTTCCCGTTTACATAGAAGAGAACGGATGGTCGCAAGCGCTTATCTCTGTAATCCCCGGAAAGGCAAGTTTCACAGGCACATCCAATCGCAGGAACGCCCTGTGATGTGCCGGATCCGAGTACGAGAAGCTCTACACTCATTGTGACGCTTTTACAAGTTCATCTTCGATATACGCTCGTACAGCGGGTTTGAGAAAGACGGAGTCAACGCCCACGTCAGCAAGAACCCCGGCAATCGTGGCGAGTTTCCTCTCGATCGTTGATCGTTTGTTGATGACGAGCAGACGCTCTTCATGAAGAATACATGCGCCGCCGTTGAAGTCACCACGCTCGAATCTGATTTTATACCCGACATGTTCACACGCTTCGCGCATTTCAATCAACAACTGTTCTTTATCCATTTTTGCCATGTTCAATACTATGATGATTTATCAGTTTGAGGAACGACTCGCAACGGACGCAAAACGATGACTGCAACCGCAGTAAAATAGCTGAGTGTTGCGATAACCGGAACCCCGCTGAGCGCCCCGATACGATGCGAGAGCGTTTCCCGAAGAACGGTACTAAGGTCCGTATAACGTTGTATCCCGTGTTCTCGAATGAGGTCTTTCGTGTTCTCCCAGAGGAGAATGAACTTCAAATCCAAATATCCGGTGAAAAACTCCACAGGGATGAATGCAAAGAACAGAATGCAAGCCATGAGAAGCCAGCCATTCTCCTTGAATCGAAAACGGAACTTATGTAAAACAATAACGATGGAGATGAGAACGAGGGTGTAACAAATGAGTATGAAAATTGACATTGCCTGAATCAGTTGGAAAAGGAGCAGCTCTTGTTCCATCGTGATATTCGGGTCATACTCCAGTGTGCCTGGAATGAAGAACTCATTTGCGATAACGGCTCGCGAAGTAAGTCCGCCTAACCAAAAAAGCGCGGTCAGAGTCAGGATGACGAGAGGAATTCTGTGTTTCATCGTTGGGGAGTATTCGACCATGAATTCTTAAAGGATGTACCGGCTCAAATCCCTGTCACGAATGAGTGACGTCAGCTTTTCATCGACCATTTTTCCATCGACGATAAAGGTGTGATTTTCGTTTAAGTCGGGAATTTCGAAGAGGATGGTTTCAAGGAGAGTTGTCAGTATCGTGTGGAGTCTACGTGCGCCGATGTTTTCGACTTTATCATTCACCTCAGCGGCGATACGTGCTATCAGTCTTATCCCGTCATCCGTGAATGTGATATCCACTCCTTCAGTCTGGAGTAATGCCGTGTACTGCTTCAGCAACGCATTCTCAGGCTTCGTCAGAATCTGGACGAAATCATCCTCGGTAAGGCTCTGCAGCTCGACGCGAATGGGAAATCGCCCTTGGAGTTCAGGGATGAGATCGGAAGGCTTCGCGGTGTGAAATGCTCCAGACGCAATGAAAAGAATATGATCGGTCCGGGCAACACCGTACTTCGTATTGACCGTACTCCCTTCGACAATCGGAAGCAAATCCCGCTGAACACCTTCCCGCGATACATCGATACCGGCAGCCTTATTCGCAGAACCGGCAATTTTATCAATCTCATCGATAAAGATGATTCCATAATTCTCGACTCTCGTAATTGCCAGCTTTGTTACGGCGTCATGATCGATCAACTTTTGTGCTTCTTCCTGCTGTAGAAGGACCTTTGCCTCCTTAATCGATACTTTCTGACGTTTCGATCGTTTCGGTACCATCGAGCTTAGAAGATTTTGAAGATCGACGCCCATGTCTTCAAAACCCATCGGGCCAAACACCTGCATCATCGGAGTAGATGAGGATGTTATATCGATCTCAATCAATCGCTCGTCCATCACGCCTGCCCGAAGTTGCTCACGAAGTTTCTCGCGCGTTTCGTTTTGTGATGTATCTTCCTCTTGTAGAACCTTTTTTATCGGGAACAGGATGTCGAGAATGCGTTCTTCGGCCATGAATTCCGCTTTCTCCTGTACTGCAGCGGCCTGCTCTGCCCGTACCTGATTGACTGAAATTTCAACGAGGTCTCGTACCATGCTCTCAACGTCACGCCCAACGTATCCGACTTCGGTGAACTTCGATGCTTCAACTTTCAGAAATGGTGCATGAGCGAGTTTCGCAAGTCGCCGGGCGATTTCTGTTTTACCAACGCCTGTGGGACCAATCAAAATGATGTTATTCGGCATGATCTCTTCACGAAGCTTCCCATGAACCTGTTGGCGCCGCCATCTATTTCGCAGCGCAATCGCAACGGAACGCTTCGCATTCGCTTGCCCGATAATGAATTTGTCGAGTTCTTCCACAATCTTGCTCGGGGTCAGGTCCCCATCAAGTCGGGAATGGTAAATCTCTCTCATATATTACTTTACAGTTCTTCGATGATGATATTTGTGTTGGTATAAACGCAGATATCGGCAGCGATCTTGAGTGATTCGCGGACGATTTCTCTTGCAGATAAATCCGTGTGTTGCATCATCGCTCGTGCAGCAGCCAGAGCATACGTGCCACCGGATCCAATCGCAACAATGCCGTCATCCGGAGTAATGACATCGCCATTACCTGAAATGAGCATCGACTTCGATTTGCTTACGACTGCAAGCAATGCTTCCAGTCGCCGAAGGTATTTATCAGACCTCCAATCTTTTGCAAGCTCCACTGCTGCGCGTTCGAAGTTCCCACGATATTGTTCGAGCTTGTCTTCGAATTTTTCGGCAAGAGTCAATCCGTCGGCGGCAGAACCAGCAAAGCCGGTAAGAACCTGGTCATTGTACATCTTTCGGATCTTGATTGAATTGTGCTTCAATATTGTCTGGCCAACGGTGACCTGTCCGTCAGCACCGAGCACCGCCTGTCCGTTCCGTATCAGTCCGATAACCGTTGTTGATCGCACTCTCAATGATGGTTTTTCTGTCATGTGCTATATCCTTACTCGTAATCTCGAAACGGGAATTCCCAATGCTTCTCGGTACTTCGCTACCGTTCTTCGTGCGATTTCAAGGCCCCTGTCCTGGAGAATTTTCATTATCGCCTGATCGCTCAACGGCTTCTTTGGGTCCTCATCCGAGATGATTTCCTTGATGATGTTTTTTACCTCCGTGTTCGACATCTCCGAACCGGAGGACGTTGCGATTCCTTCCGAAAAGAAGTAGCGTAATTCAAAAACGCCCCATTCCGTCTGGCAGTACTTCCCATTGACGACTCGCGAAATGGTCGAGATATCCATCCCAATCACGTCGGCGATGTCACGATAGATCATCGGTCGCAAGTGCCCGTGACCTTTCATGAACCAATCGTGTTGTTTTTCCACGATCGTGTGCATCACGGCAAGCATCGTCTGCCGGCGCTGATTGATCGATTGAATGAACCACTTTGCGGATTCCATTTTCTGTCGGAGGAATTTACGCGTATCCGAATTGATTCCGCTTTTGCGATTCATCAACATCTGTCGATACGCTTTACTGACGCGGAGCGGAGGTACACCGCGGTCGTTGAGCGTTATGATGAATTCATCCTTCTCTCTCGCGATGAAAAAGTCCGGCACGACATAGTTGAAGTTCGCGCTGATCGTACCTTCACCCGGCTTCGGATTGAGATGCTTGATCACTTCAAACGCTTTTTTCAACAGGTCTTCAGAGATGTGCAATTCCTCCTGCAACTTGTCGAAGTGCTTTTTGACGAAGTGATCGTAACACTCCCGAAGTATCCGGAGGGCGATGATGCGTGCCGTGCTGGTGTTCGGCATCATCTCAAGTTGCACGAGCAAACATTCACGGAGATCACGAGAACCGATCCCCGGAGGATCTAACCGCTGAATGCGTTGAAGGACAATTTCCGCTTCCTCAACGGTGAAGTCGGTTTCGTTCTCCAGGTTCACATCTAAGAGTAAATCCTCTAAGTCGCGCCTGAGGTAGCCATCATCATCGATATTCCCAAGTATCTCTTTACCCAACTCAATGAGCCGCTCATCGAGATCGAGCATATGGAGCTGATCCACCAATCGCTCGGTCTGAGTGACCTGATCCGGTGGTGCATACTCATAGTCATCCTCATTGTCGTACCAGTTTTTTTCTGAGGCGCCCTCGTTGTTCTCTAAAAACTCCTCCCACGAGTATTCATCTTCCTGATGCTCGCGAATTTCCTTTTCGATGAAATCTTCCGGCTCTTCGCTTTTCTTTTCCGTTGTAACAGCATCGATGGCTTCTATGACTTCATCCTCTGCGTTATCGGCTTGCTCGGTAACTTCTTCTGGATCGGCAATCTCCTCCTGTTCAAGCTCCATTCCCTCTTCCAATAACGGATTCAGTTCCAGTTCGTCCTTCACCTTCTGTTCGAGAGCGATAATAGGAAGCTGAAGTATCTTAAGGTACTGAACCTGAGCTGGGGAAAGTCTCTGTTGGAGTCTGGCTGTCTGAGTGAGGCGGAGCATATCCTCAGGATGTCGTTTCTTGGTGATGGAAAGGCGTACGTTCAAGTTCCTCGTAAAATTCCTTCCCGAACACCCGCCTTAGCGGGACTTCTAAGAATGATACGAGTGAAGTGTCGGTCGTTATTCCGTTTTGTATTGCTGACCGGCATTCGGAAAACTCCTCGAATCGCAACGCGGGCACTGTACGCGGGTTGTATCTCAATGGAAAAAGGTGACACGATTGCGGTTTAGGCCAGTCAAACTTCCCCTCCGAATAGGCTCGTTGAATCGAGCAAAACGCAATTCCGCTCTGATACATCACGAACACACACGCACGATTGTCAACGCATTGCAGTGCGATTGCACCGCTTTGCATTCGCTCGAAAAGACCCTTGTCGCGAACAACTTCTTTGTGCTTTTCTGGAACCGATGCTTGAACAGTCTCCCATGCTCTTTCAAGTATTCCAACTTCATTTTCATCTATCGGCGCACCGGTACCGCCGGGAAATGTGCAGCAAGCACCTTTGCAGACGGAAAGATCGCAAGCGAAGTGCGTTTGGAGAATGCGGAATTCGAATGTGTTTTCTAAGGTTTTCTTCATGGCACAATTTTTCGTGCACGGATGAACATAGAAAAATCAATCAGCGTGCACAACCTTCGAAGAATCTTCTGGTGCAGTATTTGCGCTCCATCGCCGGCAAATCTATTTTCAACGAGCATGAGAACGAATTCTCCCTACGATGTTCTGAGGGTTTCCTTACTTCCAATGGTCGGACCGGCGCGTGGTCGAGCCTTGCTCAGGACATTCGGCACCTTTGAAGGTATCAGGCATGCCGCGCTACCCGATATCCAGCGCATCGATGGTTTCAGCGATGGTATGGCGAAATCACTCTTGGATAATCTTCACAACCAGAGCATCATCGACCAGATCGAACGGATCGTTGAGGAGAATGAAAAGCTCTCCGGGAAGGAAAACGTTGCGTTCGTCGCTTTCAACGATCCAGCTTTCCCAGAACCGCTCAAGCGTATTTACGATGCGCCGCTCTTCCTCCATATCAAAGGAGAATTACGTAAAGATGACTCCAACGCCGTCGCAATCGTTGGAACGAGAAAACCGAGTGAGTATGGAAGGCAAGCCGCAGAGTATTTCGCGCGTGAACTGACACGTTGTGAGGCGACGGTCATCAGTGGCCTCGCGATCGGTATCGATACCGTTGCTCACCAAACGACACTTGCCCACGGCGGAAGAACGATCGCGGTACTTGGAAGCGGCATCGCGAACATTTATCCATTCACGAACAAGAAGCTTGCAGAAGCGATCAGCGCTCATGGGTGCCTGATATCTGAGTGTCACATGAAAGCCAAACCGGATGCTGTGAATTTCCCTCGACGCAATCGCATCATCAGCGGATTGTCAAAAGGAACGCTGATCGTCGAAAGCGGTGTCAAAGGCGGAGGCATGATCACGGCAGGTTTGGCGCTCGATCAAAACCGGGAAGTCTTTGCCATCCCCGGATCGATCTTTAACAAACACTCCGACGGGCCGAACTTCCTCATCCGGAAAGGGCTCGCGAAATCCGTAACGTTGATCGACGATATCATCGAAGAGATTCCTTCGCTGAAAAAAGGCTCGGTAGCCAAAAGACCGCCGGTGCAAATGAGCCTTGTCGAGGAGTCTTTGTACTCGAAACTCCAGCGTGATCCTATCCACATCGACGACCTTTCATCTTTGATGAATCTCCCAACATCCGACTTGCTCGTTCAACTTCTCCAGATGGAATTCAAAGGACTCGTGAAACAGCTTCCCGGAAAGTTCTTCGTCCTCACGCAGGGATGAATCCGCGCGCGTTGCATTTCCTTCGACCTCGCACTATGTTGATTTCGATGAACCGTTCCAGACGGACATTCACTCTCATTTCAGACTTACTTCAACTCAGGACATGATCGAATTCGGATCGGCACTCAAACAGGCTCGCGAGAAAGCAGGGATAACGCTCGAGGAATTATTCGAAAAAACCCGGATCAACCTCAAGCATTTACGCGCGATCGAATCTGGGGATTTCCCCTCCGTCCCTCAAACCTATGTGCGCGCGTTCATCCGTGAGTATGCGCGGATTGTCGGACTCGATGAAGATCGAACCGTTGAGGCATACAATGCCGTCGCGGAACGCGAGCGCGGAATCCCACAACCACCGAAGCCGATCGATAACAGCAACATTCTTCCCCACCCCGACGAGTCTATCGAGATTTTTAGTTCCTCCCCCACGCCGCGTTCGGTAGAGGTTCAGGGAAAAGTGGAAGTCCCGGATGAACCGGCATTCGTTCCACCCGTGAGAAAATCGGCCTTCGTCGCTGAAGGCGCTGAAACGATAGAGATTCGAACGACTCCTCCTTCAAAGCACGTTCAAGAGCTCAGAAAGGAAGAACCGGCTCCTGAAGTCAGGGAGTCGAAAAACGAAGAGCAACCTGTCTTGCCTGAACCGACTTCAGAAGAAGTCCTGAAAACTCCTGAAGAGAAAGCGCCGGAACCACCCGCTCCTCCTTCTATGCCTCCGGTTGAAAGCCAGAAGAAGCGCGCTTTCGATGATGTGTTTTCAAAGATGATTTCGCCGACCGGACAGAAGGAAGCTTCAGCAGAGCCAAGAAGGAAAAGTGTTTACGATCTCAAACCTCCTATTCCATCGGAGGAAATTTCACACGCGAAACGAGAGCCTGAATCGGTACGACCAACAGTTCCTGAAAAACCGATATTGCACGAACAGGCACCGAAAAACGCGCACCCTCATTCCGTCAAGCGTGAATCGGATTCTGAACTTGCGGAACAGCGGCGCATTCTTCTCATCGGATCCATCGTCGTTCTGATTATCGCCGTCGCGATCTATGGCGCGTATTACTTCGGCTCACAGGAACCAGCAACGTCAGAGGAAGTGCTCGATTCAGCGGGAGTTCAAGCGAGTATCGATGCAGGAAAGTTTATCGATAGCGCCCAGCAAGCGATGAATGAACTTCCGGAAATGCCTCCTGATACTGCCAAACCTTTACCGAAAGAACCGAAGATCGAGAAACCAAAAACAAGCGCAAAGGAAGACAGCTTGCTGTTGGAAGCCGTCAGCACCGCGCCCGTCTGGTTTTCAATTCGCATGGATACGGTTCGCACGGAACGCGGTACTCTCGGCACGAATGACCATCGCACATGGAAAGCGAAGGACCGCTTCGTCATAACGCTCGGCGATGCGGGTGCCGTGACGTTCTTCTTGAACGGGAAAGAAATCGGAACTCTCGGTGAGGACGGCTCCGTCGTCAAGAACATCACTCTCTCGCGCCTGAATCTTTCCGGAAACTGACCGTGTCCGTACCACCCGACATTCGCAAGGAGCATGAAAATCTCTGTCGCGAAATTCGCGAACACGATCACCGGTATTACGTGCTCGCCGATCCATCCATCGATGACCGGCAGTACGATGCCCTCATGGAACGACTGCTCGCAATCGAAAAGGATTATCCATCGCTGCGCACTCCCGACTCACCGAGCCAGCGTGTCGGCGGCACAATCACGAAAGAGTTTCCTACGGTTCGGCACGACGTCCCGATGCTCAGCCTTTCAAACACGTACAGCGAGGATGAACTTCAGGCGTTCAATCGCCGTGTGTGCGAAAAGCTCGGCAAGGAGTCCGTCACATACACCGCTGAGTTGAAGATGGATGGTGTTGCTGTTTCCCTGATATACGAAGATGGCGTACTCGTCCGTGGGGCAACTCGCGGCGACGGCTTCGTCGGCGATGACATCACGGCTAATGTTCGAACGATACGCTCGCTTCCGCTTCGTCTGACAAATGCGGACGCAACGGGGCGAAGGCTCGAAGTGCGAGGGGAAGTCTTCATGCACAAGAAGGACTTCGAGGCGTTGAATACGGAACGCGAACTTACCGGTGAAAAGCTATTCGCAAATCCAAGGAACTCGACAGCAGGCACCCTGAAGATGCAGGACGCATCCATTGTCGCTTCGCGGCCACTGCGTGTCTCTGTCTATTCTCTCTTCACTCCGGAACTTCATCTCACTTCGCATTACGAATCACTTCAAACGATGCGGTCGCTGGGATTGCCCGTCAACGCGAACGTAAGGCTTTGTCACGGCATCGTAGAAGTTCAGGCGTTCTGTGATGAATGGGAGATGCGTCGCGATTCGCTTCCCTATGAGATCGACGGCGTCGTTGTGAAAGTCGATAGCCTTGAAGACCAGAGAACTCTCGGAACAGTCGCAAAGAGTCCACGCTGGGCTATCGCGTACAAATTTTCAGCCCGGAAAGCAGAGACCGTCTTGAAGGATATCACGTTCCAGGTCGGAAGGATTGGAACGATCACTCCGGTTGCAGAGCTTGCGCCGGTACTTCTTGCCGGCTCGACGATCAGTCGCGCGACATTGCACAATGAAGATTTCATTCGTGAACTCGATTTACGAAAAGGCGATACGGTTGTCATCGAAAAGGGCGGCGATGTCATTCCGAAGGTCAGCGCGGTCGTTTTAGAGAAGCGGCCGCAGGATGCAGAGCCGTTTGTATTCGCATCCAAATGCCCGGCGTGCGGAACAGCATTGCTCCGCCCCGAAGGAGAAGCTGCGTGGTTTTGCGAAAATCCGGAATGCCCGGCGCAAGTCCGTGGTCGCATCGAACACTTTGCATCACGTGAAGCGATGGACATCGAAACACTCGGTGAAGCCGTCGTCGATGTCCTCGTCGAGCACGGCTTCATCACGACATATGCGGATCTGTATGACCTGCACACCAGCCGAAAGGAATTGGAAAAGCTCGAACGTTTCGGTGCGAAGCGCGTGGAAAAGCTCCTCGATGGAATCGAACGCAGCAAACGGCAACCGCTGGATCGCGTATTGTTCGCACTTGGAATACGCTTCGTCGGTAAAGGCACGGCAACCTTGCTTGCAAATCACTTCCTCTCGTTCGATGCACTTCGCGTCGCCGCCAAAGAAGAACTCGAATCCGTCAACGGAATCGGCCCGCGCATCGCTGAAAGTGTTCGGCGCTTTTTCGATGATTCCCGCTCTTGCTCACTCGTCGATAAACTGATACACGCCGGCGTCTCAGCTTCGCTTCAGGAAACCGAACCGGAACAACGGCTCGCGTTCTTCGATGGGAAAACATTCGTTCTCACGGGAACACTCACTTCGCTCACGCGCGACGAAGCGAAGCGATTGATCGAGACGTTTGGAGGGAAAGTCGCAGGGAGTGTAAGTTCAAAAACGAACGCCGTGATTGCAGGAGAGTCTGCCGGTTCGAAAATGGATAAGGCTCGTCAACTTGGAATCCGGATTTTCTCAGAGGAAGATTTTATCAACGAACTTCCGCCATCACACCGACCATGAATTGTTTGGAGAACCAATGAACTTCACCGTCACGAAAGAGGAACGACTCGCGATCTTTCACCTGTCCGACACCCGTGTCGATACGACCAACTCCGCGGAGGTAAAAGCGGAGTTGCTCATCCTTGCTCAAGAAGACATCGACGTACTCATACTCGATCTTACCGAAGTGACTTTTTGCGACAGCTCCGGATTGAGCGCGATCCTTCTCGCGGAACGCCAGATGCGTGAACGCGGCGGAGGCGTTATGGTGATTGACGTCAACGGGAAAGTCCGCCAGTTGATGGAGATCGCGAAGCTTTCCGAGATGGTGCCGGTCTTCACAAGTATCGATGAAGCGAAAGCGGCCATCGAGGACTAACCGGCCATCCCTCCACCCTCGCCGGTTGCATGAGTTTTTCCACGCTCGACGTCATTATCATTTTCGCGTACCTCGCGGGCATTGCCGCATTCGGAATCCTCTCCGGCGGCAAGCAAAAATCGACGAAGGATTATTTCCTCAGTGAATCCGCCGTTCCTTGGTGGGCTGTCTGTATCGCAATCGTCGCCACAGAAACTTCTGCACTGACGTTTCTCTCGCTTCCCGGACTAGCATACGCGACGAACTTCAACTTCCTCCAACTCTCCTTTGGGTATATCATCGGACGCATCGTCGTCGCGTTCGTCTTTCTTCCACGATACATCGACGGCAATCTTTCGACGGCGTATGAATTGCTTGGAAACCGATTCGGTATGCTTGCGCGTCGGTCGGCATCGATTGTCTTCATGGGCACCCGTCTCGTCGCCGATGGCGTGCGTCTTTACACGACTGCGATCCCGCTCGCGCTTTTAGTTACGGGCTTCGGTCTGTTGCCGGGCTTTGGGAGTACGGAAATCTATCTGATCGCGTTGATCCTGCTTTCGTCGCTGACCCTCGTGTATGTTTTTCTCGGAGGAGTTCGAGCCGTTATCTGGACCGACGTTGCTCAATTGTTCATTTACATTCTCGGCGCTCTCCTCACCTGCATGTTCCTGTGGAAGGATTTTTCCGGCAGCTTTGCAATGCTCTACGACGACACGGTTGGCTTAGGAAAAATGGAGGTACTGAACTGGGGTTTCGACCTGACTTTTGCGGAGTTTTTTTCGAAGCCATATACGTTATTCGCAAGCCTCATCGGCGGGATGTTTCTCTCGATGGCATCGCATGGCACTGACCAGATCATCGTTCAGCGCGTGCTTGCAACGAAGGGTGTCCGTAAAGCTCAGGCAGCGATGATCATGAGCGGAGTCATCGTCTTTTTCCAGTTTCTCCTCTTCCTTATCGTTGGCTCCCTGCTATACCTGTTCTACATCGGCAAAGCGATTCCGTCGAACGAAGTCTTTGCGAAATTCATCATCGAGGAAATGCCGACCGGTCTTTCGGGACTAATCATTGCAGGCATACTCGCCGCGGCAATGTCCACGTTGTCCGGTTCTATCAGCGCACTTTCTTCTTCGACGATGATGGATATCTATCTCCCGCTTCGTAAATCGGCCATATCCGATGCCGATGCGCTGCGACTGTCCCGTCGTTTCTCGATTGCATGGTGTGTCGTGCTGGTGATTGTCGCAACGTTCTTCATACAGACGCCGCAAACCGTCGTCGAGTTGGCGTTAAGCATCGCATCGTTTACATATGGGGGATTGCTTGGGATTTTCCTTCTCGGTGTGCTATTCACTCGCGTTCGGCAGCGGTCGGCAATCGCAGGTTTCATTGCCGGCATCGTTGGAATGACCGCGATAATCCTGTTCACTCCCATTGCATGGACATGGTACACGCTCATCGGAAGTCTCCTCACGATCATCGTTGGATTGCTGCCTGAAGCGTTTACAAGGAAGAGCCTTTCATGACAACAGTCGATTGGATCATCATCGCGGGATATTTTGCGTTCAGCATCGCAATCGGTTTGATGTTTTCGAAGCGGGCGGGAAAGAGCACACAGGAGTTCTTTCTCAGTGGCCGCAATCTTCCATGGTGGTTGGCGGGATTATCGATGGTCGCAACGACTTTCGCCGCCGATACTCCTCTGGCAGTAACGGAGCTTGTCGCTTCCCGTGGTATCGGAGGGAATTGGCTTTGGTGGAACATGGTCATCGGTGGGATGCTCACCGTATTCTTCTTCGCCAGACTCTGGCGGCGCTCCGGCGTCATGACTGACTTGGAGTTTATCGAGAAGCGGTACGACGGAAAGCCGGCAGCTTTCCTTCGAGGCTTCCGGGCGGTCTATCTCGGTTTGTTCATGAACGCAATCATCATGGGCTGGGTGAACGTCGCCATGGGATCGATCCTTGAAGGAATGTTCGGCATTCCCTCAAGCGAAGTCTTCTTGTATATCGCAGCGGCGATGCTGTTTACCGCGCTCTATTCTTCTCTTTCCGGTTTGTGGGGCGTTACCGTCACCGATGCTTTCCAATTCGTGATCGCGATGACCGGTTGCGTCGTCCTTGCAATAATCGTTTTGCAATCGCCGGAGATCGGAGGCTTAGACGGATTGCGCAAGGCGCTTCCAGCGGAGTCGCTGAGTTTCTTTCCGAAGATCACATCCGCTGCAGAAGGAATCACCGGAGTCCTGGCGCTTTCTGCCGGCGCGTTCTTCGCGTATATCGGTGTGCAGTGGTGGGCGTCGTGGTATCCGGGCGCTGAACCCGGCGGAGGCGGCTACATCGCCCAACGCATGCTTTCCACGAAAAACGAGAAGCACGCCGTCTATTCCGTGCTCTTCTTTCAAGTAGCTCATTATTGCCTCAGACCCTGGCCATGGATCATCGTCGGATTCGCCTCGCTTGTGCTCTACCCCGATTTGACGGATAAGAAGCTCGGCTTCATCCACGCGATGAATGATTTTCTTCCTGCGGGTCTCAAGGGTCTTCTCCTCGCCGCGTTTTTCGCAGCGTACATGTCCACGATCGCGACGCACCTGAATTGGGGTACATCCTATCTTATCAACGATTTATGGCGACGCTTCATTCGCGTGGGCGCAAGCGAGAAGCAGTACGTCTCCGCGGGAAGACTGATCACCGTTGCACTCATGGTTCTTTCGCTCGCGCTCACCACGATGATCGATTCGATTTCAGGTGCGTGGCAATTCCTCATCGAATGCGGTGCGGGGCTTGGTCTCGTCCTCATCCTGCGTTGGTATTGGTGGCGAATCAACGCGTGGTCGGAAATCATTGCGACGGTCACTCCAATCGTCGTGTATGCGCTCATCGTTCTCTACAACCACCTGAATCCATCGTCCGCACTTGTTTTCCCTGACACGCTTTTTATCATCGTTACGGCGACAACCGTCTCCTGGCTCACCGGCACTTTCCTGACAAAGCCTGTTGCGCTTGCAAAGCTCATTGCGTTTTATCGGGTGAGTAAACCCGGCGGTAAAGGGTGGTTACATGTTGCCCGTCACTGTCCTGACGTTCGCTCCGGCGCTCCATTCGGCCGGCTCCTTCTTGCCTGGCTTTCTGGTTGTGTCTTCGTGTACTCCGTGCTTTTCGCCTCGGGCGCTTTTCTTTTCCACACTGTATCGGAAGGCCTGCTTTGGTCCGTCGTCGCATTCTTTGCTGGAACAGCCCTTGGGTATATTTTACGAGCAATGAGAACAGAGGACTCCGTTGATATCCTTCTTTAACCTGAAGTCCCGCCTACAGAACAAGCTGCGGAATATCCGCCTCGTCGCATGCGACTTAGACGGAACGCTTTTAACGGACGACAACTCAATCCCGACTAACGTTATGTATGCATTGAACGAATTGATGTCTCTCGACGTGCAGGTGATGATTCTCTCAGGAAGAAATGATGAATTCACGCGTCATTATGCCCGACTCATCAACAGTGTTTTACCGTATTGCTCGTTCAATGGCGCACTGGTAAAGAATCCGAACGGCTCGACGCTTCTTTCGGTACCCGTCGGCGAAGAAGCAGGGGAGGTCGTACTCGATATCACGCGGAATTATCCTTCCGCGAGTATGGTTGCTTTCACGGATACGGCTGTGTACTCGCAGTCTGATGTTCCCGTTATCCCACGCTATCTGCGCGCCGGTATCGACGATTTCATTCGATTGGAGTTGACGGATGAGGTCTTCCCACATGCGGTACTGTATGTCGTCGGTGGGCCATACGCCGTCATTCAGGAAATCTCTCTTGCACTTGTGGCGCGTTTTCGAAACGAGATCGAGAAGATCGTCTATCAGAGCAATCAGGGTGGTGATCGGTATTATCTCGAAGTGAAAAAGCGAGGCGTGAATAAAAGTACCGCGCTTCGTGAAGTCGCATCGCGTCTCGATCTCAGGCCTGCGAACATCGCCGCGATCGGGGACTTCGCGAACGATATCGAGATGTGCAAGTTCGCCGGTGTTTCGGCAGCGATGAATAACGCCATCGACGAGCTGAAGCGTAAAACGGACCTGACGACTCAGCATACACACCACGACGGAGGCTCAGCCGAGTTCTTTCGGCTGATCATCGATGCGAGGAACGGAACGTGATCAAGCCAGCAATCAATTTCATTTCCGCGCTTCGGTCACTGAATCTTGATCGAAGTATGAGAGTCAAGGTTCTGTTAGGTGTCGTGCTCGTTCTCACGATTACGATGCTTTTTCCCAAAAGCCTTACAGTGAGCTATGAATATCCTGAAGGCAGCATCTGGAATGAAGACGATCTTATTGCACCACTCTTGTTCCTCATATACCGTGATGCCGCAATCATAGAGCATGAGCAGGATTCGGCAAGGGCGAACACACCTCTCAGTTTTACGCGTGACGACCGCATCGTCGAGGCAGTTCTCGACACGGTTCAAAGTTGGTCGCGAGTGATTATCGGGGCACTCGATTCGATCGCTCAGAAACT
The DNA here is from genome assembly GCA_964448285.1 of uncultured Chromatiales bacterium. GTDB lineage: Bacteria > Bacteroidota > Ignavibacteria > SZUA-365 > SZUA-365 > CAYUWG01. Next base: position 78,504 of record CAYUWG010000004.1, read on the forward strand.
TCCGCGCAATGTACCCGACGAACTGTATCGTACGCGAGCAAATGAAATCGCACGCGCGACTTCGCGAAACGGTCCAATCCTCAATATGGACGACTGGCATTACCTGCTCCGGCAGTTTAAAGCATCAGGAAAGTTTGCCGAAAACTTTTCGACCATGCTCACATCGGCGGTCAGCAAGCTCTATGCGAAAGGGCTGCTCGACCAGGAGAAAGCTTCGTTTACGTTACCACGATTAGCTCTTTCCTACGGTAACGAGGAAGTGCTTCTTCCGGTCAAGCAATTCCTCGACAGAACCGAAATCGCCTCCTTCGTACAGAACGAATTGACAGCAGACGAAGCGCTCGAGAAGATCGTGACGAAACTTGTTGAACAAGCGGCTCAACCGAATATCCTGTTCGATAACAGTCGAACGCAAATCGCGATTCGCGCGGCGGTGGATAAAATTCCACGCACGAACGGAATCGTCAAAGAAAACGAACGCATCATCAGCCGGCACGAGCGGGTTACCGCAGAGACAAAGGCGAAGCTCGATTCCTATCAGCGAGTGCGCATGAAAAGGATCGGTGATGAAAATGCGCTTCTTCAGTTTCTCGGACGGGCAGGACACACGATCGCGATCCTGTTCCTCCTTGGCATCTATCTTCGCACGTTCCGCAAACGCATTTTCAACTATAACAAGAAACTCTCGCTCGTCGCACTGATCATCGCCTTCCAGGCTGTGCTGGCTTATCTCTCGATGACCATTCCTATTTCGGGATCGATTCAATATCTGATTCTCGTTCCTTCCGCTTCGATGCTCCTTGTGATCATCTTCGATTCCCGCGTCGCCTTTTATTCGACCGTCACGATTTCCTTCCTTGTCGGTGCGCTTCGTGGTAACGATTACTCGATCATTCTCGCTTCCCTTCTTGCCGGTTCGATGGCACTCTATACGGTTCGCGACATCAAGCACCGCACGCAGATCTTTCGCTCCTTGATGTACATCTTCATCGGGTATCTGTTTGCGATTTCCATGGATGGTATTCAGCGCGGGATTCGCATCGAGGAAGTGGCAGTCTCTCTTTCGTACGCCTTCATCAACTCCATCCTCTCGCCGGTCATTACGTTCGGCTTGTTGATCTTCTTTGAAAAGGTCTTCGGCATCACGACCGACCTGACACTTCTCGAACTTTCGGATTTCAACCAGCCTCTATTGCGTGAACTCAGTACACGCGCACCGGGGACGTTTCATCACAGTATCGTGATGGGTTCGCTCGCCGAATCCGCTGCCCTGGCAATCGATGCGAATCCCACGCTCGCACGCGTCGGAGCGTATTATCATGACGTGGGAAAGATGCTTCACCCGGAATACTTCGTCGAGAACCAATTGCCCGGCCAGAACATTCACGATTCCCTACGCACGGAAGAAAGCGTCAAGCGTATCATCGCGCACGTTCCTGACGGCATCGAATTGGCTCGCATGCACAAGCTGCCTGAGAATGTGATTGAATTTATTCCCTCGCATCACGGAAAAACCGTCGTGGAATTCTTTTACCGTAAAGCCCAGAAGGAAAATGTCGGCGAGGTGCGCATCGAGGATTTTCAATACCCCGGGCCGAAACCCTACACGAAGGAGACGGGCATCGTCATGCTCGCCGATACGATCGAAGCCGCGACGCGCGCGATGGATGAACCGACGAAAGAAAAAATCGAAGCGCTCATCGAAGGCGTCGTCACGAAACGTCTTTCCGACGGTGAGTTGGAAAACTGTGCGCTCACATTTCGTGAGCTGACGACGGTGAAGAAGAGTTTTCTCAGTATTCTCACCGGCATTCATCACAGCCGCATCAAATATCCGACCGCAGAGGAAGCGGAAGCAGCAAGAAAAATTGCCGAACGTACCGCGAAGCTTCTGAATCTTCCGAGCACGGCAGAAGCCCTTTCCAAACGCATCAAGAAAATCGTGTGATGCCTCCTTCGTTCGATACGCTCCTGCGAAGCTTCTTGAATTATCTGAAATTGGAACGCGGACTTGCCGCGAACTCCATCGCTGCATATCACACAGACCTGAAACGCTACATCAGCTATCTCGATGCGAACGATGTCAGTTCACCGGATAGTGTTTCAACTCCGCTTCTCAGCGCATATCTCAAGAATCTGCGTAACGCGTCACTCGCCCCCGGCTCTATCGCGCGCAGTATCTCGTCATTGCGACAGTTCCATCGCTATCTGATGTATGAGTCATACAGCGGAACCGACCCGACGGAAAACATAGAATCCCCAGCGCATCCACGCAGGTTGCCGAACGTCCTCACAATCGAAGAAGTGTTTCGCATTCTCGAACAACCAAAAACCGATACTCCACTCGGCCATCGCGATCGCTCGATTCTCGAAACTCTCTATGCATCAGGCTTGCGTGTCTCTGAACTGCTCGCTCTGAGGATGGATCAAGTCCTGGCAGAAGCAGGCGCCTTGCGCGTTTTCGGTAAAGGAAGCAAAGAACGTTATGTCCCATTCGGGAATGAAGCCATTCACTGGTTTCAAAGCTACACCACTCATATTCGTCCGCAGTTGTTGCAACGAGGTCATTCCACCGATGTCGTGTATCTCAATCACCGGGGTCGCCCGATGACGCGCATGAGCATTCTTACCATCGTGAAAAAGTACGCTGCCGCAACAGGGATCGCTCATGACGTTCATCCCCATACGTTGCGGCATTCATTCGCAACCCATCTGCTTGAAGGCGGAGCAGACTTGCGCTCGGTGCAGGAGATGCTCGGCCATTCCGACATCAGCACGACGCAGATTTACACGTATATCGATCGGGAATATCTCCACGAAGTTCATCGCACGTTTCACCCGAGGGCATGAACGGTGTTCATCAGTTTTGAAGGCATCGATTATTCAGGAAAGAGCACGCAATGCCGCAGCGTCGAACAATGGCTCGCCGGCGAAGGATGCGAGGTTGTCGTTGTCCGCGAACCCGGCGGAACGGAAATATCCGAGCATGTTCGGACGATGCTGTTGGACTTGCGCAACCACGGGATGGACTCCGTGACGGAGATGCTGCTCTTCTCTGCTGCGCGTTCACAGCTCGTGAAGGAAAAGATCACGCCGTTGTTGCGAGCAGGAGTCATCGTGCTTGCAGATCGCTTCCACGATTCAACGACGGCCTACCAGGGTTTTGGCCGTGGATTGAATCGGGACGCCATCGAAGCCGTTCATCGTCTCGCAACACACGGCATCATTCCCGACCTGACGTTTTACTTCGATATCTCATATGAAGTCAGTCTTCAACGGCGTCAGGCCTCGGGACGAAGTCTGGACCGCATGGAACAATCGAGCGAGCAATTTTTCAATGCCGTTCGGCAAGGATATCTCGCGCTTTCACGCGAACAATCCGCGCGCTTTCGCGTCCTCGATGGGACACTCGCTCCTGACTTGCTCACACAAAAGTTAATCACTATGATATCACACCATGATTCGTACAGTCATCGCGTTATCGAAAAGGATTAATCCATGAAACCGCTACGTCGCATCTTCCTCCCGCTTCTCCTTCCCGGTGCACTCCTTCTCACTGCATTTTCAGCGTTGGGAGATGACCTCTATAACATCGGCAAAGGCATCGACCTGTTTGGCAGCATCTATCGTGAGTTGACCCTCAACTATGTGGAGAAAGTCAATCCGATCAATCTCATGCGCGCCGGCATAAAGGGAATGCTTTCCACGCTCGATCCATATACTGCCTTTATCGAGGATGAAGAAAAGGCGGACGTCGATATGCTCACGACCGGAAGCTATGGCGGCCTTGGGATTTCTGTCGGAAAGCGGAATGGTCTGCACCTGATCGTCGGTATTCTCGATGAATCGGTGCGCTCTGAGTCCGGGCTTCTCATCGGCGATGTTCTCCTTCAGATCGATTCCGTGGATGTCACACAGAATGACTACAACGATCTCAAGAAGCTCTTACGCGGCCGCCCCGGTACGACGGTCGAACTGGTTGTCCGCCGCCCGGGTATCGAAAAACCGATTCACCGCAGACTCGAAAGGAAAGATATTCCGATTCGCAGTGTCTCGATCGTCGAAATTCTCGATGGCGGTGTAGGGTATATCAAACTGGACCGCTTTACCCGGACGGCAGGCGATGATTTGAATTCCGCGCTTCGTGGATTGCTCGCCGATTCATCGACGCGAGCGATCGTGCTCGATTTGCGCGACAATCCGGGCGGCCTTCTCGATGCCGCGGTCGATGTAACCGAGAAATTCGTCACTCGCGGAAGTCTTATCGTTTCAACGCGTGGACGCCAAAGCAGCTATACTCGTGAGTATTACTCGGAAGAACATCCGATATGTCCGACGCTTCCTCTTGCTGTTCTGGTGAATGGAAACAGCGCGAGCGCAAGCGAGATCGTAGCCGGTGCGGTGCAGGATCTCGATCGAGGCGTCGTTATCGGAGCGCGGACGTTCGGTAAGGGGCTTGTACAATCGGTCATTCCGTTGAATTACAAAGCTTCGCTCAAGCTCACCACTTCGAAGTACTACACGCCTTCCGGCCGGTGCATTCAGAAGTCACTCGAGACGGCACGGAACGGCGCCAACGCGGTCGTGGAAATCGAACCGATGGATTCTCTGCGAACCTTCCGCACGATCAATCTTCAACGCACCGTGCGTGAAGCCGGTGGCATCGAACCGGATTTGACTGTACACACCGACAGTCTCCCGCCTTTCATCACGAGCTTTCTCCGAAGCGGTTTGATCACCGCTTTCGTTGCTGAAGCGTTGAACAAAGCGAACCGCAACATCGACGCTTTGACCGATGCGACTCTTCGACGAATGATGCGCACGTATCTCGATACGAGCGATGTCGATGGACGAAACGCACTCCTCCAAACCTACACCTCGCTCATCGAACATGCCCGGACTCAAGGTCTCAGCAAGAAATATCTCGCAAAACTGGAAGCGGTCGAAGGCGGTATTCGAGAACATATCTCGGGTGATTTCGACCGGCACTGGCAAACGCTCGCTTCATTACTGAGAGCAGAAGCGCTCTTCCATGTGTATGGGATCAAAGAGCGGTTTCATCATGGACGAAATGAAGACGCCCAACTCACTAAGGCGTTGGACGTCGTTCGCAATCAAAAAGAATACAGTGTCGTGCTCAACACCGAGCACTGATCACGACTTCGTTCTGGGAAGATAGCCGTCGTTTGCGACGAGCTTCTGGATGTCTTTGTACTCCCGTACGCGGGGAATGATCGCTTCCATGTGATGGATCAACTCATCGAGCCGTTTCGCTTCCGTCTTCATCTCGAGGATGCGCTGTCGTTGCTTCAACTCTAAGCCTGCTTTCTCCGCGATGTGAAATGACAGGTATTTCCTGTCGGATTCGCTGGGGAATGCCTGCGGTTCGTGCTGCCGCTCATAGAGAATTTCCATCAACGAATTGTAGAGTGCAATCGCTTTGAGAACCGCGTCCTCCGAGGTTTTTGCCGGAAGCTCTGTGTATTTGCGCACGTTGCCGAGCATGTAGCCTGTTTCTGTAGTACGGTAATCGACGAGGCTGTACCGCTCGATTCCCTGCACCGTGATATCGAATGTGCCGTCGGCATATCGTCGGGAAATTTCGAGAACGCGAGCCGCGCAGCCGATCGGATGCAGGTAATCCTTCTCGAAGAGGTTTATTCCGAAGAGCGATTGATTCTCGATCACTTCCTCGATCATGATGCGATAGCGCTCTTCAAAGACGTGCAATTCCAAACGCGAATCGGGAAAGAGAACGACATTCAGCGGGAACAGAGGGAGTGGTGAAGGAATCAGTGACATAGCTTTTGAAGAAAAGCCCGGTGCGTTACTTCCGGGCCTTCATCATTACCGTGAGACATACTTGAGATAGCGTTCATTGATACGGCCCCAATGAAGCGTCGCGAGAAAGTTATCGATATAGACCGCACGCCCCGGGCCATCTTTGTGGTAGTAAGCATGTTCGAATACGTCGCATGCGATGAGCGGAATGCCGCCCCAGATGGCGCCATAGTGATGCTCATCGACGAGGACGTTCAGCAGCCTGCCGCTGTAAAGCTGGTCGAAGACGAGAACGCCCCAACCGCTGAGCTTCGCAGCAAATGCGCAGGCTTTGAAATCGGCTTTCCATGCATCGAGCGATCCGAAGTTCACCTCGATAGCTTTGACGACATCCGGGCCTTTCGACGTCTCACCGTCGCCGCCCATGTTTGTCCAATAGATATCATGAAGCAACGCGCCGGCATGATTCCAGGTTGTGCGACGTTTCAATTCGCCGACCTCGCTGTAATTGCCATTCGCTCCGGCGCGGTCTGCCGTCGTAAGGCCCGCTTCTATTTTGTTCAAAGCATCGACGTAGCCCTTGTGATGCTTGTTGTAATGCCAGTCCGAAGTCTCCGGCGAAATGACGTTCGCAAGGAGCGTCTTCGCTTCTTCATCCGTGTAGGGACGCGGATTGAATTTCCATTCGTAGGCCATAATACTTCGTGTTTCCTTTCTCGATGTATGGTTCTTGATTTGAATTAAACGCCGAACGAACTCCCACAGCCGCAGGTGCGAACTGCGTTGGGGTTGTTGAAGACGAAGCCTCGACCGTTGAGGCCATCGGAAAAGTCAAGCTCCGTTCCCGTGAGATAGAACAAACTCTTCGCGTCGATGACAAGCTTGATGCCTTTGATTTCACGTTGCTCGTCATTCTCGCGAATCTCGGAGTCGAAGCCGAGACTGTACGACAATCCTGAACAACCGCCGCCCTTGACGCCGACGCGCAGCGCGTAGCCCTCGGGAATGCTATTCTCTTCCATGATGGACTTGATTTCGGTCACAGCCTTATCCGTGATCGTTATTTCCTGTGTTTCTTCCAATACGTCTGACATGTGAGTCCTTTCGGATGATGTTATGCTTCTTCTGTTGCTGTTTCTTTGCTCGGTTGATTGAGGAACTCTTCATTGAAAAGCACCCACGTACCCGAGACTGTTTTCTTGAGTATTCCCTGTGTTTCAAGCCGGTCTATCACAACGAGCGCGAGTTCATCCGCTACAAGGGTTCCCGAATCCTTGCCGGTAGTCGTGCGAAGATAATCGCGTACGCCATACTGAAAGTCCCGAACGAAAACCGGGGACGCGTGATAGATTCCATACCCGGACTGCTTCATGAATCGAAGCAGTTCGATTTCCTTATTCGCCAATGCTTTGTGATAATCTGCTGATTTCATTGTGACCCTTCATAAAGTTGAATGAGCAACCTGCCATGCAGGTGACTGTGTGCGAAGTTTTTTCACGGCAGCGACGAGCATCTCTCCTGCGCGTTCAACCTCCGCTTGAGTGGTAAAACGCCCGAATCCAAAGCGCGCCGATGCCTTGGCATCCTCTTTCGAAAGGCCGATTGCCTTTAACACATGTGACGGTTCAGGCTTATGAGAACTGCACGCTGAACCGGTTGAAAAGGCTATGTGACGGGCTTCGCGCATTAACATGTCGGCTTCAATATAACGAAAACAGACGTTTGCATTTCCGGGTAAGCGGTGGGTCATCGTGCCGTTCACATTGATATCTTCCAATTCAGACATGAGAGCGTTCATAAACCGATTTCGTAATTCGCCAAGCCTCTGCTGCTCGTGTTCAAGCTCTTGCTGACAGAGTGCAGCAGCAGCACCAAACCCAACAACTCCGGGGACGTTGACAGTTCCTGATCGCATTCCGGCCTCGTGCCCCCCGCCGTGGATCAGCGGGTGAATTGTATTCCTACAATGCTCCGCGATGAACAACGCACCGCATCCCTTCGGGCCATACATCTTGTGAGCGCTAATCGACATGAAATCGACATTCATCTCCGCACAATGGAACGGAATCTTTCCGGCACTCTGGCTTGCGTCTGTATGGAATAGTGCGCCCCGTTCATGACACAGAGCACCGATACGCGCGATGTCCTGCACGGTGCCGATTTCGTTGTTCGCATGCATGATCGACACCAGCATGGTATTCTCCCGAAAGGCTTGCTGGAGTTCATCGAGGTCGAGTGTGCCGTCTTTCCTTACTTGCAGGTAAGTAACCTCGACGCCGAAGTGTTTCATGACCTCGCGACAGGGATCGAGCACAGCGCTATGTTCCGTCACGGATGTGATTATATGCGCTCGCTTCCCTTTCGCAAACGCGAGGCCTTTGATCACAGTGTTGTTCGACTCCGTGGCACCGCTTGTGAAGAAAACTTCACGCGAAGTCGCACCGATAAGGGAAGCGACCTGTTCACGTGCCTTCCCGATAGCATCCTCAGCGACCCAACCGAACGCATGTTGCTTACTCGCCGCATTCCCAAAGTCCCTCGTGAAAAACGGCAGCATCGCCTCAACGACACGCGGGTCCACCGGAGTCGTCGCCTGATAATCCATGTAGATCGCCTCATCGATCATGGATGTAGAATACTGAATTCATGCATGGAAGGAAAGAGTCTGAACTTGGATTTACTTGATTCTTTTGATTACCAGGAATGTCTGAACTTGGATTTTCTCTCGATTACCAGGAAATGTCTGAACTGGGATTTACTTGATTCTTTCGATTACCAGGATGAAGGAGCGAATCAATCCTGGAAATCCTTTAATCCCAGAAATCAAGGTTCAGACAATCCTAATCACAGTTCAGACAACCCTAATCACGGTTCAGACAACCTACAGCGTCTGAACTGGGATTTACTTGATTCTCTCGATTACCAGGATTCGAGTTCTTTCTTCGAATTCTCGAACGAGAACAATCCAGGAAATCCTTTAATCCCAGAAATCTCAGTTCATACAACCAACAATGTCTGAACTGGGATTCACTTGATTTTTTCGATTACAAGAATTCGAGTTCTTTCTTCGAATTAGCGAACGAGAACAATCCTGGAAATCCTTTAATCCCAGAAATCACGGTTCAGACAACATGGTTCAGACAACCCCAAGTACGATCACAGAAGCTACCGCGCCGGGGCCGCCGATGTTATGCGTCAGACCGAGCCGGGCGTTAGGGATTTGTCTTTCACCGGCAGTGCCTCGCAGGTGTTCGGTGATTTCGCAAACCATGCGAATGCCCGTCGCACCGACTGGGTGACCGCAGGAAAGTAATCCGCCGCTCACGTTTATCGGAATTTCGCCGTCACGCAACGTCGCACCCGAACGGATAAGCTCCTTCCCTTCACCTGCCGCACAAAAGCCGAGGTCTTCGTAAGTAAGAAGCTCGACAATGGAAAAGCAATCATGAACTTCCGCAAGATCAATCTGTTCACGCGGGTTCGTAATGTCCGCTTCATCATACGCCTTTCGCGCAGCAACCTGCGTTGCTCGAAACGACAGGAGATCATACGACGCATCGAAGTACGGCAAATCCCACCCCGACGAGACGGAAACTCCGAGCCCCTTGAGATAGATCGGTGATCCGGAAAATTTCTGCGCGTCTTCACTGCGCACGAGTATCACCGCTGCTGCTCCATCGGTTGTCGGGCAAGAGTCCATGACCGTGAGCGGGTCGGCGACGATGGGCGATTGCAATACCTGTTCGATCGTAACAGCTTTCCTGTGATGGGCTTTCGGATTGAGGCAGGCATTCGCATGGTTCTTCACGCTGATGGCGGCGAGGTCTTCGCGCGTGACACCGAATTTTTCGAAGTGCCTGCTTGCGTACATCGCGAACGTCCCCGCCGCTGTGAAGCCTTTCTGATAGAACGGATGCCCCATCTCAACCATCATCTTCACGATGCTGTCCTGCGGACTGCGGTCGCGTAGTTTTTCCACACCGAGCGCCAGCGCGACGTTGCATTCACCGGCGAGCAGCGCGTTCACAGCACCGCGAATGGCTTCGGCCCCCGTCGTACAGTAATTCGAAACGCGAATGATCGGAATATCGAACAGCCCGAGCGGCTCCGCGAGGTCCATCCCTGAACGCCCTTTGTAAATACCCGCTTCCGGAAATGCAGTGCCGAGCCATGCGGCATCTATCACACTCAGCGGAATCCCCGCATCGTTTACGGCAGCACGCGCAGCCTCCGCGACGAGGTCATCGTAGCTCTTTTCGAACTGTTCACCGAACTTCGTCCACCCCACACCGACGATGCAAACTTTATCCTTCAAGCGCTTCTCAGCCATCTACTCTCCGAAACTGATTTCGTCCCCATCTTCTCTCGTACATCATGTACTCATGCTCCTTTCGTGACTTCAACCGGTCGGCACTTCCAAAAGTAGTTCGGGAAGTTTCCCGCATCGTGATAGCGCCGAAGGACAAGTTCCACACGGTCTCCGATTTCCATCGGGATGTTTTCGTCCGTGACCTGAAGCGTCAAGCGTCCTCCTCCATCGAGATCGATAGTCGCCATTCCAAGAGGCGGTTCGGGCGTCGGGAAATAATGCTCATGCGTGATTGCATAGACCGCCCCGTTGCGTTGCAAAGGGTAGTTCTCAAGTTTTTCACTGCGGCATGAGGGACACGATGGAATAGGTAGCGTAACCACCGCACCGCACGAAGCGCAGCGAAGGGCTTTCAAGTTCAACCAGAGTTGCCTGTTCCGCTCTGACATGATCTCAGATGTAAAACCGGCGCTGGTACCCTCAGCACCTGCATGAAGCTGATGGAGGCTGAGATAGCGATTGTATGAAATCTGATAAGACTGCTTCAGAGCTATCCTGAAGGGCGATCGTTTCGGCTGTTCTTTCATTCGCAGCGCAAAACCATCCGCACCATCGCCATAACCGATAACGCACAAGCGCTCATCCGATTTCGAGCGTTCCATTGCCGCACACATCATCAGCAGCGTATGCGGCGCACCGGTCAATCCTAACTGTGAACTCGCGAGATCGATGTATTGCGTTTTCACATCGAAGCCGCTCTCTCTGAGTATGCCACTCCCGCTCTTCACATCGGGACTGTACACGATAACCTTCGAGACTTCTTCAGGCTTCCATCCCGTCGCGGTGAGCAACGCCTGGATGACATTCTTCACTGGCTGCTTGTACGCGCCTTCCCTTGCGAAGCGCTGGTCGGCGTTGCGTGGAAAGCGTTCGAGCGCGAGACGCCATGTATCAGGTTGCGCGGAATTCGATTCCACGTTTGTGATAATCTCCACGAGACAGTCTTCCGTGCTCACAAGAAGCGCCACACCTGCGTGGCCGAAAAGGATTTCATCTGACGCACCAGGTTTCTGAACGCGCGTATCTGCTGCGACGATGAGAACGTTGCGGCAGACCCCGGCTTCGATCCAGTCGCGAGCGACGGCCAATGCTTTCGTGCCGCTGCGCAAAGAAGAATTGAGGTCGAGTATGCGCGTTCTCGGATCGAGGTCGAGAATCGAAGCGAGCATTGTTGCACTCGATTTTTCAGAGAAGGGCGCCGTTGTCGTTGCGAAGATCAGACCATCGATTCGTGTCGATGCAACCTCCTTCAGTGCATCGAATGACGCATAAGCAGCGAGCGTAATGGCATCCTCATCATGGCCGGCAATTGCGCGCGCGCCTTGCATTGATGGCCGGTTCCAGGCGTTTTGTGTCTCGGCGTTGAGAAGTCTTCGCCTGCAAAGCGCGACTCCCCACGAGGCAATTCCGGCGCTGTTCATTCCGTCATCTCTCTGGCGATGAGGAGTTTGAGTATTTCGCTCGTTCCCCCGCCGATAAGGGTGAAGCGGATGTCTCGGAGATACCGTTGTATCGGATATTCCATTGCATATCCGTAAGACGCGAAGATGCGCGCTGCCTTGTCACAGATGTCTAATGCGCATTCCGTTGCGAACAGCTTTGCCATCGCAGCGATGCGTGTGATCTCTTCACCGCTGTCTTTCATCCTCGCGGCATAGCGAACGAGTTGCGTTGCTGCTTCGAGGTCCGTGCCCATTTCCGCGAGTTTCAGTTGTATCGCTTGGAAGCGATTGATCGGCTTCCCAAACTGCTGGCGCTCATTCGCATAGCGCAGTGAATCCGCTAACGCCGCACGTGCAACGCCAAGCGCAAGCGCTCCGGTCATTATGCGAATGTCGGAAAGGATTTCCCGCAGACGCGACTCCCCTTCGCCTTCATCTCCAAGTCGATGATCGTCGGGAACGAAGCAATCTGTGAACGACACCTCGGACGTTGGCGAGGCCCACACACCAAGTTTCTCGATCGTACGACCAACGTGTAATCCGCTGAACTCCTTTTCGACAAGAAAGATCGTCAGCCTCTTGTCGTCACCGCAGCGCGCGAAGACCGTGAAGAAATCCGCCACGGGCGCGGCTGTGATCCACATCTTCTGGCCGTTCAAGCGATATCCTCCGTCAGCTTTCACCGCAGTCGTCGCTATGGACGAAAGGTCACTCCCGGCGTTTGGCTCCGTGATGCAGATCGTTCCGATTTTTTCCCCAAGAAGAGCGGGCGAAAAAAGACGCTTGCGGATGTCGTCGTTGCCGAGCGCGAAGAGAAAGTGCGTCCCCATCAGCGACTGCATCGCGGCGCATGCGGCAAGCGAAAGTGAACCGCGTGCGATCTCTTCGATAGCGAAACAGAACGTGAGGAAGTCCACACCTGCACCCCCGACGGATTCGGGATAGCGTAAGCCGAAGAATCCCATATCGGCGAGTTCGATGAACAGTGCGCGCGGAAATTCCTTCGCGTCATCCAACGCGGCAGCGACCGGCTTTACTCGCTCGTCAGAAAATCGTGCGAATGTCTCCCTGATGAGGTTCTGTTCTTCAGTCAGATGATTGTTCATCCTGATCATTCATCCAGAATCTTCTCAGACAGCAGCCTCCACCGGCGGGGAGTGATGTTACCGTTTCAAAATGGAGGCGCGTCCCAAGTGCGGCGTTTACTTCATCGACAACCGTCTTCAGCCAGTGGTCACATCCGATTTGGTCTTCGTGCAGGAGTCCTTCCCGTTGATGCCAATGGTACCACGGGCAATCGTTGTGACGTGCCTGGTGTTTTCCATCCGTTGTCGATTCGAGCAACTCTGCATCTTCGCCCATTGCCTGACTGCTCGAAACGAAAAGCTGCGCAACTTGCGCTGCAACATCTCCCTGAGGATCGATCTTCCTGAGATAAAACTTTGCAGTGTCCTTTCCGACTTCTTCCCAATACTTCTTCACCAACTCGACCGGATCGAGATCGGGATTCAACGCGAGCGCCGCACGCCGCCATTCGAAATGCGATGCTCGCATGATCCCCGAAAGAATTTCCAATTTCTTCGCATCATCCATTGTCGTTCCTCCGAAGTGCTGCCGTCGCTTCTTCATCTACTGTGTATGTCTCCGGATCGATCACCACACCGTAGTCGTTTCGCGCGACATCGAAAGAAAGGACGCCATTACGCACGTCGCGTAATACACGCTCGACGGGGCGCAATCGCGGATCGCTAAATCCTCCCCCACCTCCTGCATGCTGATGATAGATCGTTCCCTTCGGGACGCCGGTAAAGAGATCGAGCCCGAGCGGTTTTTTCTCCGAGCCATCCGGGAATTTCAGCGTGATGGAATTGAGTGATCCTGCTTCACCTCCGTTGAGTCCGAATGCCGGTTCCTCATCGCCATCACCAAAGAGGACAAGCTGCGTGTTGTCGTTGCCGATTTCGAATATCGTTTCCACACCGAGGCCGCCCCGCCACTGACCGGCGCCCGCAGAGTCACAGAAGTATTCATGCTTCAGAAGTAGATGCGGTGTTTGCTGTTCGAACATCTCATAGTCCTGATCGAGTAAGCCGCCGGAAGCGTCTATCATCCCGATGTGATCATAGCCATCGACTCCGTGCATCGCGCCGGAGCCACCTTTCAAACCCATGAAACAGATATCGACGTACTTGTCATTCTTGCGCGGATCGATGCCTGTAGTGAGCGAACAGAGCAGGTGATTCCATCCGGCTGTGATGCGATCCGGAATGACGTTTTGAAGCGCGCGTGAAATTGCGTCGGCGTTGTTCGGGCAGAGGTGGTTGCCGTATGTCGTCGCCGCGGGATAGGATGCATTGAGAATCGTTCCCTCGGGAATGATGATCTCGATCGGTTCAACCATTCCCTGATTATGCGGAATATCGGGATTCACCATTTGGAGAAACGTCAGAACCGTCGCAGAAGCGCTCGATGTATAGGTTCCGTTGACGAACGCATTCGTTTGCGCGTCAGTCCCGGTGTAATCGAAGCGAATGCGATCGTCGCTCACGGTGATCTCGACACGGATCGTGTAGCGCTTACCGACGTTCCTGCCATCGTAATACACGAGTGATTCGCCGTGATAAACACCGTTCGGAATTGCAGCAATTTCCGCTTCCATCATTTTGCGCGTCGCGTCGAAGAGTGCGCGCTTGTGTGTCTCGTATCGTTCAACGCCGTATTTCTCAAGGAGCTTGACCATGCGCCGTTCACCGACGATGCACGAACCGATTTCTGCACGCATGTCTTCTTCCACCATCGGAAACCGAATGTTCGCGAAGATCATCTCCCATACGTCCTTGCGAAGCTTTCCTTTCTCGTAGACTTTCACGGGTGGAATGCGCAACGCCTCCTGCCAGACTTCCGTCGCATTCGGATTATAGCCGCCTGCGACCGCGCCGCCGATGTCCGCCTGGTGTCCCTTGCAGGCTGACCATGCGACGAGCTTGTCTTCGAAGAAGATCGGCTTATAGACCGCAACGTCGTTGTTCTGATTACCCATGCTGAAAACGTCATTATGGAAAATCACGTCGCCGGGGTGGATGTCGTCACCGAAGTAGTTGATAATGTATTTGCAGACGGGGCCGAGCGAGAACGAGAGGATCGGGAGGTTCTCAGTCTGTTCGAGCATGTTTCCTCCTGCATCGTAGAGACCCGTGACGAAGTCCTTCGCTTCGCAAAGGATCGGTGAGCGCGTCGTCTTTTGCAGCGATATGCTCATCTCACTCGTGATCGATTTGAATGCACGCGCAAAGACGGAGAGAAGAATCGGATCGACGTTGCTCATGAAATCGACTCCTGGAGTTTCGCGTGTTTCGCAATCCGAGCAAGATGTTCATGTCCTTTTTGATAGATGACGAACGAACCGTATTTGTCGCAGACGGAATCGTATGAACCGCTCACGAAGATCGTCGTGTTCACCTGCTCGATGATTGCCGGACCGTGAATGCGATTTCCGAACTGTGTCGAATGCCCGTCATACACGGGAATGGTGAGAAATGCATTCTCCTCCGGAATGAACACTGCACGCTCGGTTTTGAGTGCGTTGCTCGCGTCCTCGCCTGCGTATTCTTCTTCACGATAGGCTGGCTTTTCCGTAACGCCGACAGCTCTCACACGGATGTTGATCAACTCGATCGGAGTGTTTTCCGCTTCAAGTGAATATCCGAACATCCTGTTATGCTCGATATGGAAAGGAGCCATGATGGCGGAAAGATCGCGTCGCCGGATTGTGTCGATCGGCACGTCGAAAGAGACTTCGTGATACTGCTTCACGTAACGGCAGTCCAACTTCAACTGGAAGCGCCTGCGATCCTCTTCGATCTTTTCTTCAGCGAGAATACTCCGTCCATCGCTGAGCATCTCATCGATGATCGTACTGAGTCGCTCCCAGTCGAGTTTGTTCAACGGTGTAACGAATGACCGAACGAAATCATGCTGCAGATCGCTCATGAGCATCCCGGCTGCGCAGAAGATCGACGATTCGCGAGGAACGATGAACATGGGGATTTCGAGTTCGTGACAGATCATGCATGAGTGAATCGGTCCGGCACCGCCTGCGACTACCATCGGAAACTCACGTGGATCGTACCCTCGCTTGATCGTGATCTCGCGAACGCCTTGCGCCATGTTGGTATTGATGACGCGATACATACCTGCCGCCGTTTCTTCGACTGAGAGTTTCAAGAGCTTCGCGATGCTTTCGATCGCACTCCTCGCTGACTCAACCTCGAGTTTCATTTTCCCGCCGGCAAAGAATTCCGGATCGAGATAGCCGAGAACGAGATCGGCGTCTGTGCACGTCGGGAGGATTCCACCTCGACCATAACAAGCGGGACCGGGTGATGCGCCTGCACTCTGCGGACCCATTCGCAGCAATCCTCCTTCATCGATCCATCCGATGCTGCCTCCGCCGGCGCCGATCGTAACGATGCCCAGCATGGGAAGTGCGATGCGATAGCGATTGATCTCCCCTTCCGTTTCCACGATGGGCGAACCATCGAGCACGAGCGCCGCATCGAAGCTCGTCCCTCCCATATCGACGGTTACGCAGCTTTCGTGTCCGTGTGCGCGAACGTATTCAAGTCCGGCGCCGGGACCCGCGGCGGGACCGGAGAGTAACGTCATCGATGCATGTCGCCGAGCGACTTCCGGCGAAACGACTCCACCGTTCGACTGCATGATCAGTAGCACACCGCGGAATCCAATCGCATGAAGGCGCGATTGAAGGCTTGCGATATACGAATCGAGAATCGGTCCGACATAGGAGTTCAGCACGGTCGTGCTAACACGGTCGTAAAAACGTACCGACGGCAGTAACTCGGATGACACCGTGAGATACGCATCCGGCATTTCCTTGCGAACGATTTCCGCCGCGCGTTCTTCGTGTTGTGCATTCGCAAAAGAATTCATGAAACAGATTGCGACCGCATCGATCGCTTCTCTCCTGAAAAGTCGGATTGCCGAAAGAACATCATCCTCATCTAACGGATGGATTTCTTCGCCGCAATAATCCAACCGTCCCTTCACACCGATGCGCAGATAGCGTTCGACAAGAGGCGGGACGTTCGTGTAGCGATTGTTGTACTGTTCCTCGCGGATCCCGCGCCTCATTTCCAAAGCATCCCGCACTCCGGCAGTCGTGACGAGGCCGGTCTTCGCACCGGACATCGTCAGTGTCGCATTCGTCGTGACTGTGGTTCCATGCACGATCGTAGCGATCGTAGGCGCGAAATCTTCCAGCGAAAGATTTCTGCTCACTGCGATTTCGTTCAAACCATTGAGAAGTCCGATTGACGGGTCTCCGGGTGTGGAGAGCACTTTGTAAATGCGCGGCTCTTCTCCATCGGCTGTGAGAAGAAAGTCCGTGAACGTTCCGCCAACGTCGATTCCAATCTTCAATGCCATGATGCTGCCTCCGTGATGTGCAGCTTTGCCCCGATATCCACGCCGATGCGAAACGTTTTATTGTTCGCTTCAGCAATATGGGGCGGGGCTTTGTCCTTGACGTATTGCAGAAAGTCCTCAGGCGTATAGGACAATAAGCCTGATCCGAAAACGCAACCGAGCATGATGATGTTGACCGACTTGACCGCACCGGCTTTCTCGGCGAGTTCCGTTGCCGGCACGATGAAAACATTCTGCGTTACGGCAGTGACGCTGTTTTGAAGTGCTTCCAACTCAGGATACTTGCCATCGCCTTTCTTCAGGACGAATTGCTGTGAGAGGACGAATGGAACGACGGAAGCGGTGTTCATGATGACGACGGTGTTGTTCGAAATGAATGGAAGCGCACGTACGGTTTCCACCGGTTCGAAACCGATGACGATGTCGGCACCACCGATTGGAATGATCGGACTGTTTCCGCAATCGATCAACACCGACGATTGCACGGCGCCGCCTCGCTGGGCCATGCCATGCAGTTGTCCGCTTACAACCTGATGATCGCGATCGACGAAGAACTCACTGAGGAGCTTGGCCGCTGTGATAACGCCCTGGCCGCCTGTTCCCGCCAGGAGAATTCTTTTACCGGGCATAGGAAAATTGTCATGCATCGACATGTGCGGTCACCTGTGAAATCGCATCGTGATTGCAAACCTGTGCGCACAGATCGCAACCGTCGCACAACGTGGGATCGATGATGTAATCTCCATCCTCGATGTAAATGGCGGGGCATCCCAACACGCGCACGCAGAGAGAGCAGCCGTTGCACACCGACATGTCGATCACATAGGGCAGCCGCTTTCCCTCCGGATTGATTTTGTTTTCATACACGACGCAAGGCGAATTGCAGATGATGACATTGACGCCATCACCCTTCTTCGCTTTCTTCATCGCATCGAGCGTGGCTTCTTCATCGAAAGGATCGACGGAGTAGATTTCTTTCACGCCAAGACCGAGCACGGCAGTCTTGATCGAGATTCCCATGGGATTGTGTCCGTTCGATGAGAAGACGCCACAGCCATCTTCACGCATCGCAACGGTCGGTTGAAAGCCTGTCATTGCCGTGACGTAGTTGTTCAGGATGAAGACGGTGACCTTGTCTTTCGCCTGAACGGCGTTCGCCAAAGCGGGAAGACCGCTGTGAAAGAACGTCGAATCGCCGATGAATGCGAGCGTGCGTTCGCCAGTCGTTCGTGCAATACCGCTTGCCTGGCTGATACTCGCCCCCATGCACAACAACACGTCGCAACAGTCAAGGGGTTCGCCATAACCGAGCGTGTAGCATCCGATGTCGTTGACATAGACGGTCTTCTTTCCAAAGATGCGCTTCGCCAAATAATACGTCGTTCGATGGGGACATCCGGGGCAAAGCACGGGAGGCCGCTCCGGCAAATCGGGAACGACGACGACTGGCTTCGGTTTTTCGTCCAAGTTGAGATAACGGCGAATGCCTTTCTCGACGATGTCGGGAGTGTATTCGAATTCCAAAGGAAAGTGGTCGGTCTCTTTTCCCATGATTGGAATCAGTCGGCCGGCGCGAAACGCCGCAAGAGCGACAAGCTCTTCCACATAGGGAGTGAGTTCTTCGACGACCAATACAGAATCGACAGAGAGAAGAAAGTCCTGAAGGATCGTTGACGGTACCGGGTATGCGCCGATCTTGAGAACGCTTACTGTTTCCTGCAGTCGAAGCTGATTGACGAGTGACTCGACGTAGGTGAACGCGACGCCGCTCGCGACGATACCCGCACGGCCGGTTCCCATCCGGGGAAAGAACTCCGACTCTGCGAGGAGTTTTTCCGCGAGCGCGAAATGCTCGATCAACTCCTTTCTCATTCGGCGTGCATTTCCCGGGATGGGAACATAGCGCGGGGGATTCTTCACGAACTTCACTTCGTTCTTCACTTCCGGCAACGAATCGAATTCCACCATCGAACTCGTGTGACACACGCGAGTCGTCGGTCGCATGATGACGGGCAAGCGTGTTTGCTCGGAAAAACCGAACGCATATTTCGTCATGCGACGGGCATCCTCAGCGGTCGAAGGGTCGAATACCGGATAGTACAGATACTTGCACAGATGGCGTTGGTCTTGCTCGTTCGAACTCGTGATCGCCGACGGATCACCCGCCGAGACGATCACCATTCCGCCTTCGACGCCGATGTACGGCATTGTCGCAAGAGGGTCAGCCGCATAACTCAACCCGACGTGCTTCATTCCGCACATCGAACGTGCACCCGTGAGACTTGCCGCATATGCAATCTCGACGGCGATTTTCTCGTTCACGGAATATTCGAACAGGATGCCGGCTTTCTTGTGGATGCGTGCGAAGAGATCGCCAACTTCGGACGAAGGAGTGCCGGGATAGCAGGAAAAGAATTGAACGCCTGCTTCCAGTGCGCCGCGCACGATTGCGTGGTTTCCTAAGAGAATGGATTTCGCACCGGGAGTGTTCGAAAGGATTTCGTGTGAAGAAGAAGCGCTCATGAGTACCTGTGTCGTTTTCCTGTAAGCTTGCGAAACGGTCTGTTACCCACAGTCATCTACGCCGGTTGAAGCGCTCCGATTTGCTCTATACCGGCATGGAGTTCCTCGTCGGTGAGATAGTGATCGATGAGTTTGCCGTTGTAGTAATCTTCGTATGCACTCATATCGAAATAGCCGTGACCGCAAAGGTTGAAGAGAATGGTCTTCGACTGACCCTCTTCGCGCGCTTTGTTCGCTTCGCGTACGACCTGTGCAATGCCGTGCGTCGCCTCAGGTGCCGGCAGGATTCCCTCCGTGCGTGCGAACTTGACGCCCGCATCGAAGCACTCCAATTGCTGGATTGCCGTCGCTTCGATCAACTTGTCCTTGAGCAATTGACTGACGATCACACCCGCGCCGTGATAGCGCAATCCCCCCGCGTGAATCGGCGCCGGGACGAACGTATGTCCGAGCGTGTACATCGGCAGGAGCGGCGTCATCCCGATCGTGTCGCCGAAGTCGTAGAGGAACTCGCCCTTCGTCAGCTTCGGACACGATGCCGGTTCGACGGCAACACAGCGAATATTCCTTCCTTCGGTGAGTTTGTAGCGAAGGAATGGAAATGAAATGCCGGCAAAGTTCGAACCGCCGCCGAACGGCGCAATGACGATATCCGGAAAATCACCGGCCATCTCCATTTGCTTCACGGCTTCAAGTCCGAGCACTGTCTGATGCATGAGTACGTGATTGAGTACACTTCCGAGAGAATACTTTTTATTCTCGTCCATCGCAGCGCGCTCGACCGCTTCCGAAATCGCGATGCCTAAACTTCCCGGTGAATCCGGCGACTCCGAGAGAATCTTTCGACCCGCTTCCGTTCTATCGCTCGGTGATGCGAGTACTTCGGCGCCCCACGTATTCATGAGCAGCTTCCTGTACGGTTTCTGGTTGAAGCTGATCTTCACCATATAGACTTCGAGTTCAAGCCCGAAGTGATTACATGCGAAACTCAATGCGCTTCCCCACTGTCCGGCGCCTGTTTCCGTCGTCAGGCACTTCACGTTTTCCATCTTGTTGTAATACGCCTGCGGAACGGCGGTATTCGGTTTATGTGACCCTGCGGGGCTTACACCCTCGTACTTGTAGTAAATCTTCGCGGGCGTGTCGAGGAGCCTTTCAAAGCGACGAGCGCGGAACAACGGAGTCGGCCTCCAAATCTTGTAGATGTCCCGAACTTCTTCCGGAATATCGATCCAGCGCTCCTGCGAGACTTCCTGCTTGATCAGTTCCATTGGGAAAAGCGGCGCTAGCATTTCCGGACCTATGGGTTCCTTCGTTCCGGGATGCAACGGCGGCAACGTGGGGTTCGGCATGTCTGCCTGAATGTTGTACCACTGTTCAGGAATGTCCTTTTCGGAGAGCAAGATTTTTCCTGTTTGTTCCATGAGATGACTCCTTAAGTAAATGAAGATTATTGGGGCATGACAAGACTTTCTCTATTGGTTCCAAGTACGGATGGGAAGCATTTGAGTGTGATGGGATTGATTGACTGACACGTTTGATTTTGGACGAACACCTCGGCAGGATTTCAGGGAGCAGGATGATTTCACACGAGGAACTCCGTAAATAGCACCATCAGGAGTGAAATCAATCACAAAATGAAATCTTCTTCCATTCAACGCAAGCGTACTTGACCAAGAGAAAGAAATTTCTTCGGATCGAAACGCGATCAATCCGATTGAATTCTCCGAATAGCAGTGCTTCGTCTGTCATTCAACTTCAGGATTTGGTTTTGAACCGTAGTAAAACGAGCGAAGCCCTCGAGCAAGAGGGCTTCTTCGTAGCGGGTGACGGACTCGAACCGCCGACCTGTGGATTATGATTCCATCGCTCTACCGACTGAGCTAACCCGCCATAGGCAACTGCAAATATAGGTTCAGGGCCTTCGCCTCCCAAAAGAAGCAGGGACGGTAGGACGTGCGTCGTTGAACGGAGGGACGTGGCTCGAAGCGGGTAGCTGACGGTGTGCGAATCCGTAATCCGTAATCTGAAACCGAGGCTACTTTTCAGCCATTCTGTCCAGAAGGATTTTGAACCGATTGTCTTCATGGAGTTGTTCGAAGCGAGCATCGACGTTGAGATAGATGATCAATCCATCGCGCGATGCAAGCGATTTATCCAGCCATGAAAACGCCTGGTCAAACTTTCCGACCGCGGTGTACACAGCAGCAATCCAGTACGCCGGTTGATTGATACCTTGAGCAGACGAAAGCAACGTATCGATCATAGCCAACGCTCTCGTTCGATCGCCGGTTTTCGCATACGTGTGCGCCAGCGCGGCAACGGTAACAGGATGCTTGTCTGAATGACCATAGACCAGATAGAATACCGTTCGGGCTTCGCCATAATTCCGCAGCTGTTCATAGCAGAGACCTTGCAGGATGTACGCCGCAAAGAATGTCTTATCCTGCTTGAGCGCCTTCTCACAATACTCGATTGCCTGTTCGTATTTCTGCATCGCGAAAGAGACCAATCCCATGTCGGTGTAAATGACGGCGGAGAACGGTTCCAGTCTGAGAGCTTTCTGAGCTTCTTTTTGAGCTTCGTCAAATCGACCACGGGCAGCGAGCAACAGCGCGTACCATGAATGCGCCTGCGCGTTCAGGGAATCGAGTGAGATTGCGGTACGAAATTCCTTCTCGGCTTCGGCCCAGTTCCAATCGTGATGCATGAGCGCATAGGCGAGCGAGCAATGCGCGTCGGCCATGCGGTCGTCCAATTCCAGTGCTCGGTT
>CAYUWG010000005.1:0-95815 GCA_964448285.1 uncultured Chromatiales bacterium
TATGATAGTGCAAGCTTTCGACGAGCATCGGGTCGTTCACGGGGACGACCTTGCGGCGCGCGAGCGTGCGAAGCGTTACGATGAAAAAGACGGCGATAAGTCCGGCAAGCGGTCCGACCTCCCAGATGCTGAACCGCGGCGCCGCTTTCATGAACGGCGGCATGATCATCCAGTAGAGATCGACCCAGTGGCCGATGAGCAGGAGGATGCAGATTTTCAGCATGAGGCCTTCGTTGCGCTTCGCTTTATGCGAGAGCAATACCGCAAAAGGAATCGCCCAGTTGAAGATCACATTGAGAACGGAGAACGTCAGCCAGCTTCCACTCTCACGAAGAATGAAATAGGTCGTCTCCTCCGGAATGTTCGCATACCAGATGAGCATGTACTGGCTGAACCAGATGTACATCCAGAATGTGCACATCGCGAAGATGAGCTTGCCGAGATCGTGCAGATGCTCTTCCGTGATGATGTGCTCGAACACGCCGTTGCGCCGGAGAAGGATCACGAGGATGGTGATCATCGAAAGGCCGCTGACGAGCATGCCGCTGAGATTGTAGAGACCGAAGATGGTGCTGTACCAGTGCGGTTCGAGCGACATGATCCAATCGAACGACGCAAGGCAATACGTGATGGCAAATGCGATGAGTGAAATTGCGGCGATGCGCACGTTCTTTCGCGTCAGGTCGATGTCGCCCGTTTCATCCTGCAAGCGAGAGTATCGCACCATTGCCCAGGCCAGTCCAAACCAGATGAGGAAATACACCGCGATGCGGACGATGAAGAACGGCGCGTTGAGCCACGACGTTTTCCCCTGAAGCAACTTGTCGGCGGCGATCACGCTTTCATGGCTCCATTCATAAAGCGTGTGAATGCCGAAGGCGAGAAGCAGCATTACGGCGGCAGCAACGGGCAACATGCCGGTCATCGCTTCGGGAACGCGCTTCAACGCCGCGCTCCATCCGGCATTCGTTACGTACGTCAGTCCGAGGAAACACGCGCCTGCGACACCGAGGCCGGTAACGTAGTATCCGGCGAGCAACATGTTCGGCCAGATGCGGTCGGGTGCGACAAAGAGTCCTGCGATAAAAACGGCAGCGCCGGCAATCGCGACGAACGAGAGAAATCTGAGAGCCGTTGAAGGCAAGCGGAAGGTCGGTTCGGCGATCACTGTACAGCCTCCTGCGAAGCGACGGGCTGCGCTTCAACCGGTTGTGCGCTGCGCACTGCGCTCTGCAGCGAGCGGATATAGAGAATTGCTTTCCAGCGATCTTCGCGTGAAATCTGCGCAGCGTACGAAGGCATGTTGTTCTGACCGTAGGTTTGAATGTGATACATCTGGCCGTCCGCCATGTTCAGGGCGCGCTCGGCGAGCAGCGATGGCGGTGGCGGGTAACCGCGTTTCGTCACCGTGCCGTCCCCTAAACCCCCCGGACCGTGGCAGACCTGACAGAAGGTTTGATATACGACAGTCCCGCGGTCGAATGCCTTAACATCGTCGGCGGAAAACGGATTGGTCAACTCACGTCCCGCACGAAGGGCTTCTTCGGGAGTCGTTCCGAAATGCATCGGCATACGTCCGCGTTGAATCGTTCCGGGAACAGGTTCGCGTAACGTCTTTCCGTCTGGGAAATTCGGGTTCTCGTCGTACGCATCGTATGCGGCGGTATAAACCATGTTCGGGATGAAATCGAAATTCCGTTTCGTCGGATCGGCTTTCATTGCCCAGATGAGAACGAAGGTAACCACCGTCAGTGCGAGAAGCGCATAGTTCAAAAGCGGGCTGCGTTTTTTTTCGTTGTTGTTCATAGTGTTCTCCTCTCAAGCGAGCGATTGCTTGACTAGCAATTCTTTATCCACCGGCTGGCCGTTCATCTTGCGCATCGGCACCGGTGAGGATTTGCCGATGTCGAACGGACCGGTCTCTCCTTCAAGCCTTTCTTCGACGTGCACGGCATGAAAGCTCTGGCATAGTTCCGTGACTGCGGCAACGTCGAAGGCGGCGTTGCTTTCTTCAAGCACGAGTGCGAAACGATTGTCGGTAATCCCGTTGAAGACGATCCTCGTTTTTTTCCCGGGAAACAGTTTCGACCGAAGGAAGAAGAACAAGACGGTTCCCACTCCCGCAAAAAGCACTGTGATTTCAAACGTGACCGGCACGAATGCAGGAACCGATTCAAGCGGCTTCCCACCGACGTTCACCGGCCAACTTTGCGCCGAGGTCCAGATTTGAAACCAGAGCTTCGCGACCGCGCCCGTCAATCCGAGAATCAAACACACGATCGGAATGCGAGAACGACGCAAGCCCATCGCCTGATCGAGACCGTGCACGGCGTACGGCGTGAACACGTCGTAAATCGTAAGCCCCCGGCGGCGTACTTCACGGGTAACGCCGAGGATATCCTCTTCGCGCTCGAAGATGCCGATGAAATAGCGTTTACTCATGATGACCTCCTTGTCCATTGCGTTTGCCGTACGCGAGGACGCCTTTCACTTCGCCTATCGAAATCATTGGGAGGAACCGAGCGAACAAGAGGAAGAGAGTGAAGAACAGCCCGAACATGCCGACGAGCGTCGCGATCTCCACCCACGTCGGGATGTAACCTGCCCAGCTTGCCGGGAGATAATCGCGCGTCAGCGAAGTCACGATGATCACGAATCGCTCGAACCACATGCCGATGTTGATGAAGATCGAGAGAATGAACACGACGATCATGTTCCGGCGAAGCTTCTTGAACCAGAAGAGCTGCGGCGTGAGGACGTTACACCCGACCATGATCCAATACGACCAGGCCATCGGTCCAAGCGCGCGATTGATGAATGCAAACTGTTCGTACGGATTGCCGGAGTACCACGCAATGAACATCTCGGTACCGTACGCAAGCCCCACGATGCCGCCGGTTGCGATGATGATCTTACACATCTTCTCGACGTGATCGCGCGTGATGTACGCTTCGAAGTTCAACACTTTTCTCGCGATGAGCATCAGCGTGAGCACCATCGCGAAGCCGGAGAAAATCGCGCCTGCGACGAAGTACGGCGGGAAGATGGTCGTGTGCCATCCGGGAATGACCGAGGTTGCGAAGTCCCAACTCACGATCGTGTGAACAGAGACGACCAGCGGCGTCGCCAATCCCGCCAGCAGGAGATAGAGGATTTCGTAGCGCGACCAGATGCGGTGCGAGCCGTTCCATCCGAAACTGAAGAAACTCGCGAGCGCTTTGCCGATCTTCGTCTTTGCGCGGTCGCGGATCGTTGCGAGGTCGGGAATGAGGCCGATGTACCAGAAGACCGCGGAGATGATGAAGTAAGTCGAGATCGCGAACATGTCCCACACGAGAGGTGAGCGGAAGTTCACCCACAACGGGCCGCGTGTGTTCGGATAAGGAATTGCCCAGAACGCCAGCCACGGGCGTCCCATGTGAATCACCGGAAACATCGCAGCGCAGATGACGGCAAAGAGCGTCATCGCTTCCGCGGAGCGGTTGATCGACGTGCGCCACTTCTGCCTGAACAGAAAGAGAATCGCCGAGATCAGCGTTCCGGCGTGCCCGATACCGATCCAGAAGACGAAGTTCGTGATGTCGAACGCCCACCCGACGGTGTTGTTCAGGCCCCATGTCCCGATGCCGGTCCAGATCTGATACGTGATCGATACGACGCCGAGGGAAAGCAGGGTGAGCGCCGCGAGAAATGCGCCCCACCACAGTGCGGTCGGTTTGCTTTGCAGCGGTTCGCAGATGTCGTGCGTGACGTCGGCAAACGATTTGTCTCCTTGAACGAGCGGCTGCCGAAGAACGGAAAATACATTAGCCATGATGTCCTCCTCCGATGGCGGCGTCGCCGTTTCGCACTAACGTTTGATATGTGACCGAAGGCTGCGTATTCACTTCTTCGATTACTTTGTAACTGCGTTGTAATTGCATACGCTTCACCAGTCTGCTGTCTCTGTCGTTCATGTCTCCGAATACGATAGCTTGTGCAGGGCACGACTGCTCGCAAGCCGTTTTGATTTCCCCGTCCGCGACGGTGCGTCCCTCGCGCTTCGCGGCGATCTTCGCTTCCTGAATGCGCTGGACGCAGAACGTGCATTTCTCCATAACGCCTCTCATGCGGACGGTCACGTCGGGATTCAACACGAGGTTTTCCCGCACGTCGTCATGCGCATAGTTGAACCAGTTGAAGCGGCGCATCTTGTACGGGCAATTATTCGAGCAGTACCGCGTTCCGACGCAACGGTTATACACCTGCTGGTTCAGGCCTTCCGAGCTGTGCACGGTCGCGAGCACGGGACAGACGGTTTCGCACGGGGCGTTGTCGCACTGCTGGCACATCATCGGCAAGTACGATGCACGGAGGCCGTCTTCATTTTCGCTGTAATAACGGTCGATGCGCATCCAGTGGAGTTCGCGTGTCCGGCTGACTTCGTCTTTTCCCACGACGGGAATGTTGTTTTCCACCTGGCAGCTTACGACGCAAGCCGAGCACCCCGTGCATGCCGTCAGGTCGATCGCCATTCCCCAGTGATGATCCGGGTATTTATGAATGTCGCCCCAGAGACTATTGATCTCGTGTTTGTGGAAACTGCCGGAAGAGGGATCCTTTGCGAAAGCGGCAAACGTCGTTTCCTGAATGAGCGGCCGGGGTTCCGCATGTCCGATCGGATTATCGACGACGTTGTGATCCTGCGTGCAAGCGAAGAGCGATTTCTTTCCCGTGGCAGTGAGCTTCACTCCGTTCGAGTAGGCGATACCGGAATCGGTAAATCGCAGAAGCGGCGCGGCGTTCTTTCCAACGAGACTTCCCGCAACGGTTGTCGGCTGCTTTTGAATCCACTCGGGACCGACCGACGCAAAGCGGTCCGTTCCCTTTCGACCCCAACCGAGTGCGATGGCCACTACGCCGTCGTGCTGACCTTCTTGAACGTAAACCGGAAGCTCCAGCGCCTTTGCCTTTCCATCCACTGATTCGACGCGCACAATGTCGCCTTGCGCTACGCCGAGGTTCTTCGCGTCGTTCATGGAGAGCGCTGCGTAGTTGTCCCACGAGACTTTCGTAATGGGGTCGGGGACTTCAAGGAGCCACGGATTGTGCGCATGGCTTCCGTCGAGTGTGCCAAGCTTTGCGTAAAGGAGCGCGGTAAACGGTGCGTCGCTCTGCTCCGGGAGGATGGGTGTTATCGATGCGGCATTGAATGCCCCCGCCGTCTGGCGGATGTCCACCGTATTGAATCCATCGTGCACGGATTGATCCCAGAACGTCTGGAAGTCGAGCTTCCCGCTTTTTGGGAAGATGTTCGTTCGCCACGTCTGTTGAACGAGTTCGAGCGCAGTCGCACTCATGCCGCTCCATCGTGCAAAGCTCTCAAGTGATGAACGCGAGGCGGTCAAAGGCTGAATCGTGGGTTGCGACATCGTGAAGACGCCGGTTGCAGGCTCGCCGTCATTCCACGATTCGAGGAAGTGATGGTCGGGGCAAACGCACGTTGCATGTTCCGCTGTTTCGTTCACGCGCTCGGCGATGCTGACGACGAGCGGAATGCGCTCGATCGCTCCGATGAATTCTTCCGCCTGCGGAAGATCGTACACCGGATTCACTCCGTGAACGAACAACGCGGCAACCTTGCCCGCCTTCATCTCTTCAATCAGTTCCTTCAATGCGCCATCGCTTCCCTGCTTTTGTTTCGAAGGCTGTGCCAGGTCGATCGTGGTGCCGTAATTCCCCAACGTTTCGTTGATGAAGTTGACGACGCGCTGAACGGCAACGTCGTTCATTCCGCACACGACGAGCGACTTGCCGCGTGAATTCCACAAGCGCTTTGCGAGCTTCTTCAGATGATCATCGTACGCGGAAGGCTCGTTGCTTCCCTGCGGGAAACTGCGGCCCGCTTCGTTTGCGGTAAGTGACGCAAGGCGCGCGACGAGCAAGGGAATTTCCTGCGGTGCAACGCTCACCCGTTTATCCGCATTGCTCCCCGTCAAACTCAAACGGGATTCGAACTGAATGTGATGGGACATCTTCATCGGCTTGCCTTCAAGCACTCTGCCGCTTCGATAGCCATGCGTGAATTCCACCGGTGATATCCACGTCCCGAGGAAATCTGCGTCGAAGCTCGCGATCACCTCAGCGTTCCCGAATCGATATCTCGGGAGAACGCGGGCGCCATGAGTCGATTGATGCGCGTCGAGAATGGCCGACGTGGAAAGCGGATCGTAGGCTACGTGCTTTGCATCGCCGAACTGCCCAAGGAACGTCGCGATGAGATTCCTGTACGTCGGACCGTTGTTCGTTCCGGTAAGGACACGCACGGCGCCGCCGCTGCTTCTGATGCCCGCGAGAGATTTCAGAATTTCGCCATCGATTTTTTCCCACGTCGATTCGCTTCCCCGAAGAACCGGATTGGCAAGGCGTTTCGAATCATAGAGTCCCAATAGCATTGCATGGCCGACCATGCACAAGCCGCCCTTCGAAACAGGATGGTCGGGATTGCCTTCGACTTTGATCGGCCGGCCGTCGCGGTTCTTCACGAGGATGCCGCAACCTGCCGAGCATCCGGCGCACGTCGATGCATACCAGGCGGCAACTCCGGGTGTAATTTCCGGCGGTTGCTCGGGATACGGCACCGCGGTTTTTTCCGGCGGACGCTCGCATCCGGCAAGCATCGCTCCGGCAAACGTGAAGCCCGTGAGCTTGAGGAATGTTCGGCGGTTGACTTCACCGGAGTCCATCAACTCGTGTGAATGCTCGTGGTTGTCGGATTCGGATTTCGTGTTCATCGT
This sequence comes from uncultured Chromatiales bacterium, assembly GCA_964448285.1. Classification (GTDB taxonomy): domain Bacteria; phylum Bacteroidota; class Ignavibacteria; order SZUA-365; family SZUA-365; genus CAYUWG01. The sequence continues at coordinate 6,777 of CAYUWG010000005.1, forward strand.
GTACGTTTCATTCATGTTGATCTCCATTGTCCTTGCGCATCGATCATCAATAATGACAAGCTGCGCAGTCGATCGGCGCCTTCACTCGCTTCCCCGCAACACCGTCGCGGTTCACGTCGCGGTGGCAGTTCACACACCAGCCCATACTCAGGTCGCTCACCTGCCGAACGCGTTCCATCGTTTGCACTTCGCCGTGGCATTTCTGGCAATCGACGCCTGCGCTGACGTGTACCGAGTGATTGAAATAAACGAAATCCGGATTGACGTGAATGCGCGTCCATTTCACCGGTGTGATCAACCCGCCGGGCACACGATTCATGTCGTTTCCCAGCGCGAGAGCCTTATAGACTTTTTCGATTTCCGGCGAAACGATTTTCTGCGGCGAGCGCTTTTCCTTCGTCGCTCTTTCATCTTCAGCGACAACATCGACGAAGGGCGCCGAAACGAATTTGTGGCAATTCATACAGGTACTCGTCGAAGGAACTCCTGCATGCCTGCTGGTCTCCGCCGTCGAATGACAGTAGAGACACGGGATCTCCAATTCGCCCGCATGAAGTCGATGCGAGTACGCGATCGGTTGTACCGGTTCGTAGCCCTGGTTATTGCCCGGAAGGAAGTAATTGTTGTGATAGGAACTCACCAGTTGCACGCCGCCGAACGCGAGCGCGACAAGGAGAATGACTGTAAGAAGACGACTATTCATTGCTGTTGATCCTCATGCTGTCAGCTTGGTTTTTCGCAGCCTTTCCGTGTGTAATACCACCAGTTGATGAACGTTGCGATGACATAGTACACCGCGATACCCCAGAAGAATGCATTCGGCGACCCGGTCATCGAGATGGTAGCGCCGATCAACGTCGAAAAGATGAATGGCCCATACGCCGCGACTGCGGCAGTCCATCCGATGACTCCCGCGCCCTGTCTCGGTGAATGCGAGAAGATGATCGGATACTGCCTGAATGTCGATGCATTCCCAACGCCGCTAAAGAAGAACAGGATCAGCATGAGTACGACGAAGAGCGGGAATGAATCCATCGAGGTCGGTGTGAGAACGCCGGTGAACACCATGATCACCGAGGTTACGATCAATCCGATGCCGACGAAATGAGTCAGGATCGCGCCGCCGGTCTTATCCGATATCGGTCCGAAAAGCACGCGGACGCTGCTGCCGATCAACGGGCCGAGGAATGCGTACGTCAAAGGGTCGGGTGCGTCGGGGAAACCGCCGTAGATCGTTTTGATCATCAACGGAAACGCCGCGGAAAGGCCGGAGAACGAACCGAACGTCATGACGTACGTGGCCGTGCAAAACCACGTGTGCTTGTTCTTGAAAATGTCCGTCTGTTCTCGGAAAGATGCTTTCACCGGGACGCGGCGGAGATACACCCACGCCAGCACGCTCATCAATAACAGAAACGGGACGTACACGAACGCGGCATTCTGCAGCCAGATGTCCGAGGAGACTTCACCTTTTACGAACGTCTGCGGCCCGCCGGACAGTACACTGAAAGCAGCGATCCCGATGATCCAGGGCGTAACGAATTGCGCAAGGCTCACGCCGAAATTCCCAATGCCCGCCTGTATTCCAAGGGCAGTTCCCTGCAACCGTTTCGGGAAGAAGAGACTCGTGCTCGGCATATACGAGGAGAAGTCGCCTCCGCCAAAACCCGCTGTGAATGCAAGCACCATGAAGACCCACCACGGCGTCGTGGGATCCATGATGGCAAGCCCGATTCCAAGCGCGGGAAGGAGCTTGATGAAGGTGGAAACGCTGATGACGTTCCGTGTGCCGAAGATCGGGATGAGAAAGGTATGGATGATCCGCAAAGTCCCGCCTGCCAGGCCGGGCATTGCCGCAAGCCAGAAGAGCTGCATCGTATCGAACTTGAAACCGATACCCGGCAGCCGCACGACGACGGCGCTCATCATGAACCACGTTGCAAAAGAAAGAATGAGTGAGAACGTCGTGATCCACAGCGTGCGCCACGCGATTTTCTTTCCGGTTCGTTGCCAGAAATCCTGGTTCTCCGGTTCCCAATGTTGCAGGCTTGTGGTTTTATGATTTTCCATTGTTTCTCATTCCATGGTTCGATAGCACGGGATCAACCTTGCGTTGCGGGATCGATGTCCTCGAGATGCCGGACAAGTTTCGGCGCTTTCTCCCGCATCATTTTCCGCACGACGGAGTGCATCCACAAGTGCGAGACGAGTGTTATGACGAAAAAGAACATCCACGCAGTCGTCCAGATGCCCGTTCCTTTCAACAGATACCCGAAAATGATCGGGCAGAAGAATCCGCCTAATCCACCGAGTACTCCCACGATGCCGCCGACGACACCGACTTCGTTGGGATAATAATCGGGAATGAACTTGTACACGCCAGCCTTCCCGATACCCATCATGATTCCGACAATGAATACGAGCGCGGTGAAGATCCACACGTTTGCCTGGAAGTAAATGTGCGTCGTCCCTTTTGCGAGAAGCTGTCGCTTCACAACGTTGTCGCCGGGTTCAACTACCGGCTCTTGCCAGAAAGTAAATGTCGGGAGAACGAGCACTTCCTCGTCCGAATGTGATGCGAGCTGCACAGGCTTCTGAAGCACCGGATACGTGTTGGCACCTACTCTGATTTCCTTATCTGAAACTGCGGTAACGACACCGCCCTTGTCTGCCAGCACACTCTGCCCGGGCGACTGGATATCCATTCTCGGAACACAAAGCAGAACGTAGCACACCATCGTACTGCCGAAAACCCAGTACATCACAGCACGGCCTCCGTACTTATCGGAAAGCCATCCGCCGAGCGCGCGAATAACACCTGAGGGAAAGCTGAAGATCGCTGCCATCAATCCCGCCATGGCTATGGACATGGAGTAAGCGCTGACGTAATACGGTATGAGCCATTGCGCCAGCGCGACAAAGCCTCCGAACACAACGAAGTAATACAGACCGAAACGCCAGACGCGGATATACTTCAACGGCGCAAGTCTCTGGACAAGCGTGAGGTTCTGTCCCGTCACAGGCTTTTTGTTCTCTGTGAATAACAGGAATATCACTGCCATGAGAATCAAGGCTGCACCATAGTATTGCGGAAGTTGTCTCCAACCCTCCAAGTACTCGCCGCCGTTTGTGAGGGACTTGAGGATCATGGGCGCGAAGATGCTCGTCAAAGCAGCGCCCGCATTGCCTGCACCGAAAATTCCGAGCGCCGTGCCCTGTCGTTCCTTTTTAAACCATACCGAGGTAAATGCGATGCCGACCGCAAACGATGCGCCGCTCAATCCAAAAAGAAGACTGCCGACAAGGAATTCCGAGTAGGAATTCGCCGAACCGATATAGAACATCGGAAGAGCAGAGAGCAGCATGAGAATTCCATAGACATACTTTCCACCGTACTTATCGGTAAGCACGCCAACCGGAAGCCGCATAATCGAACCCATCAGGACAGGAATTCCGATCAACCAACCGATTTGCGCTTTATCCCAATTGAATACTCCTCTTTCAACGAGATACGTTACCAACACTCCGTTCATCGTCCAGCAGGCAAAACATACCGTGAACGCAACAGTGTTCAGGATGAGGATGCGAAGGGATTTCGAACTTTCAGTCATGCTCTATCAGCGATTGGTGTGTGGGAATTTGATGAGCTATCGAGACTGCAGGAGTCGTTTGATTCCATACCAGCGAACCACCTGCGGGCGCCGGAAGAGATAGTGATTCGGCACCACGAGCACGTGCACGAGTCGCGTGAACGGGAACCACAGAATCAGTACGTATGCCGCGACGATGTGCAGCTTCACCATGAACGGCATCGGCGAGATATACGTCACGTCGGGGCTGAAGAAGAGAAGCGAATAGAGGTACGGGGTTGCCGTCGATGCGAACCACGACGAACCCCAGCCATGGAAGATCGCGATGTAGATTCCTGAGAAGACCTGAACGAGAAGGATGACGTAAAGCACCCAGTCCGTAACGCTCGTTACGATCCGCACCTTCGACTCCGTATAGCGGCGCACTAAGATGCTGATCAAACCGACGAACGTGAGAATGCCGAACACGAGCGCGGATATCTCAAGAATGTACAGCCGCAGCGGGACGCTATTCCACGCAAGCACCGTGCGCGGAATGAGTAACCCGACAACGTGCCCCGTGAGGATCACGATAATCCCGTAATGGAACGGCACGAGTCCCCAGAAGTGATGCTTGTTCTCCAGGAACTGCGAGGAGAGACTCGAATACGAAAACGTCTGCTTGAAATACCGGAGTATCGTCATCAGAAAGAAGACGAAGAACGCGAGGTAGGGCAGAACGGCGAAGAGCAAAAGGTCTAATGTGTTCATGAGGCAACTCCAGTCTTGTGACTGTGATGGGCGTTGAGGATGATGTTAACTGCGTTGAGGACGTGAACGAAGGCGTTGTCCTTCCCTTCGAAGCTCGCAAGCATTTTTCCGACTGCGGGAAGGATGGACTTCGCCGTGAACGTGTCGGCGTCGTCTTTCTCCATGCGGGCGACGAGCATGAGCACATGCGTGAGGTGATCCGGTAATTCGGTCGATTCCTGAATGGCGTGGCGCGCGAGTAACTCGCGAACGCGGACGAGCAGCGCACCCCGGTCGTAACTCTCCCCGAACAGGTGCCAGCCGATCTCAAGGCAGCACTCCGGGTTGATGTCGAACGTGCGCGTGTACATCTCTTCGAGTTCGGACGTATTCAACGGCGTCACTGCGGTCACGAACTGCTCCAACTCGCGGACGGCATCTCCCGTATCGGGTGTGCGCATCTCGCGCAATTCCGTGATCGCTTCCGAAAGGAGGCTCTTGTACCTGCCGTCGGGATAACGGAGAAGGCCTGCGACGCAATCGAGGAGATGTACGTAACGCGACACTACGCTCCCCTCTTTGGCGGTGAGATGAATCCGAAGCCGACCTGCGTGCGGTGTGCGTGTACGTCTTCCATCATCTCGATTGCTTGCTCGCGATGCATCGGCGGAATCACGAAGCGGTCGTCGAACGTGCAGAGCGACGTCAGCTTGTAAATCGCTTCCGCTTCCTCGACCGTGCTGTCGGCGGCGTGCAGCATGTTCTCCGCGTACTCCTTCGTCACGTCGCCGACGGTCAATGCACGGCGGTATGTGCGAACGGCTTTCTGTTTCTTCAATGCGTATTTGACCTTGCCGTCATGACCGGCGCCGAAGAGACTTCCGAGGAACTGCATCGGCACGCGCGATTGCTCGATGTCGTGGAAGAAATCATCCGAGACACTTTGCACCGCTCCGTTGTTACGATCCGCCATGACGGGCGACATCGGCGGCACGTAGAAGAGCATCGGCAGGGTGCGGAACTCGATGTGCGGCGGCAGAGCGATCTTCCACTCCTTGACGAATTTATAGACGGGCGATTTCTGTGCGTACTCGATCACCGCATCACTGATGTCGTTGCGCCGCGCGGCTTCGATCACGTCCTTGTCGAACGGATTGAGGATCATGTTGCGCTGCGCATCGACGAGACCTTCCGCCGGCGTGTTGGCGACTTCTTCGATCTTATCCGCGTCGTACAGAAGCACGCCGAGATAGCGAATGCGTCCGACGCACGAATGGAAGCACGCGGGCGCCTGTTGCGTCTCGAGGCGCGGGAAGCAGAGGATGCATTTCTCCGACTTGCCGGTGAACCAGTTGTAGAACGTCTTCTTGTACGGACAAGCCGCAACGCACGAGCGCCATGCACGGCATCGATTCTGGTCGATCAGGACGATGCCGTCTTCGCCGCGTTTGTAGAGCGCACCCGACGGGCACGACGCGACGCACGAAGGATTGAGGCAATGATTGCAGATGCGTGGAAAGTAGAAGAACACGAGCCGCTCGATGGCGAAGAGTTGTTGCTTCTGCTCCTCGGTGAGCGCCGCGAGATTCGGGTCGTTCTCCGCATAGACGGGCGAGCCGCCGAGATCGTCGTCCCAGTTCGGGCCGGATTCGATGTCGATATACTCTCCGGTGACCATCGAGATCGGACGTGCGGTCGGTTGGTCGGGGCCTTCGGGCGCATTGAACAGGTCTTCGTACTTGTACGTCCACGGTTCATAGTAATCGTCCATCGTCGGCATGGAGGGATTGTGGAAGATGTTCGGAACGATGCGCGCCTTACCCGTGGATTTCAGACGCAGCTTGCCGTCCTCTTTCTCCCAACCCCCGCGGAATTTTTCCTGGTCCTCCCACTTCGCGGGGTAGCCGGTGCCGGGTTTCGTTTCGACGTTGTTCCACCACATGTACTCGGCGCCTTTACGGTCCGTCCAGATGTTCTTGCAGGCAAGACTGCACGTGTGACACCCGATGCATTTGTCTAAGTGGAAGACCATGGATACTTGTGAGCGGACGTTCATGAGTTCATCTCCTTCAAGTCGAGAGCTGTTGTTTTGAGATTGCTGTTGGAATTCATCCCCTGCGGGGAAGCTACGTGAAAAGTCATCGCACGCATAACGAGGGACGGCATGGCAAGTACGGAGTTCATGATCACCAGATCAGCTCCGGTAGTTTGCGCACGAGGACGTGCGTATCGCGGTTACATCCGGTCGGGCCCCAGTAGTTGAAATGGAACGTGAACTGGCCGTAACCGCCGACGAGTAGGTTCGGCTTCAAGCGTGTGCGCGTGAGGCTGTTGTGGCCGCCCGCGCGTTTGTTATGACGCAACGGGGACTTCGGTACCGAGTACGTGCGTTCCGGTGAGTGATAGATGATGCAGACGCCACGAGGAATCCGTGCGCTGACCGCAGCCCGTGTCACGACGACGCCGTGATCGTTGTGTACTTCGACCCAGTCGTTATCGACGATGCCGATGTCTTCTGCATCCTTGTCGTTGATCCAGAACGGCTCAACTCCACGCGAGAGCGTCGTCATGCGCTGGTTATCGCCATAGGTGGAGTGGATGTGCCACTTGCCGTGCGGCGTCAGGTAGTTGAGCATCTTCGTCTTGCCGACTTCTTTCGAGAAGATGATGTCGGCATACTGCGTTGGCAGCGGTTTCGGTTTGTACGTCGGAAGGTGTTCGCCAAACTGGATGTACCCGGGATGGTCAAGGTAAAAATGCTGACGACCGGTAAGTGTACGCCAGGGAACGAGGGTTTCGACGTTGTAGGTGAACGGAGAGTAGGCGCGACCGTCTTCCGTCAAACACGACCACATCGGGCTGTTGAGAAGGCGCATCGGTTTCGATTGGAGTTCTTTATACGTGACGCGTGTGCCGCGATTCCTCTCCGCGAGATGCGTCAACGGAAGACCGACTTTCTCTTCCATGTTCTTGTACGAACGATAGGCGAGTTCGCCGTTCGTCACCGATGCGAGGTAAAGGATTGCATCGGATACCTGAGCACCGTCCGCAAGGGCCGGGTACGTCTTTCCGTCGAACGTCGTCGTCGGATGCGTGATGAGCATTGCATCGTAGAAATCGTCGATGGCGTACTTCGTCCCGTGCGCTCCGATTCCATTTTCGCGGACGAGAGGTCCGAGCGAAATGTACTGGTTGTAGAGATTCTTGTAATCGCGCGAAACGACTTTCATACCGGGCATGGTCTTACCGGGAATCGCTTCGATTTCGCCCGTGAGCCAATCCTTTATGTGTGTCTGAGCGATTTCAGCCGCGGTGTCGTGTGCAAGCGGCGTTGCAACGAGTTCCTTCACCGGTCCGGGGAAGTGCTTCTCAGCAAGCTCGGAGAATTTCTTCGCGATGGCTTTGAAGATGTCCCAGTCGCTCTTCGATTCCCAGCACGGCGGTACAGCCGCCGAAAGCGGATGGATGAAGCTGTGCAGGTCCGTCGAATTGAGGTCGGCTTTTTCGTACCACGTTGCAGCAGGCAAAACGATGTCGGAATAGAGCGCCGACGTGTCCATGCGGAAGTTGAGATCGACAACGAGATCCATCTTGCCGTGCGGGACTTTATCGTGCCACACGACTTCCTTGACGGAGTCTTTCGCCAACTCTTGTGCAATCGCATTATCGTGGGTACCGAGATAATGGCGCAGAAAGTACTCATGTCCCTTGCTGCTGGACATGAGCGCGTTGCCTCTCCAGATGTACCAGACGCGCGGCCAGTTTTCCGGTGCGTCCGGATCTTCGACGGAGAATTTCAGCTTGCGGTCTTTCAACTTTGCGACGACGTAGTCGATGACTTCTTTTTCCGTCGTACAGCCGTTCGCTTCAGCCTCAGCGACAAGGTCGATGGTATTCTGATCGAATTGCGGGTAGAACGGCATCCAGCCATTCCGCACGGCGCGAATCTGAACATCGATCGTATGTCCCTGTGCGATGGAGCCTTTCGGCTGTTTCGGCGGGACGGTGTGATAATCGGTGAACGTCTTCTCATAGCGCCATTGGTCGGTGTTCACGTAATGCCAACTCGGTGCATTCTGCTGGCGCGAAGGTCCGTACCAATCTTTCGCAAAAGCGATCGCTCCCCAGCTTTCGCCCGGCGCAAGTTTCTCCTGGCCGACATAGTGCGCAAGCCCGCCGCCGTTCACACCGACGCATCCGCAAAGCATGAGCGCATTGATGCCGGCGCGGTACATCAGGTTTGCATGATACCAGTGGTTGATACCCGCTCCGATGATGATCGTGCATTTGCCGTTTGTATGCTCAGCCGTGCTTCCCCACTCGCGCGCGAATTGCAACAAGTCCTTGCGTCCCATACCCGTGTACTTCTCGGCCCATGCAGGAGTGTACGGCACGGAATCGTCATCGTAATCTTTCGGGTAGTCACCTTTCAGGCCGCGTGAAATACCGTATTGCGCAATGAGAAGATCGTAAATCGTTGCAACGGTGATCTCTTTTCCATCGGCGCCTTGAATCGTCCGGACGGGGACGTGGCGAACAAGGCTTCGACCATCGCCGAAGTCATCGAAGCGGACTGGGACGGACGGATTTCCTTCGAGGAAAGTCAGCGTCGGATCGATGTCGCTTCCATCAATGCCGTCTTTCAGGAGAAGATTCCATTTTCCTTTTTCCGTGCCCCACCGGAAGCCCGAACTTCCCATTGGCATTTTGGGCTGGCCGGTTGCCCCATCCCACATGAGGAATTTCCAGTCGCCGTTTTCGATATCCTTGTATTTCGCGAGACGGTTTGCGCGAAGCATCTGGCCGGATTCATAGCTTTCTCCGTCCTTCGTCAGTTCGACGAGCAGCGGTGAGTCCGTATAACGCTTGACATAGTTTATGAAGTATGGAACCTGACGGTCGATATGAAATTCTTTGAGCAGTACGTGATTCACTGCCATCCACCAGGCGCCGTCCTGACCGGCATTGATCGAAACCCAATGATCGGCGTATTTGGCAACCTGGTTGAAGTCCGGCGAAAAGACGTACATCTTCGTTCCGTTGTGACGCGATTCTGCCGCGAAGTGGCAATCAGGCGTGCGCGTCATGTTGAGGTTCGAACCCATGACGGCGAGGAGTTTAGCGTTATACCAATCGGCAGATTCCTGCACGTCTGTCTGCTCGCCCCAAGCTTCAGGAGACGCAGAAGGGAGATCGCAATACCAGTCGTAGAACGAGAGCGCAAGGCCGCCCATGAGTTGAAGCATGCGAGCACCTGACGCATAACTGACCATGGACATTGCAGGGATCGGAGAGAAACCGGCGATGCGATCCGGGCCGTGCTGCTTGATCGTATGAATGTTCGCCGCAGCCATGATCTCAAGTACTTCGTCCCACGTCGTGCGACGGAAGCCGCCCTTTCCGCGCGCCTTCTGCCAGCGCGCGCGCGCTTCCGGATTGCTCGTGAGCGCTTTCCATGCATCGACGGGATCTTCGTGTTCCGCGCGCGCCTGCCGCCAGAGATCGAGCAACGCACCGCGCCCGTACGGGTACTTCACGCGAATCGGGCTGTACAGATACCACGAATAGGATATGCCTCGCTGGCATCCCCGCGGTTCGTATGGCGGAAGAGATTTTTCCAGCGACGGATAGTCGAGGCCCTGCATTTCCCACGTCACGATGCCGTTCTTCACGTGAATCATCCACGTGCAGGAGCCGGTGCAATTCACGCCGTGCGTCGAGCGAACGATCTTATCGTGCTGCCACCGATTGCGGTAGAACTCCTCCCACGCGCGGTCCTTGGCATTGACCTCATCCTTGATCCATTTGATATTTCCGTTGTCACTCATGAGCTGACCTGCTGTTGTTTGCTGAAGGAATTACTTGCTTATCGTCCCTGAATTCTGATTCGCTGTTCGTCCACCATCGGGCGGCGAACTGCACGGAAGCGCTTTTTCCAGAACACGTCGAACAAGCCGAGCACGACGATGGCGCCTCCGAGTCCGATGATGATGAAGTTCAACCGCGCCGTCGAAGAATCGCGCGGGCTGCGCTGCATGACGCTCTGGAAGTACGCGACGAGCGGAAGGATCTCATCGGCTTCGAGGGGATGGTCCTTGTACGTTGCGCGCATCGTTGGAAGCTGGGGCGCGGAAAGCCACGCGGAAAGCGTTTTGCGTCCGCCGTAGCGTTCGAGCACCGCCGTCAGGTCCGGACCGAGCACGCCGCCGCCGAATGCGCCGATGTCATTTGTCGTGTGGCAGGAGATGCATGCCGGGCCGCCGTTGAGCAAGCGCTTCGTGCCCGTGAAGAGTGCGCGACCCGTTGCGACGTCCTGTTCCGTAAAGGGACGTTCGCTGATCTGAACGCCCTTGAACTGCGACTTCTCCAACTTCGACTCATCTTCGATCAGCGAGAGGAGAGCTTCTGCGCGTGCCTTGTTCATGCCGGGAATGTTCGGCATGACGGCGCCGCGAGCTTCCTCTTTCAGCTTGAGCGCGTAGGGGTCGCCGCCGGAGATGAAGGAGTTCGGATCCGTGATGAACGATGCGAGCCATGCGCGGTCTTTGCGCTTGGTCACGTCTTTCAAATCAGGACCGGTCAGACGCCCTCCGCCGATGGTGTGGCAACTCGAACAGTTCTGCCGAAAATCATCCGCAGGGACTTGCGCAGATGCACGCGGCACGAGAAGGATGAATGCGAGAATCGCGATTAGCGCGATACGACTCAGGGTTGGGATATCATTCATGGGCATGTCTCTTTGAATTAGGTAGGTAGGGCAAAAACCCACTTCGTGGAGGACAGAGATCATGCCATTGAAGCGCCTCAATCCTCAACGGCTCGTCAATCCTTTGCGATGCAAAGGATTAGAGGAATGAGAAACACGCCTGCTGATCGGTTGCTCTCGCATGAATGCTAATCAGAGTTTACAAGCGCAGCGGAGTGGTGCTAACGGAGGTTTGCGGAGGGAGTTTGGGCAAGCAAATCGGATTTGCAATTGATTGCGAATCGACTGATCGCTTATTATCATTAGGACGACTACTTTGAACAGCAGTTGAAAGAGGAAGTCTTTATTGATCCCCACGTATCAGTCTTCCCACATATTCGAATCGTAACGAGTTCGATCTGTAACCCCAACTCACTTATGACCAACTCGAAAGCATAGAATCCAGTAAACGGAACTCCGTGGAGTTGGAAATATGACAGGAACAAGAAAAACACCTTGTTTGAAGCAACCAGCGAAGGACTGAATACAGGCAATCTTTGCAACGACATTCGCATACGGGAAGACCTTTCGAGAGGACCTAGCGGCTTACTATTATATGCCCGTATCGCTTTCAGCCATCAGCTTTCAGCCATCAGCTATGCGCCTGGCGGCTTACTATTATGCGCCCGTATCCCTGGACCGCCCGCAACAAAAACAACAGACACAGCGATCCGACCACGCCGCGGGATCGAGCTTATCCGCAACCGGGCGGGAGGGCGGTTTGGCGGCGCGGGTGTTTCAGGTGATCCGGTGAGACCATCACGGTGCGATTGTTTCTTCTGATCCCTTTATCCTTCCGAAAAACCAATGAATATGGGCCGTTTTTGGCATGATTCGAGTGAAACGCTCTTGCGGCCGAAGTTTGAGAAAAATCGGCGACGCCGGGAAAAATACCATGAATATGGGATGCGAGAGAGAAATTCATCCAGTAGATTAATAGCCGAAAAACTTCATATGAAACACGTTCCAATTCTCGTCCTTTTTCACTTCTTCGCTTCATCTCCCCTCCTCTCCCAGACCCAATACCGCGAGATTCCCCTGCCGTTTCCCGACTCGACCCGCTTCCGGGTGCAGTTCGTGGATTCGACGCACGGATGGATCACCGGCAAGACCGGCTCGATCCTGCGCACTACCGACGGCGGACTCTCTTGGGAAGAACTCCGCACACCATATCCAAGGCCCAACATCGAGGACATGCGCTTCCTCGACAGGGACTATGGCATTCTCTGGGCGAACTACCCGGAGAATATCTACGATGGCCGCATGTACCAGACCTTCAATGGAGGAACGGACTGGGTTCAGATTCCTTTACCATACGATTCAGTATGGATATTTCCACATTTCGTAATCGGAAAAAGGAGGAACATCCTCTACGATTATTCATTTTTCCCGTTGGACCGGAACAGCATTGCTATCAATGGACAATATTGGTTCCAACAAGGACGAGCCAGCAGGGATTTCCTTACCCGCACCACGGACGGAGGGCAGACGTGGATACATGCGAACCGCCCGCCGGCCGGAGGAAACGGCTTCTTTCCCCATGATTCGGGTAGATGGTCCTTTCTCCGTGGTGAAATGCGGATACCGTTTGGCACACCGCTCGGGTCCTTCTCTACCAGCACGGATTACGGAGAGACGTGGCCGCCGCCGCATCAGTGGTGGGTCGACGTTCCCATCTTAGGTGGGCAGTTCTGGGACTCGAAGAAAGGCGTCGTGTTCGGTACGGAGGGACATCTCTCTCTCACCAAGGATGGGGGGGAGACGTGGATAGATCTGCGTGCTCCACCGGACGGCCATTCTGCTGTATTTGTCAAGGACGTGACGTTATATATGGTTTCATGGTGGGGCTATCTCTGGCTGACAGAGAATTGGCAGAGTGGACACAATAGTAAACTCATCCACAATAATGCGCTCAACGTCACCTCCGCCGGGGAGCGAGTGCTGTTTCTTACCGCGGATGGGAAACTCTTCGAAATCGTGGACAACACCGTCGGCATCGCGAGCATCCCTCTTCGCGAGTCGTCAGTGGAGTTCATCGTTGGGCCGAATCCAGCAGTTCATTCGGTCACGATCGCATCAGCTTCGGAACGGACAGGTGTCCTTACATTCCGCATCTACAATATCTACGGAGAGCAGGTCGCAGGCTCTCGATCACTCGCCCTGCAACCCTGGGAACGTTCCATCACGTTCTCCACACACGCGCTTCCGAACGGGGTGTATTTCGTACGCGCTTCCGGTTGGACGCATACGGCGGTCAGGAAACTGATCGTCGCAAGGTAATCAACTCAACCATCACAACAACACAAGGAGTGCGACATGAAAACACGTGTCTTCTTCTCTTTCCTCATCATTCTCGTCCTGGGTACGAATCTTTCGGCCCAGACGATTCCGAACAGCCGGGACTGGTACGTGCCCTGGCTCCAACATGCTCAGCGCAATACGTCCTGGAATGAACCATATTTCTATGCGACGACTCGAGCGGACATGGCCCAACGTTTCAGTTACGACCTTGCGTCGTACATTCTTCCGGCGTATCTCTACGCGACACAGATTCCCGCCATTCCGCAGGCTCAGCGGGACGATTATCTCGACGTGGTGCGACAGAAGGTCGAGCGCATGTTCGGTACCACGGATCCGATCAACTACTTCGGCGACGTGCCGGCAAACATCGCCGCTCAACCGAACGGTCTCAATGACGGTTTCACCGGCTGGGCGAACTGCGGCGTCACAGGTACAATTATCCTCCCGAAAACATCTGAAGTACTTGATGACCATGATTTCGACATTTCATCACATTCCGAAAACCATCACGAAAAACGATCGACACCGGGAAAAATACCATGAATATGGGATGCACCCGAAAAACATTTGTGCAGATTACACGCGAAAGAAAACAAAGAAAGGATACCCGATGAAAAATACCATTCTCACTCTCCTGGCTTCGATTTTCGTCCAAACACTCTACGCACAGTGGATGGAGGTGAAACTCCCGCGCCTCAACCAGCAAACACCGCTTATTTCCGTCGAGTGGCCCGACTCTTCGACCGGTTACGTCTTTGATTTACGAGGCGTGTACTACAAGACGACTGATGCGGGCACGATCTGGACTGTGGACTCACTCCAACCGCGTCCGTCGGAAGGGTTCTCTCTTCGATATGCGGACTTCATTACACCGAAGTTCGGAATTGCGTCTTTTCAATGGCGTCCAGGGTTAGATTCTTTAATCTATTTTACAACTGACGGAGGAACAACCTGGACCTCAAGGCTAATTCCTCTGAAAAACGCGTCATTTTGGGGATCCACTAATATGCCATATAGCAGGATTCGACTTCTCGGTTTGAACCGTTGGTTTCTCCATTACATGATAGAGAACTTTACACAACGATATGCGGCTGAACAGACATATTTCTCATCTGATCAAGGTTTGAGTTGGTTTCTTTTGGGAGAAGATACACTACGTGAAGGCGATCTTTCAGCGATGTGCTATATCGTGCTCGACTCATTACACCAGTACAAGTTCTATGTCGATAATTACTTCGACAGCATCGACAGTTGGGTACGAACAACCACGGATGGAGGCAAGACGTGGTGGCGCATCCGCAATCCGAGCAATCCCTTGGCTGAGCAGTATTACCGAGGGATGGGGTTCAAAACAATTCATACGATCAGTGACACGGGTATTGCAATCGTGGCTCAATCCTCACATCTGTGGCCACCGGGCGGGTCGTACGGTCTCGTCACGACGGATATTCGATATAAAGACATGTTCGAGGGGTGGGAGAGTTTTGCACTTCCTTGGTTTGGCTCGGCAACTGCCGATGTCACGTATAATGATGGAATACTGTATGCCGTAACGAACTCCTCAGGACCAGTCGGATACAATGATAGTTTGTGGATCAGGAACGTTCATAACTCTTCGATTGATAAAGGATTCAACGGCCCAAGAATCTGGGATATATGGACTTCTTCCAGAGACATGTTATGGGGTTTGACGCCTCATGGAGGCGGTGTGTCTCCGAATCGACTTTACCGATTCGATCGTAGATTGGTATCGGTGATGGAAACAAAACCGCTTCCGACAGGCGAGGGCATGCGCATGTATCCCAATCCGATGCATGGAAAGTCCGAGATTACACTGACGTATGAACTTGCAGAACGTGTGAGGGAAGCGACGATCAGCATTTATGACGTCTTCGGGCGAAACGTTTCATCAATTTCTCTTGGTGAGCGAAACCGAGGTCCGAATCGGGATACGATAGACCTCTCATCCTTGGCAATAACTGTTTTCCACGGCCTATATGTGATTGTCCTTTCAACACCATATAAAGTCCTTTCCTCAACGACAGCGATCTTCTTTTAAACAACAAACCAATGGAGATGATGAAATGAAATCAACCATAGTTTTCACCAAAATCCTTCTTGCTTTTTTACTCACTGTGTCAGTTGCGCAGGCACAACAAATGGATTTACAATGAAGCATTCTTAAACTCGCCAAATTCAAACTATCAGCAAATTCAAAACTATTTTCGGACTCTCAATCCTAACTTTCAACCTGGATCAAGAATCCTTGGAAGTAATATCGCAGGTTACGATCTCGGCCGTTATGCCCTGCATTCTCTTATGTGGTACCACAAAACATGGGAGCGTACGCCTGAATACCAAACCGCAACCGACGATGAAAAACTGCAGTTCCTTGTTCAACTGCGGAATAAGATCGATACTATGACCACGGAGCCGTATTTCCGAGATGTGAGTCTCTGCGCAAATGCATCGGCGGAATCACGAAGCGGTCGTCGAACGTGCAGGGCGACATCAGCATGTAAATCGCTTCCGCTTCTTCGACCGTGCTGTCGGCGGCGTGCAGCATGTTCTCCGCGTACTCCTTCGTCTTAACAACGAACTTCTAACAGTAACCAATCCCAGCTTTTCTCAACAATCTCTCGTTGTACGTTATTTCACGTAAGTGGTCTTTGAATTCAATCACGCGAAATGGAATGCAAAGCTTTCGCGAACACGGCTTTGCAACGATGTCGTTGCCAGACGCAACGCGTTCGCTGAGAGGTTGACCGTTTACAGGTTGAATCGCAAACAGAGGCAGCGCGCTACACGGTGCGACAGCGATTCGCTATAAAACTTCTTTCCTCGGTATTCGAGCTGTAAACGAATTCCCCTCATCGTCCGAGAGGAGTTCAAGATCAGGGACAGCCGCCAATGCCCTTCGAATCCCTGTGCCGATCCCTCGGTAGGGCAATTCCTTCGTGGCGAACGATGCAATCAACGGATTACGGATGATCGATACGCCGTTTTTAATGTTCTCTACTGTGAGGTTGTTGGGCAGAGCGCCAGGGCTGATCAGTTCGATACGGTTCTCAAAAATAAAAATGCGCCATGGCGCAGAGATGAAATAATCGCGATGCAACAACGCATTGACGACCAGCTCTTCCAATGCCTGTACCGGTACTTCAAGATCGCCTTCCGTGTTGAAATCCTTCCCCGCTTGAAGATGACGGAGATTCCGTGTGAGAAAGGACATCATTCTCTTGTATAAGTCCCGTACACTCCCTTTGATGTCTTCGCTGTCCCGGTACTTCATGCCCGCAGGATCATTGCCGACGAAGGACACTGCCTTTACGACAAACGCCGGTCGGTGGCGCTGCGGATCGCGTCCAAAAAGAAGTAGCCCAGCCAGATTCAAGAAGCTGTCCCGAGCCAAGCCAAGATTATGGCATAACCGGATCAACGAAAGGCCATCCCTTTCAAGGGTTCTTTCGAGCGTCTCTCCGTATTGTCTTTCAAAGAACTCACGGAAATGATCGATGTCGATATCCCGTTCTGTAGTCCCTTCTACCGGAACTTCATCCGCGTGAACAATCTCAGCGTTCTGGAACAACCGCTGTATTTCTTCGCGCGATGTAACCCTCCTTTTGTCCGCACCTGATTTCATCCAGAATACGCCGTTGTTATCGGAATACGGCTTTGAAATGCCTTTGGGCACGGAGATGACCATGACAAGCTTGTCGCCGACCAAGATGTTTTCAGTAGTCGGGCTGATCGATGGGCGCACACGCTCGGTCGCAGAGTTGGACAGGAGTTGATCGATGCGACGGACATCGTCCGTGGAAAGGCCGGTTATCTTTCCATCATCGCTGACGCCAACGAGGATATTTCCGCCCTTCGCGTTGGAGAATGCGACAAGGTCTCCGGCAAGTGATTCCGCGTTCGTTATGTTCTGCTTGAACTGCGTACGACTATCTTCGCCACGTTCGATTTGTGCAATGAGTTCTTTTACTTCCATGAATTTATGCCGCTTCCAAGAGTCTTCGTTCGATTCGCCCGGCGGAATCAATTTACCTTTTCGCCTCTCAAGCGACAAAGACATTCCGAAGCCATCATTGCGCTGCGGACTTGTCTTTCCATTCGCCCTTTTATCAACAGCGTGAAATTTCTCTGTCGGATTCGGCTTCCCTTTCCGTATTTTCCCCACGGCACTGATTCAGTTTTCTTGGAGTTCAACATGCATCGTTTCATTCCTCTTCTTCTCACCGTTCTCTTCATCGCGCAGCCGTTTGCAGCGCAAAACTCGGACAGTACGCTCCGTTCGCTGACGCCGGAACAGCTTCAGCGAATTCTTGAAAAAGCGCAAAAGGAGACCGCATCGCTCGAGCGCATTCATTCAACGCTGCTGACGACGAAATCCTCGCATCGCATGACGCCGGAGATTCTCATGAGTCTCAAGCGCGTGAGCGACCCGCAGATTTCCCCGGATGGGAAGTGGGTGCTCTACTCGGTCAATGCCGTGAGCGTCGAGGAGAACAAGGGCAACACCGACCTCTGGCTCGTGCCGATCACTGGTGGGACGCCTCGACAGCTCACCACCGCAAAAGGCGGCGACTACAACGGCCGATGGTCACCCGACGGAAAGACGATCGCCTTCATCTCAACGCGCGATGGATCGCCGCAGATATACACTATCGAAGTGAGCGGCGGTGAAGCGAAGAAAATTTCGGACATGGAAGAAGGCGTTGGGAATCTCTCGTGGTCGCCGGACGGGAAGTGGTTCTCTTTCACCTCCGACGTCAAACTCGATAAGACGCTCCACGAAATGTATCCCGACCTGCCGAAAGCAAACGCGCGTGTCTATGACAGAATTCACGTGCGTCACTGGGACACATGGAACGATGAGATGTACGAACATCTCTTCATCATGCCGAGCAACGGCGGCGTCGCGCGGGATCTCATGATCGGCGAACGTTACGACACGCCGGACAAGCCCTTCGGCGGTGGCGAGCAGATCGCATGGTCGCCGGACTCGAAGGAAATCGCCTACACCTGCAAGAAAGTATCGAACTATGCCGAGAGCACGAACACTGATATTTATATCGTGAACATCGAGTCGGGCGACACGCGCAATCTCACGCAGGGGCTTCCCGGTTTCGACCGCGACCCGCTCTACTCTCCCGATGGGAAGTGGATCGCCTTTCATTCGATGGAGCGCGCGGGACACGAAGCCGACCGCAATCGCCTCATGCTCCTTGAGCGCGCCACGGGAAAGATCACGGAACTCTCGAAGTCGCTCGACCAGTGGGTCGGTCATACCGAATGGGCGCCGGATAGCAAGTCGCTTTTCTTTTCCGCCGAGGACAAAGCGACGGTGCAGATCTATCAGATGCAGGTGAAAGACGGCTCATGGAAAGTCCTGACGAAAGGCGTCTATAATCACGATGCGGGATTATCGGTATCGAGCGATGGAAAGACACTCGTCGTGGGGCGACGCAATTTCAACCGCCCGACGGAATTATATACAATTCCCGTCGCGGGCGGCGAACCCAAACAAATCACCGACGTGAACGGCGAAGTATTCAAGAATATCCTCCCGGTAAAAATCGAAGAGCGCTGGATCACGAGCACGGACGGGAAGAACGTGCAGGCGTGGGTCGTTTATCCGCCGGACTTCGATCCGAGCCGGAAGTATCCGCTCATCACGTACTGTCAGGGCGGCCCTCAAGCGACGGTGAGCCAGTTCTTCAGCTATGCATGGAATTTCCTCCTCATGGCGTCAAACGGTTACGTGGTTGTTGCGCCGAACCGCAGGGGTTTGCCGGGCTTCGGTCAGGAGTGGAATGACGCAATCAGCCGGGACTGGGGCGGCCAGCCGATGCAGGACATCCTTGCGTGCACCGATGCGCTGTTGAAGGAGCCGTTTATCGACCGCAACCGAGCGGCGGCCATTGGTGCAAGCGCGGGAGGCTATGCCGTCTTCTGGCTTGCGGGCAATCACCAGAAGCGCTTTAAAGCGTTCATCTCACACTGCGGCGTATTCAATCTCGAAAGCATGTACGGCGCGACTGAGGAGTTGTGGTTCGTCAACTGGGAGAACGGCGGGCCGTACTGGGATGCGAAATACAAAGCCGGCTACGACAAGCATTCGCCGCATCGCTTCGCGCAGAACTGGGATACACCCATCCTCATCATCACCGGTGAGAAGGATTACCGTGTGCCGTACACGCAAAGCCTGGAAGCCTTCACCGTTGCGCAGGTGAAAGGCATTCCATCGAAGCTGCTCTACTACCCGAGCGAAAACCACTGGGTGCTGAGGCCGCAGGAGCAGTTGCTGTGGTTCCGAGAGTTCTATGATTTCCTTGGGACATATTGCAAGTGAGAAGGGTGATGACAGAATTCAGTAACACGAACATGAGGAGATGCTATGCTTCTTGAGTACATCAATGCTGCAATGAGGAAAGCTCGATATGAGATTCTCCCCGACGACCTGAGCTACTATGGTGAAATTCCAGGCCTCAATGTTGTCTATGCGAATGCAAAGACATTGGAGGAGTTCAGAACCGAACTTGAATCCGTCCTTGAAGATTGGCTGCTGTTTAGTATTCGAAGGGGATATTCAGTAACATCACCAAATAGCATATGAGATAATCTGACACCTATAAGGAGAATTCATGGCCGGACTCATTACCCACTTCTTGGTTTGCGACAAATCATTCCGATCCTCAAAGATTGATTCAAAGCTCAGAAAGATTCTCAGGGGATTTTCCGATTGGGTTCGTCTCGGAGCGGCGAGCCCTGACCTACCGTATGCTGTGTTGATCGGGAGTCAAAAGGAGTGGGCCGATCACATGCATTACGAAAACACGAACGGTATTATCATCCGAGGACACGAGGAATTAAGAAATGGGATCACAACAGATACTGAGAAAGCTAAACTTGCATGGCTCTTCGGTTATATCTCTCATGTGTTGGTCGATGCGACCATCCATCCCATCATCGAAGCGCTTGTCGGGCCATACAGCATTGAAGCGAATCGAGAGCCGCACCAATACAGCGAAAAGACACAGGATTCATTGCTCTTCACTGAAGTCATGAAGGGATTGGAACTCACCTACGCTGAGTACAGCGACAGCTTTGATAACTGCAAGAGCGCGCACTACTTTTCTGATGTGATGGCTTTCTGGAAGCATTTGGTTGATACGACCTATCCCGGTAAAGAACCGGAGGCAGATCCCGAATCATGGTTCAAGACGTTTCGGCTCTTGTTCGACGAAGCCGATAATAAGGGTGGTCTTGCAATGATCTCGCGCCATGTCGCACACGGCTGGTCTCGCTCAAAAGTCTATCGGAAAGCCTCGGACTTACGACAAAACTTTCAGGATGATTGCGACAAGTACTATGACAATATCAAGCTCCCATACGGTAGAACGGGCAGCTTTTTCGTTGATGGGTTTCAGAAATCGATTGCCAACGTAATCGAAACATGGAACACATTATGGTTCGGATTGTCGAATCCACTTGCTGTTGCAGAATTGATACCAAACTGGAATCTGGATACTGGAAGAGTGATCGGTGCTCTGGATGACGACATAACTCTGTGGAGGGCCTAATGAAACGGACAGTTTTACTTTCACTCCTCGTTGCTGGCTTGTTTGTCATCAGCTCATGTAGGCCTTCGCTTGAGCAACTCAAAGTGCGATTTGGACCTGTCGAGACAGCTTTGCCAAACGTGGCTGATGCCGTCTATGGTGAGTATGAGGAGAACATCCCAAAAGAGTTCAACGTAGATTCGCTACTTGTATTGCTCAAGATGAAGCGACCTAATGAGTACGAACTTCTAAGCGAGTACAAGCTTGAATTCGAATCCAGAACGCAATACTATCTCTTGAAAGTCTATTGTGGAAGTACTTTGAGACTCTTCGATTACAGCTGCACAGACGAGGTAGATGGGCCGCAATATCGGATTCGCGATACGCTCGATGTAAATGATGACAAATGTGCAACGAAATAAAATTGGAGTAATAAAATGCCGACTAAACCTTGCCCCCTATGCTCCTGTGAAGCATCAATAAATCCTCAAGGTCATGACGAGGGCCATGATATTCGATGCAAAGTTTGTGGTAACAATGAGATATCTATAGATGATTTGGGAATTTTCAACTCTTATGATGAGCGCAGCAAATCATCAATTGTTTACCAATTGAGTCAGCATAAGCGTCAGGAGAAGAGGACAGTCAATAAAGATCTTATTGAGCAACTTAAAGATAATCGCCTTCCAAATTATGCCGAACAGATTAATAATCTGATCCGAATCATTGGCGATTACTCGGAATATCCTGGTGCAGACGTTGGTTTTTCTGAGCGAGAGATTGCTATAAGAATTGGCTGTATGAGCGGTACAAGTATACAGCGTAACATTAACTATATACATGAAGAAGTATATCGGCGAGAATTGCTTCGATCTACACCTCAAAAGGATTCTACAATGTCACAGTTTTCATATGAGCTATCCGCTAAGGGATGGGAATTGTATGAGTCTCTTAAAAGATCTGACAAAGATTCCACACGGATATTTCTCGCTCGTCAATACAATGAACCCACCCTTGATACTTTCTATAAAGAGATCAAAGCCAAGGTTGAAGAGAAGACCGGATTAGAGCTTTTTATTCTCGACAATGTTCTCAAAGCGGGACTTATCGACAACCAACTAAGGGATGAAATCAGAAAGAGCAAGATCGTACTTGCCGATTTAACCAAGCGGAATCCTGGTGCTTACTGGGAAGCGGGTTATGCAGAAGGTTTAGGTATCTCAGTCATTTACCTTTGTGAAGAAAGCGAGTTCGAAGAGCAGAAAACGCACTTCGACGTAAACCACCACACGACCATAATATGGAATCCCAATGATCCCATGAGAGCTGGGGACAAACTGATATCGACAATCAAACTGACCCTTGAAGGACTCATAAATCCATGACGAGTTGAATTTGGGTAGGAGATACAAGCGTAGAAGGAACGTCACTTTGGCTGAAATGCGCCCCCATCCGCTGCTTCCCTCATTCTTCGTCGAATCGAAAAAAAAAGCCCCGATCTCTCGGGGCTTTTTTTGCTTTTTCGGGCTGGTTTTAGTAGTCCATTCCACCGTGCGGCATAGGTGGCATCGCGGGTTTTTCTTCCTTCATCTCCACGATCGTCGCTTCCGTCGTGATGAGCAGCGATGCGACGCTTGCGGCGTTCTCCAGCGCGATACGCGTAACCTTCGTCGGATCGATCACGCCGGCTTTCATAAGGTTTTCGTACGTCTCGGTTGCGGCATTGAATCCGTAGTCATCCTTGCCTTCCTTCACTTTCTGAAGGACGACTGAGCCTTCCAATCCTGCGTTGTTGACAATCAGGCGAATCGGCTCTTCGAGTGCCTTCCTTATGATCTCGACTCCCACCTGTTGGTCCTCGTTGGCGAGTTTCAAGCCGTCGAGCTTGTTCATCGCGCGGATAAGGGCAACGCCGCCGCCCGGGACGATCCCTTCTTCGACTGCGGCGCGGGTCGCGTGCAACGCGTCTTCGACGCGAGCCTTCTTCTCTTTCATCTCGACCTCCGTCGATGCGCCGATCTTCAACACGGCGACGCCGCCGGAGAGTTTTGCGAGACGCTCCTGAAGTTTCTCTTTGTCGTAATCCGACGTAGTGTTTTCGATCTGCACTTTGATCTCGTTGATGCGCTTCTTGATGTCCTCGGATTTCCCGGCGCCTTCAACGATCGTCGTGTTGTCTTTGTCGATCTCGACTTTCTTCGCAGTACCGAGATAGCTGAGCGTTGCGTTCTCCAGCTTGTATCCCTTCTCCTCACTGATCACCGTTCCGGCGGTGAGGACGGCAATGTCATCGAGCATCGCTTTGCGGCGATCACCGAACCCGGGGGCTTTCACGGCAGCGACGCGCAGAGTGCCGCGGAGCTTGTTGACGACGAGTGTAGCGAGCGCTTCACCTTCGATATCTTCAGCGATGATCACGATCGGTCGTCCCTGCTGTGCCGTCTTTTCGAGAATGGGAAGAAGATCCTTCATGCTGCTGATTTTTTTATCGTGAATGAGGATGTACGGATCTTCGAGCACTGCTTTCATGCTGTCCGCGTCGGTGATGAAATATGGACTGAGGTACCCTCGGTCGAATTGCATACCTTCGACGACGTCGAGCAGCGTATCGGTGCCCTTCGCTTCCTCCACGGTGATGACGCCGTCTTTGCCAACTTTCTCCATTGCGTCGCTGATGAGCTGGCCGATCGTCATATCGTTGTTCGCACTGATTGCGCCGACGTGGGAAATCTCGCCCTTGTCGCTAATATCACGGCTCATCGCCTTGAGACCGCCGACGACTTCCTTTACTGCTGCGTCGATTCCGCGCTTGAGGTCCATCGGATTGGCGCCGGCGGTGACGTTCTTCAATCCTTCACGGATGATCGCCTGGGCGAGAACGGTTGCCGTCGTGGTTCCGTCGCCGGCGACGTCTGACGTCTTCGAGGCAACTTCGCGAACCATTTGCGCGCCCATGTTCTCGACTGCGTCTTCGAGTTCGATTTCTTTTGCAACAGTGACGCCGTCTTTCGTGACGGTCGGTGCACCGAATTTTTTATCGATGATGACGTTGCGGCCTTTCGGACCGAGCGTCACTTTTACTGCATTTGCCAGCTTATCCACGCCATTCTTGAGCGCGGTTCTGGCTTCGACATCGTAGTTGATGATTTTCGCTGCCATGTGAGTTTTCTCCTATTCGTGAATGATTCTATTTCGTGCTTAACCAAGAATGGCGAAAATGTCGCTCTCGCGCATGATGAGGTAGTCCTCTCCGTCGATACGGACTTCCGTTCCGGAATACTTCCCGTAGAGAATCTTGTCTCCGACTTTCACTTCCATCGGGATGTTCTTGCCATCGTCACTGGTTTTACCCGGCCCGATAGCGATGACTTCACCCTGTTGTGGTTTTTCTTTTGCGGTGTCCGGGATATACAGGCCACCAGCGGTTTTCTCTTCCGCTTCGAGCGGACGGACAACGACGCGGTCTGCCAGAGGCTTCAGTTTAAGAGCCATGTTCTAACCTCCTGTGAAATTTGTTTTGACTATATGTGGTGAATACTGTTAGCACTCTCATTTCGAGACTGCTAATATACTCTCATCGCAGTTTGAAGTCAAGAATTGTAGTCGAAACAGGCCGTTTTCGATGATTTCCTTAGGATGAAGAAGGAATGCTATAGCTGTGAAACCGGAATTATATCGAAAGCAATTTCGGCGAGAATTCCCGAAATACGAGAAGCTTTCCCTTTGTGAAGGTCACTGTGAATATATCTGAGATCGCTTCGTTCGAGGTGCCTTCAAACGTACCCGTCGCTAAAACCCCATCTGTAAGTTTATACCGAAGCCCCTTAGTTGTGATGCCTCTCGTTGGCGTGAGCGCAATGAGCGAGACGCGTTCGCCCTTTGCGCATTCGAATCGCTTGGAGGCCGTGACAAGATCGATTCGATAGTCCGGATCGAAAAGGATTATGCGAAGTCGTTGCGAGTAGCGTGCAAGGACGGAGAAATTCCCGAGTGTATGATCTGTCCTATTCCCCGTCGCTCCGAGGATGACCACCGTCGTGCAACGATGTGCTATTATGTGCAGCAACGCTTTTTCCAAATCGGTATCCGACTGTCGCTTCAGAGGATAGATGGGTACTTTGGATCGTTTGAAAAAATCCTGGTCTGCATTCGATAAGGAATCGAGATCGCCCAGGATAACATCGGGACGGACGCGAAATTTCCGTGCTGCATTCGCCCCGCCATCTGCGCAAACGATTCGCGTCGCATTCATAGCAAGATGCCGAACGCTTGTCGCATCGGGCATCACACCATTACAAAAAAGCAGCGCGTATTCCATCAGAGATTCAATCCGATGTCAAAAAAGAAATATCGTTCCGCTCCGACAAAATACTGATTCCCTTCGCCGCTCTGAGCGTAGAGCGTATCGAAGAGATTGTTCACGACGAGTTTTACGTCAATTCCACGCAACCCAAGGATCGCCGGACTGTTGTACGAAAGCGTCATGTTGACGATGGTGTACGGATCGACGTTGTTCTCCTCACTCTGGTAGTTATCCGTGTACTGGTCACCGACATACTTCAAAGCGAGCGATGCAGAGAATCCATATTGCCTCCAAGTGATTCGAACATTGGCAAGACGCTCCGGGAAACCAGCAATGCGATTCCCGTTGAGCGATATCGGAACGATCACACCGCCGGATGACTGGTACTCCGTATAATTCACCAACCGACTGCGACTGAGGAGCGCGTTGGCATCAAGTTCTAAATACGGCAGCGGAAGCCACTGTGCCGACGCTTCGATCCCGATGTGAAGCGTTCGACTCGCGTTCCCGGTAATCGGTTGCCCGAACTTATCGAGCTGCCCGCTCTTGATGATTTCATTTTTGAAATCCATGACGAAGCCATTGATCAGTATGCGGCTATCGGCAAATGTCAACCCCGATCCAATCTCAAGATTGAGAAGTTGCTCAGGCTTCACGAGGGGTTTGGAGAAATCGAACGAACTATCGGCGGTCTGTTCAAACTGAGGCGTCTCACCTCCGCTCGATTCAGCGGCGTCGTACAGGTTTTTCAGCCGAGGTTCGCGCTGTGTGAAGGAGACGTTGCCATAGAAATTCCACTGCTCATCGAGATTGAAGTTCACGCCTGCTCTTGGATTGATGAAATGGTAGTCGTGCGTGAATGTCGTCCCGACATACTTCTCATCATACAGGTGATAGCGATTGAATACGTATTGCACGTTCGCCATGATATGGACGCGATCAGTTGCCCGGAAGAGTTCCTGTGCGTAAAGGGATACTATGTCCTTTCCTCCTTTGTACTCATAATACCTCCTGTCGGGATCGAGATCTTTCGGCAGGCCTTCTGCCCAGAGGAGTTTTCCCCAGTGGAGGGAACGGTGCCTGCGAAGCTCAAATCCTGAGGTAAACGTTCCATCGTCGTGTTGAAGCGTCATGCGGGGCAACCAACCGAATTGCCTGTTGTCAACGTAAGCACGAATGAGCGGATTGATTGGATCGGTGACGCTCTCGAAACCGAATTCCGGCGTGAGCCGATAGTATGCTGCATCCGTCCATCCGGTCCCGTCATAGTCGAAAAAGCCCTGCCCGATAACGTAGAACAGTGCGCTGTTAAAGGTAAGGACGTCGGCTACTTTCCACTCGTTCAGCACTTCGAAATGCGGTTGTGAGAACTCCTCGCGCTCTTGCGGACGGCGACTCTGAGCATATGCATACGCAAGACCGGTCGAGTCCGTCTCCCAGTAGTTGTAGTTCTTCTTTCTTTCCGTCTTGTTTTTGATCGCAAATTTCGGAAGGCCGAAATAGACGAGACCGTCTTCAATGGGTCCTCCAAAAACGTTCACGCGCGTCGTCACCGTTTCGTCATAACGCGAAGCGGTGAAGTAATACGTGTTTGCTTTCACCCAAGAGTGATCGCGATAGCCGTTCGTTTCGAGCCGTGATAGCCGACCGAAAAGAGTGTAGCGATCATCAATCAAACCGGAGCCAAACGATAGCGCATATCGGTTTGTCCCGTAACTGCCGATACCGCTCGCGATTCGAATACCTTTCTCGTTAACGAAATCCCCCGTGACGATATTGATCGAACCGCCGATTGCCGGTGGTCCATAGAACGCGCTGCCTGCTCCACGCTGCACCTGGATTTCATCGGCGCTTCCGAGTAGATCCGCAAAGTCGATCCAGTACACGTTATGGTCCTCCGGATCGTTTTGGGGAATGCCATTGATCATGATGGAAAGTCTTCTTTGGTCGAATCCGCGGATGCGAAGATAGTTGTAGCCGATGCCGTTTCCACCTTCCGAATAGAAGGTGGATGAAGGCATGTCGCTGAGGAGAACGGGAATATCCTGTACGGTATGTCGCTCGCGAAGATCGTTGAGATTTAACTGTGAGAACGTTACCGGCGTCAACCGCTCCTCAGCGCGGATTGCAGAAACGACGACCTCAGGACCGGGAAGTGCGGTTTGATGGAGTAATATTCTTTTCCGCACGTCCGTTGAGGTGACGTCGATCGTTGCTTCGTGCGGCGTGTACCCGATGTGTGTGACGCGCAATCTGTAAGTCCCGCTTTTCAAATCGGGAAAGCTATAGAAGCCCGACTGATCCGTGGATGTCCCGCGTTCGCCATTGTTCAAGAGAACATTAACGGATGCGAGCGGGATTCCTGTTTTTGCATCGATAACGATGCCGGAAAGAGTTTGTGAAAGAGCGCCCTGCAGAGAGAGGAGTGTTGCAAGGGCGAGTGACCATGTGATTCTCATAAGAACTCCTTATCGAGAGATGATTGGAAACTCGACCCTGACACGCGGGGATACGGTGTGGAAACGAAGAACCGCTGACCCTGCATGAAACAGAATGAGCGGTTGGGAGAAATTCATTTCCCTACGCCGGCATTATCCGGGTCAGGTTCGACGGGTTTGTTCTCAGCCGCCGTTTTTCGAGCGGGCGGCACCCCGACTGAATTGCCACACACAAACTATGAACGAACGCACTGAATCGCAATCTCTCCATTGCCGAGATTGTCAAACTTCAAAAGGTCGTGGTGCCTTGCTCTCCATGCCGTATTGAGGAATCCATCTTCGGGGCTGTAGATTGCATCGGCTTATGCGCAGACGACATTGGCATGATCTAAAACTCATGGGCGGCGCTCGAACGTTCTTCGCAGGCGCTTCGGGAATCGCACTTCTCATGCGGTTTGCGCTGCTCTTTCGAAGCGACGAATCCTTTTTTGCACGGCCGTTCATCGAAGATGCGTGGTATTCGCTGACCGTAGCGCGTTCCCTTGCGGAAGGTTTGGGTCTCTCGATCAACGGGTTGCACGCGACGAACGGGATTCAACCATTGATCGTGTTCCTTTATGCGCCCGCGTTTTTCTTCCCTGAAGAGCTTGCACTGCGCATCTGTTTCATGATGAGCGTTGTGTTCGAATTACTTCTCGCAAAAGCTGTCTTTGATTTTCTTCTCAACATGCACCGCTCTCCGGATTCATACGAAGCAAGAACGACGGGGTGGTTCGCAGTTGCCCTCCTTCTCTGGAGTTACTCGACAACGGTCTATTCCTTAAACGGGCTTGAGACTGGTCTCGCCGCAGCATGCATTTTGACCACATTCAATCTGTACAAGAGATGGTTCATCAGAAACGAAGCAACCTCATCCAAGGCAGCCGCACTCGGTGTACTGCTCGGTGTGACGGTGCTTGTTCGAATCGATGCAGCGTTCTTCGTCGTGAGTTTAATCGGGTATCATCTTCTCCGGAAAAGCGCTCGACCGTTGTTGTCACGATTGAAGACCTCCTTCATCATCGGCGTAACGAGCGTCCTTCTCTCATCACCGTGGTGGGCATTCAATTACTTCACCTTTCATCACATCATTCCAACGAGCGGCTTGTCACAGAGCGTCGTTACGCCAGTTGCCATCAATGTCGAAGCGCTCGTTCATACTCTCATCAACGCGTTCTTCATCATCGGGTATCTTCCCTGGCGCTATGGATTGACTGCATGGGAGCTTGGAGCCGGCAGCGCGATCATACTTGTGTTTATTTCGGTTATCATATCTCCATCCGTTCGGCGGTACGTCAGGGCAGTCGTTCATATCATTCGAACACAATGGTCAGTGGTTGGAATTTCCATACCGCTGATCTATCTGCTCGCTCTTGCGGTCTATTACGTCGCCGCTTTCGGCGCACCGCACTTTCTCTCGCGATACCTGTTTCTCCTGCACGTGCTCGTAGTCGCATTCGCATCGATTGCTGCAGTGGCAGTTCGCAAGTACACGCTTAATCGAAAACCTGCGCTGGTACTGTTCATGCAGTTCGCTCTGCTGTTTACCGTGATCATCGTCTATCTCATTCCATACTCATGGTACTTTCGCCATGATGTCATCGAAGAGAATGACTTCCACGAAATCGCATTGTGGATCTCAGCGAACGTCCGATCACAACAACGAGTCGGCATGGGACAGTCCGGGACAGCGGGATTCTTCAACAGGAACGTTATCAACCTTGACGGGAAAGTGAACGCAGACGTCTATTTCGCTTCACAAGAAGGACGGTACTGCGACTATATCCGTTCGATGAATTTCGACTACCTCATAGACTGGCGTAAATTCTTCGATGACCTTGCTCCTTGTGGCATTCTTCGGAACTACCAGTACGTGACACGAGTCGGGCGTTTCGAAGTGTATCGGGTGAAGAACCGCGAACCATAAAAACCATTCATTGATTCAAGAGACACAGACACCTATCTTTTTCCCATGATATTGAGAATCTCCGCTCTTCTAATCCCCGCTCTCGTTCTTTTTCATTCAGCATTCGGTCAATTCTACAAACCCTCTTTCGAGAAAATCACGCTCGATAATGGAATGCGCGTGATTCTTCATCGCGATACGACGTTCCGCTCTGTCGCGATCAACATGTCGTACCATGCCGGTTCATCTCGTGACCCAAAAGGGAAAAGCGGATTAGCAAACCTCAGCGGAGGTTTACTACTTGCGGGAACGAAGAAATACCCGCAATCGGAACTCGTTCGCCTTCGAAGAACCAAGGACTTCAATATTGCAGGATTGACGAATGTCGATTGGACGACGATTTACTCAGTCGTTCCGTCCGATAATCTCGATACTGCGCTTGCGATAGAAGCGGATAGATTGAAAAATACCGACGATGGGATCACCGGTGCGATCGTAAGTGCTTCGATCCAATCGATACTCGAACGAAGGAGAGCTTCGCAAAGCCAACCGCTTGCCGACCTCAATGAAGGTATCTACCGGGAGTTATATCCAACAGGACATCCCTACCAACGCGTGACGATCGGTGATACAACGGATCTGCTTTCCGTGACGGTTGATGACGTGAGGAAATTCATGCGAATCTTTTTCGTCCCCGCGAACGCGACGCTGTGCATCGGAGGCAACTTCGAACCGTCACGTGTCAAGAGCCTCATTCGCAAGCTCTTCAACACTATCCCTGGCGGACGTTCTTTCCCCTGGCGCGAGGAACACAAGACCCGAATACCCATCGGCGATGAAGTGAAGCTGATCTCGGAAGACCTCGTTTCCTACTCGACACTCGAACTGATTTTTCCATCAGTTCCTATCGGCCATCCTGATGAACCTGCCATGCAAATGCTCGCTCAATTGCTTGCAGGCTCAGACGAAGCGCGACTTATCCGGAATATTGCGCCTTTCAATCAAGGGGTCTATCGGATTACAGCTTCCCAACAATCGCATGAGCTATCAGGAGTGTTTCGTATGACTTTGATCTGCGCACCGGAGACGAATTTGCGATCATTGTATGACCAGGTCACCAGAATAATCAATACGCTGGGTGCGGATGTCATTTCGGAAGAGGAAATGCAAATGAGCCGCAACCTCTCCGAGATGCAATTCCTTACTCCACTCGAACTGCTCCATGGCACCGGAGGTCGGTGCGATGTTCTGAATCTCGGAGAACTCTATCGCGGCAATCCCGCCCTTTTCTTCGAGCGACAATCGTCTGTTTCGAAAGTCACCGCATTCACGGCGAAGAGCGTTGCACAAAAGTATCTCACGAATGATCGCATTGTGGTGAGTGTTGTCCCTGCCGGAAAACGTCATCTCGCGGTCACGGATTGATTTTTCTGATACGGGATATTCTCGGAAGAACTTTCTCTTCGATCACACTGGACGTGGAGCGAGCAGAGATTACGAATCTTCCTCTCAATGTGCGAGAGCTTTCCAGTGGGACGTGGTTCGTTCTATTCCAGTCGAAGATCCATCGAGTGATAATGCAATTCCAATTGTTCAGATAGATGTTTTCGAAGCCTTCATTTGTGAAGGCGTTTCACATTTTCGCAACTCTTCTTCACAGGGATAGAGTAATCTCCTGCGAGAACAGAGTGAATCAAAAGCTTTCCCATGATGGCACGATTTTCCAAAACACAAGTGATGAAAGTCGAGGTGCTGCGAATACCTCACCATCACTTACAAGGAGATCGTTATGAAAACCCTACTCATCATTCTCACGACGCTTACTATCGCCGGTACAAGCGCAACCTCCCAACAAGACAGGGGATCGCTTACATGCAGCACGACCGACGGTGTGTTCACCGTGACTGAAAGAAATCTCCGGCTCAGAGACTACATCTTCTCATTCGATCGCGTGGCGGAAAGCGGCGTTATCATTTTGAAGGACTCGAATGCCGATGCCATCGCTGTACTCGATACTCGAGGAGAAGAAGGCATCTATCTCGCTATCACCGAATCAGGCGTTACGATGCAAGTCGTCGCCCCTCGTGCGGGCATGACGTTCATAGAACCAACGAACAATGGTTTCACTCCTTCAGAACCGAGCGCTTCAACGTCGAACAATGGAAACCTCCTCGCAATCGCAACAGCAGTACCCTGATCGCCCATCACTCTCAGGAGCAAAAAAAAAACCGGTTGAGAAACTCAACCGGTTTTTTTTTGAAAAACTTCTCTTATCGAGAGAGTACCATCTTCTTCGAGACGGCATATGGAGCGGAACCATCGAATGGTGACGCTTCGAAGCGATAGAGATAGATGCCGCTTGCAACGGACTCATTCTTATCGTTCTGTCCGTCCCACGTCACGATGTACTGGCCTGCTTGATGCAAGCTGTTCGCAAGAGTTGTAACCATGCGTCCGAGTATATCATAAACGCGAATCGACACTTGTGCATCAGCCGGGACATTGTAGGCGATGTTGGTTGTCGGGTTGAATGGGTTCGGATAATTCTGAGTCAACTCGAAGCTCGCTGGATCGGTGATTGGATTCACAACTGGAGCTTGGGGTGTGGACTTGCTGATGACAACCTGTGCAAGACTCAGATCGCCAAAACGCTCTGCTTCGATGCGTAGCTCGGATGATTGGTTGTAAACCAATCCATCCATCGAACGCTGCATCTGAGGAAGACCTGCGATGAGGTTCAAACGAGTCTTCAACTGAGCAAAGCTCTCTTCGATCATGTTGGCGTACTTCTCCTGTTGAGAAGGATCCTTTTGAAGAAGGAATACACCTCCCATGTTTGCGAGCACTTGATTGTGCTGGTCGATATTCAATTCAGGAGCATTCTCAGCACCGTGTATGACGCGATTCATCAGCAGCGCTTCCTCTGTATTTGAGAGAGTGGCATAGACGTTTGTCAACACCTTCTCCGTGTTCAGGTTCGAAGTAAGGACAGAGAATTTCCCGCCTTTTTCAGCAAAGGTTCGTGCTGCGATAGCTTCGTCTTTCGTCATATCGCCAACCCAAATGACTTCACCGCTCTGCGGGAGAGGATTGTGGGATGTCGCACGGTCAACGAACTCAACGTTGAGACCGAGTTCCGTTGCGTTGTTGAGAATTTGGCTTTGAAGCTGTGCACTCATTATGCCGCTATAGCTGATAATGATCGGTGCAAACGGCATCGTGTAAGTGCGCGTGTAAGAATTGTTCACGAGGTTCTCGTCATCCGAACGAACGATCTCTGCGGTGATCGTATATGTGCCAGACTGAAGTCCTGAAACATTATCGAACGACGTGGTAACCATGAACGGTGCTTGCTGCAGAAATACGCGGCGTTCGCTGTAATAGACCTGCTGCCCGCCGCTGTTGCGAATCGTTACCTTCCCAACCGTGATCAGGTTCGGAAGATTTGGATGATGCGCAAACGAACCGAATGTGACTTGCGGTGTGAATGAGCCTGGTAAGGTCGATGTCGGTGGATTATCGATTGAAATAACACCCACGTCTGAACCAAGGACGAAGTTCGGGCGCATCTTACGGCCACCCGCAACTCTAAGGTTCTCATTCAGCCACAGGGTTCCGTTGTTCAACGTGTAGTATTCAACTCCGTGAATCGAGTATTTGCTGAATACTCCGTCCGGATCGAAAGGACTGCCAAGCTGGTCAACACCGACACCCGTTCCTCCGGTTGTCGGATTCACATCCGTACAGATTGCGAATCCATAGGTTCCGCCGGGAAGCGTAACGGGTGGTGTAAAAGCGTAGGTGACCCACTTCGACCCTTGTTTCGGAAACGGTACCAGGCCTGTTGTTGCAACGGGCAAACCGGAGGGGATACCGGACGGTGCGTTATACACTCGTACGGAAACTCGTGCGGGAGACGCCATCGGCTCCAACTCGACACTGCTGCCTTGCCATACATCGACGCTCGTCAGAACCTGTGATTGAGCGATGTCAAAGACTGAAGCAAAACATTGATTCGCTGTCAGGTTGAACGTTCCGGTTGCCGGGCCCGCATCGTAGCCGAGCGAGCCTGCTGTTACGGGAACCGCATGCATGTACGAATTATCGCTACGCGTCATGAATAAATCCGTGCGCTGGTACAGATCTGCTTGCAGTCTGAACATGCCCGACGCACTGGGGATGGTGTGGAAAATCGCACCCGGCGAGGAACTCTGCGCTGGAACGCTGCCCTCGAATGAAAATGCCGGCGGCATTTCACTGTTCGGCATATACTCCTGGAAAGTGAATTTCGTGACTGACGCGATCTTGCTGTTCTGATATGCCATAATAGTCAGCATTCCATTCGCCTGCGGACGATACCCATACACACTGTACGGACGCAACCCCTGCGAGCTGGTTGTGAAATCGCCAACGTATGGCGGTGGATAGATGCCGCCCAAAGAGTTGACATCAACACCCCAACGGATGTCTTTGTACTGTCCGTAACGGTTGAAGATCAATCCCCATTTCCTCAGTGTTCCCTGATCGCCGACTGCATTATCATAAATGCTGAGGGTCCAGGTTCCCGTAGCACTTCCGGAGGTCGGAAATGAAGGTGCCTGAGGTTTGTACACTCCACGGAAATACGCGGAGGGTAACGGGTCATTGATGTTGAAGCCGGGGTAACCTGTCGAAAAATCGAATAAGGTGTTCTCGTAGTTATCGTACACCCCGCCGTTATACTGGGAGAGCACGTACGTCCCGGTTGGTCCTGTGAGCGTGATGGAGAGATCGCGTGCAGACGTGTGCTGAATGTCAACCATCACCGCCATGTTGGCAATGGTAAAGGCATCCGTGATCGTGATTGCACTGTTCACAGTATTGAAGTCTGTAATAGGGGTTTGTGTGTTTCTCCAGTATTCCCAAGGCGCGCTGCCTTGTCCAATTGAGGTGGATACTGAAAGGAAATAGAACATCACAAGCGAGAAAAGCAGTCGCCCTGTTCTCATGGATATCTCCTTCTATGATTGATGGATATGTGGATTTCTTACTCTCGTAGTCTATAAACTGCCAGAAACTAACGCTTCACGGCTCCAAATGCAAGCTAAACGATAACGATGGACGGAAAAAGCATCCGATATATTCGAATGCCGCACACACGTTAACACTCAGAGCAATCATAATCAAACGTCATTCAACTCTTTTTTGGAAGATCATCCAGCACATATCGGGTGTCATCACCTTTGGAGATGTACTGTCGTTGGTTTCTCCCATGTCCGAAACTAATTTGAACGATCATGAGCAGATACTACTTCCTTTCGGACGTGCACTTGGGTGTTGGATCGCGTGAAGCCGAACACGCGAAAGAATCTCGCTTCGTACAATTGCTGCGTGACATCCGTTCACATGGAGTAGAGCTGTTCATCGTCGGAGACCTTTTCGATTTCTGGTTCGAGTATGCCCATGTTGTACCGAGAGGATATCATCGGGTGCTCACTGCTTTACAGGATTTAGTTCAGGATGGGATTCACGTGACCCTGCTTGCAGGGAATCACGACTTCGCGATTGGCTCGGTGCTGGAACGCGACTGCGGCGTTTCGATCATACGGAACGACCTTACCCGTATGTTGGAAGGAAAGAGTTTTTATCTTTACCACGGCGATGGCTTGTCGGAAAATGATCTCGGTTATCGGTTGATGAAGCGCGTGATTCGAAGCAGGCTATCGATGTTCTTCTTCAGATGGCTCCACCCGGATGTTGGATTTTCTCTTGCGAAACTCTTCTCTCATTCAAGCCGCGATTATACGTCGAAGAAACACTTCGGTGAGAGCGATGGAATGATTCGGGAAGCCGAACGACGCATCACCGCAGGACATGACTTCGTCATCATGGGGCATCGTCATGTTCCTACGAAGGAAATGATCGGCCACGGGACTTACGTGAACCTTGGCGACTGGCTCGTTTATAATACGTATGCAATCTTCGAAGAAGGGAACATTGAACTCTACACACTTCAGAATGGAATTTCAGTCCCCTTCACACCTGCTTTATGACGCCACGAAAGTTCTGGACCTACGCACTTGTTTTCATCATCCTCTTCGGAGGAGGCGGTTTATTTCTCGGTCACCTCTACAGCGGAGTCCCCGAGCTCGAGGAATTGGAAAACCCCTCTCCACCTTTCGCGACACGCGTGTACTCCGCGGATGGTTTGCTTATCGACAAGTTCTTCGAAGAAAACCGTTCGCGCATCACAAGCCTGGACAGCGTTCCTCCAGCATTCGTGCAAGCTCTTCTGGCAACTGAGGACAATCGATTCTATGATCACTGGGGCGTTGACCTTCGCGCCGTCGTCCGGGTCATCCTCGTGAATCTCTCGCGCTTCTCGTTAAGCGGTCCGGGAGGCAGCACGCTAACCCAACAACTCGCGCGGAAGCTTTTCCTCACCAATGAAGTCTCGATCGTCCGAAAGCTGAGGGAATGGATCACGGCCGTCATGATCGAGCATCGCTACACGAAAAACGAAATCCTCATCATGTATCTCAACGTCGCTCCGTTTGGGCGCGGAGCGTATGGACTGCAGTCAGCGGCGATGGAATTCTTTTCGAAAACCCCCTTGCAACTGACGCCCTCCGAATGTGCATTCCTCGTTGGCGCGCTCAAGAATCCGACACGATACGACCCGCAGAGGAATTATTCGCTCGCAGTCCAACGTCGCAACATCGTTCTTCAACGGATGCTGGATGAGCAGTACATCGATGAAGGACAGTTTTACGATTACCGACAGGATTCGATCGTAACTCGGACACGAAAACGCTCCGCGGGTATTGCGCCGCACTTCACCGAGTACGTGCGTCAACAGTTACGCGAGAAGGCCGAGAAGTATGGTTTCAATCTCTATCGCGACGGGCTGACCGTTTATACGACGCTTGACAGCCGAATGCAGGAACATGCGAACCGCGCAGTGCGCGAACATCTCGAATCGTTCCAGAAAACTTTTTCTTCACGATGGAATTGGGAAACGCCCCGTCACCGCGCGATCCTTGCAAGCGCGATAACCATTGCCGCAAAAGCGACGCCGGAGTACCATGCGGCGACGAATCCCGATGCACGAGAACTCGCGCTCATTCGTCTGCGGAGAAATATCCGTTTCGTCGATTCCGTCAAGAACGCTCTCACGCGGATTCAGGTTGGATTTGTCGCGGTCGATCCTGCGACGGGATTCATCCGTGCGATGGTGGGAAACTCCGAAATGAACTTCCGCTATGGCTTGAATCACGTAACCCAGATCCAACGGCAACCGGGATCGACATTCAAGCCTTTCGTCTATACCGTTGCGATAGACAACGGCTACTCTCCTGCTTACCAACTTCCAAACGATCCCATCTCATTGACCGATGGCAGCGGAAGACGTTGGAACCCGAAGAATTTCGGTGGCGAGACCGGCGGGATATACACGCTTCGCCGGGGCCTGATGAACTCCGTAAACCTGATAGCAATAAGAACGATGCTGGAAATCGCTCCGCCCGACGAAGTGGTGCGCTACGCCCGTCGCATGGGCATCGAATCCGACCTTCGTCCTTACCCATCTTTAGCAATCGGAACTTCTGAAGTTGTTCCATTGGAAATCATCGCGGCATATGGCGCTTTCGCAAATGAAGGCCTGCTCGCGAAGCCTTTTGCTATTCAACGGATCGAAGATCGAAACGGTCGTG
Organism: uncultured Chromatiales bacterium; assembly: GCA_964448285.1. Lineage (GTDB taxonomy): Bacteria > Bacteroidota > Ignavibacteria > SZUA-365 > SZUA-365 > CAYUWG01. The sequence continues at coordinate 44,087 of CAYUWG010000005.1, forward strand.
TGATCGAATCGGAAACTCCTGAGATTAGAGAAGTGCTGAATAAGGAGACTGCATTCATCATCACGAGCATGTTGCGCTCAGTTATAACCGGCGGTACCGGCGCTTCGACAAGGAGTTACTTTGCTGCACCGGCTGCTGGAAAAACGGGGACGACGCAAGACTATGCCGATGCATGGTTCATTGGTTTTACACCCAACCTTACCGCTGGCGTTTGGACGGGCTTTGACGACAGACGCATCACGTTCACAGGATCGTATGGACAGGGCAGTGTAGCTGCTGGGCCGATATGGGCGCGGTTCATGAAATACACCTTCAACGATAAGAGAATCAATCTTCCGGTCAAGGACTTCGTCAAGCCGGAAGGTGTCGTCAGTGAACGAATCTGCTTAGAGAGTCAAAGCCTCGGAAATCCCTTTTGTCCCAACACGGTCACGGAGTACTTCAATAAAAAATATCTGCCGGGTGTATGCACACTTCATTCTTCGACGAGTTCTTCCGGCAACCCCTGACCAGCGCGTAGGTTTGACTCTCCACGATTCCGTGGCTACTTTACGCCATGCCCATCACAATTCACAAGGAGTTCTTATGAAATCTGTTTTTCGGTTTGGTGTGTTTTCCCTTGTTCTCACATTCGTGCTGTTCGGCTGTGGGAAGAAGGAAGAGCAAACACAAGAGCAATCCAAAGGCGTCCTCGAACAGCTTTCCGATGCATCGAAGGAAATGCAGAAGGCCGCCGAGGAGATGGCCGGCCAAGGAGATCGTGAACCTGTTCCGCCCGTCAGCTTCAAAGTCCTGATCGAATTCCTTCCGAAATCGATCGGTGGTTTGACCGCTGACAAGCCTGAAGGCGAATCGGCCTCTATGGGTGAATGGTCGTATTCCCAGGCAGAGTGCAACTACAACAGTGATGACGGCAACCAGCGAGCTTCCGTTCAGATCTTCGATTACGCCTACATCAGCATGCTGTACGCACCGTTCAAGATGATGCTCAGCATGAAGATCCAAAAAGAAAGTTCTCGTGGCTATGAGAAATCGATTTCAGTCGCGGGGTATCCGGCTTTCGAGAAATGGGATACGGACAGCAAGCATAGTGAAGTGACCATCATGGTCGGTGACCGTTTTATCGTCACCGTCAATTCATACGGATTCGGTGAAGGCTCATCAGTGAAGATTGCCGAATCCATGGATTTGAAAAAGCTCGCGGCGCAACACGCTGCGTAGTAAATCACTCCGTTGATCGAAGAGGCTTTCGAAAAAGCCCGCCCGTCGTCATCGTGCGCGTAGGCGAAGGATGAATGCACACGATATGTTTCGGATGGACAACACTCACCGTGACGAACACTTATGTATTAGACAGCCCTTTCGTTTTTCTCCAAACGCTTACAAGCTCACGGACAAGCTCTACCGCATGAAACGACCTTGGACCGGGGCGCATGAACATGTCGCCGTTCACGGTGACCACGAAGTGATCCTTAATCGCCGGGATAGATCTCCATTCGGGAAAGCGAGCGAGAAGGGCGCTTTCCGATGTTCCTAAATCACTCGACACGAATACGATATCGGGCGATTGTCTGAGTACTTCCTCACGGCTGACAACGGGATACGATCCGGAAAAAACAGCGCCGATATTGCGGCAGCCTGCACGGGTGAGAATTTCTCCGATAAAACTTTCTGCTCCGATGGCGATCAGCGGTTCCATCGAAATGAGAAAGAGAACACCGGGACGCGATTGCCCGGAAGTATCGTGGTTCACAGACTGACCTTTCGCTCGGAGTTCCTCGACAACTTTCGCTGAGCGGTCTTCGGCACTCAATAATGCACCGAGTTTCGTGATCGATGAGAGCACTCCGTCCATGTTCTTTGGATTCGTCACGAAGACGTTCACGCCGAGATTCAACAGCTTATCATACGTGTGCCGCGTGTTGCCTTCGACGCTCATGAGAACGACGTCAGGCTTGAGACTGATGATCATTTCGACGCTTGGCGTCAGGAGGTCGCCGACTCGTGTTTTCTTTTGTGCTTCCCCCGGATAATTGCAGTAGGTCGTGACGCCGACGAGCAGGGAATCGAGCGCGAGCGCGTAGAGAGATTCCGTGATGCTCGGCGCAAGAGAAACGATCCGCGGATGTTCGCTCTCGATCGCGATGCGATTTCCTAAATCATCGACGACGAATCCACCGTTGGTCGTTTCCTCTCCCTGTTTTTGGCATGCCGAAAGGACGGTGAGACAGATCACCGACAGCACGACATGGGCGAAGCGGATCATTTCGTCAAGCCGAAGAAAGCTTTCACGATGTGCCCTGCCATGTGGGGATTCTCTTTCAATCGCCTGACGGAGTATGCATACCACTGATCGCCGAACGGCACATAGACTCTCGTCCGATGGCCTTCGGAAAGCAATTCATTGCGCCGCTTTGGCCGGACTCCGAGAAGCATCTGGAATTCATATTGATCACGAGACAGGTTCAACTCGCGTATCGATTTCTTCGCGTGCTCTATCAGGATATCGTCATGAGTCGCAACACCGATGTATGCACCTGCGCTCATGAGCATGTGATTGACTCTGCTGAAATTCTCCCTGATTTCTTCTGCGTCCTTGTATGCGATTTCCGACGGCTCGTTGTAAATGCCTTTGCAAAGGCGCAGGTTCACTTTCCCTTCTCTAAGCAAATCCCGCGCGTCGCTTTCCGTGCGCCGGAGATACGCTTGCAGGACTGTCCCGACGTGGCCTTCGAATTCCCGTCGAAGCCGATTACAAATCTCCAACGTGACGGTCGTGTAGGGATGGTCCTCCATGTCGATGCGGACGAAGTTTCCATACTCCTTCGCAATGCGACAGAGCGACCGGATATTCTCTTCGCAAAATCCGGCGTCGATCATCAGTCCCAGTTGTGTCGGCTTGATGGAAATATTCGAATCGAGTTCATTCTGCTCGATGGCATGAAGAATAGTTTCGATCTTCCGAAGCGTTGTGAGGGATTCTTCGCGCGACGTGACGCTTTCACCGAGCAAATCGATCGTAGCCATCGCGCCGGATGCATTGAGTTCACGCACGGTTTGAACGGCGTCTTCGAGTGTTTCGCCTGCGATATACGGACGGGATACATACCCAACCAGGGTTTTCGGGATCAACGGCAGAATCGCGTTGATTACTTTGGTCAAAATCGGCATGGAAGGAAGTACTGATAAGTAAGGAGTTCTCGCACGGAATCGCTCGTTCCCTGTGTCGGAGAGGCCTGCGACACATGCGCTGCCAACATACCGACCGACGTATGGAAATGCAAGGATTCATATCACCCCAAAAAAGCTGATCGAGAGCTGGGGAAGCTCTCGATCAACATGCCCACAGGTAGGAAAGAAAGAGGATTAAGAGGAAGGTTTATGAGGTTGTGAGAGGGGAAACTTGTTCATCGTTCGTATGGAAGAGCCACGGCACGTAAGCTTCCAGAAGCTCTTCTTCACTCTCGTGGCGAAAAGCTCGCTGAAGCGCTAAGTGTGCAACAGGTCCTTCGATGGTTCCGAGTGCATCGATCGCTGCTCGTCGAACCGTGACGGTATCGGAGTAGATGCCCGTTAAGAGGATTGCGAGAAAGAGTTGATGGGATAGCCTTGCGCTCAATTCAACGACTCGCTTTCGCTCGCTTTCATCACCCGCTTCATAGAGGTTCATCAATGCATTGACGACATCAGCGGATACCGAAACTCTCCCGACACGACGGCTGATATCTTCATACGCTTGGAGGACTTCATCCTTGTAGAGACCCCAAAACGTGTTGGTGTATTTCGAGAGCGTTTCTATTTCCTTCGCCCCGCCGAGGAATCCGATGCTGCGGATGTAAAACGGCAGCAGTGAGATGCTGATGCTTTCCGGCGTCGGATACTTCTTGTAAAGGAGCTGCAAGGATTGCTCATCACCCATGCGGGAAAAAATGTTGAGGCAGACTTTGTCCAGTGCATGTGAGGTGCTGGAAAGGAAGAGGGCATTGACCAAACCCACGGCGGACTTTTCATTGCTCTGTTCGATCTCCTTGAGCGCGGAAAAGATTAGGTGCTGGTCTGCTTCTTTTTTACCGGCAAGGTTTCCTTCTATCTGGCCGGCGAGGTGCGAGTATTGTAGGGCGTCCATAAAGATTGATTTGTTCACTGAGTTTTTAAGATCAAGCCGTATCATAGGTTCACTGCATTCATTGTTCGTTTCTGTTTCCTTTCGAATTGAAATCCTTTTTCAATTCACACCCTCCTTGTTTCAATGCATGTGCCACCAGACCACAGTCCGTTGGAATCAATGGTAAACCGATCGACGAATACCTGAATTCGTCCTAATCAGCTTGTTTCAGCCAATTATTACTTTGTCAAGCCGTACTCTCGGATATGCCCTATCCGTCTTCAGGGCTGTAGATTTTTCAAAAAGATGTTAAATCCGGCACCTTGCCATAGCGCTGAGAAAAACGCTAAATCCCGAGGATTTGCCGGTACACAGAATAGGTTTTCGCTGCGATTCGGGTGTTTGAAAAATGACTGAGCACGCGCATTCGGCCTTTCGGACCGAGGTCGCTTCGCAATTCCACCGACGAAACGAGTTGCTGCAATTTCTCTCGAAAGTCTTCGATGTTCCGTTCTTCGAACACCAATCCCGCATCACCGATCACATTCGGAATCTCGGCATGTGAGGAACCGAGCACGGGAATCTCTGAGGCCATTGCCTGAACGAGCACTTGCCCGAATTGCTCCTTCCAATGAGGAACCGTATATGATGGAAGAACGACTGCGTCCATAGCGTTCAGATAATCAGGTACTTCTCTATGAGGAATGGATTTCACGATGTGGAGCCGCGAAGCAACGCCTTTCTCTTCAGCACGGCGGCGCATTTCATCCTCTAACTCACCTCCGCCGATAAGAAGCAAGCTGATCTCGCCTTCGATTCTCGAGGCGACTTCGATCAAATCGAGTACACCTTTCTCCGGAACGAAACGCCCAACGAATCCGATCACAACGCCGTTCAACCCGAGTTTCTTTCGCAGGGCAGTACCATCGCGCTTGCAGAACATCTCCGGATCCAAACCGAGCAACGGCATCACGTGGATCGGTTTCTCAAAGCCTTTTTTTCGGAGGATATCCTTCGCATCGCTGTTGCCGCAAATTGCAGCGTCGGACCGCGCGAGATTATAACGCTCGACCCAGCTGAACGGGAAGCGAAGAGTCTTCTCGAAATTCATCCAGGTGAAAAACATCGTCCGTGCTTTCGGGGCGAAAAGCTTCTTGTAAAAAAGCGCCTGCGCATACGACAGAGCATCGGTGCCCTCTTCCACGTGAAGGATATCCGGCTTGAATGCACCCATCGTGAACGAGAGTGTCCTGTAGAAATGCGCCGCTTCCTTGCCGCTGAAAGCGATTGGCCGTCCACGCACGTCGAGTTCGTCGTCACGATTTTCCTCGAAGCGAATCGTAAAGAGGTAGTCCTTCCAGACGTCCGGCACGACGATGCGCACATTGACGTTGTGATTGCGAACAAGCTCGCGCCACTTCTCCCTGCCGACCCGCGAGATGTACGTGTGGCTGATGACGAGTACGTTCATGAGCCTTTGTAATTGGTTCGCGCGAGTTCGTACACTTCCACAGTCCGCTTTGCGATTTCCGTCCATGCGAACTCCAGCTCAACCCGCGCTCGCGCACCCTGACCGAGTTTTTTTCGAAGCGACTCGTCGCGTAAAAGCGCACAGAACGCTTCGGCTAATTGCTCGGGACTTTTCGGCTCGACTAATAAACCACTGCTTCCATCTTGGATGATCTCCGGGATACCGCCGACCTTCGTTCCCACAAGCGGCAGCCCGCTTGCCATCGCTTCCAAACCGGAGATGCTCGTTGCTTCCATTAAAGAAGGAAGCGCCGCGATGGTTGAGAGTGCGTAGAATTTCGGCATTGACGTGTTCGGCACATTGCCGGTGAAAAACACTGAGGCGCGGAGTCCCTGCATCTCTAAATATTTTTCGAAGCGCGCCTTCTCTTCAGGAAATCCACCGCCGACGATCAGAAACTGTACGTCGGGGAATTGCTTCTTCACCAGAGGAACGCTCCGAATGAAATACTCCACGCCGTTCTTCGGCTCTAAACGTCGCGGGCAGATGATGACCGGTTTCGAAACGTCAAGCCCGTAGTCCTTATCGATAACGTCGAACGAATTGCCCGGTTTGAATTTCTCCGCATCGACTCCGTTCGGGATGTAGAACAGGCGCTCACGCGGAAGACCCGTAGCCGCGGATTTCTCGTGCAGTTCTCTGCTCGGACTGATGATCGCGTCGGGATGATGGAGAAATGCTTTGATTTTCCATCGACCGATGGTCGTGTCATAGTACTCAAGGTAGTTGGAAGTGTGATTCGTCCAGACAAGGGGAAAGGCATTGCGCAGCGTCCACGTGGTCCAGCAGTTCGGCGTCAAGTCATGCCAGTGGATTACGTCGAAATGCTGCTTTGCGTGAAGCTCAAGAATGTACCGACGAACGACGCGGACGTACGTGATATGTTTGACACGCGGCGTCGCTTTGTCGATGAACAGCTTGTGCACGACGATGCCATCCAGTTCTTCGATGCAGTTTCGATCTGCGCCATACACCGGATGGACGAGATGCACGGTATGGCCGTTCATCACGAGCGCTCTTGAAAGCTCGTGCGCATGGGTTGCCATGCCGCCGATGTTGGGAAGGAAATCGCTCGTCAGAAGGAGAATGTTCATGGATCAATTCAGGTTGTTGACGTCGTCGAGAATTCGACGAAGCCGGTGGATGGCCTGGTGTTCGTTGACGGCTCGCTCATGTCCGCGCTTCGATATCGCGAGCCGCTCTTCATCGTGGTCGAGATAGTAGCGGATTTTTTCGCGCAGTTCTTCGACGGTGTCAAAGCACGCAATCTCTTCGCCTTCACGGTAGAGTTCCTTTGCCTGTTCTTCCGAACGCTGAGTGAGAAGGAAACCGCCGAAGCCGGGAATTTCCAGCGAACGGACGTTATGCGAATCCTTGTTTTGCTCGCGCAGAAAGTTGAGATGGATTTTCGACAGAGAGAACAGTTTCGAGATTTCCTCGCCATAGACTGCGTTGCCCTTCCAGCGCGCCCTCAGGGGATTCGATTCCGGGACATTTTCCCACATGTTGCCCCAAACGGAAAGGCCGAGGTCAGGGATGTGTTCGAGCCACCATTGTCGCATCGGCTCCCACGTTCCGGCAAATACTACGTCCGTCGAATACTTCTCCCGGTCACGCTCCGTGATGCTGAGCGGCGGCTTCAGCATGTGTGGATCGTAACAGAACGGCAGGTACTCCACTCGCCTGGCACCCGCTTCACGCAGCGGCTGCATGAGCGACTTCGCATAGATGTAATAGATATCGAACAGCGGAATGCTTTCGATGCTGTCCTTCGTGGCATTCTTCACGGCAGTATTGAACGGGCCGTCGGGGTACCACTGCAGGAGGATCGGTTTGAAACGCGTTCGCACTTCCTCAATGGCGCTTCGATACACGGTCTCTCCTTTGAGGAAAAGCACCACGTCCGGCTTCACTGCGCCGACGGTCTTCACGAATGCCTCATTCATCATCCTGCGGTTGATGCGTCGCGTTGCAGCGGATACAACCGGCAGTGTCGCTCCGAGGGAAAAGTACGCCTTGCGATAATCGAAGACATGGACCGTGCAGCCCAACTCTTCCAACGCCCGTTTATACGACCAGCCGCCAGTGCCGTACCAGTATTCACACACGAGAAGAATGATCATGAGGGGGTTCCTTCATTCTTCATGTTCTGTCTGATGAACTGGAAGTACTCATTCAATTTCCTTCGTTCGAAAATTCCTTCAAGAAAGAGATACATACCAACGACATAAAGACATTCTCCTGCGAATTGAATAGCATCTCCATTCATCAAATCCCATAGAGGGAACTGCACCGCCACAAAACCAGCAAGAGAACCAAACACCAAAGGCGGGATGAGACCTGATACCCAGCGTACTGATATGAACCGTCGAATAATCAAGAATGTCGCTGATACACCGATAGTGTAGTTCAACACTATTGCGATCGCTGCACCACTGATCCCATAGGAGAGAACGAAGAAATACATTGATGGGATAAACGCTACTAATTGGATCAACCGAACCTTAACCATTTTTCCCGGTTCACCCTTGGCATATAGAAGCTGCTTCATGTTTTCAAATATCGGAGCTAACAGAGCGCCTACCGAAAGAATCCGTAAGACAGGAACAGCATCACGCCATTGCGACCCAAGTACATTGATGAATGATTCAGCCAGTATACTGAAAACCAATACGAAAGGGATCAATGCTCGCACGAGAAAATAAAGTACCAAAGTGAATGCTTGTGATAATTTCTCCTGTTCATCTTGAAGACGCGAATATGTCGGCAGCGCCACAGTGACAACGGCAGGAGCGACTGTCTGAGGTGCAAGTTCCCAATACTTCAATGCACGCCCATAACTCCCTTGCAAGCTTGTCCCGAGCATTCGCTCCGTTACAAGTGTTCCAAAACGGACGAACAGCACTTCCAATCCGCGTGAGAATATCAGCTTCCAACCCATTGAGAGAAACCACATCGCAGTCGTCGGATTGAATTTCAGACCTACCGGATATCGGCTTATCATGGACATTCCTACAAAGGATACGATAAACGAAGCGCTGTATCCCCATGCCATACCCCATGCACCCCAACCATTGAGAACGAGCACATACGAAACCAGCGGGAAGGAAAGGACGGATAACAAATTCACTCGTGCAATTCGCTTATACTCGATCTGTTTTTCGAGAAAGGCATTGAAGAGGGTTGTGAACAAGTTTAATGAGCTGAAACCCGCTAGCAAGAGAAAGACCTGTACTTTTATTTCCAAAGTCCCTCTCAGATGCATGCCGTATGCAACGAGCAAAGCGAGGACAAGCATCACGACACTTAGAAAAATGGTAAGCACGAATGCCGTTGAATAGAGATCCTTAACATCATCTTTTGCCTGTATCAAAGTAATATTGAACGAAACCGCTGCAACGATGAAAAGAATATCGACGACTGCAAGACCGTACATGTATATTCCGTTTTCATCCGGAAGTAAGACCTGGTCACGAAGAATTCCGAACACGAATCCAACACCCATAGCGATGTAGTTAAATCCGCTCGTCCAGAGAGTGCCAACTATCGCTTTCCGTGCGATGCTCATTCCACACTAATCCCCGGTATTCGATTCATGTCGATACATCGCTGGAATTCAGTCCTTGAATTCTTACGGCGAGTTGTCGATGAGTGATTGATTGGAATGGTATGCGAGAGGAAGTTTTTCGAATCCATGCCGGTGAGTTAGTCAGCATGACGGTCGAAAATAGTAAGAACTCACTTACTGATTACTGTCTGACTTCTCGTATTCCACCGGTGTCTCGACGGTAATATTGACCGTCCTGCAGTACATGCGACCCTCCGGAAGATTGTTGTCGAAAAGCGTTTCCGTTTCGCCATGACCCTGCACTTTCGCCGATGGCCAGCCAAGAGCACTGCGCACTTCAACCGAGCGTCGATAGCTGAGCTGACTGTTGTGCCGGCTTTCTCCGATGCGGTCGGTAAAACCCTCGATCGTCACCGCGGCGCCCTTTTGCAGCCGGTCGCGAATCATCTCCGCTATGCGGCTGTTCATCCCGACGACGTCCGCACGGTCGAAGTCGAAGAGGATGAGGGCATAGCGGTCGATGTATTTGTCTGCGATACGCTCACGGCGCTTGTGATGAACGGTAAGCCGCTCGACAGGAATGTCCGCGGGCGCGGTGCGCGCTTGCAGTCCTCTCGAATCCTTCGCTGTCAGGACGTACGTGAGCGTATTCACTCCTTCAGGAAGCATGTCTAATTTCTCTTCAATCGCAAGAGGAATGTGAACGGGCGGCTCATCCGCACCATAGAATGCAGTGAACTCCGCGCCATCGTTCGAGACGGAGATCTTCCACGATTCTACGCCGCGCTCACTCTGAACCCTCGGACGGAAAACGACCTTCGGATAGACTTCAACGCGAATCGTATCGTTCGTGATGACGGGTTTGAGTATCTCCCACTCGCTCGATGAAATCTCCACCCTTCGGTTTTCTTCGATTCCATCCCGCTCCGTCATCGTCGAATAGAGCACCGGCAGATTTCGCTTCTGAACAGTCATGCGGCTTTCGTCGATCTTCCAGACATCACGGAGGTAATCACGAACGGCATGCGCCCGATCGAGCGAAAGCGCGAGATTGCCTTTCTCGCTTCCATCGTCCGCATTACATCCGGTAATCGTGATCTGAGCTTGAGGCATGGAGCGCATCCTTTTCCCGATGATGTTCAAGACGTGATAGTAGATCGTGAGCGTCTCGAGATTGTGCAACGCATCCTCCGAGAAGCTTTTCGTCTCCCCTTCTGTCAACCGGTGATATCGCATCGGGATGTCGGAAGAATTCTCCGAGAAAAAAACGTAGGGCAAGAGAGGTCGCATCCGGACGCCCACAAACTCCTCCATCCGGTACACGGGATTTTCCACTTCATTCCCGTTCTCGTCAAGGCCGATCGCGTCAATGGTTGCGGAAAGCGCCGGAGCGATTTCTCTCGGCGGTTCCACGGGGCGGGGTACTTCGGGCAGCGCGTCGGATGTTTTTTGTGGCGTGTATAGCAACGCCGCGCCGATTCGGATGGTGTGCGCAGACCAATCGAGATCAGCTACGATCGGGGATAGCGTATAGGTGAAGAAGACTTCCGGCGCAAGGAAGAGCGTACCGTTGCGGTTCATCGGCAGGCGAACGTGCATTCCTCCCGTGAGGGCCAGATGCCCTGACTGCGCGCGTGGTATCGTTCCCGAAGATTCATTGCGCTTGCGCCTGCCCGTTTCCTTGAACACACCGTAGTCCTCCGGCTTGATGAGCGTTTCACTCTGTTCGTAAGAACGCAGCGGCACGACCGACGCACGTCCTCCGATGTACACCATCAAGGGATCGAGATGACGAAAGACAAGGAGCGGTTCCAATCCCAACGTCGCTATCGAGGCGGTCATGCTGTGCTCGAATTCACCCCGCACCGTTTCGTTGCCGACGATAACGGTCGTGCCTTCAATCGTTCGTAGCGTTGCATCCAAACGTGAATATCCTAATCGTGCACCGATCGACATCGCCTGTGTGAACGGGTACTCGTAGAGGATTCCGAATCCGAAAGACCATCCATTGTCGTCACCGAAACGGGGACAGCAGTTGGGAACGCCGGGCAATGCACGGAAATCTGCCGAGTGAAAGTTCCAATTCGCTCCGGCGTAAATCCCATAAACGTTTGGGGGTATTTCCGTTTGCGCTTTGAGAATCCCGCAAACCAGCACTGATGACAATGCAGCGATACGTACGGCGTACTTCCCAACCATTGTTTGTAATCGTGTCCCTACTTCAGCAGCATCATCGCTCTGCTGCGCGTTTGTGTCGGTGTGAAAAGGAAGAGATAATACACGTCGCCCGGCAAGTGCGATGCATCGAATGTCACCGCATATCTTCCCGGTTCGATCTCTGAATCGACGAGCACTGCTACCTCCTTTCCCATTTTGTCAAATACGACCAAGCGCGTCGGACCTGTCTCGATCGTTTCATACTCCACCGTTGTGACGGGATTGAACGGATTGGGATAATTCTGCCTCAGATAAACCGTGCCCGTCGCCTCGATAAGTCTCGTGCCTCCTTCGCGGCAAACATTGTCCAGAGTGAAAAGCCCGGGTAACTCCGTGACGGAGATTGACGCTCCGAGAGATGCAGTGTTTTCCAGTTGCAGAATCGTACTCGTGTCGCTTCCAAGCGCTGCGATGAAGCGAAACGTCGTCAGGACACCATCGCCCGGAATGTACGGGAGGGTCATTTCGACGATGCGATCGTTGCCCTGTATGATGCCGGGGCCGAAGGTGAGCGGTTTCAGAAGGGTGCGGTTGAATCGCAGAGACGTACGAAAACCGGTAACGCCTGCAACGGAAACATACCGTGCATTGCGCACCATGATCGGAATCTCGACCAGTTCACCGGGTGCGGCATGGCCGACGCCCGCTTCGAGTATGACGGACGCTGTTCCGCGCTCGCCCCGTACGACTTGAAGGTGCGGTTCGCACAGTTCCGGTTCGGTGATGAGTGCGAGATCTCTCAGAGACCAACCGTCAGCAGAAGGATCGCTGAATCGAATCGGTATCTGAACGCTCATCCCGGGTGGTAGAAGTATCGGGAACACGGCAGTCGAGTAAAAGGGCGACGCGACGATAACCCCGCGAATTGTAAGCGGGAGCGTCCCCGTGTTTTGAAGGATGAGCATCCTTTCAGCCGGGAACTGCTGTGGAAAGACGACGCCGAAGTCCACAGGGGTACTGCTCACGGCGACGAGTTCCTTTTGGGCTGTGATGAGAATGGAAGCAGTCGGCGGAGTTGCATTTGTCGCAAGCAACAGCGTTACGGATTTCGTTCCTTCAGACACCGGCTTGAATCGCACTCCGATGCTTCCCTCGCCGCCCGGAGGAATGGAGAATGGAACGAACGATGGCTCGATTGAAAAGTCCGGATCTCCGCTCAGTTGAGCGCCGTTGATCTCAAGAGTCTCGCCTCCGGAGTTTTTTATAACGATCGTTGTATCGAGGAATTCGTCGCAGAGCGCAGCGGCAAACTGCACGGAGCCGGGGATGGTGATTCCGGGAGGCGATTTCAGAATGCCTTGTACTACGACGCGATGATCGTCGCAGTTAGGTTGAGTGATGAGGATCAGCGTATCCTCATACCTCCCGTCATTCGAAGGAGCTTTCCATTCCACTTCAAACTCCCGCGATTCGTTCACCGGTATCGTGACGGGTAACGTCGTCGTCAGAGTGAAAACGTTGTGCGTCGCAAACCGGTATCCAACGATCGTAACATCCAACGAACCGTTGTTGGTGACCGTCAACGAACGAACCGATGGAAGCTGCCCCGCAGTGATCGTTCCGAAATCGACACGCGGGCTTGTAAGTCGAAGGATCTCATACTGACCGCTCAAACTCACCACCACCATGGTATCCGATGGCGCATCGATCTTCACCGTCAACTGTGCTTGTCTCAATCCGGGTGACTGTGGATTGAAACGGATCGGAATCGTCAAAGACTGGCTCGGCGAAAGTGTCACCGGCAGGTTCACTTGCGGCACTTGTTCGAAATCGCCATCACCCGTCAGCGTGAGTCCGGCTATGTTCAACGGTTGTGCGCCGGTGTTCGTCACCACAATCACAGAATCGAACGGCGGACTGATGCATGGCGATTGAGAAAAACCCACCGAAGTCGGTGTAACGAACACTGGTGCCATCGCGCGGCGTCCGGTGACGAGGACTTCTACCCGAGAGCACTTCGGTACAAAGTCGAGATCGAGCGTGTCCACATATTTGCCGTCTGCAAGAGGATCGTTGAATCGGATCGTGATTTGCGCTGAACTGTTTGGCGCTATCGTGACCGGGACTCCGCTCGTTATCGTGAACGTCGTTCCGGATCGAAGGACCGCACCAGTGACGGTGATCGGTACCGTTCCGGTGTTTCTCACTGTGAATGTTTTCTCGACCGGAAAGCCTAATGGCGGCACCGTCCCAAAGTCCACGGCCGTAACCGTCAACTCCGCGAGATCGATGCGTGCATTCAGTGTAATCGTCGTGATGCTACCGTTTTCCGCGTTCGATATCAGGGTGAGTTGTGCGGTCTTCATTCCCGGTGATACGGGTGAAAGCCGTACGCGAATCGTATCGCTGCCGCCGGGAGGGATGTGCTTCGGAAATGTCGAGAGAACGGAATACTCCGCGCTTCCCGTAATCGATGCGGACGAAATCACAAGCTCGCGCATACCGGGATTGTGAATCGTGATGACGGTATCGCGCACCGGATAGCCGCAGAGGCTCGTTCCAAAATCGACCTGCCCGATCGTTGAAAGAATCGGCGTCGGCTTGCTTGTCCCACTGACTGGAGTCAGCAGAGGACCACAATCAGGGCGATAGATGACACGAAGGGTATCCGCGTAAACTCCGTCTGCGGGAGGCGATGAAAAGCGAACAAGGATATTCGCTGCTGCCCCCGGTTGCAGAGTGATCGGAAGTGAGGTCAGCACTGCAAAAGGCGTTGCTCTTTGAAAGACCAACGAATCGATCGTGATAGGAACGTTACCCGTGTTTTGAATCGTGAGGTTTCGGGTTACGGGAAACTGATTCGGTTGAATCGTTCCGAAGTCAACGGCAGCTACGGTCAGCTCCGCTGAATTCCTTCTGCCGGTTAAAGGAATGGAGACGGTCAGTCCGTTTATCGCATTCGATGAAAACGTGAGGACTGCGTTCTTCGCCCCGCTCGTAGCAGGGTTGAATCGGATGACGAACTGAGTGCTGTCACCGGCCGGTACCGTAATGGGGAATGTCGTCGGGGAAAGGATTTTGAAATCCGTATCCGGTATGATCGCTGCGTTCGAAAGAATGAGATCATCGATGCCCGGATTGCGAACGACGATCACGGTGTCATAGGGAATGCGGTCACATAATCCGAGATTGAAATCCATTGCGGACGGATAGGTGATCCCCGGTCCGCCCTTTTTCTCGCCACTGATGATGCTCCTCAATGGATCGCACGGTGGATGATAGGAGAAAAGAAGTGTATCGGTATATCGCCCTGCAGCTCCCGGATCGTTGAACCGCACGGTCACCAGAGCCGAACCTCCAGGTGGAATAGACACAGGCACTCCCGATATGAGAGTGAAGGGTGTTCCCCTGAGACTTGCCGATGTGACGTGAATGGTATCCCGAGACGCGTTTGTCAGGCGAACCTGTTTCGTCTGCGGAAACATCCCCGGATTGATCCCGCCAAAATCCAAATCCTGCGCAGCGACGAAAATCCTGGCAAGCGTTCCACTGAGCGATACCGTAATGACGGAGGATTCAGGCGCATCCGTCTCGAATTTCAACGTGGCATAAAAGACACCAAAGGATGACGGTGCAAACCGAACACCGATCGTCACACTCTTTCCTCTGGGGACGATGAGGGGAAGTGAAACAGTCGGAGAAATCGAGAATATGGAATCCGGTGATATGGCGATGTTCAAAATTCGAATATCCCTGTCGCTCGGATTGAACAGCGTGATCAGCGTGTCGCGTGTCTCCAAGCCACAGGCACTGAAGGAAAAGAACACACTCCTCGGCGCTGATATGAACACCGACGGCACACGTTCTCCGTCGATCCAGGACATGAGCGGGTCACAGGATGGTATCGTTACGAACATCAGCGTATCGCGATAAACGCCCATCGCCGTGGGACCGAAGAAACGGAGGATCACATCGACCGAGTCATTTGGAGCGACAGTGACCGGTAAGGTCGGACTCACGTGTGTACCGGTGGTGAGCTGTATCCGGGAGATCGTAAGTGGTACCGTGCCTGTGTTTTTTATCGTGACCGCAGTATCGAAGGGGAACTGGGTCGTATTTCTCCTCCCAATGTCGATGTGATTGACGCGCAACCCGACGCTGTCCTTCACCCCTGTCAACGGCACTGCGAGCGCTGAATCATTCGTAGCATTGGAGTTCAGGATCAATTGTGCTGTCCGCAATCCTGCGGCAGTTGGAGAAAACCGCACCGTGATTGGGATGGCCACACCTGGAGGAATGCGCAATTCGGGTGGAATGGAAATCGGATTGGTCAATGAAAAGTCCTGAGCATGAGTCCCCGTGATAGATGCGCGTCTTATCGTCAGTGTATCCGATCCGGTGTTTCGAACCACGACGACGGAATCTTTCGGGGTCTCTTTCGGACAGAGGACGTTGAAGACAAGTGAAGATGCCTGAATGGTTCGCTCATTGGATCGTGGCGGTTCACATCCGATATCGATGGGCAAATCCGGAATATTCACAATCTGTGGATTCCCTCTTGGGCTCATATGATTCCCCTTACCGGAAGAATCGGCAAAGTTTCCGCAGAACTTCCAATAGCCGTTCAATCCGCTGCGATCGTGCAGTGGAAGAGTCATATCCTTTCGCGCGATGATTTGAGCGGGAGTCCTTTCGATACTCCAGTAACGACATTCATCGAAGGTCGCATTAAGGTATGCACCTGAAGAATTGTTGTAATATCCCCCCCACGCAAGTCCTGTAGGCGCGTTGAATACTCTCGGCGAAAAGGCGACGTTAAGGATTTGGTTGCCATTGAAGAACAGTCTCGCACGGCCTGAAGGGCCATTCACCACTAATGCAATGTGAAACCAGACATTCGGTGTAACTGTGTTATCCGGTGTGAAAAAATACGAATCAGGAGGACCGATTGCGGTGATAAATGCGAGCCGTCGTCGCGTATGTTCGTACCATATTTGCCAGTCAGAAGGAAGGCCGGAAGGATGATCCCGCGTTACAATCAGGCCGCTGTTTTGGACTTTTACCCAACATTCAACGGAGAAAGCAGGAAGTACAATTGAAGCATTATCTACATGCTCAATCCACTGGTATGCCGCCACTCTCATACCTTGGTTAGGTTGTCCGATGCAAGGAACAGCGATGATGAGTAAACCTAAGAGGTACATAATGCTCTTGGTCAACCCGATTGGCAGTAGCACTGAGTTACACTTGCGTCTCATAAACCATCTCCGTATTTGTTCGGGATCCAATTCAGGGACTGAGAAGAATTGGCGCAGTAGGAACCTACAACATTCAACTCTTCATGTCAATGACACTTGAAACGCAGGAAAGGTTGCGGGTTTACCTGAGGAGCGTTTCGTACACTTCAACGACGCTGTTTGCATAGCGCTCCCATGTGTAGTTCCTCACGGATTCACTTCCGCGTAATCCCATTTGCCGCGCTTCATCAGGATGCGAATAGCACCACGCGAGCCGCTCCTTCAGTGCATCGATGTCGCGTATGGCTGTGACGAATCCTTCGTTTCCGTCCCGGATGATACTCCCCGTGTTCTCCGATACGATGAGTGGAAGTCCGCAGGCCATCGCTTCGTAGGTCACGAGCGCACTGCCTTCCTGTAGTGAAGGCAAGACGAACACCGACGCCTGGCTGTACTCGTTGAACAGCTCTTCATGGTTGACATGCCCCCGATAAATGAACGAACCTTCGTATTGACGCAGGACAGGCTTCATCTCTTCTTCAACCGTCCCGATAAGAACAAGCTCTGCATCCACAAGAGCGAGTGACTTCCACGCCTCGAGGAGATAGTGCACCCCTTTCTGAATACCGATGTTGCCGACGAAGAGCGCGCGAAATTTCGAATCTTTTTTTGGCACCTGTTTGAAAGACGTGAGGTCGATGCCGTAGGGAATCATCGCAAGCTTGTCGCCCGAAACACCGTGTGAGAGGAAACTTCTTCGAACGAACTCCGACGGGATGATCACTTTGTCCGCAAGCTCGATTTCCTTCAAACCCTTTTCGATAATCTGTGGATGCGCTCGTTCAGAACGGACACCGAATCGCTCGTACTCTTCCTTCAAGATCTCATCCTGATAGTAGGGATGCGTGGAGCCTCGCTCGATAACGACTTTCGCTCCGAAGCGACGGACGGTAGGAATGGAATAGAGAGCGTAGTTTCCCCAAGCATGGAAAACGTCGCACGGCGGGATGTACTTCCGAGCGCTCGCATCGAAAAGGTTATCCTTGAGATAGGAGTAATACCCTTTCCTGCGAAGCGCCGGAATTTTTCGAATGATCATCCCTAGATATTCCGGCAGAGGCACAGAGCTGTAATATCGCGATGGAAAAAGTTTTTGCACGTACCACGACTTCGTGGTTATGATCTTCCGAAGATGGCCGAGTCTATAGAGTTGTTCCGCAAGTTGTACTGCGTGAAAACGCCCGCCGACGGATATGACGACATCCACGAGATTCGAAGAAGAGCTTACGATTTATCACGCCCGGAAACGCCGGTGGCTCTTCTCTTTCGGAGGTACCACGTCACCGCATAAAAGAGAAGCACAGCGACGAGTAGGTAGTTCGTGACCGTCGTAATGATCAAGCCGGCGTGATAGGAGCGCGGTTCGAATTCCATGCGCAACGTGTGCTTCCCCGCGGGAATGACGACCGCACGCAGGAGATAATCCGAGCGAAGAATTTCGATTTCTTCGCCGTCGATCGTCGCTTTCCATCCGCTGGGATAATAGACTTCGCTCAATTTCAGGATTGCATCGACGGGTGTTTCGACTTCGTATTCGAACGAATTGATGCCGAATGATTTCAATGTTGCCTTCGCACGGGCGATGACCGAATCGGATACTTGCGGCAATGCTTGCGCAAGAGGTTTGCTCAAGTACGCCACACGATCCGCTTCATACCCTGGAAACGTTCCGATTTTCTTAAACATGGCCTCGTCATCTTCAATGACTTCATAGCTCCCGACAAAGAACGCGCGAGGGAGAACGAACTCATTGAGATATACGTGTTCGTTCGCACCTTCGAATACGCGCTTCAACCACGGTGATGTCAGCGCGAAATCTGCGGATACAACCACGTACTTCGTGTTGAGCATGCTCAACAGCGCCCAGTTGACGTTGTCCACTTGCTGCGGACTCTGAAATTGAAACTGATTGAAGAGCGTGTTCCGGATGTCATCGGAGTACTTCATCTTCGCCGGATGATACCCCGCAACGCTCTGAATGCCGTACGCCACGTAGTAGTTATCACCCGCATGAGCAGAGACCGGCAGAATGCGATAAACGGATTTATCCTTCTGCAGAAAATCGACCGCGTCCGTTTTTTGCAGGGCCTGTTGCTGAACGCGTTGCGGTTCCATGTGCATTGGCTTGTAATCGACAATCCACCAATCAATGACGAGAACGATAAGGATCACGGACTGCATCGCAGTCAAGCCGATCTTTCTTCTCACAAAAGCCCAGAGAAGACCGGCGACTATCACCACAAATGCAAGTGCTTTGATTGCATCATCGATCGCCATCCCGGAAATTCCTTTCACCGTAGCCTTCCGATATTGGGCAGGCACCTGTGATAGTTGTCCGGCTTGCGCTGCCTCTTCGACTTGTTGAACGAGATTCCATGACTGAGGCTGATACTGTTGCAGGTTTTCAGAGATCGCTTTTTGCAAGGAGGATTCGAGCATGAGAAGAAATCCGACAAGGATAACACCCGCGATAACCGGAGCCCAGATCAACTTCGTCAGCTTCTTCTTTTCAACCTGCTCTGTAGCTTTGCTGAATGAACGAACGCGCTGAATCAACTCGGATAATCCGACACCCGCTAACATCCCGACGCAGAGAGCATTGAGGTAAAGGATCATCGAAGGGATGCGGAAGTTGTTGAACATCGGAAGATTGTAGAACAACGGATCGTAGAGCACACCGAAATTCCTTCCCATCGAGATCAGGAGAGCGATCACTCCTAACGCGATCCAGAAATGAACGAAGCGGTCTTTCGGACGAAGGAGAATTCCAATCAGAGCGAGGAAGCAGATGACCACGCCAAGATAGATAGGCGATTCGGTAAATGGCATCGTGCCCCAATACGTGGGAGTTCCCCAGCCCACGAATGATGGAATGACGAACGTGATAATCTCGATCGGACTGAACGACCAGTTCGTTGCGTACTCATAATCTAAACCGCCGGTCGTTGAGCCATGGCCCGATCCTCCGGATCCAGCGCCCCGGATGGAAAAGTCTTTGTATTCCCACGTCGCGAAGTACGGCCCCGATAGCATGAGAAACGCGAACGCTGCGGCAACAATGACGATCGTCGCGACAATCGCAGTATTCCCCAATTTCTCACCCTGATAGAGTTTGAAGAGGATGAACAAACCGGCGGCGAGCATGTTGTAAAAAATCATTTGCACGTGACCGGAGTTGAACGTCAGGTGCAATGCGACGACGAGAAATGCAATGGTGATGACCGATTTCTTCTCGAAGAGATAATCGATCAGGAGAAGCGTAGCGGGGAGCCAGGCGAACACGGTGATCTTCGTGTTATGTCCCGCCATAATCCAGTTCAGCGAGTACAATGAAAAAGTGACGGACACCGCAACGAGAAATGCAGTGAACGGTTCGAACTTCTTCCGCAATCCGAAGAAATACGTGAACACGCCGAGGAGGAAATAGTTGAAGATATCCCAGAACGTCGGTGGGAGTGGAAGGATTTCGACTAAGCTCTGCAACCATCCATACACTTGAAGCAGCAACATCGGCTTGAGTGGATCGAGAAACGTGTGAAGGTACATCCCATGACCCGGCGATGAAGATCCCCATGTCGGCATTCCGCTGAAGATGTATGGATTCCAGAATGGATTCACTCCATCCTGATCCGCTTTCTGAAGGTAGCCTTGCTCGTACTGAATCGCGGAAAGATTGTCCGGAACATTGAAGACCTTTCCGGAAAAAAGTGCCTCATGAAAAAAGACGATGAGGAGCAATGCGAGAAGACTCAGAAAGATTGTCGTCGCGTGTTTTTGCAATCCGATGGGTAACGACACGGAGGTACTGACTCCACCTGATGCTCTCTCACTTCCTGGTTTCGCTTTCTGTTTTTGTTTTGACATTGGATGTAGCTGTTTTTGCCGAATGATTCTACTCGAAAAGATACGCACGCATCGAGAATTAGCGATAAGTTGATCCCGATCTGTAAAAAAAAAGCACGCAGTGCGTGCTCTTTATAACGAGTCAGACTTATATCAGGCGACGCGTTTCTGGCTACCCTTCGCAGGCATCGTTCGCATTGCGCGTACGCTCACTTCAACCCGATCCAAATCCACGTTCACTTCAGCATTGCAATAGGGGCAATACTTCGCAGTCTGTATATCGAAACTGATCGTGTTCTTGCACATCGGACAATCCGTGATAACCATTCCGATGACCTTACCAGTCTGTTTGACTTTGACAGGCTTTGCAACGGGTTTATCGATAGTCTTCATTCTTCACCATATTGGTTTGAAATAATTACATGGCAAAAATACGTCATTCCATTGCGAAACACAATGGATTTTTTCATATGCAGATAATTTTCATTCCTGCAAGGCAAGTGTCAGGACTTCCGTCATCTCGTCAACAAGGTGAAAAACGACCTCATTTCGCACTTTTTCGGGGATTTCTTTCAAATCCTCCTCATTCTTACGCGGAAGAATGATGGATTTTATTCCTGCTCGATGAGCAGCGAGAACCTTTTCTTTGACGCCTCCAATAGGCAGAACAGCCCCGCGAAGTGTGATTTCACCGGTCATCGCTAAGTCGTTTCGAACACATTTTCCCTTCAGGAGGCTCGCAAGTGAGACCAGCATTGCTACTCCCGCAGAAGGACCGTCCTTCGGAATCGCACCGGCAGGGACGTGAACGTGAATATCAGAGTTTTCCCTGAACGTTGGATCGATTCCTACACTCTCTGCTTGCGAGGCAATGTAGCTCAATGCGGCCTGCACGCTTTCCTTCATCACGTCACGAACCTGACCCGTGACGGTGAGATTGCCCTTCCCTTTCATGAGAGTCGATTCGATGAAGAGAATCTCGCCGCCGACGGGCGTCCATGCCAGACCCGTAGCGATGCCGGGCTTCGTGACGCGCTCCGCAGTCTCCGGATGGAATTTGTTCGATGTGATGAAATCAGGAAGCTGATCCGCCGTGATGACAACGCGTTCGTTTTCATTTTCCACTACGCGTTGTGCAACGCCACGACAGATGTCCGCCAGCTTTCGTTCAAGCGTGCGGACTCCCGGTTCGCGCGTGTACTCGTCAATGATCGTTCGCAACACTTCATCAGAGATTGTGAGATGCTCTTCGGTCAAGCCATGTTCAAGAATTTGCTTTGGTAAAAGATGTCGCTTCGCGATTTCCACTTTCTCATCGATGATGTAGCTCGGGATCTCGATGATCTCCATTCGGTCCCGCAACGCCGGTTGGATAGGTTCTATCATATTCGCGGTTGCGATGAACAACACTCGCGAGAGATCGAACGGCACTTCGAGATAATGGTCACTGAAATGTGCGTTCTGCTCCGGGTCAAGCACCTCAAGGAGTGCAGACGTCGGATCACCGCGAAAGTCCATTCCAACCTTATCCACCTCGTCGAGCACCATAACGGGATTATTCGATTCTGCCTTGCGAATCTGTTGAATGATACGACCGGGTAGCGCCCCGATATACGTCCGCCTATGACCACGAATCTCAGCTTCATCGTGAACGCCGCCAAGTGAGAGCCTCAAATATTTGCGTCCCATGGCCTCGGCGATCGACTTCCCCAAAGAAGTCTTTCCAACACCGGGAGGTCCGACAAAGCAAAGGATCGGTCCGCGCATGTCGTTTTTCAATTTCCGAACGGCGAGATATTCGAGAATGCGCTTTTTCACTTTCTCCAAACCGTAGTGGTCAAGATCGAGCTGCTCGCGCACACGCGCAATGTCAAGATTATCTTCCGTCGAAATACCCCAAGGGAGTTCAAGCAGCCAGTCAAGGTATGTCCTTGCTACTGTGTATTCCGCCGACGCCGGGTTCATCATGTTCAGGCGGTTCAGTTCCTTCTCGATCACCTTTCGGACATCCTCTGGAATGTTCGATTGCTCCATCTTGGCTCGGATTTCATCGAGTTCGAGGCGATCCTGATCTTCTCCGAGTTCCTTCTTTATCGCTCGCATCTGTTCGCGGAGGAAGTATTCGCGCTGCGTTTTGTTGATTGTGTCCTGAACTTCGTTTTGAATTTTCCTGCTCAATTCCTGCCGCTGAATTTCCTGTGTGAGCGCGACCGTCACCTTACGAAGTCGGTCGGTGATGCTTTCCGTTTCGAGAAGTGCTTGCTTCTCCGGAATGGGAAGGTTCGACATCGCACAGACGATGTATGCAAACGTGGTAGGCTCTTCGGTGTTGAGCACGAGATTCAATTGCTCCGGATTGAAATCAGGGATCAAGTCCGAGAGCGTACGAAAGAGATTCCTGACGTTCGTGATCATCGCGCGGATTTCCGGATCGTTCTTATCAACCACCGGCTCCGGTAGGGCGATTGCCCTCGCAGTGATGTAGGGTTCTTCGTTTTCCAGTGACACCCTCCGTGCTCGATTCAATCCCTGAACGACCGTGCTCTTCGAACCGTCCGGCATCGTATAGATTTTCACGACACGGACAACGGTGCCGACTTGATATAAATCTTCGAGCGAAGGATGATCGATTGTAGAGTCGAGTTGCGTGAGAACAAGAACCGGGCTGTTGGACCGATACGCTTCTTCAATCAAGCGAACGGAGCTTGGCCTGCCAACGAAGAGAGGCATGATCTGACCGGGATAAAACACGACGTTACGTAACGGCAATACCGCATACACCATTTCGTTCGCATGGCTTTCGCCATTCACAGGAACTTGATCGTATGTAGTCTTTTCAGTTTGTTGAGAGTCGGACATTTCTTTCCTGAGGTTATCATGATGAGTGAATATATCCACTCAACGAACATGCCACGAATCCATTCTTCTTCACAGAGGGAATTCACTCTTGAATCATCGGTGCATATCCCCCTCTTTGTCATCGACGATGACAGGCCATTGACACGATGGCATGATTTGCGCCTCCTCCTGCTATCAGGTAAGTTGATTCCAACAGGAATACCACTTTGGCTCAAGTCCGTATCGATACAATTCAAGTGCACGTGGGAAGAACAACTCCGGATGGGATCTTCGAACACTTATTGTTGAAAAGAAGCGACAATGATGGAACGTACCCAGGCCTTTGGCAGGTGCTTACAGGCACGATCGATAAAGATGAGCGTGCGCATGACGCCGCGCGGAGGGAGTTATTCGAAGAGACAGGAGTCGCAAGCGATGCTTTGTTCGTGTTGCCTTACGTCGGGTCGTTTTTCATGATAAGAAAGGATGCCGTTCAGTTGATACCCACGTTCGGTATCCTCGTCGGCTTCGATACATCGATCACCCTCTCGCATGAGCACACGGCTTTTCAGTGGCTCGAAACACCCAACGCTCTCGATACACTTTTTCTCCCGAGTCACAAGGACGGCACGGAACTGTTTTTCCGGTATGCTTTCAAACAGGATCACTTCCCACTTCAACATTTTCAACCCAATCCATAAGGAGGGCGTCATGGTTCGCATTTTTGTTCTCAGCATCATCTCCATCTCGTGCGTGCTCGCTGCATCATGCAAGTTCAGCACAGCGAACATTGCCGAAACAGCTTTTGCGACTGCAGTCGATGAAAACAAAAAACCGATCGATCGAGTCACATCGTTCAATCGCCATCATCCCATGTTGCATTGCTGCGTTCTCATGGCGAACACCCCATCGGAGACGAAGGTAAAAGCGGTATGGTTCTATTACCCTGAAGGCAAACCTGTCCAGGTTATCGATTCCGCAGTTATCGCAGTTGACTCAGATAGCTGGATCGATTTCAATCTCACACCGGCGGGAAAAGGTCTTCCCTATGGAAAGTACAGCGTATCACTTCACGTGAACGATAAACACGACCGTGACCTTCCATTTACGATCAATCCGATGCTTACGCAAGGCGTGGTTCGTGAAGCAGCCCTCGCAACAGGTGTTACGAATGAGTTTTTCCCGACGGAACTGGCCAGCGAGTTTGCAACCGACGCACAGAGGATCTATGCCGCTGTCTTTGTCGAGGATGCACCGGAAGGAACAGTCGTTTCCGCATCGTGGCACATGGGAGAATCGGGCACACCGATGGAGGATATCGGCATGCAGGATTATCCGTGTTCGGGGTCAGGATGGGTTGGGTTTTATATCCAGCCGAATAATTCTCTGCAAGCTGGATCCTACTTCGTCGATATCTATGAGAATGGCGAGAAGAAGACTTCGCTTCCGTTTACGATGCAGTGACGTTCATCGTGGAGAGCGGTTCATTCCTTGATTGGCGCTCAAGGGTTGGCTATTTTTTATTCCGAAAGCGGTGAATAATCCCCGCTTCTTTTTTCAAATCGACAGTATGACACAAACTTCTGAGCACCATAGTCTGACGCTGCGCGAGGAGACGATCCTTCAACAGATCGTACATCAATACATCAGCTCAGCGAACCCCGTCGGATCGCGTATGCTCGCACAACAATTGAGCATCGAGATCAGTCCGGCAACCATTCGGAATGTGATGTCGGGGTTGGAAGAAAAGGGCTACCTCGATCATCCTCACACATCGGCGGGTCGAATACCGACCGATAAAGGCTATCGCTATTACGTCGATACGATGGTCTCCATTCAGGAACTCGATCCATCAGAAAAGAGAGCGATAGAGTCACAACTCGACCACAATGCTGATGCACTGGATACGCTGATCCGTGAAAGCACGCGGATTCTCAGCCGCATCTCACGTCAACTGGCAATCATCACCTCTCCACAGCTTGGACAGGAACGGTTGCGAAAGCTCGAACTCGTTACTCTGTCCTCGAACCGGATCATGGTCGTTCTTTCCATCAGTTCCGGGATGATTAAAACTCTGCTCTTTCCTATAGAGGAGGAAGTGCCTTCGACTACGATGCAGGAGATCGAATCTTTCCTGAATCATCAACTCAATGGACTGACGTTGAAGGAAATTCGAGAAACCTTTGCCGAACGAATGAAAGAGACGACCGAACAAACTCCGCTCATCGAGTTGTTCGTTCAATCATCCGAAAAACTCTTCGCCGAGAATCTCGACAACTATCGGTTGTACATCGATGGGATGCGAATCGTTATGCACCAACCGGAGTTCGGTGATCCGAATCAACTCCGGAACATCATCGAAATGGTCGAGAACCATAACCTCATCATTCATATTCTCAATTCCGTCAATGAAGACGATCCCATCACCGTGAAAATCGGCCATGAAGTGAACATCGATCATTTCAAGGAATACAGCCTCGTCTCAACACACTATGCACTCGGTTCCATGAAAGGGACAGTAAACATCATCGGCCCGAGACGGATGGAATACACGCGCATGGTTTCTCTCGTCGATTATCTTTCCAAATGCATTTCACAGACACGCAACGATTTACAGTCAGCATGAACGAACAAGACAATACACCGAACGAACATTCGGGAACCGATACTCCGCCGGAGATGCCGGCGGTTGACGACAAGGATATTCGCACGGATGAAACGGAAGTCGATGAACTTCAACAGGCTCGCGATCAAGTCCAGCAACTGAAAGATCAACTCCTGCGAAAAGCAGCCGAGTTCGAAAACTTCCGCAGGCGAACGCGCGAGGAACAAGCCACGCTTCTACAATACGCAGAAGAAAACCTGATCCGCGCATTGCTCCCTCTCATCGATGACTTCGACCGATCTTTGAAAGCCGGGAAAGAGCATCCCGATTTCGAATCTTTTTATACAGGAACGGAAATCATTCGCAATAAACTCGTCAAGACTCTCGAACAGCGTGGACTCCGCTTGATCGAAGCGATAGGCAAGCATTTCGACGTCGATTACCACGAGGCGTTGATTCAACTTCCCTCCGATAGTGAACCGGGAACCGTACTCGACGTCATCGAGCCGGGCTATACGCTTCATGACCGGGTGATTCGCCACGCGAAAGTCGCCGTGGCTTCAGAAAAACCCGCCGTGGATTCCGAACGCCATTAATCGCCTTCCATGAAAAGAGACTATTACGAAGTTCTCGGAGTGAACCGTTCAGCGAACTCCGATGAAATAAAGCGGGCGTATCGGAAACTCGCGATGCAATACCATCCCGACCGCAACCCGGGCAACGCCGAAGCTGAAGAGCGATTCAAGGAAGCTGCAGAAGCGTACGAGGTTCTCGGCAACGAAGACAAGAAACGGCGCTACGATCAGTTCGGCCACGATGGTCTCCGAGGCCAGGACTTCGGCGGATTCTCCGACATCAACGATATCTTCAGTCATTTCTCGGACATCTTCGGCGGCTCTTTCGGCGGAAGCATTTTCGAAGAAGTATTCGGAGGCGGACGCTCACGCAGCCGCCGGTACCAGCGCGGTACTCCCGGATCGGATTTGAAGCTTCAACTCGCGCTCACGCTCGAAGAGATAGCCCACGGTGTCGAAAAGACGATCAAAGTCAAGAAGCACATTCAATGCGATACGTGTTCCGGTACGGGAGCGAAACCCGGCAGCAAACCGACAACGTGTCCCTCATGCAACGGCACGGGGGAACTGCGACAGGTCTCTCGATCGGTGTTCGGTCAGTTCGTCAACATCGCCACCTGCGCGACGTGCGGCGGCGAAGGTTCGATCACGAAAGATCCTTGCTCGACTTGTGGCGGCGATGGACGCATCCAAGGTGAGAAAACTTTGAAGGTGAATGTTCCGGCAGGTGTAAGCGAGGGCAACTACATTCCGCTTCGTGGTCAGGGTGACGCGGGGAGAAAGGGTGGTCCTGCCGGTGACATCATCATTTACATCAAGGAACTCGAACACGAGCAGTTCGTCCGTGAGAACAATGACGTTCTCATGGATCTCTACATCAGCTTCATGGAAGCGATAAACGGTACTGAGGTCGAAGTGCCAACGTTGACGGGATCCGCAAAATTGAAAGTCCCTGCCGGTGTCAATGCCGGACAGGTTCTGCGAATGCGTGACAAAGGCATTCCCGAGTTGAATGGACGAGGACGAGGCGATCAACTTGTCCGCGTCAACATATTCATCCCGACGAAACTCTCGTCGGAGGAAAAAGAGGTTCTCAAGAGCATGGAGAAACTCTCCGGATTTTACCCGACGGGCAAGGAATCGAAGAAGGGATTTTTCGGTAGAGTGTTCGATAGCTTTTCATAGTCAGGCGCGCGCAGCAGGCTCGCCTGTATTTCACTCACCATTCACGTGGAGCAGCCATGTGGAAAAAATTCCTCAATCGTGCTCGTTCGTTCGGAATGACCCGGAATGAAACCGTTGTGATCGTCTTTCTCGTCTCCGTCTCGCTGTTTGGCGGTGTTTTGAATTATTTCAGAGATGATGCACCGAAAAACGTCAGCGATTATCGTGACTTGTACAAGGAACATGATTCGCTCTTCATCGAGCGCTCCACCGCGGTAGCGCAATTGACGGAAGCCGATACGACCAAACCTGTTCATGCCGAAGAAACGCAACAAGCGGGCAATCAGAAGACGAAATCCGTTGCCTTAGCCGATCGCCGCATCAACATCAATACGGCATCGCAGCAATTGCTTCTGCAACTCCCGGGTGTCGGTCCTTCAACGGCGGACAAGATCATCGCATACAGAAAGCAGCAAGGGAAATTCCAATCCATCGATGAGATTATGAACGTGAAAGGTATCGGTCAGAAGAAATTTGAAAAGATGAAAACGTATATTTGTGTCGAAGAAAAATAGGCCCACGAAGCCTATCTGTCCATCAACCGGAGACCATTCATGCCCAGCAGACAACCATTCACTTACATCGATGCACTTCTCACTGCCGCAATCCTCGGACTTACTGTTCTTCTCGTTTATGTGATCTGGGAACCGGGGCAAATCCTTGCACGAATGGAAAACTACAAATGGGAATCGCGTTCGCGCATGACTTCGCTCCGTACCGCCGAGAATCAATTCTTCAAAAGCAAAGGGCGATATACCACGGATATGGATTCGCTGCTTCAGTTCGTGCAGGACAGTATTCCCGCCGCGCGTCGTGATAGTCTCTTCACAAACCTCTATCTGACAGCATTCCACCTTGACTCGATTCGTCGCTCACCGATGGGATGGCTTCCCTTCATCCTCAGCGTCAATGATACTTCTACAGTGCCTCGATATCTGATCGAATGCCCCGATGGATTCGGTTCAATCAGCTCACTCACGAATCCGGACGAGCACAACAAGGCGTCCTGGGAGCAATAATCCTGATTTCATTGCAAGCGATGACCTGATCATCATGTCCATCGCACATCATATCGGATTGGAAATTGCCGGCCGTTCACTTCGGCTCGTCGAGATGCAAAGCAAGGATGGCTTTCCTGTCATTCTCAGAACAGAGGTTTCAAAATGCTTACACCCATTCGGATCAGCACTTTTTCATGAATTGCCCTATGATGCAAACCTCGCGAAATCGTTCATCACAAGTGTTTCGCGACTCCTTTACGGCAGACCCGTTTATTCGAATTCCATCTCCGTTGTCCTTTCCCATTGCATCCCGGCAATAGCCGTTGTCCCACTTCCTTCGAACTACACTTCACAGGAATCCGAAGAAGAGCTTCGCTGGCAGTGCAAGACGCTTCTCGGTCTTTCACCCGATGCGGACGTCACCGTCCTCTCATCGGAGATATCACAAACGGCTTCTTCTCAAAGCCGCACTTTAGCCGTAGCTCTTTCAACTGCTGGCGTCACGTTCCTACGCGAGATGTTCGAACACCTCACTCTCTCCGTCACTGCAATCGGTGTCGATCATTTCGTGATCGAAAGCGGCGTTCAAATGATGTTTCCTCCGACGCGAACGGGAGCGCAAGGCGTGATCGGACTTTGCGATCATCTCATCCTTGCAGGGATGTTTGAACAAGATGCGTATCTGGAGTTCGCGGCAAAACGTATCAGTTCGAATGAACAAACCGCGACGGAAGCTATTCGGGTGTTGGAGCGGTTTCTCCAGCAACACCCGACGAAGCAGATTCAGCATCTGTATCTCTACGGCAAGAATGCAACGGAACACGTCGCTTCCGAATTGCGAGCACTGTTGCACATACCGGTAGATGTGTTTTCGCCATTGAAGCGATTTCCCTTCGCCTCCGGTTCGGACAAACACGACGCAGCCTCCCTGCCCGATCACGTTTTCAACAATGCGCTTTGTGCTGCATGGAGTGGAGTCCTCCGATGAGAGTGATCTCCGGTGAGTTCGGTGGAAGGATTCTTCGCGCTCCGCATGTTCGGAAATTTCGTCCGACTACCGATCGCGTAAAGGAATCGGTGTTCAACATTCTCTCGAACATCATCGACTGGGAAAACATCACGTTCTGTGACCTCTTTTCCGGTTCGGGAAATCTCGGAATCGAAGCGCTCAGTCGCGGAACTCGGTTTGGCGCTTTCGTCGAGCAGGATCGCTCTGCTCTCGACACTCTGAAAATGAATCTGGAGATCGTCGATAATACACGCTATCGTGTTCATGCAATGCCCGTCGAACGATTTCTCACCAACGCGAACGAAGTGTACGATCTCTACTTCATTGATCCTCCTTACGCGTACGAGAGCTATGAGAAAATACTCACCGTCATTGCCGCACGCCGACTGATCACACCGAATGGCATCGCCCTGATCGAGCATGACGGGCGAAAGCGATTGCCGGATTATCCACTTTGGCATCACGTAACCACGCGATCGTTTGGGACAACGGGCATCACCATCTTTCGAAAAAGCGGGCAGGAGGCTTCGTAATGAAAATCGCCGTTTATCCCGGATCGTTCGACCCGATTACGAACGGGCACCTTGACGTATTGGAGCGCGCCATCGGACTCTTCGACCTTGTATGGATTACCGTTGCAAAGAACTCCGCGAAGACGCCGATCTTCACAACGGATGAGCGCATCGAGCTTATTCGTAATGCAACGGAGCACTTCCCCCGCGTTGAGGTCGATACCTTCGATGGACTGATCGTGGATTATGCGCGTTCAAAGAACGCCACCGCGTTGATCCGAGGGCTGCGAGCTGTTTCCGATTTCGAATACGAGTTCCAGGTCGCGCTGATGAACAGGAAACTCGCTCAGGAAATCACGACGGTGTTCCTCATGCCGAACGAAAAGTACACGTACTTGAACTCCTCGATCGTTCGGGAACTCGCCCGCCTCCATACCGATGTTTCTGACTTTGTCCCGCCGAACGTTTCGGCGGCATTGAAGAGATTGTTCACACCATAGTTTCATTACAAGGAGTTTCCTTATGCCCACCTATGATTATGTCTGTACGGAATGCGGATTCTCCCAGGAAGTCTTTCAGTCCATGAAGGATAATCCGCTGAGTGAGTGCCCATCCTGCCATCGATCAAGCTATCGCCGCCGCATTGGAGCCGGCGCAGGATTGATCTTCAAAGGTTCCGGTTTTTACCAGACCGATTACAAGAAGTCAACGAATGGTTCAAGTCCTTCGGGCAAGACGCAAAAACCATCCTCGAGCGCTGCATCGACGACGGATACAACCACGCCTGCATCTGATTCTGCACCGACATCGACGCCCTCATCGCCGCCTCCATCCGCGCCGTCGAAGGACACAGAGTAGTCAAAGCGTTTTATTCAGAACTCTTCGAGCCGCCTCGATCACACGGGACGGCTCAAGTTTTTTCATGCAATCGAACGTCCGGACAGGACACGAGTGCCCACCGTGAATGCGACAGGGTTTGCACGTCAAGCCTTCCACCTGAACGATTTCGTGGGACACTCCGTAAGCCGTGAAACCGAACTCAGGAGCAGTTGCGCCAAAAATCTCGACAACAGGTGTCCCCACTGCACTCGCGATATGGACGGGCGCGCTGTCATTGGAAATGAGTAGAGCGCTCCTGCGAATCAATTCAGCCGATTCGAGAAAACGCAACATCCCGGCAGCGCTGAAACAGTTGCCGGCGGGTACCTGACCTCTGATGCTTTCGCAAAGCGCTTCATCTTCCTGTCCGCCGACGAGTACGACGGCATAATTCTTTGCAAAGGACTTGATCGATTCAACGAAGCCTTCAGGAGTCCAGCGCTTCGTTGCCCAAACCGAACCCGGTGCGATGCAGATGAATGGGTGTGTGCATCCGTTGTCACGAAGAAACTTATCCACGGAGTGTTTTTCCTTCTCCCCGGGATAGAGCCTTGGCGGCGAAGGATTTCCCGGCTTCCATCCCAGTGGTTCGAGTAGTGCGACGTTACGATGAATCTCATGCGATCCCTTCTGATATGGAACGAGCTCAGTGTAAAGGAACCGTCCGCTGGAGTTATCGAATGAGATGCGATCGCGTGCACGCGAAGCAAAAGCGAGAATCGCGCTTCGCAATGAGCGATGCGGCGAAAGGCAGAGATCGAATCGTTCGTTCCTGAGTGTTCGGGAAAGCGTAAGCATTCCCGGTTCCTTCGCGCGCTTATCATAGACATGAGCGACTCCGATGTCAGGATGGTTATCCAAAAGCGATACCGTTGAAGGGATGCACAGCACATGGATTTCAGCATCGTGTGATCGCTCCTTCAATTCCTGAATGAGAGGCAATGTCAGGATGAGGTCGCCGGCAAATGCAGTTTGAATGACGAGGACTTTCATGCGCCCTCGACGAGGTGCGAATGCTTCCATCGCTTATGCTGCCAGAGCCAGCTACCCGGATTGCGGCGGATGATTTCTTCGAGAGCTTTTACGTGCCTCCCGGTCAACGTCTCGACGGCAGCAGCATTCGAACCGCTCAAATCATCCGCAGGCAGTTCCTCGAAGAATACGTCATACGTTCCGTCGAAAGCTCGAACGTTATACGTCATGATGACCGGCGAGCCGCAACGAAGCGCGAAGAATGCCGGGCCTTCATACGTCGCAGCGGGTCGGCCAAAGAACTCCGCATAGATGGAGCCTGTCGGTCCGCTCTGATCCGCGAGCATCGCAACGACACCACGAGAGCGCAATTTCGTGATCACCGTACGCACGGCATTCGACAACGGAACGACGGAGCTTCCAAACATCGTCCTGTAGCGTTCAACGATCGCATCCACTCGCGGATTGTGAAGCGGGTGAACAGGAACCGTCAGTGAGAGCTTCAATAAATGACCGACACAGATTGACATCCATTCCCAGTTCCCCAGATGCCCCGAAACGATGACCACGCCGAATCCTTTTTTCATCGCCCGCCGCAGCACATCTTCACCATGAATTCTGAATTGTGAATCCATCATCTCCGGAGTCAATCGGGGAGTCCAAAGAAGTTCGAATATCGTCGTCACGAGATTGACGTATGATGCACGTGCAGTGAAGCGAATCCATGCCTCATCGCAATCTGGAAACGCAAATCGCAATTGGCTGAGCGTAAGACTTTTACGAATCGGTATGGTGCGATATATGACAACTCCAACGAGAGTTGCCAGTTTCCTCACAGCCTTCAAAGGAAGCCGCTGGAGAAAGAAACCTATGCTCCGAAAAAGGAAAGCTTCGACGAGGTGATTCAAGATCGAATGAAATCTTGCATGCGCAGAAACGACTCAGCGGGTCTGCATCTGTTGTTCCCAGTTCGGATTATTGATCTCGTTACGCATCGTCGAGTGGACTAACTCGAATTCATTGAAACCGCCCTTGTCAACGAAGATGAACTCGACACCGCCCTGGAGATTATCGTATGTCCAGATCTCCGTCGGTTTGGTGTCGCTTTCGCCGGTCTTTCTCTCGATGTAATCGGGACGACCGTAGAGGATCAGCACACGGCCACGGTCCGTTCGCCAGCCGTCTTTATAGGCTGTCCGGTAGCGTTCATTCGCCACTGTGATCAAGCTCATATAATTACTGTATCCTTCATTCTGCGGAGTAGCCGGATCGGTATCCCGTCCATCCCAAAAACGAGTAAGGAATTTCCTCTTCGCCTCCGGCCCTTTGAGTGCTCTGTATGTACTCTTTTCTTCCTGAGTCGCGATGAAGTTGCACATTGAGAAATGCGCATCCAATCCGTCTTCCGGCATCGCAGAGAATTCCAGCGCTACCTTAGCCGCAGTAGTGATTGCCTGCACCGTATCGAGCGGTACATCAGGATTGAAGACGTAAAACGTTTTCGTTTGCGACGTGCGCACAGAGCCGAGCGTATCGGCGAAGGAAATGATGAACGTGTACGACCCTGAAGCTAAATGTCCGATAGGGATGGTTCCGACCTCAACCCTCGATGGAAACTTCCCGGACTTGCGTGTCGAGCGCAGCGATACGGTCTTCCCATAAGAACTGACGATTTCCGTTTTTATCAGATATGTCTCTAAGGTCGGGCTATAGAGTTCCGTATAATACAGAACTGCCGGGATCGACTTGCCATAAATCAACGGAGGATTGGGAATGACTTCAAGCGTGTTCTTGTAGAAAACATTCATTCGGTCTTCATCGATCTTTCGGATAGAAGAACACATCTGAATATCACTGAATGCAGTGCGAGAGGAAAACTTCCTTATTTCGAAAGGCACGGTGAGACTGTCAACGACTTTCGAAGTGCGTTCATCACGCGCAACGATCGAGAACGAATATCTCGCCGGAGGTAACGAGAGGTTCGATACACCGATCAACATATTGTCGGACAGCCCGGCTGTATCAGCCGTTTGTACCGGCACCCTCCAGACGCGCACGACGGGATCCGACGTTTCATCGGTGCGAGCGACAAGATTGAGCAAGAGCGAGCCGGAGAACGTCCCGTTCGTTTTCGTGTATGAAAGCGCCGACCTTGGAAAGGCATAGTACACCTCCACGTAGTTTACCTGTTCATCATATTGAAACGATGCGATATCCACGTAGAATGATGGAACACCCTGTGCGTGAAGTGCGATCGCGCACGCGAAGAAGAGCAAGAGATATTTCATTTCAGACCTCGGTTGTGCACTCAGTGCAGTCAAACTCATGACGCGACGTTCGTCGGTCAAAGCAAAAATTACCCCTTCATCGGAAGAAAAGAAAAGAGGGCTGGTTCAAAAACCAGCCCTCAAGAACAGACGGTTACGCTCGGTTAGAAACCGATCTTCACCGAGAATGCATGGCCACCATCGAAAACGTCTCCACTGGTACGGTAGGCATAATCCACTCCGAGCGCGAGGTCGTCGAATTCAAGATTGACTCCTGCGCCGAACGCCGGACCATAGAGGTACGTTGCCTCACCGAGCACATCGTTTCCATCCTCGGGTGCAAGGTTGATTGAACCACGAAGGAAGAAGATGTTCTTGTATGAGTACTCCGCTCCGATTCGCATTTGGTCGAGAAGGTAGTTGTTGTTCTCGAACGAACCAGAGAGGGTGAGATGATGGAGTTCCGAAAAGACGGTGTTGTAAGCAACACCGATCTCGAGCGATGTCGGAAGTGAGAAGCCTGCCGATTCAATCTTTAACAACTGATCGCCTCGCTTCGAACTTCCGTCATTCGCGGTTCTGCTAAGTCCGGGGCCGTCGTAGCGCATGTTTCCTCCGAGATGGCGAAGGCTCACGCCCAACTGCAAGCCGCGAAAGCCTGCGAGCCCATGGTACTGAACACCGACATCGAAGGCAGTCCCCGTTGCTGAAACACGGTCAAGAGTCTCAGACACGAGATAAGCCGTGACACCGGCACGAATGCGGTCGGTCAAAGCCCGACTGTAAGTCAGGCCGATTGTGACGAACGTCGGCGAAAAAGTCGCACCCGTTCCATCCGGATTGCGTTCATCAGTGACGGCAAGGTCTCCCATGCTGAGAGACTTGACCGTCAACGCGAGATGACCGAATCCGGAAAAGTTCGATGCAATGGCGAGGTACTGAACGTCCACGTCACCGATATGAGAAAGATTGGAAAACATGGCTTCAGCGCGCGCCGTGCTTGCGGAAAGCCCGGCCGGGTTGAAGTAGATGGCCTCCGTACCGGAGATGCCAGCCATGTATGAACTACCGAGAGCAATGCCGCGAGCGCCGACCGGGATCAAGAGTTGATCTGCTCCTGCCGTCCCTACGCGATTGCCACCACCTGCCAGCGCTGCCGCACTCACGATGACGAGCGCTGCAACGATGGCGACGATTTGATGAAGCGTATTACGCATGATGATACTCCTTTTCAAAAGATGAATTTCACAACCATGAATTAGATCCGGTCGAGGAACTGTGCCTCGGATACGATACCAAGCTTGAGAATCTTCTCAGTGCCCAACCCCGGCATGTCGATGTGGATGATGTACACTCCACTTCCGACAGGGAGACCGTTGTCGTTGAGAAGATCCCACGAAGCCAGTTGTGAAGGATCATTCTTCGTGAAGGACCGCACGAGCGTTCCTGCAAGAGTATAGATCCGGAACGTCGCTTCTTGCGGGAGATGGTTGAAGTTGACAAAGCGCTGGTACTTATTCAGTTCCTGCGCGTTGGCGCCAAGATAGGGATTCGGGAAAACGTTGATCTTCTCGACGTCCTTTGTGGCAAGGTCCTTATTGAAGGTTGCCTTTGCCTTGTCCGTAGTGAAGGTGAACTTGTCATCAGCGCTGAACGGCACGTTCGGTGTGATAACCCATTTGTCGCCATCACGCCATGGCGTGTTACTCGAATATGTTTGATTGTGCTGGAGCCAGGAGCAATAGAGAATTGGCCAATTCCCGGCATCTGCAAGAATACGACCTGTTGAATACGTCGGACTCTCCGTATCGCTATAGGTATCACTGAAGATGAAGAGGTACTCGCGATCTCCCGCGCCAACAGGATCCCAAACGAAATTCTGTCGTGCAGACCCGACTTGTTCTACCATGGCCCACATCAACTGCCGCGGGCTGTTTTTATCCGTCACATCCCAAACCTGCATTGGGCTTTCGTGGTAACCCTGATAGGCATAGTTCGGAGATGAGCCGCGATGATAGACATGCCCTTTCGATGTCTTATTCCTGTCTAATCGTACTTCGACGATTTGATTGATCTGATAACCGGGAACGGAACTGCCAAAGAAGAGATAGCCTGCTTCCCAATCAACCGTTGCCGCATAGATGGGAGGTCCGCCTTCCCACTCGACTTTGAGAATTTCCTCGTGTGGTGTAGGAAGTCCCGCACCTGACACGCCGATTTGGAAACCGTCGATCACATAGAAATCCGTTTCCAATCCGCCGTATGCTGTCTCTTTATCGACGAGGTTAGTGGCTTTTGTAATGTTGCGAAGGTTCCATGCATAGTTGTCGAACTCCTCCTCAACTCCATCTTCATCGTAATCGAATTTGACTTTGCCGATCGAGGTGAACGTGACTTCGTATGAATCGCCGGTCATCACCATCGGATCGACGACTCTCACGAGAACTTCGCCAGTCGAGAATCCCGTTGGATGAAGAACCTGAAGCATTTCATCGACACGCGCCCCGAACCGATAACCCGGGTTGGTTGTCTGGGGGCGAACTTCGATGATACGTGGTGCGGATTCGAGTTGACGCGGTGTTGCGTCTTCATTGCTGTTGTATGAGTACGCGGTAACTGCGAAGTAATACGGTTGGTTGTTGACAAGCGGACGGTCGGTGATCGCGTCACGCGTAATGCTGATCATACGCTCGATGCCTGAATCCGTACCGAACTGAACCGGCAGTGTCACTACCGCTCCTGAACGCTCGTCGATGACTTCGTCGAAAATCGTAGCGAGGTTATCGACCAAGTCGAAAGTCGCGATGCGTTTGCCTTCCTGA
Source organism: uncultured Chromatiales bacterium (assembly GCA_964448285.1). Lineage (GTDB taxonomy): Bacteria > Bacteroidota > Ignavibacteria > SZUA-365 > SZUA-365 > CAYUWG01. Next base: position 81,292 of record CAYUWG010000005.1, read on the forward strand.
AGCGTCGAACTGCTGCTCGGGAACTGATAGACATTGTATCCTTGGAACGCGTATCCGCGGTCGTCGAATTTTTCGGTTTTGTTCACCGACGTAGGCTCACCCCAACTGAGAATAACCCGGTTGGGATGCAATGCGGCCTTAAGAGTTGGTGTCGGTGGGGCTTTCGGAAGGTCGAAGTTATTATCGAATGCCAACTGGGCGAATCGATCGTAGTACTTGAGAACTTGTAAACTCGAAAGCCGATCAGCGCCAAGGCCTACGATCGTCGATACAACGACTTCCTGCGTATCGCCTTTCGCCAGCGTGAAAGGACCTGCAGTCATCAGGAAGCGTCTGTCATCCGGCGCATGGAGAATTCCATCGACCCAGCCCGTCTTCGTTAGAGGATCACCAGCGAGCGTGTATTTCGCCGTCAGGTTGGTCGTCGGATCGATATAGGCCGTACCATCACGGAGCAAGCCTTGCAAGTAATAATACATTTCGATCGCTCCTTGAGGTCTGCCGAGCGGTGGATCGACATAAACGGCATCACCATTTATATAAAACGCAAATGAGCTGACACCCAGATTGGTGTACCCTTCACGAAGTCCGAAGTTGTAATGCGCAACATCACCGGGGGAAGGGATAATCGGTCCTTGAAAGAAGTCATAACCAGCAGCAGGCGGAATGCCATAGACTCCATCTTTTGCAAGACCGTTGTACACGAACCCAAGGCTCAACACGGTATCGACACCTACGAAATCATCACCTGCATCACCGAGGTCAGGATCAGACCATTTCGCTAAGTATGCATTTTCAAGGTCGTCAGTACCTTTATTGATCACCGTGTATTTAGTGAACACCATGTTGCCGAGAGGGCCGGTTTGATTGTATGCCCACACAAGCGTATGAACTTCCAAACCGATAGGCGACGAACCATAAAGGTTCGTGGTTCGTGAGGGATCGAGGTCATTCATGACGAACCAAAGAACTTCATCGCCGATGAACCAGGGTGTATCAACGTCGTTGTCGCCGGCAAGCCAGCGGTCGAAGTTCGGGTCATAAACACCGTTTGTGTTGTTATCTTGCCATGGTGCACCATCGACCACAGGCCAGTTCATGAAATCGTTGCGAAGTCGCGTCTGATCATCCGCTGACATAGTAGCAAAGTCTTCAGCGCTGGCTTTTCTGACTTTGTAAATGGTATAACGTGGATCTGCAGGGTTTGCCGCCGTTCCATCCGCTTTGATAGGACCTGCCTGAAGGCCCTGACGATAGGTTGAGCCACCGACGTGGAGAACACCCTGTCGTGTTCCACCCCAAATGAGGCCATCTTCGAAGATCGCGCTTTTGCCGCTGCCCTTTGGCCAAATGAAACCGTTGCCGGATGCGGATGGATTGTATGCGGTGTTGCCATTGTTCGCGATCCACATCAAACAGTTGTTGATGGAGATGAAGTCATTCACGTCGTTGGTTGTGGTTTTTTCCAAGCGTGTTCTGTCCTGCTTCTTGTCCCCACCCTTCACTCCTTCAGCGTAGCCGCTGGAAATGAGGCCGATGACGGTGAGCAGCAAGAACGCAATGCGTAAGTGTTTCATGCTTGTACTCCTTGATTTGTCCATAATGATTTTCATAACGATTCTCACTTGCTCTTAGAAGTCCACCCGCATGCCAACGCGAATCTGCCGGGGTGTCCCGTAGAAGTTGGCATTTTGAATGTTCAACTGTTTGTAGTAATCACGGTAGAGGTCTCCGAAAACCGGATCGTAAGCGCTGTACACCTGGACCGTCTTCGCCCCTTCATCCGTTGCGAGGAATCCATCGTCGGTAGCGCTTCCGGATTGCATGAAGACGTCTTCGACGTTCTTCGTGTTGAGGACGTTGATGACCCAGATGTAGAAGTTTACATCCAAGTTTGCAATGGATACCGTCTTATCGAAACGCCCATCCAGTTGGAAGTTCCATGGCGTCCTCGATGCGTTCAGTGCTTCGACGGGCTGCCTGCGATTTCCATAACTGTTGTCATCGACGCGTGTGTACGGGTGACCGCTGTTGAAGGTGAACAGTAAGTTCAGGCCAGTCCGTTCAAGGATCGATACTCCACCGAGCATGGGACCATCGTCGCGTCCGAATCGGTAATCGACGTTCACGGAACCGCGATGTGTCTGGTCGAAATCGAGCGGTTGTGTGAAGCGCGGCAAGAATGGAGTCGCTGTCGGTGATTGCCAGAGCATCCGGAACGCCGTCGAAGGTCCGGAGCCTGTGCCTTGTGCATTAGCGTACGTATAATCGACGGAGGCTTGAATGCGCTCGACGCGGCGAAGGTTCAGTTTTATTGAGACGCCGGACGTCGTCGCAAAATCGCCGTTCACCCATGCGTAGTATGCCTGGTGTGCAGCACCCTGAGCGGAAGGGATATTCCGCTGCTGGATCTGGTCGCGGATGTCCTTATAGAACGCACCAATATCGAACGCGAAGAAATCGCCGATTTGCTGACGAAAACCGAAATCGTATTGCGTAGTTCTTTCTGGACGGAGGCCAAAGCCAACCGGCGTTTGAATCGCCAAACCGCCTCGGATATTGCTCGAAATAACCGAGCTTCCAAGGTAAATGTCACGCAGACGGGATTGCTGGACGAACTTTCCGTACTGTGCATAAAACACGGTCTGGTCTGTCACAGGGAATGAGAAGCCGAGTCGTGGACTTACGGTGCTCGAAGCCGGGACGTCCTGCATGTTATTGTCGGTTTGGTCAATCAAGCCGTCTTGTGTGAACTTGATGTTCGTCGGGTCCTTGAATTCGCGCGAGTCCGTATTGATATAATCCCATCGAAGACCGATGTTCAACACGAGGTCTTCCAACTCGATCTTATCGAGTGCATAGAACGATGCGAACACGGGATTCTTCGGTCCATCCGGGCCATCGTCAAGGGGACTACCGAAGGCATCATAACCGTAGAAGCTCGAACGTGCCCCTACAGCAACTTGAAACGGCGTAGCATCGGGATTTGTGCGAAGGAATCGCCAAAGCGTTGCCGCATCGACACCATAACTCCGGATGTCATATCGAGTCGCGTCGCCTCCGACTTTAATTTCATGTGTTCTTCCGATTTGATGGACGAAGTTGATTTTTCCACCGATCGAACTGAACCTGGTTTTTGAATAGCCAGCTAAAGGATAGCCGTATGTATAGAAATTCGAGCCAAAGAGTGTGGTTGGTAGAGGAGGATTATCGTTGGCTCTGTAAGTATAGCCATACTGTGCATTCGCAATTGAATCACCATATGCGAAGATGTTATGCTTGTGATCCGGGTCGTATGACACGCCATAATTCCCGAAGTAATTCAGGTAAATCTCGTAAAACGTGTTTCCACTCAACAGGTGAGTCAACTTCAGGTTTGCGGCCATATTCTCGGATTCGCTTACACTCGCTCGTTGTTCTGCCAGGATCGTTGTAACGCCGGCTCCGCCGCGGCTGTAAGAGTAAGCATATGAACCCCCCACCCGAATATTGATTGGGTTGAGGTCGATAGTCAGATTCCCGTTAAAGAGGGAACCCGAACTAGCATTGTTCACGATGTATCCGCCGGGGTACGTGATATCTACTTTCTTTGCCGTTGAGCCTTGCTGCGGGTCGAAGAGACCCTCTTTCGCTTGCTCTTCCGGGCTGAGAAGATTATGGGCAGCGGTTTGCCTCAGAGCTTTGGAGTACTTCTCAGTCAGGTTGTAAGGCTCCCAGAAACGAATGGGTGTTCTTTGGAAGCTGTGTTCACCAGCGACAAAGAACTTGACTGGTCCGTACAACGGGCCGCCAACCGTCAATGTGTAGTTGCTGAGACCGAAGCTGTTCGTTCCAAGCGCGCTATTGTCCTCAACCGACCATTTATCTCCTGATCGTGAGATTCCATTGGGGCTATGCCAGTTGTCGGTATAGACTTCGAAGCCTACCTGAAGCTTGCGTCCACCCGATCGAGTCGTGGTGCTGATCAAACCTGCGTTCGCACCGCCGAATTCTGCTGAATATCCGCCTGCCTGAAAGCTCACTTCGGCAATGGCGTTGCTGATGACTGAAAGCGCCCGACCACCCGTCAGTGGGTTGTTTACGGGGACGCCATCGACGATGTACCCCGTTGCGTCACCACGCGAACCGCGAACGTAAATCGTCCCGCCCTGATTCACGATACCCGCAAGCTGGGAGATGATGCCGGTAATACCTCGAACCGGGAGGTTCACGATATCGTCGGCAGTCACCGTCGCTTTGCTGTTTGTCACGTTTCTATCGACGAGGGGTTTTTGTGCAAGGATCTCGACTTCGTCAACCTTGAACACATCTGAGGGAAGTTGGAAATCCTTTGTGGTCGTTTCGTTACTACGAACGAGGATGTCCCGAATCGTGATCGTTTGGTACCCAATGTAGCTAGCAATGAGTGATACCTTCCCGATCGGGACGTTCAGAATAACGAATTCGCCGTTGATGTTTGTCGCAGCGCCTCGCTCGGTACCTTCAATAATGACGTTCGCACCGATAAGAGGTTCACCGGTTTCGCGATCCGTAATCTTCCCGGCAATCTTCCCCGTCTGAGCAAAGAGTGCCGTCGTACTGAGAGCGAGAAACAGGACGGAAATAAGAAACCGTTTGTTCATGTTCTCCTCCTGAAAAAATGATGATGTCAATTTCATGGTAGTAGTCTCCGGGTTCAATTGGCTCGATCGTCTTCGAGTCGGAGGACATCCGGATTGGCTGCGTCTCCAACAACGATGTAGGAATAACGGGTTTTAGCGTTTACAGCCTCGGAAAAGGAAAGAAGCTCGACCGAACCTGCTCCCAGTACTCCAAAGGTGTAGCTCCCGGATTTCACCGTTTTATAGGCAGATAACGTCATCGGAGTCACTGTAACCACGGCAGATGACGTTCCGTTGTCTTGCAGAATTCTCTCTTCTGCATGTGTGTTGATCAGTTTCAGCTGAGCGCTATCCGCGTGGATTTTCGCAGCTTCATTCGAATAAGTGAAGCGTTCCTGTGTGTAGAGACCAACCACGCTTGAATTGGATGCAAAGCCGAAAACAACAGCGGTGATCTTCATCAAAGACCGAACATTCACAGCTTGGCGATAAATCGCCTGGCTCGTGTCCTGCCCTGCTGGTGTAAAGCGGATAAACCGATTCCCCGCTTTGATTTCGAGATAGCCCGTGTTCGCTTTGTAGCCGATGTTCCCTTGAACCTTCTTATCGTCGATCCACAGATCGACTGCCTGGGCATCGGGAACCGCATGGACAAAACGTACGGATGAGTTGATTTGATCAACGACGGTGGGATTCGGTTCATCGACACAACCGATGAACACAATCCCAACAAGCGTTGATACGGAAATCAGCAACGCAGCTTTACGCAATAGCATTGGTTGCATAGAATCCTCCAAATGATGAGTTGATGGGTGATTTCAGATGAAACGGTGATTTTTGTTTCGAACCGTAGATCGTAGTCAAGCACTCACGTGAGGGCTTCTGCCGGGAGCAAGTTTTCAGTCGGTAAAGGGTAGTAGAATCAAGTGACGTAGGCATTCCCGAACAATCAGTCGCCAAGAACATACTATCGGTGTTTCTAAAAAGCAACAAACCGGCAATTTCAGTGATGCACATTCGTGATCTTCGACAAATCGTTTTCAAGTTATTGGCCGGATGTCCTTCGTAAGCTGCAACACGACGTAAAACATCCATATGCACGACACAGAAGATGAAATTCGGTTACAACCTTCGTTTGATAAGAGCATGAATGATCCATGAAATGTATCGCTCGCTTGACTGACATGGGGAACTCCCCTAACTTTGCATCCGGTTCGTACCATTCCTCGATAGCTCAATGGTAGAGCATGCGGCTGTTAACCGCAGGGTTGTAGGTTCGAGTCCTACTCGAGGAGCAAAGGAAGCCCTGATCACCAGGGCTTTTCGATTATGCTTCAAGTAGAGACATTCATTTCCGGACCTTTTGAAACGAACTGCTACGTCCTTTTCGGGAATGAGTCCGACGAATCCGTGATTATCGATGCTCCTCCCGCAAGTACAGACGCATTGGTGGGATTCTGTCTCGAAAGGGGACTACGAACGAGATACTTGATATTGACACACGGTCATTGGGATCATATCGCCTCTGCCCGCGAGATTGCATCAAAGCTGGCTTGCCCGATAGTGATGCATGAGAGTGACTTGATTTGGTTAGATCCTCAATACAATCACATGCTTGGAGTGCCGCCGGTGGAGAAGTTCACCGCGCAGCATCCATTCAAGGTCGATGAACCGATGACATGCGGAAACGATAGCCTTTCGATTCTTCACCTCCCAGGACATACTGAAGGGCACATAGGGATCTTGTCCGATTCGTCGGGCTTGCTTTTCGCCGGCGATGTCATTTTTCATGGAAGTATCGGCCGAACCGACCTCCCCGGAGGGAATTATTCAACCCTGCTCAGGAGTATCACAACCTCCATTCTTTCACTCGATGACTCTATCTTCATATATCCTGGGCACGGACCAAAAACAACAATCGGAGCTGAGAGAGAATCAAATCCTTTCATCATCGATTACCTTTCGAATGTGTAAATGTGTGGACGGAGTTCGCCCGACTGCCTCACCTGTGCGTTGTTTTTCAACGGGTGCAACGATAACTTTGAAGTTCGATTGCGCCTGTAGCTCAATCGGATAGAGCGTTGGCCTCCGGAGCCAAAGGTTGAGGGTTCGATTCCCCCCAGGCGTACAAGGAAGAATTCATTACCAACTGGTGCTATAATGCTTAAAGCAAAAAAGAAAATCACAGTCAAAGAAACACCCCAGAAATCGTCGGCTGTTTCGCTTTGGGTTCGAGTCACAACGTATTACCAGACCAATTCGAGGGTTGTGCTCGGCGTCATTGGCGGAGTCATCGCATTCCTCATCTTCGGATATGTGTACCTTGAGGGAAAGAAGGCGGATGACCTGGAAGCAAGCCGTTTGCTGCGCCTCGTACAACCGCTCTATCAACAACAACAGTTCAAACTTGCCATTTCCGGTGACCCAACGCAGGGTATTCAGGGCTTTGAACAGATCGTAGCGGAATATGACGGAACGCCATCCGGTGAACTTGCCCAATTGTATCTTGCATTCAGCTACCTTTACACTGATAACGTCGATAAAGCTATCGAAGCATTCGATGGCGCTTCACTCTCAGGTGCGCTCATGGAATCAGCCGCCATAGCCGGAAAAGCTTCTGCGTATGAGGCGAAGAAGAACTACCTTGAAGCAGCGGAGCTCTATGAAAAGGCCGCGAAGATGTTTGAAAACGACTATGCAACAGCCGATCGATTTTTTCGGGCCGGGCGAATGTATTGCTTAGTCGGTGATAAGGAGAAAGCTGTCGCCGCATTCGAAAAAGTGAAGAACGCAACAACTCCGCGATATGCAAAAGACATTGAAAGGCTCGTCGCGCAATACGAACTTGAGATGTAGGCTACTGATCGCTAAACTATGAAAGAGCCTTCGATGGCTCTTTTTTTTGTCTGAAATGAAGGACAACGTATCTCGGCAAGACTTCAATCCCGTAGCGATGAATCCTTCGCAACTCCAAGCCCGTTGAGCATGGCATAACCGTTGATGAAATGCGTTTGACATAACAGGAGGATATCATGAAAACCTTTCTCGCAATCTCACTTTTACTTCTCACACTCGCCGGCTGCTCTGATCATTCATCGGAGCCATATGACGCAGATCCGCCGTTTGCTCCGGTCGGAATTCGAACGACCTCCCTCGACAAAGCAGTCGAGATACGATGGATTGCAAATCAGGAATCAGACTTGGACGGATATCATGTCTATGTAAGCAATACTTACTCCGGGCGATATACTCACATTGGGACAACTCGGACCACGACATTTCTCGATAAAGGTGCTCGCAACGGATTCACGTATTACTACGCAGTGTCAGCATTCGATTTCACCGGGAATGAAAGTCCTCTCAGCAAGGACGTCGTTTATGATACACCGCGACCGGAAGGACTCGATGTCCCACTCAAGGATAGATTTCGAGATCCTTTCAGATCAGGATATGATTTCTCAGAGTATCGCGTCGGGTACTATGACTCGGACAATACGGATTTTTTCTATGAAGCAACGGCTCAAGGCACACCGATTCTCTTCGTTTGGGACGATACGGATATCCAGGACATGGGATATACGAGCAGTCTCGATGAAATCTCCGTCGCTCCTGAGAAAGGCTGGTCACCGACAAAAAGTGCGACGGCAATCGAGGGACACACCTATGTCATTTGGACGTTCGATAATCACTTTGCGAAAGTCCGCATCACCGATATTCTCTCCGACGCTATCGTATTCGATTGGGCATACCAAACCGCCGTCGGAAATCCTGAACTTTTCCGACGTGGCGGGCAGTCGCTTTCAAAACAAGGACGGATGCGGAACCGGAGATAAGCGCTGTTGTGAGAGACAACGCTCAGGAGTATGTTCACACATGAGCGAGCGAATGCCAAGAAGTATTACTATTCCGCTTATTCTCTTCATCAGTTTGACGTGCGTGACGTGGTCAATGAAACAATCAACTGCGGACGTCCAGTCTCGTTCATCGATGGCAAGCCTCCTCTTTGAGAAGACAGAAAGCGCATTTCGCACTGGTGACATAAGATCTCTTCTGCCATTTCTCGCACCGAAGGTTCATGTTAATCTCTTCACGGGTGAAAACGGATACTATAGCAGTGAACAAGCTTCTCACATTCTCAATAACTTCCTCAACAACCACGCTCCCTATTCGTTCTCCTTTATACATACGAATCAGCGCTCAGATAATCTGTATGGTATAGGTACGTTGAACTACACCCGACGAGGGCAACAGAGGAATGCCCAATGTTTCGTTGCGTTGTCGGAGCTGGACGGAAAGCTCAGAATAACCCAGATCACCTTCGCCTATAAGTAGGCTCATGAAGTGGCACCAGCATCTGCTGCAGAGAACGATGATTCCTCCGGTTGTCATCCTTCTCTCGCTCAGCCTCGTTGCACTCGTTCAAGATTTTTTTGAAGGGAAAATCTCCGAACAATGGCCCTCGATCCAACGAGAGAAGGATTCCACGACTCTCATTCAGCTTATGCATGACTTCGAGTTTGATGCGGAGCGGTTGGTTCGAATGAGAACGCTCCTTACGAACGATACAACGCTTCTCGCATTGATTGCAGGAAACAGATCGAACTCCGTCGTTCAATACGTAGAGAGTCTCCTTCCGGAAGCGCATTCTCGTGCGTTCGCCGTCATAGTGGATTCGACGATAAGACCCACAGTCATTGCAGGCACGATTCCGGAAGAGACAGTCCTGCATGAATCGACCGGCCTGCGAAAGTTCAGTGACCGGTACTATCTCATTTCCCGTACGAAATTCTCGTCGTTAGAAGCAATGCTGGTCGCAGGGATACAACTTGCTGAGGAGATCAGAACTTCGAATGCGAACTCTCGCTTTGTCGTATCATCGGTTCCACAACAGACAGACCTTTCGGCGCCATTCGTGTTCGATCATGATACAGTTGCCTTCGTCCTTGTCGAACCGACGGATAAAGCGAGTTATCTCGAGCAGGTGAGAAACGGCTTTTCATCTATCACACATTTCCTCCTGATTGCGTTATTCGCAGCAACCGTCATTATCGTCTTTCAAAAATTGCGAAGGCTGCGATCCGTAACGGTGAAATACACGCTGTTCGTACTCCTTCTCATCGCTATCCGATACTGTTTGTTATGGACGAACAGCCTCTCCATTCTCTCTCCGGATTCACTGCTCGATCCGGTGCACTACGCATCGTCGTTTGGAGAAGGGATCGCGGGTAATCTTCTCGAACTTTCCGTCAGCAGCCTCTTCATACTTGTCATCTCCGTCGTACTCGTTCGTGGTTGGAATGCGATTCCCTTGCGACTACCCTCTCCCGCGCTCAGTGTGATGTTCGTTGCAATACTCGGGGCAACCGCTGCACTTACTCTTCGTGGTTTTATCGCGACGCTACGAAGCATCGTCATGGATTCGACGTTCATTTTTACCGACACATCGCTTCTCTTCAGGGATGCATATCACGTGCTCGCTGTTTGGGACATCCTCATTCTCAGCGCCTCATTCGCGATGCTCATCAATGTTCCAGCGATTCTGTCGAATAAGCTTATCGTGAACGTTGATGCACGTTACCGGACAATAACGCTTACCGCCGCTGCGTTCATAGGCACATCGACCGTTCTCGGGATTTCTTCCGATGTGATGATCCCTGCTTTCATCTACTTTCTTGTCGTGATAGGCGTGTTTCTTGGAGCGCGATATTCACGAGCCACTCCGACAAGCAAACAATTCGTACTCATTAGCGGTTGGTGTCTCTCTCTGCTCGCGACTTTCTCTCTCGAACATTTTTCCGAAACACGCGCGCATCAGGAGCTTGAGGTTTTCGCAAGCGACCTTGCAAAGCCGGCGGATGGATGGTCGGAATCTTTAGTCTCGCAAACACTTCTCTCGGCACAGTTCTCTACACCGGAATTCCATGAAGTTTCCTATCCTTACCTCCATCGCATCTGGAAGGAATCGGCTCTCAGCAACCAACCGAACAATTCCGCTTGCGTTCTCCTTCCACTTGAGCGAGCACCGTTGCGCTTTTCGATGGGAATCCCACCGCGCGACGTCGATGCGATTATCGACTCGATCAACCGATGGATGAATGAGCAACATCCGCCAAAGGTCCTACAACTGCACGGCAGGCGCTACCACTTAGGCACGACGAACCTGGAAGACAGCACCACGTTGCTTATCATCGTTCAACCATACGAACCGCTCGCTTCAGCCGGCGTTGCGCTGGACGTTCTTCGGACACCATCCACTGTCCCTTCCCCAACTGCCCGTCGTATGGTGGTTTCTTTTTCATCCGCCGGTTCCATCATGAACAGCACCCAGCCTGACGTAGTGACCCTGCAATCTCACGTACAGCGCGCGCCGCATTCGCCCTGGGGTACGATCAAATCGGAGGAAGCGCTGCTGCGGACATATTTCATTCCCGTTGCAGGTGACACTTCGAAGTCCCTTGCAGTATCGTTGACACCGGAACCTCAACACTTCCCTCTCTTTCGGTTTTTTCGATTTTCCGGACTTTCACTTGCATCATTTTTGATCGTTGCATTCGCGGCGCACCTTATTCGACCACGAAAGAGATCGATGACTTTCGAGCGAAAACTCCAACTGATCCTCCTCTTCATCGCGTTCATCCCGCTCACGATTCTCTGGATCACTATTCGCGCGGCCTACCAGGAAAACTCCCGGATAGAAACAGCAGCGCAACTCAATGACAGGTTGAATATCCTCGAGCAATTCATCCGCGATAATGTCCTCGCTTCTCCAAATGATTCGCTGTTCATCTCCAATGCCGGATGCTACGAAATCGCGAGAAAGACAGGACATGAATTGACCGCCTATCGCGATGCCTTCGTTGCATCCGCAAGCAGGCCGGAATTGTATCACGCCAACATCCTGTCCTCGGCGATTCATCCCGCGGCTTTTACCGACTTTCATTTGAAGGGAAGAAACACGAGCGTGATATCCGATCGCATAGGATTGATAGACTACTCGGTTGGGTATCGTGCAATTCGCAATGAAGCAGGGAAACTCCTCGCCATCATTTCCACGCCGACCTTGTTTCGTCCTGATAGAAACACCGAGGCATACGTGCAGGCATCGACGTTTTTCTTAGTCGGAGGCGTCATCATCATATTGCTCGTGCTCTTTCTCAGCCGACTCATTGCGAAGCAGATCTCTCGTCCGTTGCAGGAGTTGACCACGGCAACACAGCGCATCGCCAAAGGCAATCTTCATCTGACCGTTTCACCCGGAGGCTCGTTGGAGATTCGCCAGCTCGCCGATTCCTTCAATACGATGACGCGGCAGTTGGAGCAAAGCAGGGCGGAGCTCGCGTCAGCGGAACGCGAGCTGGCATGGAAGGAAATGGCGCGACAGGTGGCACATGAAATCCGCAATCCCCTGACGCCGATGAAACTCGCCGCACAACACCTCCAGAAGGCAGCGATGGATGAGGCGCCGAACCTCCATGCGACCATCAAAGAAATCACCGCGACCATCATCGAACAGATCGACGCGCTCTCGCGGATCAGCGATGAATTCTCACGCTTCGGAAGAATGCCGAAACGCAATCTCGCGCAGGTCGATATCGCGTCGCTTCTCCGTGAAGCAGTCGGATTGTTTCAACATCACCAGCACGTCGCCATCGTCCTGGAGCTTCGCGAAGATCTCCCCGCGGTTCATGCGGATCGGGAAGAACTCGCGCGTGCCTTCACGAACATTCTCCGAAATTCCACACAAGCGATTCACGACGAAGGGAAAATCTTCGTAACGGCGCGCAAGGATTCAGGGAACGTGATCATCATTATTCGTGATACCGGAACCGGAATCGATGAAGCGCTCCTTCCACGGATTTTCGAACCGAATTTTTCCACGAAGACAGAAGGCATGGGACTGGGGCTTCCCATCGTGAAGAAAATTCTCGACGACATTCACGGCAGTATATCCTTAGAAAGCGAAGCCGGAAGCGGGACTGTTGTGACGATCACCCTTCCGATAATCTCAGCGCATTAGCGTTTCGCAACGCACCTGCATTTCGTAGTTTACCGGCCACAAACGAGTGACCATGTGCAACACTCCCCACTGATTCTCGCTTCAAACTCACCACGACGGAAACGACTCCTCGAACAAATCGGATTGCGGTTTCTCGTTATCCCAAGCCACGTCGATGAAGACATCGACGAGGAATATCCACCTGAAGTGCACGTTCGCATTCTTTCAGAGCGAAAAGCAACCGAGGTTGCGCAGACGGTAAGCGAGGGCATCATTCTCGCCGCGGACACGATCGTCGTCCTCGATGGGGCGATCCTCAACAAACCCACGGATGTCCGGAACGCCATCGAAATGCTTATGCTCTTGAGCGGCAAACGGCACGACGTCTTCACCGGCGTTTGCCTGCTCGACGTTTCCTCAGGAAGGAAGATCATCGATCATGAGCGAACGGAGGTCTGGTTCCGTGAACTGGAATACGACGAAGTCGAAACGTACGTCCGAAGCGGCGGCCCGATGGATAAAGCCGGCGCCTATGGAATTCAGGATGATTTCGGTGCAGTCTTCGTCGAAAGGATTTATGGGGATTACTACACGGTGGTCGGGCTTCCACTCACGAAAGTTTATTTGCATTTGCGACAGCTCCAGGAAAACAGGACACAAGCATGAACGAGAAGTGGAAGAAACGCTTCCTGCTCTCGCTCGCGTTCGGTGCGGTCGTGTTCCTTGGCTTGACTCTTTATGCCGACGCCGATGAATTGCTCGATGCCCTGACGCGATTCCATTGGGGTTTTCTCCCGCTCATATTACTCTGCACGCTTCTCAATTATGGTTTTCGCTACGCGAAGTGGGAGTATTACACATTGACGCTTCAATGCGCTCCGTCACGCGAACGAAACGTCATCATTTTTTTCACGGCGTTCATCATGGCAGTAACTCCGGGAAAATTCGGCGAGATACTCAAGTCATATCTGCTCAAACAAGTGAATGGAACACCGGTACGAAAATCCGCGCCGATCATCCTTGCCGAACGACTGACGGACTTCATCGGACTTGTCGTCCTGCTTATCGCGGGCGCATACGTATTCGGCTACGCACAAAGTCTGATCATCGGCTTCAGCGTGTTCTTCTTCGGAATCACCGGCGTGCTTTCGTGGCATAAAGGTTCGCTTGCTCTCGTCCATCTTCTTCGTCACGTGTTCTTCGTCAAGAAATACGTCGATCATGCCGTGATAGCATACGAAAGCATTTACTCGCTCCTTCGACCACGCCCGCTGTTCATCGGCTCGCTGTTGAGCATCGTCGCATGGTTTTTCGAATGCCTCGGTTTCTGGATAGTCCTGTCCGTGTTCCAGGCTCCACCCACGTTGATGAAAGCGACGTTCATCTATGCGTTCGCAACGATCGTCGGAGCGGTGACGATGTTGCCCGGCGGTCTTGGCACCACCGAGGGAAGCCTGACCGGCCTGACCATCCTCGCAGGCGCACCGAAGGACATCGCCGTCGCATCGACGTTGATCATTCGTTTCGCAACGCTCTGGTTCGCCGTGTTGATCGGCATTGTGGTCACATTCACACTTCAGAAGCGTCTGAACATCCGACTCGATGAACTCCCCCTTGATGAACCCGTGTTGGGAAGTCCGCAATGACGCGATGGTGCATCCATCTCATCTTCTTCACTCTGTGTCCCTTTCTTGCTTTTGCACAAACGGATAGCACGCAACGTGACGAAGATGAAACCGTTGAGCGACTTCTCGAACATGGAAGCGAAGACCTCGACGATTCCGAGTTGCTCGATGAATTGGAATCACACCTGCGAAGCCGACTCAATCTGAATACGGCTTCATTGAAGGACCTCGAACGCCTTCCTTTTCTTTCGCCTGCTCTCGCAAAAGCGTTGTTCGACTTTCGGAAAAGCGCGAAACGGATT
>CAYUWG010000006.1:0-94753 GCA_964448285.1 uncultured Chromatiales bacterium
CGTCCCCTCTCCCAGCTTGGGAGAGGGGAGTGAGGGGAGAGGGTTTCTTTTTCCGCTTCTCCTCCTGCGCCCTGGCGACGTTCCTATAACCGTTTTCCACGAGCACGATGGACGCATCGACGATCACCCCGATGGCGATAGCGATACCTCCCAACGACATGATGTTCGATGTGATATCGAACACGTGCATGAAGATGAAAGCGATCAACACTGCGATAGGAATCTCGATGATGACGCGCAAAACACTGCGCACGTGCAGGAGGAACAGCAGCACGATGAAACTGACGACGATGGCTTCCTCGATGAGCGCGTTCTTGAGTGTATCCACTGCAGCGGTGATGATATCGCTACGGTCATAAGCCATTTTTATCTCGACACCTGCCGGCAGACCGGGCGTGATCTCGGCGATGCGTTTCTTCACGCGGTCGATCACGTCCTTGGCGTTTTCGTCGTAGCGCATGACAACGATCCCGCCGACTACTTGCCCCTCGCCATTCTTCTCGATCGAACCGCGACGGATGTCCCCGCCAAGCTGTACGGCGCCGATGTCGCGCACGGAGATCGGCGTTCCGTTCGCTCCAGTCGCAATGACGATGTTCTCCACGTCCTCGACGGATTGGATATAGCCCTGTCCGCGTACGAAGGACTCCGCGTCGGAGACTTCGAGAAGCTTCCCTCCAACGTCGTTGTTCGAGCGCATGACAGCGTTGCGCACCTCCGCGATGCCGACGTTGTATGCACGCATCTTCGACGGATCGACGTCCACCTGATACTGCCGGATGTATCCTCCCATGGAAGCGACTTCCGCGACGCCTTCGACGCCTTGCAGGTTCAGCTTGACGTACCAATCCTGTATTGCGCGTAACGTGCCGAGATCGTACTTGCCTTCGATCGTGTACCAGTACACGTGTCCGACGCCCGTGCCATCAGGGCCGAGCGAGACCTTCGAACCCTGTGGAAGCGATGATTGCACGGTCGAAAGTTTTTCGAGCACGCGGCTGCGCGCCCAGTACAGATCGGTGCGCTCCTTGAAGATGACGAAGATGAAAGACATGCCGAACATTGACTGGGCACGAATAGCTTCCACTTCGGGAACACCTTGTAAAGCTGTCACGAGCGGAAACGTTACCTGGTCTTCGACGAGTTGTGGCGAGCGTCCCATCCATTCGGTGAAGACGATCACCTGATTCTCCGAGAGATCGGGAATGGCATCGAGTGGCACGTGCGCCACGGACCATATTCCCCACCCCACGACGATGAGATACAGCAGAATGACGATGAACTTATTGCGGGCTGAAAAGTCGATGATGCGTTCTATCATGATGGATTACGGATTACAGATTGGGGATTACAGATTCGGTTCTGATGGATTGTCTGTGATATATGGGAAGTCGGGTTCTTTGAAAGTGTAGGGTGTGCCATGCTCTCTCGCAACAGTTTGAGCGAAACTGAAAAGCATCTTGCTGAGGACTTCATATTGATTCCGGAGATCATTGTACACTTCCTTATCCGTCAGAGACTTTGTGTCGAACAATATTTCCAAATGTTCAATCGTTTCGGAGCAAGAGGCATAGGCTCGGTTTAGATACAACAGGAACTCGTTTTTGTGCTTCCTCAAACAATATCCCTCGACAATGTTCGATGAGATGGATTTAGAGGATCGCCGTATCTGACTCCCTTCCTCATACATCTCATGTTTTGGAAATGAGAGACTCGACTGATGTACCCTGACCGCAAGTTCATGTGCCTTAACATAGATGTCGAGTTTCTTATAGCCTTGATCTATCATGATGGATTACGGATTACAGATTGGGGATTACGGGTTACTGTTGTTCGGGATCATCATGTGAGGTCACGTAGGGGAAGTCTGGTTCTCGAAAAGCGTATGGGACTTCGTGATCGCGTGCGACAGTTTGAGCGAAACTGAAAAGCATCTTGCTGAGGACTTCATATTGATTCCGGAGATCATTGTACACTTCCTTATCCGTCAGAGACTTTGTGTCGAACAATATTTCCAAATGTTCAATCGTTTCGGAGCAAGAGGCATAGGCTCGGTTTAGATACAACAGGAACTCGTTTTTGTGCTTCCTCAAACAATATCCCTCGACAATGTTCGATGAGATGGATTTAGAGGATCGCCGTATCTGACTCCCTTCCTCATACATCTCATGTTTTGGAAATGAGAGACTCGACTGATGTACCATAACCGCAAGTTCATGAGCAAGCACATAGATGTCGAGTTTCTTGTAACCTTCGTCAATCATTTTTCGCTGCGTCCTCCGTAATCTGTAATCCGAAATCCGTAATCTGTAATCACTCGACGACAAGTCTTCCATGTATCATATCCATCCCGCAAGCGAAACCGAATTCACCTGTTTTTTTCGGTGTGATTTCGATCGCGGTGGTTTTGAAGGCGGGGAGTTTCTTGCGGATGTTCAGGTCTTTGAATACGACTTCGTTGGTGCACTCGGAGTCTTCTTTCTTGTAGAAAAGCAAGCGAACCTTCTCGCCTTTTTTAACATGGACCGTGGCCGGGATGTATTCGTAATCAACCGTGATCTTGATCTCACGAACACTTGACTGTCCGGCCTCTGCCTTCTGTCGTCCGACCTCTGACTTCTGTCGTCCGACCTCTGCGTTCTGCCCTCCGACCTCTGACTTCTGTCCTCCGGCCTCACCATCGTGCGCATGTCCGGCCATGCCGCCGGGCATCTGCAACTGGCTTTCCGAGTCGAGTAGATAGCCTCCGGTCGTGACGACCATTTCGCCTTCGCTCAGTCCGCTGACGATTTCATACCAACCATCAGTGCGCGCGCCGAGCGTCACTTCACGCGGCTCGAACTGGTTTTCTTTCAACTCGACCCAGACGACGTTGCGTTTGCCGGTTTGTACGACGGTGTGAACGGGCACGGCGAGCGCTTCCTTTTGCGGAAGCGAGAGTGCGGCCTTGACATACATCTGCGGCTTGAGCTTCCCGCCGGTGTTCGGAAACTCGGTGCGGACGCGGACGGTGCGCGTCTCCGGATTCATCACCGGATCGATGAAGGTGACGCGGCCGCGGAACTGTTCGTTGGGGTACGCTTCCGTCGTGATATCGACCGCTTGTCCGTTTTTTACAAAACGAATATCGCCTTCATAAACTTCGAGGTACACCCACACGCGCGATAGGTCGGCGATAGAATAGACCGTCGTTCCTTCATCGACGTACTGTCCCTCGACGATTTGCTTGCTGATCACCGTCCCGCTGATGGGCGCGTAGAACGTCGCGGTCGATCGCACCTTCTTCGTTTCCTCCAACTCGCGCAGTTGCGCAAGTGTCAGGCCATAGTGAATGCGCAATCGCTCCCGTATCGAAGCGACGAGGCGCTGCTGCACTTCCTCGTTCGAACTGTTGCCCAGCGTCTGTGCGCGCGTCAATGCATCCAGCGCGATGAGGTAGTCCTGTTGTGCGCTGACGAGATCGGGACTATAAAGCTCGAACAGCGCCTGTCCCTTTCGCACATTTTCACCCGTGAAGCTGACGTTGAGCTTTTCGATGCGACCGCGAAAGCGGGCAGTGACAACCGATTGCATCGGTTCAGCAAAATCCACGACTCCGACCGCGCTGATCTGTTTGCTCATGCTTTTACGTGCGACCGGCGAGACTGCAACGTTCGCCATGATGCGTTGAGTGGGTGATAAACTTACGGTATGCAGCATGGCTGCTTCTTCCGCCGACATTTCCTGGGCGGCTGATTTTTTCACCAACGCCATATTGCACACAGGGCATGCACCGGGCCGGTCGGATATCACCGACGGGTGCATGGGGCATGTGTACACTTCCGCAGCTTCAGCGGCATGGTCATGCCCGTCGCTTTCCTGCTTCGTGCAAGCGTTGAAAGCCACGCCAAGCGCGAGGGAAAGAAAAAGTATCGGGATTGTGCGAAGAGCGTTCATGAGTTTTCCTTTCGATCTGGTCATTTCAATTTCCTGAGTTCGTCCAAAGTGACGCCGATGCAGCATTCGATATCGGCGAGGTGTTCGATGTATTCTCCGACTTCCATGAAATAATTCATGCGATGCATGGCTAACATGCGGAAAGCATCCAGCACGGAAAGGAAGTCGGTGCGGCGCGTTTGGTATTCCGCAAAAAGCGATTCGAGTGTCTGCTCCGCTTGCGGAAGAATCTCCGCTTCGTAGCGTCGCGCCGATTCCCATCGCGCCCGTGCTTTCGACCACGCTTCATACACTTCGAATGCGATGCGATTGCGCGAGTCCTCGTATTCTTGTTCCGCAGCACGTTGCAACGCTTCGTTTTCTTCGATACGTCCGGAATACTTCCCGCTCGACCATGGCGCAATCGGAATGTTGATGCCGATCATCGCTTCCCACGTGTTTTCCATTTCGCGCATCCACATATAACCGGTTCCGACCATGAAGTCCGGCAAGCGCTCACCCTTCCACATGCGCACCTCCGCTTTATACATCTCGACTTCTGACTGCATGGCGCGGAGTTCCGGTCTCGTCTGACCGGCGATGCTCGTGATGTTATCCACGTCGATCGCGAATTCATCTAAGGGATAATCCGGTAAACGCGGAATCGGAGTGGCCGGAGGCATTGCGCGCATTTTGTTCATCATTCCTTCCGATATGCGTATGTCACTCTCGACCATCGCGCGCTCGCTCTTGAGTTTGGAGAGTTCCGTTTGCAGCCGGAGGACGTCCGCTTGTAGTGATAACCCGACGGCAAGGCGTGTTTCGGCGCTCGCGATCATTTGCCGCAACCACTCTTCATTCTCCCTGACGACCTCGAGTTTTCTCTGCGCCGCATAGAGCATTCCGTACTGCTTCTTCACTTCGGCAATCATGAGCCGCTCCATTTCTGCCGTCATATGCGTGCGTGTGAGGACGTTCGCTTCTTCGACAGCGGATGCGCGAGAGGTTTTTCCGGGGAAGGGAATCATCTGATCGATAGAGAGCCGGCGCTCTGCCGCTTCACCGAAAAGATTCAACGAGGAAACCGGCGTTCTCATGAACTCCATCCGCAATTGAGGATCAGCCCATGCACGCACGGTTGTGGTTCGCGCTTTCGCACTCACGATTTTACTCCTCGACGCCTGAAGCTGAGGATTTCGTTCGAGTGTCTGCTGGATCAACGAATCGAGAAGCGGCGAAGAGACGACCTGAGCGGCGAGTCTTTCACCGAAGAAGATCAATGAGAGGGAGAGGAAAACGATGATACGATTCATAACTGTCCTGAATTTGTGAACGTCGGTCACGTGAGTTGACGACCATGCGCAGCATGGCATGCACGATTGTAAGAACGCAATGCGGTACTGCGTTCAAACAGAACAGGACAGAATCAGATCAGAAGAGAGGAGTGGAGGATGTATGTGCGCTCACCGGGTGGCGAGGGATCCTCAAGGGAAGTTCGAAGAGTGAAGAGTGGAGAATGAAATAATCCCGGGGCGACTGTGTGGGATGCGACGAGCGTGGAAGCAAAATCGTAAGAGGAACTCGTGAAATGATCCGTCACTTGTTTCGTGGCGTCGATTTCATAGCAGCACTCCACACCGTCGAGCTTCTGTTTCGTTGGTTGTGAGGACCGCTCAGAGCAACACGAGAAGTCATGCGTTTCCCGTTCGTGCATCGTGCACGTGGAGAACAATTCCGCAACACCCATTTCCGCACAGATGTGCTGATACAATGGAATCCCGATCACACCATATGAAAAAATCAGGGACACAAAGAGTCTCTCAGCTATGTGAACAATTGCCTTCACGTCGGTAAACATAGATGAATAGCTGTCATGTAACAAATGATATAAATCAGAGAATAGGGCAACTCAGTAATTCCTCGTCATTAATGGTCGTATCGATGATGGATCTCGTGTTTTTGTTTTTCAGCAGATGCCTTGATTAAAGTCTTTACACTTTTGGCCAAAAAAGGACTGACTTTAACTCCACAGTGAGTAAATGAAAATGCAGAACGCGAGAAACCGTGAGCCTGAGGCGTTTCCAAACATGTTCCAAGATTTCGAATTAGCAAGTGCGTTACAAAATGATTAGCGTCTATTCCACTATCAACTTTCCGCGCAGCATCCCCATGCCACACTGGAAACCATATTCACCGGGCTTTTCTGGTGTGAACTCAATTGGCACAGTTTGGAACGGAGTGAGAGTTGCCTGTTTGTTGAAGTCTGGAAATATCACATGCTCGGAACAGAGGGCCGTTTCCTCACGGCGAAAATTCAACCGGACGGGTTTGCCCGTTTCCACCACAATCACATCCGGTGAATAACCGCCCTTCACGCGGATGAATGCCTCCTGAATGTTGCCGGCTGTTTCAATCTTGACTGCCTTTCTTTCCGAGAACCAGAAGTACCACGCAACGGTCGCGATAAGAGTCAGGCCGCCAACTGTGACGAAGATTTGATCGGGTGTCATGATGGTTTCTCCTTTTAAATAGTGGTTTTGAAACGGCGTAGTCGGTTGGCGTTGGTGACGACAGTGACCGAACTGAAGGCCATTGCAGCACCCGCAATCATTGGTGAAAGCAGGAGTCCGAAAAATGGGAAGAGAATTCCTGCGGCGATGGGAAGACCAAGTCCGTTGTAGAAGAACGCGCTGAAAAGATTCTGATGGATGTTCTTCATGGTCGCTTTCGAAAGCAGGATCGCGAGAACGACGCCCTTGAGACTACCCTTCATGAGTGTGATGTCGGATGCCTCGATTGCGACGTCTGTCCCTGTGCCGATGGCGAGCCCGACATCCGCGGCAGCGAGAGCCGGAGCGTCGTTGATACCGTCTCCGACCATGGCGACCCGCTTTCCTTCCGATTGGAGTTTCTGAACGTTGAACACCTTGTCCTCGGGAAGCACTTCCGACAGGACGCGGTCAACGCCAACCTGACGCGCGAGGGCGTCCGCCGTACGCTTGTTGTCTCCGGTCATCATGATTACTTCGAGCCCCATTTTTTTCAGGAGGGCGATGGCTTCCTTTGAATCGTTCTTCACGGTATCGGCTACGGCAACGATTCCGGCTGCGACGCCGTCGAGCGCAATGAACATCGGCGTTTTCCCTTCATCGGCAATGTCGCTGCTCCGCGCTTCTAGATCACCGACTTCGATGTTTCTGTCGCGCATCAGTTTGAGATTTCCGAGAAGGACGCGTTTCCCGTCAACGAGAGCTTCCACGCCGTGGCCTGGAATGGCGTTGAATTCTTTCGAATCGGTGAGAGTGATGGATCGTTCTTCCGCACCTTTCACAATCGCCTCTCCGAGAGGATGTTCCGAGCCTTTTTCAACTGATGCGGCGTACCGGACGATATCATGTTCGCTCATTCCATTCAGCGCGATGACGTTGGTAAGCGATGGTTTTCCTTCCGTGATCGTCCCCGTTTTGTCGAGAACGATTGCATCCAATCTCTGTGCTGCCTCCAGCGCCTCGCCGCTTCGGATCAAAATTCCATTCTCTGCTCCTTTCCCGACTCCAACCATCAGAGAGATTGGCGTAGCAAGGCCCAGCGCACACGGACAGGCAATGATGAGCGTCGTGACGAACACCACAAGCGCATAGATCAGATTCGGTTGCGGCCCGAAGTCGTACCAGATGACGAAGGCGAAAATGGCAATGATGATTACCGCGGGCACAAAGTATCCGGAGACCTTGTCCACGATCCGTTGAATGGGCGCCTTCGATCCCTGTGCCTGCTGCACCATCTCGATGATCTGCGAAAGCGCCGTGTCCTTTCCGACTTTCGTCGCTTTGAACTTGAATGAACCTGTCTTATTGATCGTCGCACCGATGACTGCATCCTTTACGTGCTTCTCTACCGGGATGGACTCTCCCGTGATCATCGATTCATCGACGGTAGAGGAGCCTTCCACAATCGCACCGTCAACGGGAATCTTTTCGCCGGGGCGGACAACGATGATTTCATCAAGCACCACTTCTTCCACCGGTATGTCGATTTCTTTTCCATCACGAAGCACGCGCGCGGTCTTTGCCTGAAGGCCGATGAGTTTCTTGATTGCTTCGGAGCTTTTCCCTTTGGCCCTGATCTCCATCGCCATACCCAGATCAACGAGCGCAACAACCACGAAGATGACGTCAAAGAACTGATCGGCAAGCTCCTTCTGCGGGAAAATCTGCGGGAAAAGAACGGCCACGGCAGAGTACAGCCACGCGGCGGAGATGCCGGTGGCGATGAGCGTATGCATGTTCGCGGAACGGTTTCTGAACGCGGCCAGTGCACCCGAGTAGAAATGCGATCCAGACCAGAACATGACGGGCAGTGCGAGAACTCCCATTGCCATCCAGAGAATCTGAAGTATCTCACCACCATGCTGATAGGCTGCAGGAAGCCCGAACAGTTCAGGATACCCGAAGAACATCACCGGCACGGCAAGCACCCCCGCGAAGAGGAATTTTCTCATCAGTGTTTTGTACTCGTGTTGCCGTGCCTTCTCGTTTTCATCCACCGGTTCTTCTGTGCTGCCGGTTGAAGTTTTCCCCGGTGACGCAGAATCGACCGTCTTATATCCGAGTCGTTCGATGATGGCTTTGATCTCCAATATCTGAATCGCAGCCGGGAGATAACTGATGGTTGCAGACTCTGCTCCAGGATCGACACTTGCCGAGAGAACTCCCGGACTGCGTCTCAATTCCGATTCGATCTTGTCCACGCACGAGGCGCAGTGCATGCCGCGAATTCCAAGACGGAGAGTCGATTTCCCCGTTCGATATCCCGCGGATTTGATCGCCTCGACGATTTGTTGCGTGCCAACCTGATCGGGTTTGTACTCTACGTATAATTTCTCTGTTGAATAATTCACGTTTGCGCGCTTTATGCCGGGAAGCCGTTTGACTTCCTTTTCAATTGTGACGATACATGCCACGCAGTCCATTCCTGTGATGGGAATTTGTGCACGCTCAGTTCCATCGGTGTCGGTTCTGTTCGTGGCTGCAACCGTCGATGCCGGAGCAGCGGTCGTACTCGCTTCATCAATAGTTGTCATCCGGATATACTTCGCCGGCATTGCATCGAATTTCTCTTTACATGCAGGTGAACAGAAGTCGTACGTCTGTTCCTGATATGAGGAACGAAATTCCGACGGACTCTGAACGTCCATTCCGCAGACGGGATCGTGTGTCATTGTTTTTCTCCGTGATGTTGTTCGCTGAAAATTGTCATTCGTTCCTTCTGTTGAGTGTCAGTATCTGCCTTTTTGTCGTCATACGTATGATGCGAATGTCCTCCGCAACCGCCCATTCCTCCTCCATGTCCACGATGCATAAAAAACATAAGAAGAGCGAAAAGAATGATATAGATGAGAGTTTCTGACATGACATACTCCTTGTATTGTTTCTCAGTCTTTCTTCGAGGCGTAAATCTCGTCGCCTTTTATGTTCACGTTGTATGGTTCGAGCGGACGCGGCGGCGGGCCTTGTATGTTGGTACCACGTAAATCGTAGTGTCCGTTATGACACGCACACCAGATGTGCTGGTAGTCGTCGCGGTACTGGACGGTGCAGTCGAGATGCGTGCAGACAGCAGTGAAGGCGCGCAGTTCTCCTTCGAGAGTGTTGATGAGAATTCCAGGTTTATCGCCGAAGCGGAAGATCTTCCCGCTGTTGGGTTTCAACTCACCCACCTTCCCTGCGAGTACATTGCGGGGTTTTGGTTCCGCATCAATAGGCGGAATGAGATACCGCCAGATGGGATAGAGAATTGCAACGGAGAACGCTGCCACGCCTCCACCCAGGACATTGCGAAGAAACGAGCGACGGTTGTCGCTTTCCTGATATGTTGGTTGCTGTTCCATCAGATTTCCATGATACCGTCACGCTGGAAGTAATTGTAAATCGGGACAAACACCGCTGCGGCATACACGCCATAGACAATCACGCCGATGAGCCCGATAAAGAAGCTTCCCCAACTGATCCAGGTAAAACCGGGGAGGAGAATCTCCCAGAAGCGGTACATGGCCCATTGGGTAAATACGAGATCGAAGAGAATGCAGAGAACATAGGTGATCAAGCCAAACGATGTAACGGCCAGTGCAACAGGTTGAAAACGGAGTCGGTTCATGGCGTAATTTCCTTTCTTGTTGAATAATTGTTTGTTGAAGAGGTTGTACAGTGGTATCAGGATATACGCGACATAAAAGCCGCCGAGGAACATTTCGAGAATACCCAGCACGAAGCTGAGACTCGTCAGCCAGGTGAAGCCGGGCATGACCATCTCCCAGATCCGATACATCTCCCAATGGTTCGCGGGCAGGATGGAATGCAGCACGATGCACACGACGTAGAATATGAGAAAGACGAAACTGAGCGCCAGGGCGACGGGGTATGGTTGGATGCGTTTCATGGTTGTATCCTCCTCGATTCTTGTGAAGATGATTCCGTGTCTATACTCCTTGGGCGATTGAGTTGGGGAAAAAATGCCGGGACACGTAAACGGTAGGTAATGTATGCTTCTCCGAACCGCTGAATGCTGTCACGTTCCTCCTTCATCGCGAGGCGGTAGTAAGCGACCATGAGGACGGGCCACATGAGCAGCGTGAGAAGTGTCGGCCATTGGATCAACATTCCGATGGTGACGAGGAACAGGCCGGAATACTGTGGATGGCGCATATGCGAATAGATTCCCGTTGTGACGAGTGTGCCTTTCGCTTCATGAATTTGCTTCCATCCACGTCCCATCACGATCAGCCCGATGAGCATCACGAATCCGCCTAAAAGACAGATCACGTACTTCATTCCTTCAGAAGCATTGAAGAGCGTTCCAAGCAGATGCCCATTGACATGTTGAAACGGATCAACGACGCCAAGCTTGCTCCCGAAAAGCGAGAGGAGGATATAGATGGTCAACGGGAATCCATACATCTCTGTAAAGAGTGCGACCAAAAATGCTGCGAAGATTCCCAGTGATCGCCATTCATGCTTCTTCTTCGGTCGAAGAAAGCCAACGACAAATATGCCGAAGAGCAGAACGTTGAAGATTACCATCGACCAGAGGCCATAATCATATGATTCATGCATTGTAAAACTCCTTTCTACCTTGATGGCTGAATTGTATCGTCAGGATGATCATATCGATGGAGATATTCATCCCGGGTTTTTCTCAAACAATACCTTGCACAGCTCGGTACAAAAATAGTAGTTCCTCGCTTGATACTCCGTCACAATCGAAGTGTTTTCCACGGCAACGTCCATGTTACACACCGGATCCTTCGCTTTTTTCACGCGTCTGCTTTCATGATGAGTTTCTTCCATGTCACACCTCCGTATTCAGGATGTCCCTGTTGTCCAGGGACATCCTGATCTCCGGGTTTAATGATGTTCCGAACCGGTATGAACATCGTGTGCATATTTATCCGGTTCCTTTTCAAATGCCGCCTTGCAGGCGGTTGAGCAGAAGTAGTATGTCTTTCCTCTGAACTCGCTCTTGCCTGCCGCATGTTTTTCTTCAATTGGCATTCCGCATACTGGTTCGTGTTTCATGACGTTCTCCATGGATGAATAGGTGATGATGTTCTGTTCGTTTAACTGCGCCCGTGATGGTGCGCAGGGTGTTTTTGCTGAAGCTCCCGAATGTACTTCCCGGGGTCTCGTTCAAACTCCCGTTGGCACAAAGGGCAACAGAGGTAGTAGTCGACATCGTTATGGGTAATGCTGATGTACGCCTTGTTGGGGTTGATCTTTCGTTTGCAAACCGGGTCTCGATGCATGGTATACCTCACGGGCTTAAGTGATTGTTTTGTTGTCTGGTTCGTGTATTCACGGATCGGATGACCCGGAGGATATTCCGGGTCATCCCTTTCCGACTTTGTCAGTGCTTGTGTTCGTGTGAAGGCGATTTCGAATCGGGCTTCGATTTCATCATGCCGTCATGATTCATCATTCCCTCCATTGATTTCATCATGCAGGAATGCATCTCCTTGTCCTTCATCATGGACTTGCACATGTCCATTTTGGAATCCATATCGCCTTTCATGTGGGACATCATGCGATCCATCATTTTCGTGCGCATGTCCTTGTTGGAAGCGACGTGATCCATCATCATGTCCATCATGGCGGGATCCTTCATCATCTCCATCATATGTTTTTGTTTCTGTGAATCGACCTGTTTCGGTTTGTCCTGCGCAATGCTGGCAAAGACAATGAGTAGTGTGACAGCAAAAGCTGCGATGAGTGAGCGTTTCATGATTTGTTCTCCTGTGTTGATGTGAGTAGTTCTGTGAGTGTTTCCTGATACTCCGGTTTGGAGATTTCTTCACGAGCATAGCGCTTGTCGAGAATCTCCCGTGCAGAGTCTTCATGGATGTTTGTGGTTTGTTGTCCGGTAATGCTTTTGATGATGAGGAAGATGACGCCCGCGATGAGCATCAACCAGAACGACATCATCAACCATCCTCCACCGAACCAATTCATCGAATGCATCGTGTTCTCCTGTCCTCAACTATTTCTGTAAAATGGCGTCGCCCTCAATCCCCGTGCGGATCTTGACCGCGCGTTCCACGGGTGAGACGAAGATTATACCGTCGCCTGAATGATGCGTTTGACCATGCTGCCTAATGATCTCAACGGCTTTGTCCGCCATCGCGTCACTGCAGACAAGCTCGATCTTGGCCATCCTGGACATCTTGTCGACAAACTCCATCGAGTATTTCCAATCCTCCGGATCGATGAGGCTGCCGAGGCCGGACACGTCGATGATGGTCATGCAGCAGAACCCCTCGCGCTTGAGGGCTACCACGACTTCCTGGACGATGGATATCCGCACATATGCCTTGATTTCTTTCATGATGATTTCTCCTGATTGTTTCGTTGGCTTATTTCATCTTCATGTTGTGGTCGCGAAGATTTTTCTCCGCATCCGCTATGGTCGTTTTCTTGAGGTACATTCCGCACTCGGGACACTTGCCTTCCTCGTCAGCGATGACGTTCCAATCCATATGATCTTGCCAGACATAGCCATCGCCGTTTACGTCAATCGCCTTGACATCAATGGGTTCCGTTCGAACCCAAGACTTGTCCGATTTCATTTCAGTGGATTGATCCGACTGCATGGTTCCTTGTTCCATGTGCGTATCTGTCTTTGGTACCGCGTCTTGATTCTGTTCATTGGAACCGCAGGCGGAAAAGAGAAAGAGTGCCGAGACAGTGCTGGCGATGATGAGATGTTGCATGGTGAATATTCCTGTATGAGTTGAACGAAAAGTGAATTATGCTGTCGTTGGTTCGAGTGATTCTTGTTCTCCGTGATTGTTGAACTCCCGCCGCAGCTTCCATTGTCGCCACAAGAGATAGATCGAAGGGTACACCAACAACTCCATGATGAAGCTCGTGATGATACCACCGACCATCGGCGCCGCGATACGCTTCATCACGTCCGCGCCCGCGCCCGTACTCCAAAGAATCGGCAGAAGCCCCATAACGAGAACCCCGACGGTCATGAGTTTGGGACGGACGCGTTGTACCGCTCCGTGATAGATGGCTTCCTTCAAATGAGCGATGGACAGCATGCGGCCTTCCTTTCGCCATTTCTCGAAGGCGAGGTCGAGATACAACAGCATGACGACACCCGTCTCCGCATCAATACCAGCGAGTGCGATAATGCCCACCCACACGGCAATGCTGAGATTGTAACCGGCGAAGTAGAGGTACCAAAACGCACCGACGAGTGAAAAGGGAACTGCGAGAAGAACGATCAATGTCTTCTGGATGGAGCGTGTGTTCATATATATGAGGAACATCACGATGAGCAGCGTGATGGGTATCACCAACATCAATTGCTTTTTGGCATGCTGCATGTATTCATATTGACCGCTCCACACGATGTTGTATCCCTGCGGAAGCTTTACGTTTTGCGCGACAATCTTTTGTGCTTCCTTCACATAGCTTCCGATGTCCGACGTCTTGAGATCGACATAGACCCAGGCGTTGGGACGCGAATTTTCGGACTTGATTCCCGGCGGGCCTTTCTTGATCTGAATATCGGCGATTTCACTGATCGGTATCTTGCCACCCCCCTGCAAGGGTATCAGAACGCGACGAAGCGCGTTGATATCTTCCCGGTAATCACGTTGGTAGCGCAGGTTGACCGGATAGCGTTCGAGGCCTTCCACCGTGGTGGTGATGTTCATTCCACCGATGGCGGACATGATCACGTTTTGCACGTCCTGTACGGAAAGCCCATAGCGTGCAATCGCTTTACGGTTGATGGTATAGTCCAGATAATTCCCACCCATGACGCGTTCGGCATAGGCGGAGAGTGTCCCAGGTACCTTCTTCACAGAAACTTCGATCTGCTTCCCAATCTCCTCCAAAACCGTGAGATCGGGTCCCGAAATCTTGATTCCTACAGGTGTCTTGATACCAGTGGAAAGCATGTCGATGCGTGTTTTGATAGGCATTGTCCAGGCATTGGTGACGCCAGGGAATTGTATGGCAGCGTTGAGTTCGCTGATGAGTTTCTCGCCAGTCATTCCCGGGCGCCATTCACTTTCGGGTTTGAGTTGAATGGTGGTTTCGACCATGGAAAGCGGCGCTGGATCGGTTGCAGTTTCGGCTCGACCAATCTTCCCGAAAACATGATCCACTTCCGGGAAGGATTTGATGATCTTGTCGGTCTGCTGAAGGATTTCACGCGCCTTCGTGATGGAGATACCGGGCAGTGTTGTCGGCATGTAGAGAAGATCTCCTTCATACAACGGTGGCATGAACTCACTTCCGATCTTGTTGAATGGAAAGACTATGGAGAGCATCAATATCACCGCGCCGCCTACGAACCACCATTTATACTTGAGCGAGAGGTTATTCAATGGTCGGTACAATCGAATGATCCAACGGTTGAGTGGGTTTTCACTCTCCTTCTTCATTTTGCCCCGTATGAAGAAACCCATCAGCACCGGCACCAGTGTTACGGCGAGAATAGCCGCTGCACCCATTGCATACGTCTTGGTGTAAGCCAGCGGTTTGAAAAGACGTCCTTCCTGCTGTTCGAGCGTGAAAATCGGGAGGAACGACACCGTGATGACGAGCAGGGAATAAAACAGTGAGGGGCCGACTTCCTTGGCAGCTTCTGTGATAATCGTCCAGTTCTGTCGTCGCTTCTCCTGCGGAAGCAGATTCTCATGCTCAATGTGCTTGTGCGCGTTTTCAATCATAATAATTGCCGCATCGACCATCGCCCCGATAGCGATGGCAATCCCTCCTAGCGACATGATGTTGGCGTTGATGCCCTGTGCATGCATGACGATGAACGCCATGAGTATGGCCACCGGCAACGTGATGATGGCCACGAATGAACTGCGGAAATGCAGGAGAAAGAGGAGGATCACGATGGAAACGACAATCGCTTCCTCGATCAGTTTTTCACTCAGATTGTCGATGGCGCGTTCAATAAGACTGGAACGGTCGTAGGCCGGAACGATTTTCACCTCATCCGGCAGGCCTGCTTTCAATTCCTCCAACTTCATCTTGACGCGCTGTATTGTGGCGAGGGCGTTTTCTCCGAAGCGCATCACGATAATCCCGCCGACTGTTTCACCGGTTCCGTCATGTTCCGCCAAACCCCGGCGGAGTTCCGGGCCGAGGGCCACATCCGCCACGTCGTTAAGATAGACAGGTGTGCCGGCGGGCGTGGAGCCAAGAGAAATTTCCTTCACGTCATCCACGGACTTGATGTAGCCAAGCCCGCGCACCATGAATTCGGATTCCGCGAATTCCAGCAACCGGCCGCCGACATCGTTGTTGCTGCGTTTGATCGCGTCGCGTACGTGTGCGAGTGAGATTCCGTACGACTGAAGTTTGTTGGGATCGACGGCGACCTGGTATTGCTTGACATAGCCGCCGATGGATGCGACTTCAGAAACACCACTCACTGAAGTGAGTTCATACTTTAAATACCAATCCTGGATCGATCGCAATTCCTGAAGACTGTGCTTGTCGGATTGCAACGTGTATTGATAAATCCATCCCAATCCGGTCGCGTCGGGGCCAAGTTGTGGCGTTATGCCCCGGGGCAATTGGCCTTGCAGCGTGCTGAGATACTCGAGGACGCGGCTGCGCGCCCAGTACATGTCCGTCCCGTCTTCGAAGATCACGTACACGAACGAGAAGCCAAAAAAGGAATATCCCCGTACGACACGCGCATATGGGACGGACAACATCTTCGTGGTGAGGGGGTAGGTGACCTGATCCTCAACGATACGCGGCGCCTGACCGGGATACTCCGTGTAGATGATGACCTGCACATCGCTGAGGTCGGGGATAGCATCCACCGGTGTGTTCAGCATGGAATAGATCCCCAGTCCGATCAGAACGAGCGTTCCGAGGATCACCATGAACTTGTTGTTAATGCACCACTCTATGATTTTTCCAAGCATCGGTTTCTCCTTAGTGATTATGACCTTGTGTGGGAACGGCTGTCTTGGAGTCCGTCGACCTTGGTGTATCAGCTTTTTCACCTGTCATGGCATTGAGCGCAGCACGAAGATTGCTTTCGGAATCGATAAGGAATTGCGCGGAAAGCACAATGCGTTCACCGGGTTGCACCCCTTTCAGAATTTGATAGAAACCCTGCGAAAGAATACCAAGCGTCACTTCGCGTGGTTCGAAGCGTCCGCCACCGAGAGAGACAACGATCATGTCGCGCGTCCCTCCGCGGATGACCGCTTGTTCCGGAACGACGACCGCATCATGGATCGGATCGCCGAAGATCTCCACGTCCGCGAACATCTCCGGCTTGAGTTCCATTTTTGGATTGGGAAAATCTATACGGACGCGACCTGTGCGCGACTTCGCGACGAGCGTCGGATAGAAGAATGCAACGCGTCCGGTAAATGTCCTGCCGGGAGCGAACGGCAATGTCATCACAGCCTTCTGGCCCACCTTCGCATTTCCGAGTTCGTACTCATACAGATCGGCATGGAGCCACACGATCGAGAGATCGGCAATCTTCAGCAGTTGCTCGCCTGTCTGCACGCGTTGCCCCTGAATGACGTTCTTCTCCAACACGACACCACGTGCAGGCGCGTGGAGCGTGATGGTGCGCTGGATTTTCCGTGAAGTGACGATCTGCTGAATCTGCTCATCGGTGATGTCCCAGAGTTGAAGCTTGCGTTTCGCTGTTTCCAGCAATGCGTCACCACTTTTTGCAACGTCATTGAAGCTGCTTGATGAAACACCTTTCTGATAATCCAGAGCGGTGATCAGTTCCTGTTCGGCGGCGACAAACTCCGGGCTGTAAATCTCCATGAGCTTCTGTCCGCGTCGGACGGATTGCCCGACGTAATCCACGTAGAGCTTCTCCACCCAGCCGCTGATCTTTGTGTTGAGAATCGCCTGTCTCGGTTCAGCGATGGCGATGTGTCCGTTGGTTCGAATGGTGGTGCTCAGCGATCGTTTTTCCGCTTCGCCGATTTTCACGTTGATGTTCTGCTCCACCGCCGGGTCGATGCGGATCACTCCCGCCGAACCTTCCTGACCTTCATAGACAGGAACGAGATCCATTCCGCAATCCGGAGCTTTCCCCGGATGCTCGGATGTGTACCAGGGATGCATGGGATCCTTGTAATAGAGAATCTTCTTTTCGCCGCCTGCATCAGCATCCGTCCCACCCATCGTCGATTGCTTGACGGGCATCAGTTTCATGCCACAGATCGGGCAGTCGCCTGACTCATCGCGGATAATCTCCGGATGCATCCCGCACGTGTAGAGCTGCTTCTGTTCGGTTTGCGTGGTGGTTTGCTTGTCGTCCGATGAGCATGAAACGAATGCAACGCTTCCCACGAGGACGAGCAGGACAATGATGAATACCTTCATGGTGTTTTGCTCCTTCAATAATCTCGATATCAGTTGTTGTTTCATTTTTCTGTTCCATTCGTTGCTTCTCATGGCTGCACCGCCTTTCCGGTGTGAAAGTCGATGTCCGCGCGAGTTTTCCAGTAGTCTGCGCGAAGTCGATGGTAATCCGTTTGCAGTTGATAGAGCTTGACCAGATTGTCGAGAACGGTGAGGTAATCGACATCCCCGACCTGATAACCGGCCAGCGATGCGTTCAATGCCTGCGACGCCTGCGGGAGAAGACCCGTCGTCAACAGTTCCAGGCGCTCATGCACGGTCGCCAGCGTGGCGAGCGATGAAGAAAATGATGTCTGGAGTTGTTGCAAGGCGGTGTTGTACGACTCGGTGTACATGTTGATCATCGCCTCTGCTTCCTCCACCGCTGCCGATCGCTTTCCCCCGTTATTCAGAGGCAGATTCAGGTTGAGGGACAAGGAAAGGAAGTCCACAAGATTGTTATTATTCGCCGCGAGATAATCCCTTTGCGAGTATGCGGCCCCGATCATGAAATCGGGGTACCATTCAAGATTGGCGAGTTCCTTCTGTGCCCGAGCCTTATCGGCCGCATTCTTTATGCCTTGTAGAAATGGCCGATGCTGAATCGCTTCATCGAGCAGGTCACGAACCGAGAACTGATCTTTTCCAACCTCAGTGAGTGAATCGATCCTCATCCCTGTACCTGCTTCACGCAGGAGAAGACTGTTCATCTCATCCACCTTCCTGCGGTACTCTTCACGGAGCTTCAGAATGCGATCCGTGATGCGGCTGATCTCGAAATCAGATTTGATGACGTCCTGCTGCGTTCCTCTCGCGACTTCATACTTCGCGCGCACCACTTTCGAGATGTTTCGAAGCACGTCACGGGATTCCTCGTCGACGGCGATTGCTTTCTGAAGGAAGGCAAGTTCGTAATAGACCTTCCGCACATTTCGCACGATATCGTTTCGCGTATCGAAGAATTCCTGTTGGGCGATGCGTTCATCCTGTCCGGCGATGTCGCCTCGTGTGGAAAGCTTCCCGGGGAAAGGAAACATCTGTGATAGACCGAGCATCTTGCCGGTCATCGGTTCCTGTGTAAAGCTGAAGCTGTTGACCGGAAGATTGTTCATGCTGAATGCAACACGCGGATCGGGAAGGCTGGAAACCTGCGGAACACGTTGGTTGAACATTCTTACCCGGGCTTCGAGTGCTTTCAGGCGAGGACTGACGTACAAGGCTTCGCGGACGTATCCGGAGAGAACGGTGTCATGGATTTCCTGCCCTTGCACCGTCTGAAGAAACATCACCAGGAGTGTGGTAAGGAGTAAAGGGATTGTTCGATACATGGATCTGACCTTGTAGTTCATGAAACAGCTGGAAGAACTGGTTGAGAGCTTGTCCTTGCCACATGTCAGCAGCATGACAGGGGATAAAACGAACCACCCGTGCGCAGAACGGCGCACGAATCTTCGTTCAAAGAGACAGGGTCAGATTAAAAAGGAGGAGTTGAATAGGTAGGTATTTTCTCCGCCACCAGGGGGGAAGTGGTCGCGATGAAGATGCTGATAGAGGGCCGAGCGTAGAGCCAAGAATGAATGTGAGACATCAGTAACAGAATTATCTACTGTGAACCTCAGAGGTTGGAACGTCGGCCTGAACTGATATTCGAATGCATTATGAATCTGTTTCGTGGCGTCTATTTCATAGCAGCACTCCACACCGTCGAGCTTCTGTTTCGTTGGTTGTGAGGACCGCTCAGAGCAACACGAGAAGTCATGCGTTTCCCGTTCGTGCATCGTGCACGTGGAGAACAATTCCGCAACACCCATTTCCGCACAGATGTGCTGATACAATGGAATCCCGATCACACCGAATGAAAGGGAAACGAGCATGATGGCTGTTGTGATATTTCTCGTTGCGTTTCGCATCCGATGACAACTTAGTTTATTCACATCAGCGAATCAATGACATTTGTTACAAGATCTTTTGAAACAGTTGTAAAATCGTTGGGATCGCTACGAGTAAACTCCTACTCCACGACGATCATCTTCCTAAGCACATGCACTCCGTCTCGTATCTCGATGAATGAACTCCCGCGAAGTCCGTTCAACTCGAATGCGAGGTTGTGAGTCCCGGATTCGAGTGCAATACCACCCGCAAGTGTGCGCACCCTTCGCCCGAGCAGATCATACACAAAGACCGAGAACACCGACGGCGTCCGTGTGACAAGTTTCAGCGAGAGCTTCGAAGACGACGCAAGCGGATTTGGATAGACAGTGAAGTCGAAAGTGCGTGGAGTTTCGATGTTCGATACGGATAAGGGGCCGGTTACCTGGACAGGCACGGTGAGTTTATGGCGACTCATCTCATTGTACATCGTGAGAAACTCGACGCTGATGGAATGAAGTCCGCTCGTGTTCGCGGTAATGAGTACATCGTACCGCTCACCCGGCAGAACCTCCAATGAAGAGGAATGGATAGCCGAAGGCAGTGGTCTTCCATCGGAGGCGATAATGGTCGCACCAAGATTCGCGAAGTCATACCGATGCACCATATAGCCGGCGTTCAAAAGTCGAAGCAGGACAGTATCTCCTAAGGAAAATGCGACGTGAGAGTTCGGGTCACCGTTGATTCCGGATTGTTCCTTCCCGTTGATCATGAAATACTTCGGGCGATAGTATTTGAAATCCGCGTCCATCGTCTGCCGCAGCCAGAGCGAATCGAATTCGGAGGCGATCCACATCCGTTCAACGTCGAAAGAAGGCCCTCCCTCCCATGCGGTCGTGGAACTATCCGGAGGGCGCACGATGATCGCACCCCACATGCCCATGTGTGCATGGAGAAAACTTTCGACGTGGCAGTGATACCAGTACGTTCCGGCATGTGGCGCGGTGAATTCATATGAACCCGTGCG
Source organism: uncultured Chromatiales bacterium (assembly GCA_964448285.1). GTDB lineage: Bacteria > Bacteroidota > Ignavibacteria > SZUA-365 > SZUA-365 > CAYUWG01. Next base: position 20,731 of record CAYUWG010000006.1, read on the forward strand.
ACCCATTCGTACGGAAAAGGAAGTCTCCGGAAATCCGTCATTCGCCTGGTCAACGTCTAAGCCATGGAGATGCACGGTGTGATCTTCCATCGAGTTGTTCGTGAAATTGATTTTGTATTGCTGTCCTTGTATCAGTGTAAACATCGGTCCCGGTAGTTGAATCGTCGGCGGCATGCTCGGATAGCCGAATCCCCAGTAGGTATGGTTCGCGCCGTCGGAGGTCGTCATCCGACCGGTCATGGTTGCGATGAGATTGAGCTCCGTGACCTGGGATAAGGCGATCGGTGAATGAGCCAAACAGACGAGACCGATAAAGACCAACTTCTTCATGGCAGAACCTCCATCAAATCGAGCATCCCGTTGTGATGCTGCCCGCCTCCGATTTCCCCTGCGAGATTATTGTGATCGTGCACGGGGAATTTACCCGGTTGGTCAGGAGTCAGCAGCAATTCCATGCTTTCTCCCCATCGAATCGGAATCGTGTCTTTCCACAAAGGAGGGTCGATCATGACGTGATTTCTTCGCGTCAGAGCTAAGTGATAGCCGTGAAAATGCAGGCTGTGCCACATCAATCCGGCATTGAGCACACGAATGCGAATGGTCTCCCCGACGCGACCCATGATGTGCGTCGAAGGATCGGATTGAATGTTCGGCTGACTTTTCCCATTTATAGTGAAGTAGTCCGGCCAATACTCATTCACGTCTGCGATACCCGTGGTCATCCATGTACTGTCATGCTCGCTCAGAATCCACAGGTACTCACGGTCGTAGCTCTTGCCATCATCTACGATGATTGCACCGAAGAGTCCGGTACTCTGATTGCGAGGATAGTTAATCGGATCGTGATAGAGATAGACGCCCGGTTCCGAAAAAGACAAGTCTATCGGTCTCGATTCGTTTGGAGGTATTATCGTCACGAGCGGCCTGCCTTCGGTTCGAATCGCAAACCCGTGCTCGACCGAATCAGTGTTGAAGACCTGAATCTGCAATGTGACGTCTTTGTCGCACTTCAGTACAGGGCCCGGAAGCGTCGCTTCGCCGTCCTTCGACGCGCTGAACGTCGTGATCGGTATGCGTCCGCCTAAGGAACTGACTATTGTTCCTGATCGGATGAAGAGTGTGTCAGGATTTCGGGAGAGTGCGCTCCAAAGTGGCGTGAGTAAAAGAACACAGAGAAAGGCGCTTTTCATGAGAAAATCTTTCTTGCTTTATCGCGAAAACTTTCATGGGAGAATAATGCAACCTTGTTTTCCAAGATGCAAGCAGTTTCCTCTCGGAAATCCTGTCATCGGATCGGCGATGGTTCCAAACTGCGAATCGCATTGCCTTTATTGATCTTCATTCATACCTTGAAAAGGGAAATGAATAGCTTCTCGACACCCGTACACTCTCCAATCAACGAAAAGGAATTCCGATGAAAATACTTCTCACTCTCTTCGCAACGACGCTCTTTTTCACCGCGTGCAGTTCAGAAAAACAGGAGCAGAAATCCGGTCAGGAAAATCAAACGGAAACCAAACCTGCACAGACAACTGAATTGCAAAGCCTGGATGAATGGATCCGTCCGACACCGGTCAAGAGCGTTGCGGATTTCGATGAGAACCATGATGGACACGTGTATAACGACAACATGTGCTGGAACGTCATCGCGGACGTACCGGGGAAATGTCCCAAGTGCGGAATGAAGATGAAGGAAGTCACGGTCGCAGATGCCGAGGCCAAGCTCAAAGAGCACGGCATGATGGAATAGGAAATTCAGTACACCGTTTTCGATCGCAACAAACTGTCCAGTACATCAGCGCGCTGAAGCGCCGGAGTGTATCGCGATTGCCGGTAATAAGAAATCGCAAGGCGATGATCGCCGAGGCGTTCGGCGGTTTCGCCCGCTAGGAGAAATCCGTTCGCGCCCGGATCGCCGTGTCTGCCTGATTCGGCGTAAGCTTGCATCGCCTCGTAAGGCTTCGATGTCGCGAGCAAATCCCCATACAAACGCCAGCGTAAACCATCCGTCGGGTCGCGTTCGAGTCCTCTTCGATATGCGACGATGGCGCGCGCGGTATCGTGTGTTTTCACTGCCGAAGCGAACCAGAAATACGCAAGCGCTTCATCTGAGTAGTGATTTACCGCAAGTGCCGCGAGTGTCGTATCGTTTGGGCGCAGCATCATGAGATATCGCAAGTGTCGTGAAGTGTGACGCAGTTCATCGCTCCATGCCGACGTTGCCGAAGAGTGGTCACTGCTGGTTCGGTAGAGGTGTCCCATGAACCAATTCAGTGAAGGAATTGAGTAAGACTCTCTTCGCATTTCATGGAGCAATTCGAGGTCGCGTGCATCTGAGTGCATTACATGAACAGCCTTCAGGTTCCGGAAGTTTACTTCACGAACCGGTGAGATCGAGAGCATGACGATGACACATGCAACGGAACATGCTGTGATAATCCGAGAGTGTCGCCGCAGTGCATCTCGTTGGAGACAGTAGTATTCTGACGCAATCAATCCGGCAAATAGAAACAGGAAGAGCGATGCATATGAACCGGGCGCAAGAGCATCGAACATCCCGAATACGACCATTGCAACGAATGAGCCACTGAGGCCGACGATCGGGATGCGATTCTCGGAAGTGGTCGCATGCCTCCGAAGGAGACTTCGCAACATCATCACGATGAGCATGCCGACACCGATGAAAAGAACTCCTCCGCCGATACCGAAATCCATGAACACGTGTAAAAACATCTGATGGGCATCCATCTGCCCATGCAATTCTGTCCCTGAAGCGGAGTAGTATCGAGTCACCAGATGAGACATGGATGATAGACCGATGCCGGTCGTGGGAAAATCCTGAATCAATGTGACCGCAGTTCTCCAGATGTCGAGCCGTCCGGAAAGAACATTATTCAATGACACGCCGCTGTTTTTCCCCGCAAAGAGAAGGACGTCGAAAAATCGCGTGACACCGAAAATGAGAAGGACGGCACCTGCGGCGATCAATCCGACGAACAAACGCTTCTGACCCCAGCGCCCGGAGAGCAGGAAAATCGTCGTAACACCGGCAAGGGAGGCAAGCAATCCCGCTCGCGATTGCGTGAGGAGCAAACCGAAAACGGGGACAACGAACATAGATGTAGTGATCCAAACCGACGAACGATCTCGCTTTCGAATCGCAGTGAGCAAGACCGCGACGGACAGGGGGATGAAAAGCGCCAGCTCCCCGGCGAGTTCATTCCCATTCACTGAATTGAAGAAAGAACGAATGGGTGAGATCTCAGCGATTGCGAAACTGATTTCACTCACGACTGGAAATTTGTACGACGGTTGAAGACAGAGTATGCCTGCGAGCGAAACGATTGCACCGAGAATAGTAACGACACGATAGCCGGTGAAATCGATTTCTCGTTCACTGAGGTATAGCATCGTGAACACACCGACGACAAGAACATTAGCCTGAGCGACCGATGCAGTGCCTACCGAGACCGCGATGCTCATAGGTATGAAGAGAACAAGAAACACGAGAAGCGGGAAAGTGACAGGACTGCGAGGCAGGAGCGGTGATTTCTGCACAACGCGAAGACCGATCCACGATGCGAAGAGAAGTACCGACAAGATGAGCAGAGGTATCTCAGCGAAATGCAAGAATGGAATGAGTACTCCATCGATCCCAAGCGCGAGTGCACCAAACGATTCATGACGAATGAAACGTTTTACTTTCATGCGATGCGGTTGCCAGGCTGTGTCATCGTTTCGAAACTTGCATCATGGAGATGAGAACGGGAAACGGTATTCAAGGCCTGAATCCGGCGAGCCAATTCATCGCGAAATTTCCCCGGAAGGATTTGATACATCCTATTGAGTTTGAAAGTCTTTTTCTTCACATTGTCGCGGCAATTCGTTTTCCTTTCACCAACTCAAAGGATTGGCTATGAAGAAAATTTTGATCGCAGCATTGTCAGGCGGAATCACGGCATTTGTTTGGGGGTGGGTCTCATGGGGAATGCTTCCATGGCATAATTCCGTTATGCCGTCAATACCAAATGAAGACGCGACCATTTCCCATCTGCAGGAAGCTCTGCCGTCAACAGGCGTGTACGCCTTCCCCGGTTATACAATGAGCATGTCAGACGCCGAGCAGGAGGCTGTCAATACGAAATACAAACGCGGTCCCTATGGTATGATCGTTTACTCCGCGTCGGGAGTGGATATGTGGGATCCGATGATCTTCATCCAGGGGTTGGTGCTTTCCGTAATCATGACGTGGATACTTGCCGTTCTTCTTTCGATGGCTGGTCCTCGGCTTGGCACCTACTCGTCGCGCGTGTTCTTTTCGGTACTGGTTGGCGTATTGATTGCCTTGAATGCGCACTTCTCGAACTGGATTTGGATGGGCTATCCGACGGACTACACGATGGTGAATGCCGCGGATACGGTGCTTACCGTTCTGTTCGTCGGGTTGGTTATATCCGCCATCATGAAACCATCGAACGCGTAGAGCCTGTGATCGGTGAATCATACTTACACCTTTGTTTTGTGAAGAAACACGTCGTGATCGGGGCTTGACAAACAGACGGATGAGTGTGATCCAACCACCTTCATAATTCCTTCCAACTGACGAGCGAAATATTACTCCGGTTTGTGTACTCGCAAATGCGGAAAGGGTGTTTATTGTCGATTCCTGATTCTTCCTGCGCGAATTTTCGTTCGTCCGGGCACCGGAATTTCTCAACGTCAGCCGGTTCCGGTTTTTGCCCATCTCCCGAATGATTACGAATTTCGTAGCGGCTCTAACAGCCAAGCGAACATTCGATGATGACCAGCGAGCAATACTTGACAACGAACGACGGCATACAGCCGTCCCGTCTCGTGTGTCTTCCCTTCAATCGCTGTCGCACGCGCTCCCGCAAGATCTCTCAGTTCCAGCATTACGTTACCGACGCACCCGTCTAAGGAGTGCGCGATCTCAGCATGAACCTTCGTTCGTGTGAACGAAGGCGTCCCCTTTTTCTGAATTCTAACACTGGAGTTTTTATCGTGAGCAAACGCGATTTTCTTGAAGTCACTGATTTTTCCACCGAAGAGATCAACGAGGTCTTCCAGCTTGCGCTGGACATGAAAGCGGATCGGCGTAAGTACGCCGAGGCGCTCAAAGGCGAAGCCCTCGCGCTCATTTTCGAAAAACCGTCGCTTCGTACGCGCACGACATTCGACATCGGTATCCAGCAGCTTGGCGGTTACTCGCTCTACCTCTCGCCGAACGAAATCAGTCTCGGCAAGCGCGAATCGGTTTACGACGTGGCGAAGAATCTCGAACGCATGGTGCAAGGGATCATGCTTCGCACGTTCGGGCACGATATCGTTGTGGACATGGCGAAGTATGCGAGCATCCCGATCATCAACGGCCTGACGGACTTCGCGCATCCCTGCCAGGCGATGGCGGACTTCCTCACGCTGCATGAAGTGAAAGGCAGCCTCGAAGGTTTGAAGCTTACCTACGTGGGTGACGGCAACAACGTCGCGCATTCGCTCATGGCTGCCGGTGCAAGGCTCGGTGTACACGTCACCGTTGCGTGTCCGAAGGGGTTCGAGCCGCAGGAGAACACCGTCAACGCAGCACGCGATGCCGCGAAAGAAACCGGCGCTCGCATCGAGGTGGTGAACGATCCGGTCGAGGGAGTGAAAGACGCCGACGCGGTTTACACGGACGTCTGGGCTTCGATGGGTCAGGAAGCGGAAGCAGAAGAGCGCAAGAATATCTTTCGTCCATATCAGGTGAATGAAGAGCTGATGTCGAACGCGAAGAGCGATGCAATCTTCATGCACTGCCTGCCCGCGCATCGCGGCGATGAAGTCACCGATGGGGTTATCGACGCTGCGTACTCCGTCGTCTTCCAGGAAGCGGAGAACCGCCTCCACGTGCAAAAGGCCATCCTCTACAAATTGATGAAGCAATAATCCATGTCGAAAACCGCGCTCATAGCGATCGGAGGAAACTCACTCATCCAGGCGGGCGAGCGCGGGACTATTGAAGAACAGCTTCTCAACGCGCACGCAACGGCGCGCGCTATCGTTCACATGGTGAAGGACGGCTGGCGAATCGTAATCACGCATGGCAATGGACCGCAAGTCGGTGCCGCCCTGTTGAGAAGTGAACGAGCCGCCGGCGAGGTTTACACCCATCCGCTCGACGTTTGCGTTGCGACGACGCAGAGCGAGATCGGCTATCTCCTGCAACGTGCCATGGAGTATGAGCTCAGGCAGTTAGGTCTCACGACTCCCGTCATCACTGTCCTGACGCAGGTGAGGGTCGATCCGCGCGACCCGGCATTCGAGAATCCGACGAAACCGGTCGGCCCGTTTTACACGAAGCGCGTTGCCGAAGAAAAGAAGCGGACGTTGGGCTGGCACATCATCGAGGACTCCTCGCGCGGCTGGCGACGGGTTGTGCCTTCACCGGAACCGGTGGAAGTCTTCGAGCTGGACATCATCCGCACGATGATGGAGCAGGGGATGATCGTCATCGCGTGCGGCGGCGGCGGCATCCCGGTGATCGAACACGAGGACCATCGCGTCGAAGGAGCGGAAGCGGTTATCGACAAAGATCGCGCGTCAGCGTTACTCGCCGCAGGACTTAACGTCGATCTCTTCATCATCTCGACCGCGACGCCTCAGGTCTATGTCGATTTTAAATCGCGGACGCAGCGCGGTTTGGGCGACGTCTCCGCTGACGAATTGCAACGGTATCTCGATGAAGGGCAATTCCCGGAAGGCAGCATGGGTCCGAAGGTGGAATCGGCGCTGGATTTCATCCGAAAGGGCGGCCGGCATGTGATCATTACATCGTATGAGTTTCTCATGGATGCGTTGAAAGGAAAGGCGGGGACGCATGTGCGATAGAAAGGCCAGTGCGCGGCGCAGCAGTTCCGATAGTCCTGTTGGGCGCAATGAATCAAACCGAAGAATGAAAACTCATGTGCGGGAAACCATCGCGACTCAAACGAATCTCAATCGACAACCATCGACTATTCACAATTCACAAAACGCTCAACGCTATCCGGTGGTAACATGAAACTTCAACACATCGTCGAGTCGCAGCAATTCACGGTTCCGTTTCTCATGGAGTTGTTCGAACGCATCGAACGCATGAAGCGCATCGATCAGCGGGGAGGAACACGGGACTACAACAACCGGATCATGACGACGCTCTTCTCGCGGCCTTCGACGCGCACGCGATTTTCGTTCGAAGCCGCGATGTACCGTCTCGGCGGAAGCGTTCTTTCGACGGAATCGGCGCAAGCGTTTTCCTCTGAGATCGAAGGAAGCCAGTTGGAGGATACGATTCGCATCATCGGAGCGTATTGCGACGTGATCGTCCTTCGTCACCACGAAGAAGGGGGAGCGAAACGCGCCGCCGCCGTGTCGAGCGTGCCGATCATCAATGCAGGCGACGGCGCAGGCGGGCAGCATCCGACGCTGGCGCTCACGGATCTCTATACGATTTACAACGAGTGCAAAACGCTCGACGGTTTGAGCGTTGCACTCATCGGCGCACTGGATACCGGCAGGACGGCTCGCTCGCTCGCGTATCTTCTCAGCAAGTTCGAGCGCACGAAACTCTACTTCATCGCGCCGGAGGAAATGCAGATCAAACCGGATATCCTCGCCTATCTCGATCAGCACGACGTTGCCTATGAGTGCACGACGAACACGCGCGGCATCATCAATCACGTGGACGTCGTGTATCAGACGAGGATCGACCGCGAACGGCTGCGTAATCGCGAGATGGATTTGAGCGCATACAACATCGACAGTGCCGTTCTCCACGAGATGAAGAAGAACGCGATCGTCATGCACCCGCTCCCGCGTTCCGTCGAGATCGATGCATCGGTCGATTCCGATCCAAGGGCGGCGTACTTCAGGCAAGCACGAAACGGATTGTTCGTCCGCATGGCGTTGCTCACGATGCTTTTCGACAATGAATAACAGACAATTCAAACCAAGGACTTTATGAAAACACAAGACTATATCGCGCTCGAAGAGCAGTACGGCGCACATAACTATCATCCGCTTGACGTCGTCATCGCGAGCGCGTCTGGTGCATGGGTGACGGACGTCGATGGGAACAAGTATCTCGACTGTCTCGCCGCTTACTCGGCGGTGAATCAGGGGCACTGCCATCCGAAGATCCTGGAAGCATTTATCGCGCAAGCGAAACGCGTCACGCTGACGAGCCGCGCATTCCGCAACGATCAGTTGCCCCTTCTCTACAAAAAACTGCACGACCTCACCGGTTACGAATTCTCACTCCCCATGAACTCCGGCGCTGAAGCCGTGGAAACCGCGATCAAGTGCGCTCGCAAGTGGGGCTACAAGGTGAAGGGCATCGCGCATGACAAGGCTGAGATAGTCTGTGCGACCGATAACTTCCACGGACGCACGACAACCATCGTCAGCTTTTCAACCGAGCCGCAATACCGCGACGGTTTCGGGCCGATGACGCCGGGCTTTCCAATAGCGAAGTACGGCGACATCGACGACATGAAATCGAAGATCAACGAGAACACCGCCGCTATTCTCATCGAGCCGATTCAGGGCGAGAGCGGCATCGTCGTTCCACCGGAAGGCTACCTGAAGCAGATCGCACAGCTTTGCAAGGATCAGAATATTCTCTTCATCTGCGATGAAGTGCAGTCCGGTTTGGGACGCAGCGGTAAGCTCTTCGCGTTCGAGTACGAAGGCGTTCGCCCGGACATGGTCATCATCGGGAAGGCGTTGTCGGGTGGCTTTTATCCGGTCTCTGCAGTGCTTTCGAGCAAGGCAATTCTCGGCGTGTTCAAACCCGGAGATCACGGTTCGACGTTCGGCGGTAACCCGCTCGCGGCCGCGGTCGCATGTGCATCGCTCGACGTCATCGTGGAAGAAAAACTGATCGAGCGTTCCTTCGAACTTGGGAATTACTTCATGGAGAAACTGCGCACGATCCGGGACCCGCACGTCGTCGAAGTTCGCGGGCGAGGATTGTGGATCGGTTTCGTTCTCGATACGAAAGCGCGTCCCTATTGCGAAGCGCTCATGAAGGAAGGAATCCTCTGCAAGGAAACGCACGACAACATCATCCGCTTCGCACCGCCGTTGGTGATCACGAAGGAAGAAATCGACTGGGCATTCGAACGCATCGCGCGCGTCGTTACGAACATGAGTTTACAATAGAATCATATCAGGAGTCTTTATGGCAGAACAGAATCGCATCAACACCATCATCGTCGGAGCCGCAGGACGCGACTTCCACAATTTCAACATGCTCTATCGCGACAACGAGCGTTACAACGTCGTCGCGTTCACGGCGAACCAGATCCCGAACATCGACGGAAGGAAATACCCCGCGTCGCTTGCGGGAAAGCTCTATCCCAAAGGCATTCCCATCCATAAGGAAGCGGAACTCGATGCGCTCATCGCAAAGCACGACGTTGAGGAGGTCGTCTTTTCGTACAGCGACGTGGACTACGAGCACGTGATGCGCATCGGTGCCCGCGTGAATGCCGCTGGGGCGCATTTCAAAATGCTCGGCTCGACAAGGACCATGTTGAAAAGTTCGAAGCCGGTGATCGCCGTGTGTGCCGTTCGTACCGGTTGCGGGAAGAGCCAGACCACGAGGCGCGTCGCGAAACTTCTGCAGGAGATGGGAAAGAAAGTCGTTGCCGTGCGTCACCCGATGCCATACGGCGATCTCGCGAAGCAGGCGGTGCAGCGATTCGCTTCCGTTACAGATATGAAGAAGCACAAGTGCACCATCGAAGAAATGGAGGAATACGAACCGCACGTCGTGAGCGGAACCGTGATCTATGCCGGCGTGGATTACGAACGCATTCTTCGCGAAGCGGAGAAGGAAGCGGACGTGATCCTGTGGGACGGAGGCAACAACGACCTGCCGTTCTTCAAGCCGGACGTGCACATCGTCGTCACCGATCCTCACCGCGCAGGCGACGAACTGTACTACTATCCCGGCGAAGCGAACCTGCGCATGGCCGACGTGGTTGTGATCAACAAGATCGACACGGCCGGACCTGAAGAGATTCACATTCTGCGGGACAACATCCGCTTCGCGAATCCGAAGGCCGTCGTCATCGATGCGGCCTCACCGATTCTCGTGAAGAACGCGGAGAAGATCGCCGGGAAGCGCGCACTGGTCGTTGAAGACGGTCCGACGCTGACGCATGGCGAAATGAAATTCGGAGCGGGTGTGATCGCCGCACAAAAATTCGGCGCGAGCGAACTCGTCGATCCCCGCGCGTACGCAGTCGGCACGATCAAAGACACGTTCGCGAAGTATCCCGATATCGGCACGCTCCTCCCTGCGATGGGTTATGGCGACAAGCAGATCAAGGATCTCGAAAGCACGATCAACAAAACGCCGTGCGACGTTGTCGTAATCGGAACGCCGATCGATCTTTCCCGCATCATTGAAATGAAAAAACCTGCCGTGCGCGTGACGTACGAACTTCAAGAGATCGGTGAGCCAAGCTTGAGGACGGTGTTAGGGAAGATGCAGAAATAGAGCGAGACCGAGGGTAACACTTTAGATTGGTATGCGAATGACTTAAATCTAACTCTTTTCTGCGATTTTAAGATAAGACATCTCATTTCAAGACTTATTCAAGAAAAATAGAATGAGCCTTGACATTGACTCCGTCGATTTTCTATATTTGTAATAGGTAATGGAAAACGGAGCTAAACATGAGCTTTTCTAACATCATCAAGCCACGGCCGGAAGTTCTTAAAAAAGATGGAATTGATAGCGTCATCGATATCGAGAATTTGCGTTCGAAGAGGTTAAAAGCAGTCGAAAGTAGGCCCAAGGACTTTTTCGATCTCACATATCCTACGAGCGACATCAGGTTTGTCGTAGAACATCTTCATCGAAGGTTCATGGGCAAAGAGGCTGGTGCAGGAACGTACTTGCTTGAAGGGTACAAAGGGAGTGGAAAATCTCATCTTGAATTGTTCGTGTACCATTTGCTCAATAGCCCAAATGATGCGCAGGAATGGCTGCTTCGAAACGATCTTGAGTGTGCGCTTCCAAAACAGCCGGTTACGGTTATTCGGAAATTCACCGATTTCCATATCGACACACTGTGGAACTGGATTTTTGACGAGTTGGGAGATCGGAAAAATATGGATCGCCCACCTGACTTGGACCAATTTCGAAGAACACTGGCGGGTAGGCAGTTAATCCTGATTCTCGATGAATTGGAGATGGGTATCAAGAGCATTCCGAATGAGGCGAGCCGGGCACAAAACCTCGCATTCATTCAAATGCTTAGCGAGGAGGCACAGAGATCGGAATCAGCCACGGTGACGGTGTTCGCATCCGTGTACGATTCAAACCAGGAAGCCGGGGCAACTCTTAAACGTGTCTCTCCGGTCAACATACGTTTCATGGAGCCGCAGGACAGAAGGAGAATCATTCAGCATAGATTGTTCGCTCAATTCGAAAAGCGTGAGACGAACCGGATAGATCAAGTCATCCAATCATATGTCAACGAATGGAAAAGGCATGATATCCAGGTTGATGAACGACACATCGAAAGCATGAGGGAGTCCTTTCCCTTCAGTCCTGAACTTCTTGATACAGTTTTGTACCGTGTTCCCGCAAAAGGTGGGTTTCAGGCGAACAGAGGAGCGCTCGGTCTTCTTGGAACGGTGGTTCGGCTAACACATAACAAAACCGATCTAATCACTACTGCGCATCTTGCTATCAGCGAACCTACGGTAAGAAATAAACTCGCCGACCTTGATCCTGCCCAGAACTTCCTCGATTGCGCTGGCAGTGATTTCAATGATCTCAAAGAACTCAGTGTGGCTGAAGAAATCATTTCCAGTGTCCTTGTCGCATCACTCGCGCCCGCTGGCCAGACCATCGGAATAACGGAGATGGAATTGAAGCGGCAAATCATCGAACCAGGGGATGACATCAATGTCTTCTCGAGTACGCTTCATGCACTTGAAAAACTTGGGACCTACTTTCAACACCAAGAGGACAGATACTTTTTCGACACGCATGAGAAACCGAACGCCAAAGTGGAATATCGATCCCTACGTATCGAAAGAGGCCGAGCGATCGACTATGCTTTGACAAAATGGAAGGTTGACCTTTTCAAAGATCCGGAAGCAGTAGTCTATCGTGATAGAGTTCAGGTTAACGAGGATCTTTCAATGAGGGACGCTAAGAGGATTAGGTTCGTCCTATCACCCTTTCGATTGAATGAAGATGAGAGAAGGAATGTCTTTCACGGTCAGCAGAACCAGAACATTATCCTACTCCTCGAACCGCGAACAACGACGTTCAATGCATTGGAGCACCCTGATATTATCAAATGGGGACAAAGGGCGCTTGCCGCCCAAGAGCTTATTCCCACAGCAGAATCAGACAGACGAAAGCACTATGAGAAGATTTTGGCGGAAGACACGAGATGGATCATCGATACGATCAAGCGGACAGGGCTGCATCTGGTCTGGATACAGGACTATGGTGTCATGGAAGAGGAGAATCTTGGAAACGCGTCGACACGTGACGATGTCCTGAAACAATTGCGCGACACAATATTTCCTCGTCAGCGCTTCGAGGAACATATCAAGGACCATATCAAGGATTTCTTCGGACAAACGGTTCGCTCCGTCGATGCAATATACAGGAAGACGCTTGGCTACCCGATCAGAACAGCTGATTCAACTATCCCTGATGCTATTCGGGAATTATGCAAGTCTGGTGTCCTCGGTCTTATTCATGAACGAGCGAAAGCATGCGGAACGACCTTCGACCTATCATCGATGGAACTACTCGATGCGACGATTTCAGAGCCATTTGAGGAAGATCAGCCCGCAAAGATGCCCTTCACTGAAGGTCTGGGATTCAAGGATCATACGGATACTAAATCGACTACGATCATCGATAAGTCACCCATTTACGATTCTCCTGTGTATTCGTACGAAACGCTCCAGTTACCGTTCACAACATCAATTCACTCACTACGACAGGGAATCGCAAGTCGTCTGGAGAATCACCCACAGTCGCAGATACACAAGGCAACGTTTTACATTCTCATGAAGCATTCGGAGGTTGAACTTTCTTCTTTATCTGCTGCGGTTCGCGGCTCTCTGTCAGGAAAAGGTAGTATTGTCGCTGACATCACTATCAGTAGGGTTGGCGTCTTTTCCAAAGCTGCGATCGAACAGATGGTTGAGCAACTCCCGTCCTTCGAAGGCGCTCAGTACGGAATGGAATGCAAGATTGAAACTGTCAGGGAGACCGTATCAAGTGAATGATAAGCGGAATATCTTCAACATGATGCTGCAGCCGGGAGACCGACTGCCTGCAATTCAGATGTGGTTGAAGCAATATGTGTGGTCCATTGACCGCTTTTCAGCGATGCCACCGGAAGACTATCTGAGAGACGGTGAGGCATGTGTTTTCAACGTGGAGGAGTTGATGCTTATTGCGGCGCCGAGGGTTTATGATGAGCTTTATGGTGCTTCCGAACGAGCAAAGCGAATCGAACAGCAGATCGCACCTGACGAACCAACCGCATTCGTCGTGCTTGATGGTGCCTCGATTCGGGAGATTCCCTTGTTCGAACGTTTAGCTTCCGAAACGGGCTTCCAGATAGTGGAATCAAGCTACAACATTTCAGCTCTCCCAAGTGATACTCTTTCTTTCATCGTTCAACGTATCACGAGCAAAGAAGTAGCTCCAGTCCAACTTCCAACGAGAAAGGAACTTATAGAACGAGGATGGAGCGTGTGGTATTACGACGCTGCGATTCGGAATCATGAGCTGCCGAACGATGGAAGACATCTCCTTCTCTGGTCTGCATTTCCGGACGCGACGTATGGGAATTTTGAAGCCAGGGCTGCGAGCCATTTCACAGGGATCGTCACGCTGTATGAGACAGTCTGGAAGAACGTAGTGCAGGCGATACCGAACGGATACAGGATCATTCTGACCAGCGACCACGGATATGCGTATTTCGGGACCGGGCTGGATTCGAATCATACAGTTTCGGGTCCGCGAATTCTGGAACAAGCACGTTACAAGTTTTTTTCAGACAGTGACGACTTTCCTGAACCTGCAATCGACCTCTACACACTCCCAGAAAAGCGACTCGCTGTCCTGAAAGGTCGGGTGAAGAACAGGCCACAGGGACCGATGGGGAATCGCGTGTATAGGCACGGCGGAATGTCGTTGATGGAAATGCTCACACCATGGCTCGTACTGAAAAGAATGTGATGAAACCGATGAACGAAAAGGAACCATCATGAAAACACTCCAGCATCAGTCGAAGAAAGTAAAGATCGGAACGGTTCTCGATGAGGACATCCTCCGAAGATTGAAAGAACGAGCCGCACGTGAAGGGCGCACTATCGCCGCGCTCATCGAGGAAGCCGTCCTCAAGTACGAACAGGAGGAAGCGTTTGCGCGTGAGATGCGGCTCCGCGCTCTTGAATCAGTCTTTGCCGTCAAATTCAATATCTCGCGGGAGGACTTCGAGGCGATCATGGAAGAGGATTACTACGACCAATGAACCTGGACGACGTGAGAAATAGGGACGTGATCATTCTCGACGCGAATATCTTCGTGTATGGAGCGCTGGAGATGTCCGAGCAATGTATGCGTTTGCTCCGGCGATGCGCGGCGCGGGATGTAACCGGTGTCGTTGGGTTGCAACAGATGGCGGAGGTCATGCACCGCCTCATGATGATCGAAGCGCGTGAAAACAAATGGACGCCGGGAGCGAATCCGGCCAAGACCCTTGCCAACCACCCGGATCGCGTGCGCTCGCTCAACAGGTACGAGCAGGCAGTCAAGGGATTCTTTGCAAGTGGCTTTCGATTTGAAACGCTCATGAAGGAGGATTTCGGGATCGCGCTCTCGTTGCAGCGGCAATTCGGGCTGATGACGAACGATGCACTTCTGGCTGCCATGGCGGAAAGACTCCGCATCCAATCCATTGCGAGCGCGGATACGTCATTCGCGAACGTGCGAGGGATGATGCTGTATCAACCGGATGACGTTGTATCAACCGGATGATATGAAATAAGACAGGCAGACAATGAAGGAAAAAGAGGAAATATATCTTGAGGAACGAAGGATGCTGGTTCAGGCGGAGCAAGATGCTTATCAGCAGTTCGATAAAACGATCATTACAATTGCAAGCGGAGGATTAGGACTCTCACTTCTTTTCTTGAAAGATATTCTCGACAAGGATCAAATCACTAGTCAATGGCTCCTGATTGTCTCATGGTGTTCATTCATCCTTTCGATTCTTTCTACTCTCTTGTCATTTATGGGAAGCCAGCGCGCCTTTAGAAGACAAATAGAAATTACCGATGAATTGTATTCAAAGAATCAGACTCATGATTCTAATAACAAGCCAGCAAAAGCCACTGAGAAGTTGAACTACTTTTCGATTGGTTTCCTGATCTTAGCGATTATTCTCCTCGTCATTTTTGTTTCACTAAACTTTCAATGAGGTTTTATCATGTCTGAAGACAAAAACGAAATAATTACAGTTGCAAATGGTAGGGTTCCATCTCTCTCGCACCCTCTTCTCAGCGATGCTAAAAAACCGCGTCTTGAGGGAGCCGTCCCTCCAAAACCTCCGGTGCCGCTGAAACCGACAACAAGCGAACCACAACCGGAGGGTGGAAGTCAGGGAAGCCCGCCGAAGGAGAAGAAGGAATGACTTTGAGAAAAGGATTTGACCTCTATGAATACACAGGGATTCTCGTCCCTGGTTACTTACTGTTGGTAGGAAT
Source organism: uncultured Chromatiales bacterium (assembly GCA_964448285.1). Lineage (GTDB taxonomy): Bacteria > Bacteroidota > Ignavibacteria > SZUA-365 > SZUA-365 > CAYUWG01. The sequence goes on from CAYUWG010000006.1 coordinate 36,532, forward strand.
AGCTCTTTTGCATCCTGAAGCGAAATCCTTCCTATTGTCTGTTAATTTCACAGTTGGCCATTTTGGGCTTTCGGTACTCCTTGCGTATTCCGCAGGGCATCTTCTACAAGCACTGGGAAACATGATCGAATATCTGTGGTGGGAACTCTATGGTGGTATGCCTACCGATTGGGTAAGAACTGGAAAGCATTTCCTCCTTGCACCAGATCAGATCGTAATGCTGAAGAACAAGATGTCAGCTATACTTGGACTTTCGGTCAAGAATGAACTGCAAGAATATTCGAAGGAGGAATGGTCCTCTATAATCCGGCAAGTATATGCGGCAATTGATGGAGATAACCGTTCAAAGCGTGTCGATATCTTCAACGGTCAATATGGCTTGAACAGAGGTATAGGAGCTTCCTTTCTATTCCTTCTTGTTGTCACGTTGCTTTACTATGGGCTCTCCTCGTGGAGTATCCAGATTTGGCTATGTGCAGGATTCGTTGTTTCGATTTACAGGATGCATCGGTTTGGTAGGAATTATGGACACTCTCTTTTCATGTCTTTTATTATCGAATAATAACAGTTTGTACTGAGCGTGGAAGATTTGTATAATTGCTTCTTATGTTGTATATTCATAATATGAAACAAATATTTATTACCCAAAATACAGGAGATAAGAAATGAACATTCCAAAAAAGCGAACACGATTTCGTGCATATCAACTAAAGACTGAGGGGTCCTCATTTTCGTACTTTGATGGAGACGCATTTACACTTATCGAAGCGCGCTGCAATGAACATAATTGTTCGAATATATGTGATGAATTGGGGGAATGCGACAAGAGTAGAATTGATTCTCTTCATATTACGAGTTGGGATGAAGACCATTGTGCTTTTAAGGAGTTAGAGGAAATACTCGACACCTTCACGCCAAAAAGGATTGAATATCCTGGCTACGAACCGAAAACTGAAAATGGTAAGCATTGTTTAAGTGCAATTTATTCATACAATAAGAAAGAATGGAGATGGATAGTAAAAGTAAATCCAGAATATATTCGCGGTTTGAAGAAGGCGGAAGCGCTTGGCTATCAAGACATTTTGTACAATCCATTGGTTATCATGGAGACGTCGAACGACAATTCGACTATTAAATTCTTTCGAAAGGGATCATTTAACGTAATAAGCCTCGGTGATGTTGAGAGCCCGATGATTCGCTCGAGACTTGAAAGGCTCAGTATTTTCAATTCTGAGATAGACGTCATGATATTATCCCATCACGGCGCAGATAATGGCTTTACAACCAAATCATTTTTAAGCAAAACAAAACCAACTGTGGCTATAGCTTCAGCTAATTACGAAAATGAATATGAACATCCAAGAAAGAGTATTCGAAACGATCTGTACGAATTGAACATACCAATCTTTACGTCTAAAACGGGAGATGTGATAATCGAATCCACAGGAGATCACACAGGCTCATATAGAGTCACAAACTTAAAGAGTGATTCGACGGATATATCGTCGCAAAGGGATTTTAAATCAAAGAAGGCATCCAAATTGACTCATAATGCGGATTCGATTCGAAATCATTATAATCCCAAGAGACCGTTTTATAGGTTCTGACTACTTACCCCATGATCCGCGCCATCGAAGAGTATTTCCCCATCGTGGACATCAACCGCCTTGCGGTGCCGGAGCGAAATGCGTTCAAACCGATCTATCAGATGCACAAGGGGTTTGCGCGGCGTTCGGTTATGGTTTTTCGTACGATCCTGTTGGGCGCGATGAAACCTGTCAACCCAGATATTATGGAGGAGTTCTACGGGACGGAGAGACGATGAAACGAAGCACATCCCAAAGAAAATCGCAACTCGAGCGCCTACCTCAATCGGTTCGTGATATCTTCTGGGAATACGAAAAAGGGTCCATCTCATGGCAGAAGGACCGCGACCTCATCATCAAGAAAATCTTACATCACGGGTCGTGGGACGCCCTGTGTTGGATGAGGTCGGTCATCGATGACGAATCGCTTCGAACGTGGTTGATCGATCATGATGGTGCGGGTCTCGATGCGAAGCGATTGCGCTACTGGCAACTCATCCTCAACCTGCCGGTGTCCAACGTGAACAAGTGGATTCAAACATACCGGGATAATCCCTGGAGCCGGAGGATGACGGGATGAAGATCCACGAGGAGGTATTGTCGCCGCGGCAAAAGAACCTTGCCCGTCGCATCGGGCCGGCACTTTCCCGACAGGGTTTTTATCTCGCAGGTGGGACGGCATTGGCTCTCATGGTGGGACATCGGCATTCTGTTGACTTCGACTACTTCATCGACGATCCGATGAACGATCCTCAATCCGTCATCGAGACCTTGCGCAAGGTCGGTTGTAATCCTATCGTGGAGATTCTGGAGAAAGGCACTGTTCACGTGACGTGGTCGAGCGTCAGGATGTCTTTCATTACGTACCGCTATCCGATGCTCCAGCCTTTCGTTGAATGGAAAGAAGGTGGATGTCGGCTTGCTTCGCTGGACGATATCGCATGCATGAAGCTTTCCGCTCTTGCGCAACGTGGTTCGAAGAAAGACTTCATCGATGCATTCGCGCTGATCCGGAAACACAAACCGCTTTCGGATCTCCTGCAACTCTATCAAAAAAAATTCGATGTCTCTGAGATTGTTCATGTGCTCTATGGATTGAGCTATTTCGACGACGCAGACAAAGAGCGTTCACCCAGGATGCTGTGGGATGTCTCATGGAAAGAGATAAAGAAAAAGCTCACAGAACACGTAAGGAACCTCTCCCCATGACCCGCGCCATTGAAGAATACTTCCCCATCGTGGACATCAACCGCCTCGCGGTGCCGGAGCGCAATGCGTTCAAGCCGATCTACCAGATGCACAAGTGGTTTGCGCGACGTTCGTCGTCGGTGTTTCGCGCGATACTGCTTGCGGCAATGAAGCCCGCCGGTATGGACATCATGAAGGAATTTTACCTGGATCACACGAACGATCCCGACACGAATGGGAAGGTGATACTCGACCCGTTCATGGGCGGTGGCACCACCGTCGTGGAGGCACTACGGCTTGGCTGCAACGTGATCGGCATCGACCTCAATCCCGTCGCGTGGTTCATCGTGAAGACGGAAGTGGAACCGGTGGACATCGACAGCTTGAAAGCCTCGTTCGAACGGCTCGCGAATCGCACAGTGGACTGGTCGGGCAAACCGCTGAAGGAAACACTGCTCGATCTGTACAAAACCGTGTGCCCGGGTTGCGGCGGTGAAGCGGATATCATCTACACGTTCTGGGTAAAATCCGCGCCCTGCACGACGGGAACTTGTAAAACGCAGACGCCGCTGTTTTCTGACTTCATCATCGCACAGAAGAAACCGTCCATTCGGTACTCCCCTGACTGCACCTGTCCTTCCTGTGCGAAGGAATTCGACTGGGAGCGCGAACCCGCTTCGCTGATCGCTGAAGAAAAACTGATGGTGTCTGCGACGGCTTATTCCGCCGGTGATGGAAGGCAGAATGCACGATGGGCCTTTTCGGCTGACAAGAAAGTGACCTGTCCGTGGTGTAGGATGGATGTTAGGCCGAAACCCAAATCGCTCAAACTCAAACGCAAGAAGATTCCGCTCAATGTGTTGCTCTGCCCGCACTGCGAGGAAGTCTGGCAGTACCGTGGTGAGTTGCCGGATTCCGTTGCATGCCCGACGTGCGCACATGAATACGATCCAACGAAAGGCAACATCCCCGGCACGGGGAAGTTCATCTGTCGCGGCACGTGCAACGGCAACGTCGATACCGTGATTACCGCCATTCGCACGCTTCCTGAAGAAAGACTCTTGCCCATCCGCCTGTATGCGATGGAAGGCTACTGCCCCCGCTGTGCGAAAAAACCGGGCGGGAAAGAAACTCCGATGGTTGTTAACGAACCGATGTTCGAATATCAACCCTCTCCCGGTCACTCCGTGACACCCCTCTCCCGAACCGGGAGAGGGGACGGGGGTGAGGGTCTTCTCTGGAAAAACTCCGGCAAGTTCTTCAAGCGCGTTTCACCCGTTGACCTTGCCCGGTACCTGGAAGCAAGTTCTATCTGGCAGAGAGAGAAAAAGAATCTACCGCACCCGGTTTCCGAAATACCAGTCGGTGAAAAAACGAAGTCTGGCTTACATTCACATCACTACCGCTATTGGTGGCAGATGTTCAATGACAGACAGTTGTTGGCGCTGAGCACGCTACTGAAAGGGATTGGGGAGGAGGGTGAGCAGGTAGCAAAGGAGATGTTATTAACAGCGTTTTTCAGTGCGCTTGAGACAAGTAATTTGTTTACTAGATATCACTCTACGAGGTTTTTGTCCGCTGGAGTTTTTGCCCGTCATGATTACCAACCGAAGGTGACAATTTGCGAAAACAACGTCTGGGGTACGCTATATGGAAATCAAACATATAACAATACGTTTGAGAAGGTTATTGATGGAAAATCTTTCGCACTTAATCCTACTGATCTAAAATATTGTGATGAAAAATATAAACCGATAGCTTCCCATGATTCACTTTCCAACCTCGAGCTGGATGAAAATGTCCTATTAAAAGCTAAATCATCAACCAATATGGATGAGATAGAAAACTCTTCCATAGAATTTGTTATTACAGATCCACCATACGCCGGCAATGTCAACTACGCGGAGTTGTCGGACTTCTTCTATGTCTGGCTTCGTCTCCTGCTGAAGGAGAAGTATCCGCAGTTTCTTCCGGAGTATGTGCCAAAGGCGGAGGAGATTATCGAGAACAGAACGCGGGGAAAATCATCGAAGGACTTCAAGGAGGGACTCCGCGCCGTCTTCCGCGAAGGGCATCGCGTCTTGAAAGACGACGGATTGCTTGTATTCACCTTCCATCACGCTGAAGGCTCTGCCTGGGAGGCACTGCTCGAATCGGTCTGTGAAGCGGGCTATTACATCGAAGCCGTGTATCCCATACACGGGGAGGCGGAGAACTCACTGCACCTGATGAACAACGAAGCCATCTCCTACGATCTCATACACGTCTGCAAGAAAGCAACCGCCCAGCAGACCTGGGCGAAGCGCTCCTGGGCAGGCGTACGGCACGATATCAGGAAGAGGGCACGCGAAGAAGCGAGGCTCATCGAGTCCGGCAGGTACGGCAACGAGCCACTCCCTGCTGCTGATATCAACATTCTCCTCATCGGAAAATGCCTCGAGCTGTACAGCAAGCACTACAACCGCATCGTGGATCATGAAGACAAGCCGATACCTCTGCATCAGGCGTTGGAAGAAATCAAGATGCTCGTCGATCAGATCGTCGCGCGCGAGAAGCCGCTCCCGCCGGAACTCGAAGAGGGCGTCGATCCCGTCTCCTACGTCTATCTCACTGCTCTTGCCGGTCAACGGGAAATCCAGAGCGATCACGTCAGCAAGCAGACGCGCGGCATCATCGAAACGTCCGAGTTGAAGGAACATGGCCTGCTCATCAAAGGTCGCGCGAAGCGCGGACGTACGTTCGAGATCAAACAACCGGTTGAGCGCCTCAACGACCTGAAGAAGAAGTTCTACGACGACGGGGTGTTGACGCAACTCCCGCTGTTCGGTGAGAACGGTTCACCGCTGCCCAAGGGCCTGCTCTTCGTGGATTGCGTGCAACTGCTGTTGGGTCTCGCGGAGAACGGTGAGAACGTGCTACCGTGGCTCGACCGTCTTCGTGGTTTGCGTCCGCAACTTCGCGCCGCGCTTTCATATCTGCATGACCGGAATATCTTCACCGTTCCCTCCAGGAAAATCCTCTCCCTCATCGACGAGCGTACGCTCTTCAATACGTGAGGCAATGCCATGTCCTACATACTCATAGAACACAACCATCTCTCACCGCCCCGCTTGGCAGGTCAGGGTTTTAAGGCAAACACGCACCGTATCGGATTTCTGGACTTCCTCCGTGAATTGGACAGGGAAGAATTTCCATTCCACGAAAGCAGTCACCTGCTTGTTGTTGGCCTTGAGGACGTACTGCTTTTTTCGCGTCCCCACATGCACTCCATTGCGTTAGACATCCGAAATCGATTGAAGCGTGTCGCGAATGATTTTGAACGATGTCCTCATGTTCAAATCGTTTTCATGAAAGGGCATCTCGTCGCAGGCGCAGAGCTTCGGTTGGAAATGAAACCTGAGCCATTGCCTCTGCACCTCATTTTCGGAACGCCACAACGGATGGAAAACGGCTTCGTCTATTACTTGGCGCCGTTCAACCTGAGTTAAGTGGAATCAGAGTAGGAAAAGGATACAAGGACAGATATGAATACATCGGCGTTTACCGACAGAACATCGGAAAAGGGCACACCCTATAGTCCCGGCCAACGTGTCCGAGTAGCCGGACGAGAAGATCTCGGAATAGGCGAAGTGCTACGTGTGAGTGATATCTACGGCGTGTATCAGGCGGACATTATCTTTGAAACCAGTGGATTACGACGATTGGAAAGCTTCCCTGTCGAGCGTCTCGAGCATGCCCCCGACTTATGGGAGCGATTGAAGAAGGGAATGTTCGACGATCCGAATGACGTACTCTTCAAACAACTCGCGTTTCAGTTTCCATTGCAAAACAAGGGAGGTCAACTCTCGAACAGTCGAACGCAATTGTTACCTCATCAGATTCTGCTGACTCGGGACGTGGTTGCATCACACCGTCGTCGCTATCTCATCGCTGATGAAGTGGGGCTGGGGAAAACGATCGAGATCGGCATGATCCTTAGGGAACTGGAGTCCCGGCGTGAAGCGTCACGCATGTTGATCATTGCGCCGGCAGGCCTGATCAAAAACTGGCAACAGGAATTACGGGATGCATTTCGACTGCATTTCGAAATTCTTGGGATCGACTTCATGGACCACGGCTCAACAACGTGGGAAATGAAAAGCAAGGTGATCGTTTCCATCGATACGATCAAGCGCAGCCCGAGGCTCGATCGTTTGCTTGCGGGTCCTCGTTGGGACGTGATCGTTTTCGATGAAGCCCACCATTTGAGTCGCAATCGGTATGGAAAGAAAATCGTCCCAACTCAAAACTATCGTCTTGCCGAATCCCTTCGTTCTCACACGAGGGATTTCCTTCTCCTTTCTGCAACACCCCATCAGGGAAACACCTATCAGTTCTGGTCGCTCATCCAACTCTTGAACGATTCGCTGTTCGATTCCGAAGAGGCCATGATCCAGCATCGAGGGCTTTTGAATCAGGTCATGATTCGTCGAACGAAACGGGAGGTAACGGATCGTCACGGGAATCCTATTTTCATGCGTCGTCAGGTTCATACAGAACGCTTTCTGCAATCCGCACGGGAGCGAATGTTCTATGAGAAGCTTACGGAATACCTCAAGGAGGGGTACTCCGTTGCCCGGATCGGTGAAACCAAAGTGACGACAGAGGAACGCGCGATCGGGTTTGTCATGACGACGTTTCAGAAGATCATGTCCTCCAGCATTCGTGCTATCCGGCAGGCATTGCGTCGAAGATTGCTCGTATTGCTCATCCGCCATTATATGGAATTAGAGCAGAAGAGATCGAAGCGTGGGCCTGACGAGACTATAGATCGGAAGATTCTGGAAGTGCAGGATGAAATGCGCATGATTACTTCACATATCCTTGGCATTGATAATATCGCTGCCAATACAGGCGACATCGATGCCTTCATAGCGCAGACCAGACAAAAGGTGAGTCGCAAATTTCTCGTCGAAGAAAGCACACTGTGGTCCCTTGACGCTGACGAAGAGGCAGAGGAAGAACTCTATGCCACGGTGAATATTCCCGATGAGATTCGGAAAGTCCGTTCGCTCATCTCCGTTATTCCTGACGGTCGGGATAGGAAATTTGAAACGCTCATCAACGCAATCGAATCTATCCGGCAGGATAACCCATCCGAGAAGTTCGTGATCTTTACGCAGTACATCGAGACCTTGAAATTTCTCGAGGAGGAGTTGGGGGCGCTTTATGGAAAACAAAAGATTGCGATCATTCGGGGTGGTCCACTGGAAAACAAGATTGAAGCTGTAGAAAGGTTCTGGGATGAACGAGGTGCACAATTCCTTATCTGCACATCGGCTGGTGGAGAAGGGATCAATCTTCAGATCGGAAGGATCCTTTTCAATTACGATTTGCCCTGGAATCCTATGGCGGTTGAACAACGCATAGGGCGCATTCACCGCTTCGGGCAGAAGGAAACGGCACAGATATATAATCTCATTGCCGAGGATACTGTAGAAGAACATATCTATGACCTTCTGAACAGGAAGTTGAGGGAAATTGCGTCACAAATCGGTAAAGTAGATTCATCCACAGGTGAGCCGCGTGAAGATTTCCGCAATGAAATACTGGGATTTCTCGGTTCCAGTCCCAGCTATCTCGATCTGTACAAGCGTGCTATCTTGGACAGAGATTACCGACGAACGGAACACGAGATTGAAGAAGCGATACGGAAAGCGCGTGAAGCAAGTGAAGCGCTTTCATCCTTCACTCAAGATCTCGATTCATTCGATTTGCGCGATTATCTCGCGATGGAGGGATCGTTTACACTTGATCACCTAATGGAATTCATTTTTCAAGCAGTACTCCGATTGGAAGGCGCTGTTCTTCCCCGTGATGAGTTTCATTCCATACAGACCCCTCCCAGTCTTTTACGGTACCCAAGTGTTTCCGCGAAGTATGACACTGTCACTTTCGATCGTGACGCGGCTATGAGAAAAAAGAGTGTCGAATTCCTTGGTCTCGGACATCCTTTCGTAGATGCAGTGGTAGAGCATTTTCAACAGTCTGCATTTCCAGGCGACGTGAGCTGTATCTCGCGTTTGAGTCATGAACAACCCTATACCGTCTTCCTTACCTTGATCACGATCGGTTTGGAAGATGGTACTGTCCACCAGGAATTGAATCTCATGCGGGTAACACAATCGGGTGATGCACAGGTGTTGCCTGATCACTGGCTCTTTCAGCGGTTCGAACAGCGCGATTCCTTGTTCGAACCAGTGGAGAGTCTTTTTGATTTCATGTCAATCAGGATGTCGTACGAATCAGCAATCGGCGCTATTCTGACTCAAATGAAAGCATCAATGATCAATCCTATCAGCGCACGGTTGCGATTGCTTGGAGTATTGAACGTCGCTTGATTCCCCAGTGCGCGTGACGTACGAACTTCAGGAGATCGGTGAGCCAAGCTTGAGGACGGTGTTGGAGAAGAAGTTCGGAAGCGAATAAGTGAGGTGATAGATAAAACAAGGCGGATCCTTTTACTCGATCGAAGCCAGCAGATAAATCCCTGCGAGAATGACGAGCACTCCGCACACTCTGCGTAGCCATACCATGAAAGACGAAAAGGGCTGGACGCCTCCCTATGGTTAATGGAGAAGTGGCTCGCTACCGTCATCGATTCGATTTACATTGAGCAATGGATGATGGAAGCCAATGTTCTTCAACGGTATTGATCACTCTATAAGGAGAGGTTCTATGATTCGGACCTTTGTGTACATCCTCACATTTTGTCTCGCACGAAGCCTTTGTGCACAAGATATCTATTACCCACTGTCCGCTGGGAATAAGTGGCAACTTTCTGTTATCCTATCGACGAACCCGATTATCTACGATTACATCAATCTCAAGATTGTCCGTGACACGACAATGCCAAATGGACATACATACGCTGCCTTCGAAGACTATGGGCCATTCGAGCGGCAAGTCGGAAATCAGGTTTTCATCTACTCTCAAGCTGACAGCCAGGAGTACGTCAGGTTCGATTTTTCACGAGCGATTGGTGACACGTCGTTCTATTTCAATTCCGGTAGGGTCATGATGGTCGTTGTGCTGGATACTGGTACATGGAACATATTTGGAGAGCCAAGGCGAACCTTCACCTTTTATGAAGGAGAACATCCCGGCATCGATGCATACCACATCATTACTATTGCCGACAGTATCGGACCGATCCGAATTACACCTTCCCTTGGCGGAGATTATGGCCTCAACGGAGCGGTCATTTCCGGCGCGACATACGGTAAGATCGTCTCCATAGAGAGAGAACAACGACCACGATCACCGGTACTCTATCAGAACTCCCCCAATCCGTTCAATTCCAGAACCACAATCTCCTTCGAGGTTGAGGCTAAGTCCAAGGTCAAGCTGGAGGTGTCGATGTTCTGGGTCGAATGATTTCTGTTCTCGTCGATCAGTCAATCACTCAAGGTTTTCACTCAGTCATCTTTGAAGGCGCGACATCGCTTCCGTCAGGTGTGTATAGCTACCGACTCATTACCGATCAAGGCGTGTTCACTCGAAGAATGATTCTCCGTAAATAAACGGCTGCATCACCTGACATGCGCATTCGAGGTTTGAGAGACAGAAGGAAGCCTTTACTTGCTCAACCTTCGATTCTGGATTTGGGAATGCAGCGAAGCTACTTCGGGTTAACTGAAACTCCATTGCACACATCAACGACCCTTTTGATTTGTTCGAGCTTTGCTCTATGTTTTCGGTCGGTAAAGGTTCTCATCACTCTTGGAACGAGCCTGAATGCGTTGGAAGATAGTACTCATAGGGGCATTGCTTGGCGTCGGGCTGTGCAGTCAATCTCTTCTGTCGCAGGATAAGAAAGCACACGACTGGTTTGCGGACATAACACCATCGCTTTTGTTTGGCATATCAGCACACTCATTGACCGACTACGAGGGCGGAGTTGGTATTGGTCTTCACGCTACACCGTGGACACTTTGGCGCGTTGGCGCGAGTGTACGATACAGGTCTTCGCGTTCGATTGATGTGAGTGATACGCTGTTTTCCAGTGACGAGAAATCCTCAAACTTAACCCTTTCCTTTTCCTTTTCTCCGATATTTCTGCTTCGGAAATGGGATATCTACTATCTTTTCACGGCGCCATTTATAGAGTGTGGTTATTCATGGAGTTCAAGCGAGTGGAAGAACCGAAATCCTATGGAGTACCTTTCGGGGAGTTACTCCAACGAGGATTGGAATTTTGCCGGTGGTATTGGACTTGGAGGTGGATTAACTGTCTCCTCACAAATCACGTTTACGGGGGAGTATCGGCTGATTTTTTCCCCATCATATGCTCCGGTGTTTTTGTTCGACGGCCTGTATTGCGGGACTTCATTATCTCTAGCGATCATGGTTAAACTCTGATCGATAAAGTTCACAATGGTAGCATCGGATATACCCCGTACTTGTTCGAGAAAGCATCGTGGTAGTACCGACCAGCAATATCGTGACACTCTTTGCTCCGTTCTCTCAATCCACTTCAGAAAATCTCATTCACATTAAGGTAACCTTATGGCTATAGCGAAACGACACATCCGTGCAATAGTATTCGCACTGATGTTCCTCTGTCACGGCCTCTTCGCTCAGGAGGCGAGTAAGAACGAATGGTTCTTGGAGACATCGCCTTCGCTCCTGTTCTCCGTCTCATCTTTGACTACATACAGCTATCAAGGCGGCGTCGGTATCGGATTCCAGCGATCACCGGATGCTCTGTGGCGTATCGCCGTCATCGTCAGTCACAGATCCGAAAGTTCAACAAGATCTTCTGATTATCCCTTTCATGACCTGAGGAAGGGGACAGAGTCGCAGTTATCTCTTTTCGTTTCTCCGCTATTCCCTATTCGCAACTGGGATGCCTTCTATGTATTTACTGCACCATCCGTGCAAGGGGGAAATAGTTGGAGCTCATCCGATTTCGAAAGGATGGATATAAGTAGAGTATCAACATGGAGTACAACACGCTCAATATGGAACATCGCCGGCGGATTCGGTTTTGGTGTAGGTGCCACGATAAGTAAAAGAATCTCTCTGACCGCAGAATACCGCATATCGCTTTCATACACAAGAGAATACGCGGATGACACTCGGTTTAAGCAAGTATCTTCATTTGAAATGTGGTCATTCAGCACTTACGCATCATTAACGTTGATGTATAAGTTATGAAAAGCATTCTCACGGCATGCGTATTCTTATCGATTGCCGCGTTCGGACAATCGCCATCTGCAGTGGATTCTGTTTTCGCAAGGGATCTGTCGAATCCTTCTCTGCTTGTTCAGTTTTTTAACTTACCGAATTTTGATCCTTCGCATGAATTAGCACTCGGAGTGGCGATGTCGTTGTCAAAAAGCCAGGAATTGCACGTACTTATGCATTACGGGTGGAGCCGGGATCCTATGCACTATGGCTTAGGCATACATTTAGGTTGGTACCAATACTTTCACGGTGACCACATTTCATCGCCGTATATCGGCGGAATGATTTCTTCCATTTTTTATTACACGGAGTATTTCCGCCTTCCTATACAAAAAGCCCTTTCAACGGGTAAAGCAACCTATAGCAGTGGTCTCAGCGCCGGTATTCTGTTTTTTCCAGAATCGATATTCCAGCTATCTGTCGATTATTTGCTTCGCTACGATTACAGCGTTTACCCAGATTTCGAACGTCATTCGTTCGGTCACAGCGTTCGGTTTATTGGGAGGTTATCGCTGGCGAAACTGTTCCGTGAATGAGAGGAAATCATTCCACAGACAATGCATTCCTCTCATCGACAGAAACACGTCACGCCTGCGGCATCGCGTTCATATCCATGTGGAAGATTTCCCAGATGTGTCCGTCAGGATCGGAGAAGGAACGGCCGTACATCCAGCCGTGGTCTTCCGGCTTGCGATGTTCATTCGCTCCGTGTTCTATAGCTTTTTGAATCAGGCCATCGACTTCGTCGCGGCTGGAGGCAGAGAGGGCTGTGATCACTTCCGCGTTCCGGGCCGTGTCGCACAGATCTCTGCGTGAAAAGGACTTGAAGAACGGTTCAACGAGAAGCATCACGAAGCTTTCTTCGGAGATGATCATACACGTCGCGTTCTCATCAGTGAATTGCGGATTGAACGTGAATCCCAGCGCCGTAAAGAAGGCAACGGATCTGTCGAGGTCTTTCACGGGGAGATTGATGAATGTCTGTCGTGCCATACCAGGCCTTTCGAAAGAAGTGGATGAAGGGTGAGCAAGCTTTCCGCACAACCTTAGCGAGTTGACGCGCGATTTGCAAAGTCGTCGAATGTCGAGACGTGGAATCATCATCCTGTTTCGTATTGCCTCCCTTCGAACATATTTTGCAGCGCGATGAATACACTTTCCGAAATACGCCCCTTCCCTCCCGTCCTTACTTTCATCCTCTTCGCCTCGATCAGCAGCCTTTGTTTCGCTCAGCAAGACCTGCTTCAATCCGGTCCGATGCTTGGGTATGCGGACTATCGTGAGGTGTTGCTGTGGGTGCAAACCAAAGCGGAAGCGAAGGTGCATTTCACTTACTACGAAATCGACAATCCGGCGAAAAGGTATCGCACCGCGGACTTCCCAACGAAGAAGAACGAAGGCTGCGTCGCCAAACTCGTCGCGGATCAGGTTGAGCCGGGAAAGCGATACTGGTACGATCTCTACATCAACAACAAGCTCGTGAAGCGACCATATCCGACGGAGTTTCAGACGCTCACTCTCTGGCAGTGGCGAACCGATCCACCGGAGTTCACCGTTGCGACGGGAAGCTGTTTCTATGTCAACGAGGAACAATACGACCGTCCCGGCACACCGTACGGAAGCGAATACGAGATTATGCAGGCGATTCACTCGAAGCGTCCCGAACTCATGCTCTGGCTCGGTGACAACACGTATTTGCGCGAAGTCGATTGGAACACGTGGACGGGCATCATCCGCCGATGGACGAACACGCGTTCGATTCCCGAGCTGCAGCCGCTGCTCGCCTCGACGCATCATTACATGATCTGGGACGATCACGATTACGGTCCGAACGATAGCGACCGCGGCTTCTGGAACAAGGAACAGACGCTTGCAGCCTTCAAGCTTTTTTCCGGGAATCCGAACTACGGCGTGCATGGGGCGGGAGGAATCGCCTCGCGTTTCGAATGGGGCGACGTGGAGTTTTTCCTGCTCGATAACCGATGGTTCCGTACACCGAACAGGCGGCTGACCGGCGAGCGGCACATACTCGGCAATAAACAGATTCACTGGATCATCGATGCACTTTCCACAAGCAGGGCGACGTTCAAGATCGTTGCCATCGGCGGGCAGGTGCTCAATACGGCAGCGGTCTATGAGAACTACGCCAACTACGAAGAGGAACGCACGGAATTCCTGGACGCAATCAAGAAGAACGGTATCCAGGGCGTCTTCTTCATCGATGGCGACAGGCATCACACCGAGCTTACCATGATGCCGCGCGAGGAAACCTATCCGCTGTACGATCTTACGGTCTCATCCCTTACCGCAGGCGTCAACACGAAATCCGGAGATGAAGCCAACACGCTGCGCGTTCAGGGGACCCACGTGATGAAGCACAACTTCGCGACGCTGAAATTCAGCGGTCCACGCAAGGAGCGCGTGATGACGATTACGATTTTCGATAAAGACGGCAACGAAATCTGGACGCGAAGAATCACGGCGAAAGAACTCGGCAGTTGAGATTCGATTGCCTGAGAGCGTTGGCAGGGCTACATTCGCTGACGGCGGCAATCCAAACGAGCCGTCGCCCCACCACATGAAATCCCGGCATTTTATCCTTCTCTCCCTCATTGCACTTCCGTTCATGATGTCGTTCGGGCAGCAGCAGCAGCAACCGATGAAGTTCATCATCGAAAAGAAGGAAGTGTATAGCCGTTATCTCCTCGGTGCCGAAGGACACTTGTTCGTTGCGGATCCCATCACGTCAGTCTCCACGATCGAAGCATATCCCGGACTTTCGTTCATGGGAGAGTATGCACTCGATAACGTGTTCGACCGCGCCGATTGGTTTTTCCGCAGCAGGATCGGCGGCTCGCATAAGTTCGTCTATGGGGAAATCGGAACGCGCTTCGGCCAGGGTCTTTTCGGCTCAGTATCTGCAACGTACCTTCACCACTTCGAACAGGAGCGCGTTCTGCAGAGAGACGATACTTCGAAGGTGGTCTTTTATTCGAAAAAAGTTCTGCACAATCTCTATTTGTCACTCGGTTTGGGTTTCTCACTCGAAGACATCTCGATAGAAGCGTCGTATCGCACACCCGTCGAGAACACGCTTGAAGTCGTGAAGACGAACGTGTACGAAGGATCACCGCGTTTCGGCGTGTGGCGCCATGCGTATGTCACGGTAACGTTCTGGCTCGTGCTGTAAAGGAAGCAGCGTCGCCTGCGTTGCGATGATTCGGGTTATGCTTTCGGTTGAATGGGAGGCAATGCACGCGCTTTCGATTCGTCGTCGAATCCGATCTCGCGGTGTGTGCTGTCGCAGAAGGGAGCATTCTTCGTGTGTCCGCATCGACAGAGTTTTATCACTTCGCGTCCGCCGAGGTCGTAGCGGTTTCCCTCCGCGTCGTAGAGTTCGAAATCTCCTTCGATTTTCACGGAGCCTTTCGGATTTATGGTAAGTCTTGCAGTCATATCTCTCGAAATCGTTTGATGAAGTTTCTGTCCCGTTTCCCGTCGTGCCTGTGTTTTGCGATGAGCTTCAGTGCGATTCCCGGAGGCTGCTTTGCGAATGCATCGTACTTGCGAAGCGGTTTCTTTCCCAACTCGACGAACGATTCCACGACGTCGGCGAGAAGGATGACGCGGTCTCCGCTGTCCATGCTGTTCACGGTGAGGCATTCGCTCCAACCGCACGTGCCGGGGAGGACGGGCAATCCACTCGGTGATCGTTCGAGCGCGATGCCTTCGAACTTGTTTCGATCGCGACCGGAGTTCAATCCGAAAAGCGGAAGCCACTCGTATTGATCTTCCGCGAGCATGTTCGCGACAAAGCGTCCGCTCTTCCGGATAAGCTCGAACGTGTAATTCATCGGTGAAAAAACCGCGACGACGCGCGGGAGATCGGGTACGAGCGTCGCCGGCATGAGCCACGTCGCAACGAAACCGCTTTCCTGTTCCCCATCTTTCGCCGTAATGACGAAAACCTCATGATTGGTCAGTGAAAAGACGGAGCCGGGATAGACGAGCGATTCTCCCGACACGCTACTCTTCCTTCAAGTCGATCGCTCGGCCGACTTTTTCAGAGATCATTTTATTCAACGATGCGATGAGCGGCACCTCGGTCGTTTCGTTGAACCACTCCTCTTCAACGTCGTCGTAGTAAAACCGATGGATCGTCCCCGTTGTATGTTCCAATTGAATGCGACGCTCGGCGGTGTCGCGCTTCATGACGATGCGGGACACGTCCTCGAATTCAATAACGCAGTTTCCACCGTGAGCGGTGACTTCCACGTGATTGATGGCTAATTCATCGATACGCCGCTCGATAAATTCGTAGGTCTCTTCAACCGTGATTTCAAAATCTGTATGATCGAGCATAGAAGGAATGGTTGGTTCGACAAAAAACATGGAGCAAAATACGGCTCGGGTGAAGGATGGACAAAGATCGTGACCCTGAGCTATTTCAAATACCCGTGCACGGTATCGCGACAAACGAAGGCGAGACGGGATTCAACGCCATGCCAATGCTTCCGCGTGCATTACAGAAAGGAATCATCGACCTGCATCCTGCGGCATATCCGAAAATCTCACGGGAGATTTCTTTCTCTCGTGTTTTTCTCCATCTTGCTTCCATCAATACGGAGGATCATCCATGAGAAATTCCTTTCACATAGAGCCGCGCACGAAGGTCTCGCTCAAGAAATTCGATACGGCTTTCACCGGGGAGTATTCCAGCAAACAGGACGCGAAGGAAAAGCTTGAACAATCCGTCAAGAAGCTCGCGGGGATGCAGGATATTCTCTATGCGAGCGATACTTACGGCTTGCTGCTGATCTTTCAGGCAATGGACGCTGCAGGAAAAGACAGCACGATCAAGCATGTCATGTCCGGAGTCAATCCACAGGGTTGCCAGGTGTTCAGCTTCAAAACGCCGAGCGCGGAAGAACAGGACCATGACTTTCTCTGGCGATACATGAAAGCGCTGCCGGAGCGTGGCCGCATCGGCATATTCAATCGCTCCTATTATGAGGACGTCCTGATCGTTCGCGTGCACGATGCCATCCGCGAGAAACTGAAACTCCCCGCATCGGCGATGACGGAGGACATGTGGAAGCGTCGCTTCGAAGACATAAACAACCTCGAACGCTACCTTACGCGCAACGGCATCATCATTCTGAAATTTTTCCTGCACGTCTCCAAGGGGGAGCAGAAGAAGCGTTTCCTCAAACGCATCAACACGCCGGAGAAGAACTGGAAGTTCTCGTTGCAGGACGTTCGTGAACGTCAGCATTGGGACAAGTACATGTATACATACGAAGAAGTCCTAGCCCATACGAGCACGGAGTATGCGCCGTGGTACGTGATCCCGGCAGACCATAAGTGGTTCACGCGCGTTGCCGTTTCTGAAATCATTCTCTCGCGTCTCGAATCGCTCGATCTTCAATACCCGGTCGTGAGTGATGAACACAAACGCGAACTCGAAGAAGCGCGCATCGCATTGGAAAGCGAGTGACGCACGTTACGCTTTTCTGAGAGCGAAAAGCACGTCGGTGTTCTCCACGTCGATCCTTTGAAATGAAACTGCACGGACGACAACCTGAAACACGCGCCATATTTGCCGCAATACCACGTTTCGCTCTTCCACCCAATCGACAAACTCGTTGCGATACGTTTCCAGCATGAGAATGTCTGCCTGATGAAGTCCGGCCCAGCGTTCCAACGCCGCCGGCGCGATGCCTGACCGATGATAGGTACGAAACGGTGCCCGGTCATTTCTCCCCGCATCGCGATCGCGAAGAATGCGGCGATACACCCACACGTGGAATGCATGCGGTGTGAAGCGCGTAATCAATCCCTTGAGTGAGCGCACGTGCGGAAGCGCAAGAATCATCATTCCACCGGTGCGAAGCGCGGCAAACAGATTCTCCAACGCTTGTTCAGGCGCGCGAAGGTGTTCGAGAACGTCCCAGCATACGATTGCGTGGAATGTGCCTTCCGCGAAGCGATGCTTCTGAATATCCGCACAGATTTTTTCCTGAATGAACGGATTGCGATCCAACTGTGATTGCGAAATATCGATTCCGGTAACGCGGGCGTCGCGAGGAAACGAAAGGTGGCTCAACGAACCGCATCCCGCTTCGAGTATGCGTGGATCATCGACGCCTTCGAGGGCTTCGTCGAGGTATCGCTGAAGACTTTCTATCCGCGTGCTCATCGAATGGAAACTACGGGATAAACGCATAACAGTGTAAGGCTCTCTCCGGCTCATTTCGTAGCTTTCACGCGATGAATCACTCCCGAATAAATGGAAACTTTCATGTCAACCCTTCAACAATCAGATCCCGAACTTCACCAGATCATTCAGAATGAAATCGAACGGCAGGTAACCAAACTCCAGCTTATCGCCTCCGAGAACTACGCTTCGCCTGCGGTGATGGAAGCCGCCGGCAGCGTCATGACGAACAAATACGCGGAAGGCTATCCCGGCAAGCGCTACTACGGAGGCTGTGAGTTCGTCGATGATGCGGAGGAGCTTGCACGCAAGCGCCTGCGGCAGCTCTTCGGTGCGGAGTACGTGAACGTTCAACCCCACTCAGGCGCGACGGCAAATCAGGCCGTGTATTTCGCTTACCTCAAGCCGGGCGACAAAGTGCTCGGCATGGACTTAGCGCACGGCGGACACCTCACACACGGTTCACCGGTCAACTTCAGCGGACAGTTGTACTCCATCATCCCATATGGCGTGAAGAAGGAAACCGGCACGATCGACTACGACGAACTTGAAGCGATCGCGCTTCGCGAGAGACCGAAGATGATCATCGCCGGCGCAAGCTCGTATCCGCGCAACATCGACTATGCTCGCTTTCGCGCGATCGCGGAAAAGGTCGGCGCGTTTCTCTGGGCGGATATCGCACATCCCGCGGCGCTCATTGCCACCGGACTCCTCGACGATCCGATGCCGCATTGCCACGTCGTCACATCAACGACGCACAAGACCCTTCGCGGTCCCCGAGGAGGCGTCATCATGATGCAGAAGGACGCGGAGAATCCGTTCGGCATCGTCATGGCGAAGAGCGGCCGAACGAAAATGATGTCGGAAATTCTCGACAGCACCGTGATGCCCGGCGTGCAAGGCGGGCCGCTCATGCACATCATCGCTGCGAAGGCCGTTGCGTTCAATGAAGCATTACAGCCGACGTTTGCGAACTATGCGCGGCAAGTGAAGAACAATGCGGCAAACCTCGGTGAACTGCTCGTTGAAAAAGGATTCAATCTCATTTCGAACGGCACCGACAATCACCTGATGCTCATCGATCTTCACAACAAGAACGTCACGGGAAAAGAAGCTGAACAGGCTTTGGAACGCGCCGGAATCACGCTCAACAAGAACATGGTTCCCTTCGACGACCGTTCGCCGTTCGTCACGAGCGGGATTCGTCTCGGAACGGCAGCCATCACGACACGCGGTTTTCGGGAGAAGGACATGGTTTTCATTGCCCGGCAGATCGATACGGTGATCAGCAATATTTCCGATGAGGCAACGCTCGACCGCGTACGCGGCGAAGTGAAAGCATATTGCGAGCAGTTTCCGCTATATACAGAACTGCACGATTGAGTGAGGGAATGAAAACTGCTGAATCACATTGTGATATGCATGAGGATTTGAATCAGCAGAGCTCTTTCACTGTGGAAAGACATTCGACTGCTTTGCTGGCGATATTCCGTGGTGTGTCATAATCGTTATAGCGAGCTTTCTTCGATTCGTTCATGAGGAATCGATACGATTCGTACGCAGGCCTAAGGTGTTGAAAGACGAGTGTCAGGAGTAGTTGGTGTTTATCCTGACGAAAGTGCGAATTGAGCGCACAATACTCTTCGAAATTTCGATAGACTTGATCTCCGAGCGATAATGGGAAAAGTCTGCTTCGAACGTAATGGAGCGCTGAATAGAACGCTGTCGTCACAACCCAGTCAGGCCATCTTCCATTATCATGCAGGAATGAACAGATGGCTTCATTGCGTTCAGCCCGAATCTTGCTCATTTCCCAAGAAATGTATGGTAACGTAAATAGCCGTCAGCCTTCAGTAAATCCTCGTTGAAATTCTCACCGACGTATGAGAACGAGAAGTGAATCATGTACTCCGGAGTGCGCCATTCATTTTCACGCTCTCCAACGTAATCGTAAACTCCTTCGAATTGGCGTCCAGCGTATTCCTCCGGCGGAAGAAGTACGAGTACCTCAGGTGCATCGAAGCGTGCTTCGTTCAATCGCGCAGAGATAGGATGAAGTCCTTTTTGAATGAGCCACTTAAGAATGGTGTGAGTATGTGCCGCAGCTTTTGTGATGTTTTCTTCTCGCTTTCTCGCGAACCATTCCTGCGCAGCTGCAAACGCACTTTCAATTCCAGTCGTTACCCCTGCTTTCCATGCACTGATCATCTGGTTTGGACTGTATCGTTCGTCTCCGGGTTCAGGATCTGACCAGTCTATTGGATCGACATTCGGGCGAATTTTTCCTTCAAAGATTTTCGAACCAGATGTGCTCACTTCATTCTCCTTTCAAAGGTGCATGGCAATCTACACGTGCTTTCATCGCCACGCAATTGAAAATTGCATTCGCTGCGTCTCGCTATCCTATCAATTGACAGGATATCTCACCCTTTCTGCGGCTTCAGTGACCGCAGCATCAATCCGCACCCTGCTGCGATCATGCCGAGCATGAGCAGCGTGATGATGAGATTCGTCGGCAGGAAGAAGAACGTCAGGTTCGTGATGATTCCGATGAGGATGATGAGAAAGCTGCCGACTGCGAGTATCCAGCCGGCGATGGACTTTCCGTTGAAGAACAGCAGCGCGACTCCGAGCATCAGCGGAATGAGAGCGACGCCGAATGCATTGAAACCGAGTATCGTCCAGAGATTCGAAAAGACGATGATGCGGCTGAGAAAGAGATACAGCCCAAGCACGAAGAGAGCGAGGCCGAGGAAAAACTGTCCGATGCCCCCGCTCGTCCCGCCGGCGCCTTTGAACGCACGCTCATCATTTGCCATGAATACCTCCTGAGGTTGCACGCGCACGCGGCTGCGATGAAAGCCAGGTGATGATCTCGGACTTCGAGTGCACGTGGAGTTTTTGATAGATGTTTTTTACATGGGATTGAACGGTGCCAAGCGAAATGGAGAGCGCATCGGCGATGGCTCTGTACGATTTCCCTTCACCGAGAAGCGCAAGGAGCTCCGATTCTCTCTCGGACAACTCGTCGCTCGGATGGGCCGCCGGTTTCGGTCGGAACATCGAGAGAACGCGACGGGCAACTTTCGGCGTCATCGGCGCTCCGCCATCATACACTTCGTGGATCGCCGCGAGGATTTCATCGAGAGGTGTGCTCTTGAGGATGTAGCCGCACGCACCGGCTCGCAGAGATTGAAAGATATTGTCGTCATCCTCATACACCGTGCACATAAGCACGTCTAAATCCGGGAAACGCTTCTTCAATTCCACGACGCCTTCGATGCCCGACATCATCGGAAGATTGATGTCCATCACGACGAGGTCGGGAGCTTCCTTCATTACATCGAGAAGGGAAGGGACATTGGCGTATGCCCCCGTAACGCACAGCGAAGAATCAGATTCGATGGCGAGTCGAAGAGTCTCGCGATAGTCCGCGATATCCTCGACGATGACGACAGCTATTCCGTCGCGCTTCATCCGTGAACGACTCCGGCCACGAGCAGCGTTGCAAGGAAAAGTGATATGAGCGCGGGAAGCACGAACCGTCGCAGGGAAGGCGACGCGAAGAAAAGCACCATCACGCTCTTCATAACCGTGTTGACCGCGACGGCAATGAGTATCGCTGATATCGCCGTCACCTGGGGCACGCTCGTTTTCGAAAGGCTTGCCATCGAAAGGGTGATCGCATCGACCTGGGTCACGCCGGAGAGCGCAGCCGCGATGAAGACGCCGCTGTCGCCGAGATATTCCTGGGCAGCCTTCGAGAGAAAGAGAATCGCGGCGAAGATCACTCCGAACCACAACGCCGTCGTCAGACGAAACGGGTTTTCGAGCTTCACGGCGTCGCCGGATTCTTCTCTCGTACCGCGAAGAAGGATCAGGCTCAGGAGTACGCCGACGCCGGCAAGCGCAAGCAGGTATGGCCACATCGCTCGCAGCAAGTCCCCGTTGATGATTGCGATTTCGATTGCGACACGAGGATACAGTACGGTGCAAGCGAGAACGATCGCTGCGGCGAAGAGTCTTCCAAGGTCGGGCGCTTCCTTGCTCTTTTGCGATAGCGAAAGCGTGACGGCTGTGCTCGATGCCATTCCGCCGACAAGCCCCGTAAGGGAAATTCCTTTGCCGGGTCCCATGATCTTCACGAGGATGTATCCGAGGAAACTCACTCCTGCGATAAGGATGACCATGTACCAGATCTGTCGTGGATTGAGTACGTCGAACGGCCCCATCGTCCTGTCGGGAAGGACGGGAAGAATGATCGCCGTGATGATGGCGAACTTCAACGTTGCGTAAATGTCTTCCTCATGCACTTTGCTGATGAAGGAGTGCAGCGGCGCCTTGAGCGAAAGGAAAAGCGCAAGGATGACGCTCCCGGCAATCGCGACGAGGTACATTTCCCAAAACGTAAACGCGCCGAGAATGAAGACGATCATTGCGGCGACTTCACTCGTCATGCCGGGAAAGCCCTGCCGCGCGGAAAAGACATACGCAACGATGATGAGCGCCATGAATCCGACGGCAAAGGCGATGAACGACCACATGCCCGTGATGGAACCGATGAGCGCGGCAAGCAGGCCAAGCAACGCGATCAGGGGAAATGTCCTGATGCCGGCGAAAAGCTGTTTGCGGTCCTGAAGCGAGCGCTCGCGTTCAAGCCCGACGAGCGCACCGATCAAAAGCGCAACCGCGCCTTTCTCAAACAGCGACGGAATGTCCGTTAAGAAGGAACTCGGTTCGAATTGCGGAACGATTTGGAAGAGGAGAGCAGCGTTCATGTTTCATCCTGCCCGCACAATATAAACCCGCGCCTGCTTCCGGCACATTGCTTCGCATCACCGGCATGAGACCGATTCGGTCCGGAGTTTTCACTCGCGATTCCTTTAGCGGACGACGGTGAGTGAACGCAAGACGGAGTATTCTCCTCTCGAAAGCCGGCAGATGTACAGCCCGCTTGGAAGCGAGGATGCTAAGAGTGGAAAAGTATGCTCACCGGTAGAGAGTTCTTTATCGATAGGAGTATGGACAGCCCTTCCAGTGAGATCGAAGAGTTGGAGGCGCACACGGCCGCCATCCGTCCGAAAGCGAATCTCGCCTGAGCGAATGATCGGTTGAGGCGAAATGTCTATGAAGGATACCGGCTGCGCTGCAGCGCTTCCCGGATCTATTCGCGTCGTCGTTTGTGATGTACGGTAAACGCCGTTCGAAAGCGTGCCTGCCAGGAGCGTATTGTCAGGGAGCGCAAGAAGAGACATCACATTTTCGTTCGCCGGTTGATTATCCGAACGTGTCCATGTTCGCCCGAGGTCTGTGGACGAGTAAACTCCGTGTTCATAAGTTCCGAGATAGAGTATGCCCTGATGCGATAGTGCGACCGAGTATCCATCCACGGAGGCGGGACCGGATGCACTCCAGGTTTTCCCGTCATCGGTTGACAGGTAAACGGCGAAGTCCGATCCACCGGATTCGCAAGCTGCAAACACTTTCCCGTCACTCGTTTCGACAAACGAACGAAAGTTGGACTGCGGCAATCCGGCTATCGGTTGCCATGATACCCCATCGTCGGTCGAACGGTCTATGCCGATACTCCCACCGGCAAGTAGTGTCCCGGATTTCAACTGAATGAAGCGCCATGTTGCATGCGTGTTCGTCGCGGCCAGTTCCCATGTCTCTCCGAAGTTCGTCGAGCGGTAGATGCCATCGTAGGTAAGGCCTGCAAGCAATGTATGATTCGATGTGAGCAGGATGCTTCTCGGGTCGGCAATCGGTCGTGGATCGGGGAGCGTTTCCCATTCTGTCGAGCCTTTCCTTTTCATTTTGTATTTCTCTCCGGCGACAAACAACGTTCCGTCATTCGCTTCGGCGATATCGAAAGCTTGTCCGTACCATCCGATGTCCGACCACGACCGCCCTCCGTCCGTCGATGCCGCGATGCTGTTTCCAAGCTGGGCGGCATAGATGGTACCGTCGGATGCTTTGAATAAGTGATACACCTCCGTTGCAGTGAGGCCGGTGTTCCGCTGCACCCAGCCGGAATCATCCTGAATGAACACACCCTGCCACGTACCGACGATGAGGCGATCATGCGAATCGAAGGCGAGGGAAAAGACATCCTGATAGGGCATGCGAGATGTATCGGGAAAAACTAACATCCAGGTATTCCCTTCGTCCTCGGAACGATATGCACCATTTCCTGAGCCGAAGAACAAACTTCCATTCGCACTTCGCGCCATCGTCCAAACGACGTTCGATTCAAGGCGGTCGATAAGTTTCTCCCAAACCGCACCTCGGTCGCTGCTGCGATACACACCGTTTCCACCTGCATAGATTCGCCCCGATTCATCGATGCATAAGGCGTTCGCGAAAACGTCATTCAAGCCCGGCCGCTCCCAACGCGCACCATCGTCCGTACTGACATAGACGCCTTCCCATGTCCCGCAGTACAGTGTGCCGTCAGAACCGGAGATGATTGACGAAATGCGAATGCCTTCCAAAGCAGGCCCTGACCATGATAGACCCATATCGGTGCTGCGAAAAACTCCGTGCCATTCGGTCCCGGCGAGAATGATGCCGCTTTCAGTGAAGTAGGCTGTTTGCACTTGTGCGAACGGTGCTTGAATGCTCGGCCCGATACCGGTCCATGAGCTTCCGCCATCTGTTG
The DNA here is from genome assembly GCA_964448285.1 of uncultured Chromatiales bacterium. Lineage (GTDB taxonomy): Bacteria > Bacteroidota > Ignavibacteria > SZUA-365 > SZUA-365 > CAYUWG01. The sequence continues at coordinate 61,412 of CAYUWG010000006.1, forward strand.
TAAGAAATGTCATACGATTCGTCGCGGCGAAGACCGTATCTCCTCGCCCGGCAAAATCGAAAACGTAGGTTCCCGGAATTTCCGGTCCCGACCAGGACCGTCCTTCATCTGTCGAACGGAATATTCCTCCAGAGCGAGCGCCCGCGATCACTGTCGTACCGGTGCGATACAGCGCATGTATGGTTCCCCCCTCGGGTCCAAATGAATTCCAGCGAGCGCCTTGCGAGAACAGCAGTGCGCTTTGCATGGCTAAAGCGAGAGCAGACAGAGTGAAAAGGAGAAATCGTTTCATTGTTGTGTCGTCATTTGTGATACAAAAGGCCGATCAACTACGAAGGTTTGCTTTGAGGTTACACGCTATGGATGTGGAAAAAAATATTACCCAATGCGACCTCGATGACTTATCGCGGTCATACATCCTTACTTCGTGCATTTGTAGTTTATCGACATGTCCAACGGCAGACAATCTTGTCTAAATTGTAGTAATGAAGGGGTAGGTTTAAGGAGCAAAGAGTGAAGTCGGAAATTGAAAGCATCATCCAACAATTGAAACGTTTCGGAAATCCGGAGTCCGCGGAAGGGATGAAGCGATTCGGGATAACGCCGGAACATACGTTCGGTGTGCGAATCCCGAATCTGCGCGCGCTCGGGAAAACGCTTGGCCGGAGTCATGACCTGGCCCTTGCGCTTTGGGCTATCGACACGCGCGAAACACGAATCCTCGCAAGCATCGTGGACGAACCGAAGAAGCTCACCGCAAAACAAATGGACGCTTGGGCGAAGGACTTTTCGTACTGGGAAATATGCGACCAGGTGTGCATGAACCTGTTCGAGAAATCATCGCTGGCCTGGGACAAGACTATCGAGTGGAGTGGGAGCGAACACGAATTCATCAAGCGTGCTGGATTCGTGCTCATGGCGCGGCTTGCGGTCAGCGACAAGAACGCGATCGATGCACGGTTCGAGGCATTCTTTCCGATCATCGTCCGTGAGTCCGGTGACAACCGAAACAATGTGAGGAAAGCCGTCAACTGGGCCTTACGTCAGATCGGAAAGCGGAATCGTGCGCTGAACGAAACGGCCATTCATATAGCGGAGGAAATTCACGCGCAGGATTCACCCGCTGCGAAGTGGATTGCATCGGATGCTCTCCGGGAGTTGCGGAGCCGCTCCGATTCCTTGAAGCGCTGATACATAAAAAAGAAGCTGCCCGAAATGTCGGTTTTTCGGGCAGCTTCTTTTTTGCAGAAGAGTCTTGGGTTTACTTATTCGTCCCGGACTGCATCGCCATCACGGCATCCGGCGGCAATGGCGCAGGAACGGCGTTGTTCACCGGCTTGAGCGATTTGAGATAGGCGAAGATGTCTTTCAAATCGTCGTCGGTCGCCAGTGCGAAATTGAACCACGGCATTGGCGGGAGAATCGGGCGGCCGGTTCCCATGTGCTTTCCGGTGCGCATCGCGCTTAGGAAAATTTCTTCCGTCCAGCCTGCAAGACCGGTTGCGTCAGGCGTCAGGTTCGCGGCATACGACATTCCCCACGGACCGGCCCATGCGGTGAAATCCTCGTTGCAGAGATAGAGCTTTCCATCCTTGACTAAATTGAAATCGAACGGCGCCACGTTCCCGGCGTGATGGCCGGAGAGCAACCGTGCAGGATCTGGCTCGGGGCCTTTCTCCGTCATGATCTTGGGCGAGTGACAATCGTTGCACCCTCCGATAGTCACCAGATACTCTCCATGCTTGACGCGTTCCTCGGTGGTGCGCTCTTTCGGTTTCGTATCGCAATGAATACAGGTGAACGCGAATGCGAACACCAACGACACAACGATGTTCGGGAGTTGTGATTTCATCAGAAATCCTTTCTTGAAATATGAAAGTGGATGATGGATGATGGCTCAGATAGCCTTTCTTTCCTTTTCTCGCCCGCAAACCTACAGCGGTCACTTCATATTATCAAAACAGACGAACGGTGAGCCTCGACCAGACGTCTTTGCGTTTCAGTTCGTCACACCGTGCTTGAGAAGACCGGCTTCTCCATCTGCTTCTTCAGATAGGCGTCGAATGCCATCGCGATGTTGCGGATGACGAGGATGCCCATGCCGAGCACCTCGATCTTGTCATCGGTGATGCGAACGAGACCATCGGCGACGGGTTCTTCCAACAGCGGATAGGTATCGGCGAAATAGGCGTCGAAGTCGATGCCGTATTTCTCTTCCACCTTTCGCTTGTCGAGTGAGAAGTCGCACATGATACTCATGATCACATCGCGACGAAGGACGTCGTCGTCGGTGAGGCGAATGCCTGCGTGCGTCGCAAGTTCGTTCGCGTCGATGCGTTTGTAGTACTCGCCGATCGTCTTCACATTCTGAGCATACATCCGGTCGAATTGCCCGATGCTCGTGATCCCGAAACCGTACAGGTCCGCGCCCGCGTGTGTCGTGTATCCCTGGAAGTTGCGATAGAGCGTACCGTTGCGCTGTGCGACGGCGAGTTCGTTGTCCTCCTTCGCGAAGTGATCCATGCCGACGTAGATATACCCCGCTTCATTCAAGCGCTCGATCGTGCGGACGAGAATGCGAAGCTTCTCTTCGGGCGTCGGCAAGTCTTCCGGATGGATGAGTGACATGTGCTTCTTGAGCCAAGGCACATGCGCGTAGTTGAACACTGCAAAACGGTCGGGATCGATGTCGATGACACGTTCGAGCGTTTCTTCGAACGTCTCCAACGTTTGAAAGGGCAGTCCGTAAATGAGGTCGAGATTGACGCTGTGGATGCCGACTTCATGCGCCCATTCGAGAACCTGACGGGTGATATCCTCCGGCTGAATGCGATTGACGGCAAGCTGCACATTCTCGTTGAAGTCCTGCACGCCCATCGAGATGCGGTTGAATCCGCCTTCTGCCAGCGCGACGAGATGATCCTTCGTCATTCCGCGCGGGTCGATCTCAACGCCTGCTTCGATGTTCGGGTCGAAGGGGAAGAGCGTTTTCGTTGCGAGCGCGAGATCGCGAATCTCATCCGGGTTGAGGTACGTGGGCGTGCCGCCTCCCCAAGCGATTTGCGCGGTGAGACGGTCATCGCGGATCATCGGTCGGAGCATTTCCATTTCGCGCTTGACGTACTGCACGTAGCGGTTGATCTTTTCGCGGTCTCGCGTGATGAGCATGTTGCAGCCGCAGAAATAGCAGAGTGTATCGCAGAACGGAATGTGGAAATACAGAGACAAAGGCGGAGGTTTCGGGACCGCGTTCGTTCGCTCGATCTCCGCGCGGTAGTCTTCCGCCGTGAACGATTCACTGAACGCAGGTGCAGTGGGATAACTTGTATAGCGCGGACCGGGTCGCGAGTATTTTTTCAGGAGATCAGTGTTTATCGTGTCGAATTGTTGCATGGTGTTTATCGATTACAGTTGCTTGAATACTTGCAAGGAAATACTCCTTCCATCACATCCCGGTAAGCTCGTTCATTCTATTTCGAATGAGCAATTCAATTTCATCGAACGGAATCGTTGCTTCTTTCTTGAAGTACCTCTCCGGGTCGAGGAGCAAACCGTTCACTAACTCAAAACGCTTTACGGGTGCGACTACCCAACGAAACGGCCCTTTGCTATTGAAACCGGGACTTCGAAAATAACCGGTGAAGACAAGGTAATCATGTCCCGGCATCATCCTGCTTCTTCTCCATTGCGATGAGTCACATGTAAAGACATCCCATTTAATGCGAAGGCATCCTGCTCCTTCCGGGAGTTCGTGTTGCAGTGGATTACAGCTTGAATAGAACCTTCGTCCTTTGTAAACTTCCACGACTTCGACATCTGCGCACTGTGTAATCTTTGAACATGGCCCCGGCCATTCGACGGCAAAGCCCGTGTCATGTCGTTCAAAGAACGATAGACCTCTAACACGATAAATTCCATCGGCTCTTCGAATAAGATCCTCTGGCTTATCAATATCCACTCCCTGATAATTTGCTATACCGAGATATCTTCTGTAGTACTCGGTTACCAGTTCCCAAATGTACCCGCTCCAATCGGATTTATACTCTTGAGGCTTATGAGTCCTCAAATAATGCCATTGAAATTCGAAAAGGAATGGATCGTACATTTGAGATTCATTGTACCATTTCCAAAGCATTTGTATCGAGTCATCAGCAATCATGGGTAATCGTTCTCTGGACTCGAATAGCGTGTATAGTCTGCAAGTGCTGTCGAGAAAAGTATAGAATCGTCTCACTTCATCAGGCATATCAGGATTTATGATCGGTATCCTCTCGGGTGGTGAGACGTGAAACACTTCGCAAGAATCGGGATCAGGCCAGAATTCAAGGTTTATATTCTGACTGAAAGTTGAAGCGACAAGAACGAAGGTGAGAACATTTATGACGAGGAGTTGCTTCACACGGATTCTTCTATCCAAAAAGGTCAAACACTTATTCGGCTGTCGTAACCGAATTCTCATGAAACTCTCTGCTCATTTCCTTCACCGCATCGATCAGCGCTTTCGCATGTGATACCGGTACATCGGGAAGGATGCCGTGGCCGAGATTGAAGATATGGCCGGGGTGCGGGCCGTAGCATTTAAGGATGCTTCGAACTTCGCTGCGAATGTTCTCCGGCGATGCGTAGAGTGCGACCGGATCGAAGTTCACTTCACGGTTTCTGCTATAGAAAACTTCGAAACGCCTTTCTTTCAAAAGTCCTACTATCGCGTAACTAAAAATCGCATGGATTTAATAATGCTATCTGATGATACTACTGCGTAGTATGTCCCGGATGAGTATGACTGTGTAGGAATAGTAACAGTTTCCTTTAAGCTCCTCATTTCAATTATTCGCTTATCAACGATACTGCCATCGGCCGAGTAAATATCCAGCGCGAGATACTTTTCATTCGACTGTATCGTAATAAAAATATTAATAGAAGTTGGTTGAGGGTATAAGACTAATTTAATTGAAGAAGGAAATGGCCAAATCGCTTCAATGGCAGTTGGCTGACAACCGGATAACGTAGCTGACTTTCTAAAACCAGCTAGATCAGGACAGTAAAGTTTCTTCAAAGCGCATCCCATATAACAAGAAATTGAGGACCTATTTTGGAAGTTGTCACTTAAATAACCGTCTAACATTGTCTCAGATGTTATGTTTTCGGGAGCCATAGAGGCATCAGTATTGCATGGTGAACCAAAACTATCAAACCCATGATTACTTTTCAATCCCTCTATGTGCCCCAAACCAAGTGCATGTGCGATTTCATGCATCAAAATTGTCTCCATCTCTATACAGGTCTTTGTTTTCCCTGAGTTTGGGTCAATAACAGCTATTGCATCGCATTCCTTCGACCAACAGTGAGGCGGAAATTTGTCGTTCCCATCTCTAAATTCGTCTGTGAGATTTAGATACAGCAATCCCGATCCAAATCCAGGTATAGGATAATTAGGGAAAATCGTTTCGGTAAAGCCAATAGCTGTATATATTTTATTATCTACCTCCGTGAAAGCTCCACCAGCACGACCTTCGGGGATAATCCCTATCCCATCGATGCAGCCTTCTTCAATGTTGATTGCAAGCAAAGAATTGTCAGGAGCGCAGACGTCATTTAAGGCCTGAACCACCTTTTCCAAGGCTGGTTTAAAGATGTCGAAAAGTTTATCTCCGTCGCAAGTGTGTTCCTCGTAATCTGTATTATTTGCATTTTTGTGAAAAGTTTCTTTGTCGTAACACATTTTGAGTGGCGTATGTGCTTTTTTTATCTGTGATACTGTAGAGGGATCGCGTGTACAAATAGTTTTTGCTTTTAACTCGGGATTTCCATCGTTGTATAAATAGGAATAGTTGTATTTCTCTGGACATTGGCTATTCATGTTAAAACAATTAATAAAGCCAGCGACTATAATAGAAGTGTATAGGAGTTTCACTCGTTTCACCGTGTTTATCCTCCTCTTCCTGTAAGTGTGTTCATCGTGTTTCGGATGAATAATTCAATTTCATAAAAAGGTATCGCTTCTTCTCTCTTGAAATACCTCTCCGGGTCGAGGAGCAAACCGTTCACTATCTCAAAACGCTTTATGGGTGCGACTACCCAACGAAATGGGCCATTGCTATTGAACCCAGGACTTCGAAAATAGCCGGTGAAGACAAGGTAATCATGTCCCGGCATCATCCTGCTGCTTCTCCATTGCGATGAGTCACATGTAAAGACGTTCCATTTAATGCGAAGGCAGCCTGTTCCTTCCGGGAGTTCGTGTTGCAGTGGATTACAGCTTGAATAGAACCTCAGTCCTTTGTAAACTTCGACGACTTCAACATCTGCGCACTGCGTAATCTTTGAACATGGCCCTGGCCATTTGACGGTATAGCCTGTGTCATTCCGTTCGAAGAAAGATAGACCTCGGACACGGTATATGCCCTCAGAAGCAAAGATAAGCTCCTCAGGGAGGTTGATATTGGGACCTCTATAGTTTGCGTTTTCAATTCCCCTAAATCGTAATGAATACTCCATGTTTAACGGTATAAGAACGTCTTGCCAGTCAGCTTTGTAATCAGGAATCGTTCGAAGCATTGAGTATCTGAGTTGATATAGTAGCAGAAACGGATCGTAATCAGCGATACGGTTATACAAATGCCATCCAATAATCAGGGAGTCATTAGAGATTAAAGGAATGCGTGCTCGTATCTCGTATGGAGTATAGGTCTTACAAATCGTATCGAGGACAGTGTAAGCAAGCCACACATCCCAAGGCATATCAGGTCGTGTAACTGGTATCCTCTCAGGTGGTGAGACGTGAAAAACTTCGCATGAATCGGGATCTGGCCAAATCTCAAAACCATTGCCGGATTGACCATTGGTAGAGCTTACAAGGCATATGAGTAGAAAGAGAGCGAGGGTGGGTATCATGAAAGTCTCCTTAACGTTCATCATGGTACAACGATATCACTTTTCGTCATTGAAAGCAATAGAGATACTGTCTTATTTGACAATTTCCTTCACCGCATCAATCAGCGCTTTCGCATGTGATACCGGTACATCGGGAAGGATGCCGTGGCCGAGATTGAAGATATGGCCGGGGTGCGGGCCGTAGCTTTTAAGGATGCTTCGGACTTCGCTGCGAATGTTCTCCGGCGATGCGTAGAGTGCGACCGGATCGAAGTTCCCCTGAAGCGCTACACGGTTGTGCAGCGATGTGCGTACCTCCCCGATGTCCACAGTCCAGTCGAGCCCGACAACGTCGCAACCGCATTCCGCAAGTTCCTGCAGCGACGTGTTCGCGCCTTTCGCAAAGACGATAACCGGAACGCTCGTGTTCGCTTTCACGTGCTCGACGATTTGCATGATGTACGGCAGCGAGAATTCGAGAAAGGCTTCTTTGCTGAGAATGCCCGCCCAAGTGTCGAAGATCTGCACGACGTCCGCGCCGTGCTGCGCTTGAAACACGAGGTACTCGCTCACGACGCGCGATAATTTTTCGAGCAGCGTGTGCAACGTCGCGGGTTCATCGTAGAGCATCGTCTTTACGACGGCGAAGTTTTTCGAGCCATGACCTTCGACGGCGTACGCAGCGAGCGTCCATGGTGCGCCGGCAAAGCCGATGAGCGGCACGCGGTCGTTCAACGCCCTCTTCGTCGTGCTGAGCGCGTCATACACGAACCGCAGATTCTCCGCAGCACCTTCGATCCGCAATGCGTCGATCGCTTCACGCGAACGAAGCGGAGACGGAAACCGCGGTCCGCCCTTTCCTTCCTCCACGATGAGTTCCATGCCCATCGCTTCCTGCACGACGAGGATGTCGGAGAAAATGATCGCGGCATCCACACCGACGATGTCCACCGGTTGGATGGTGACTTCGGCGGCGAGTTCGGGAGTTTTGCAGAGCGTGAGGAAGTCCGCTTTCTCTCGAACCGCCCGATACTCCGGGAGATAGCGCCCGGCTTGCCGCATCATCCACACGGGAGTGCGTTCGACGGGTTGACGGCGTGCGGCTCGGAGAAGGAGGTCGTTTTGAGGGGCGTTCGATGGAGGCATGAAATACGGGGTAATTAGGGATTGCTTCGCGTGTAGTAAGTTCGGGTTGTTAAACCCGTACAATGTTACGAGATTAAAATATGGAGACGGATGATGAGAATCATACCCACGCGACTGATCGCTCAAACATGTACGCAGGAGAAGTGAAAAACTGTCTCCGTTCTTATTGTGTGAAGTCCATTGTTCCTACGACGACGCAATCTCTTCCTCTCGGCTATAAGCAGAACTGAGAAAGTGTGTCACACTTTCGATTCGTTACAAGGACCTCACGATAAACGACCGCACTTGCTCATTATCGAGTGTAACCCAACTCCTGTACGATGTGTCTTTCATTGCATAGATTGGACTCCTCTTTCCAATCACATGATCTAAACGATACAGCAACGGAGGTATCAATGAGTCTGAAACGGTTACAGAGTGAAGTTGTTCTTCGTCTGGCATTGCTCGTATGTGCAGCAGGCTCGTTGTTTTTTGGCATTGCTTGCGATGACGACCCGCCGATGAAGCCGCCACCTGTGCTCGGCGAGATCACACTAACACTTGTGGATGTTGGTGTTACTGAAGCGGTTATAAGGGTCGCTTTCCCGGATTCCATTGGCTATTGGACGCTCAGCCTCCGACGCGACGGTCAGACGTTGCGGACCTTGACTGTGCAGAGGAGGGACACGATCCTCACAGACCAGGAGCTTACGCCTTCCCGGACCTACACTTACCAAGTTGTTCGCATGATCGATTCCATAACGATGAGGGAGAAGAGCAACGAACTACGCGTGACGACGATGGCGCCGACCTCCTCTGCGTTCCATTGGCGCCTTGATTCACTTGCGGGTGGGACTTCGAGTGCGCTATATGACGTAGCGATCATTAGAACGGATCCACCATTGATTTACGCGGTCGGGGAAATGTACAAATCAGGGGAATCGAAGCTCTACAATCTGGCCGTTTGGAAGGGGCAGGAGTGGGAGTTGAAGCGAGTTACTGCAATGTTTAGGGGAAATCCGGTAACCGTGCGACTTGAAGGAGTATTCGCGCATTCTGAGACAGATATATGGCTTGCAGGTGGTCTTCCTATTCATGGGGATGGAGATAATTGGACATTGTATGATCCCCGAGCTCAGCTTGGTGACAGCGTTTCAGTTTCGAGGGTTTGGGGTACTGAGAAAGACATGTACTTCGTAGGACGTGGCGGAACCATCTTACACTTCAATGGAACAAGCTGGCGTAGAATCATCAGCGGAACGACATTGCCATTCCGTGGTCTTTATGGCGCTCCTACGAAGGATGGTACCGATTACGAAATCCTATGTGTGGGGGACGGCTACATGGAACCAGGAGGAAGCAAGGTCTTTTCTATAAGGGATGGCAAGACGACCTTGGTCTGGACGGACCCCCGGCAAGATGGACTCGACGATATCTGGTTCATACCGGGGAAGAGGTATATCGTCGTAGGAGACGGTTTCTGGGAAACGGATTCGCTCTCAAAGCCATTTACGAAGAGAGATGTTTTGACATCAGCCGCAAAGCACTCGATTTATGGAATAGATAATAGAGACATTTTCGCGGCTGGTTCGTTCAAATTGTTGGCTCATTTCAACGGTTACAAATGGACATCCTTTTTCCCATTCAGTTCAGGAGGTTTCGGTTCCGTCAAAATGAAAGGCGATCTCGTTGTCGCCGTTGGCGCTGACGGGAGATATGCTCTTGCCGCTATCGGGAAAAGATGATTCTAATCTAATATCCGATGCAATCTCTTATTGATAGTACTTTGACCTTTGTAAACCGAAGCCATTTTAAATGCCAATGGCTTTTCACACCCAATCATAGATCAAACAGATAGAGGAGTTCCATGAACATCCACATCATTTTCGCAAGTCTCGTTGCAAGCATGCTTTGCCTGAGCAGTACTGTTCATGCACAACAACAACAGCCTTTTCCACCACTAAGCGACAGTATTTCGCTTCCGCAGTACATTCATACTGTGACGATGTCTTCTCTGGACATTGAAACACTACTCACCGAAGACAGCATAGATGCGCAATATTCAAACATCCCACCTCGTTTTGGTTTCGCTCAACCAGTCGATTTAGGCGTCACGAATGCTGGAACCTGGGACACACTGGTATCCGGAGATCGCATCTGGCGTCTCAGAATCATTTCAAGCGGCGCATACTCAATAAACCTCAACTTCAACAGGTTTCTCATACCTGAAGGAGGAAGGTTATTCGTGTACAATGAACAGAAAACGATGACTATAGGAGCTTTCACTAACGAAAACAACCTTCCTGACAGCGTCTTCGCAACGCGACCGGTGAAAGGCGACACGATAATCCTTGAGTACAACCATCCCGCGTCAGCCCAGGTCCTTCCACTGCTGAACATTGTTGGAATCGTACATGGTTACAGGGATATGTTTAGCAACGATGCAGGATTCCGGAGATCCCTTTTCTGCCAGCGGAATGTTCATTGCCCTGAAGGCACGGAATGGCAAATGCAAGCGCGCAGCGTTGCTATGGTGCTCAATGATAAAGGACAAAGGTGGTGCAGTGGGGCCACGATCAACGATGTTACTAATAATAGTGATAAAGCGTACTTCATCACAGCAGACCACTGCCTTTCTGGATCAGACCCATCCGGATCCGGACTCGTATTCATCTTCAGCTATGAAAGCGCTGACTGTGACTATCCACCGAGTGAACCAAGTACAGATAAATCGATAAATGGCGCGACAATCATTTCGCGCTGCAGTACGGTAGATATTGCACTTTTGGAGCTATCTAAGTTGCCTCATAAACTATACGACCCGGATATCTACTATGCAGGTTGGAGTTTAGACGACATCGCACCTAGCCGCATAGCTGTAGTTCACCATCCGAAGGGTGACATTAAAAAAATCCTTCTCTCGAGCAGTATCCCGGTTTTCAATACTTCATTCATAGAAGCCAATGTGAATGAAACAACAGGCCTTGTTGAGTCAGCGACGTCAGGCGCCCCGGCATTTGACCAAAACGGTCGGATTATCGGTATCGTTACTGATGCGATGAATAAGGAAGGTTGTTCGATAATAGGTGATCTTTTCATCTCACGACTCTCTGCCGCTTTTGAGTGCCAGACAGCTCCACTCAAAACCTCACTGGATCCTAATGACATCGGTGTTCTTCGTATCAACGGTCGTCATCCATATCCTCCCGCAGATGTTGAAATCACAGTCGATCAGAAGCGAGCGAGCGACGACCGGCTGGCAAATACGATTGTTGAACGTTGGGATTTTACAAATTCCAATTTCGCCAACCTTGATATCACGGACCAGCCAGCCACCTTCACATCGACGAAAGCCGCTCTCGAAGTACTTAAGGGCATGCAGGATCGGGTAGAAAATCCGAATGAGAAATACCATGTTTGGAGGATCGGTTCTCAATCCCCCCTCTTCAGCAACGTCCAAAATCAAAGAAGCTTCTTCATTAGAGAGCAACCCATTACGATTACTTCACAATTCAACTATACGAAGGAGAACGTCATCATCGCGACGGACCTCTTCGAGCATAACCCACCCGCGATGGGAGGAGAGATCAACTTCCTCGACCCGTGGTACATTGACTTCCAGGACCCTTTATATAACAATAGTTGGCGCAATCGAGGAATGAACCAGGCTTTCCCGCACTCACGCAGCGTCGGTACTACAGGGTTCAAACCGTATTTTACGACTCCCTTCCAGGAGAGCCCTAATCATCCATATCGAGGAGTCTTTCTGAATCAAAACCCATTGTGGTTGCCACATATTCCAAACTACTCCCTCTCTGTTCCTGAAGTTCAAACCATCAATGGTGTTGATTATGCGGCCATCGGTTGGTATAGTCCGAATCAGAAAGCATCGCTTCAATACCCGGATAGACTGGAAACAGGTGTTGTGTTCGAGGAAGAAGATGCAAACGAGCCAATCGTCAAGGCTCGCCTGAAGGGACATTTGCTTTCAACATCAACCACACCGCCCACGAAAAACAACAACCAACGTAAAATCGCTATACAGTTCATGGGAAGTGGGCAAGAGAAACATCTTCATGCCGTGTATGAAAGCGGTGGTCGTATCTATTACACGAAGTCCACAAACCACGGAACTTCCTGGAGTGGTGAAGTGCTTGTCAGTAATTTCACTGAAACAACATCCGTAAACCCGAGCATCGCTTTTGAAGGCAACCACGTCTTTGTGACCTATGTAGAAGGGAGTGATATTGTCACCAAGTCGAAAGATTATCAACAAGACATCTGGTTGGAAATAGATAGGCAGTCGTTAAGGGTACCGATGGCAAGTGTACCTGCAATTGCTGCTTCGTTGGTTGCACTCTCCAATGAACCTTACCCAATTCCAGTTTGTGTAACAATCTGGGAGGATGGAGATAAAAAATTGAAGTATTCCGTGGTAAGGTTCGATGGGACTCCTGGAGAAGTCGAAATCTCCGGTTCATGGACACCAGCGCTTGGTTTGGAACTTCGTGAGGGACGCTATATTGGACAGACACAAGTTCAACCACGATACCCTTCTATCGTTGGCCAACGAAATGGAACTATGCCAGGGTTCGGAATCGTATGGAACGAACATGGTGAGCTTTACTACAGCGATTTAAACGTGTTGGGTGAAGTTCAAAATACGTTTCGCATCTATCATTATAACCAGGCCGAATTGGTACGATCAACGGCTGGATACGGAATACTTGCGAATCAGGCACCTTCAATTACTCTGATAAACAATACGTATCCAATTATCGCTTACACATGCAACAGAAGTATGAGCAATCCTGTCTTCTTACCTACACAAACGACGGTAGGAGGACTACAACTTGGCCCGGGAAATGTACAATGGTCTCCATGCTTATATGGGACGAACGAAATTATTGTTCGAATGCGATCAGGATCAATCGGTTCTGCAGCATCTTCTGGTTGGAGTGTACAGACATACGCATCACGAAATCAATGTAACGAAGTGTGGGACCCATCTATCAGCCATACGGGTGAAGATCCATTGTTTGGAATAAACTTGTACCATGGTCTTCGCGTCGTCGCAAACGATGGTATCAGGACACATAGTGTCGGAAGAGTATCGCTTAGCTCGTCGTTTTTTGTTACACGAGAAAGAGACGGATACGATCCAAATCTCCCAGTATATGGTTTTTACGATTCGCAACAGTCGAATAATCTGAGATACCTTGCGTCAAATCTTGCCTCATCCCCATTCGTACATGGAATATCTTCAGATGATTTTGCAATGACACCAAAAACAGCGGCGTTCACCACCCATCACGTGCGGTTGCTCATAGCTACCGGCGACAACGACACGACCTTTGCACTCTACGGCATACACAACCCCGTCGTCCGCGACGGCGAGCAAAACGAAACCCCAATCGAATGGCTTATGACGGTGGATACAACGACAATACAAGAAGGCATAACTATCGAAGAGCGCATGCGGTCGGATGCCTTTACCGTCCCGATGTCAGGCTCGATGAAATACGGGGTCATGCTCTATGCTCGCAATACGAACCAGTTCGAACAGCAATTCAACTTCATCGTGAAGTTCATCAGCACGTCGAGCGGGAACGTTGTCCTATCGGATTCCATCGCGGCAAGCGCTTTGCCTGACAGCAATATCTATGCGGAATACGTTATCGATCTCTCTTCGATTGCAGGACAGGAAGTCTATTTGACAGCTACGCTTTCGACGACGCCGGATTCGGCGTTCACCGAGGTAATCGATCTCTTCATCACGGAAGAGGATGCGGAGAAAGTCAGAGCGCGTGAGCAAGAGAAGCTTACACCCGGTGGTATCACGTTGGATGAGAACCGTCCCAATCCTTTCAGCGCTTCGACTTCGATTACCTTCTCTATTCAGGAATCAGGAACCGTTCGACTTTCGGTCTATGATCTTTACGGTCGTCTCATGAAAGAGATTATCAACGGTCGTCGCAATGCCGGTCGTTACACGCACACTTTCAGTGCCTCCGAGCTTCCATCCGGCGTCTATCTTTATCGCCTTGAAGCGAACGGCCAGATGCTCACCCGGCGCATGTCGGTCATCAAATGATCGGTTCGTTACTTCATCGATCTAAAAACGTCTGTTTACGCGGGCGTTTTTTATATACGCGGATTCTTTATACAACCTTTTCCTGAGGCGTATTTGAAACGCGTTATCGCAATGCGCTTCCAAACAACCGACGCAAATCGTTTCAGATACCGTGCGTGAGCAAGGCACCGGATTGATTGAACGTGAGATAGCGGGCGATGAGCGTTGCAAGCGCTTCGGCTGTCTGCTCCTGCGGAACGACATCGACGCGGACGCCAAACTCCAACAACGCATCGGCAGTCGTGCGTCCGATTGCAGCGATGAGGATTTCGCCTTCATGAAAATTCGGGAAGGTGCGGATGAAGCGCGCAACCGCGGAGGGCGAAAAGAACGCGATACATCCGATGGATTCCGATTCGACGCGGCTGCGCATCGCTTCGAGTTGGTCGTCCGGAACGTCGTTCGTGAGATAGACTACGAGCGATTCGACCGAACCGCCGCGTTTCGCAATTGCATCCCTCAGTTCCTGACGCGCGATGTTCGAACAGGGATGAAGGAATCTCTTTCCGGCGACCTCGCCAAGAGCGGCGGCGAGTTCCTCAGCGCTTGCACTCGCAGGAACGACACCGGCTGCGAGTGCTAACTCCTTCACTGCTTCCTCCGTGCGTTCACCGACGCAATGCATCGGCGGGAGAACGTCGAGCGTTGGGAAGATACTCTTCAGACGCTCTATCGTGAAGCGAACAGCATTTGCGCTCGTGAAAAGCACGCCGTCGTATTGCGCTATGTCCGCGAGGGTCGCATCCACTTCGGACCAATCGTCGAGCGATTGAATGGCGATCATCGGGACGTGAAGCACATCGAGGCCGTGCTCGCGGAGAATGTTTTCGAATACCGGAGATGACCCCTCCGGCCTGGTCAACAGAACCGTGTTTCTGTGTGTACTCATTGTGTTTCCCTTCGAATGTCTTGTAAAATTCTTTCGGCTCCGTTCGCGAGGAGTCGTTTGGCAAGGCGCTTCCCGAGCGCTTCCGCGCGAAGCGGATTTCCGGTCGCAGCGCGCGCGTCGAGTCGTACGTTGCCATCGACCGAACCGACGACTGCATCGAGAACGAGTGTGTCTTTTTCCAACCTTCCATACGCTCCGATGGGTATTTGGCATCCGCCTTCAAGTTCGCGCAACAACGCGCGCTCGGCAAGCACGCCGGCCGCGGTCGCTTCGTGATGAAGTGCGTTGACGACGCGTTGCGCGTGTTCGTCATCTTCCCGTATCTCTATCGCAAGTGCGCCCTGACCGACGGCGGGGAGTATCAACTCCGTCGGTATGAGTTGCGCGATGCGGTCAGTCCATCCAAGGCGCTTCACTCCTGCATGAGCGAGAATCATTCCGTCCCATTTGGATGCATCGAACTTCTTCATGCGCGTGTTGAGGTTGCCGCGGATATCGACGATCTGCACGTCGGGTCGCAGATGGAGAAGCTGGCTTCTACGGCGCAGGCTTCCCGTCGCAACGACGGCTCCATCGGGAAGGTCTTCGAGCGATTTCCACTGCTTTGAAATGAGCACGTCGCGCACGTCCTCGCGTTTCGTGATCGCAGCGATTGCAAGACCTTCCGGTACGAACGTCGGAAGGTCCTTCATGCTGTGCACGGCAAGATCGATGCGGCGTTCGAGCAAGGCGTGTTCGATCTCTTTCGTGAAAAGACCCTTGTCGCCGATGGTCGAAAGCGCCTGTCCGAGAATTTTATCACCCGTCGTCTTGATGATCCGTAATTCGATTTCGAGCGAACGAAAGCGTCGGAGCAAACGGTCACGCACGTGATGCGCCTGCCAGAGAGCAAGCTCGCTTCCGCGCGTTCCGATGACGAGCTTCTTCATGGCGAGTGCTCTTTCTTTTGCATCGCGTCTTCCAGGTTGAATATCTCTCGCAGAAGTTCGGCTTTTTCACTCAACCCCGTCGCACCGAAGCGCTGTTCTTTCAGATTCTTCATCGTCGGATGCAGCAGTTTGTTGATGATGCGCCGCGTCAGCATCTCGACCGTTTCGAGATTGTCGGGCGCGAGTTTGTTCTTGAACCGCTCGAACTCCGTTGCGCGGATTTCCTCGAAGTGATTACGCAACTGCTGAATGGTCGGAATTGCATCGAGCGTGTTGAACCAGAGGAAGAAGTTGACCACTTCCTCCGTGACGATCTGCTCGGCTTTCGGAATCTCGAGCTTGCGCTTTTCAAGGTTCTGATCGACGATGCCTTGCAGCGCATCGAGGTCTTTGAGGAAGACATTCGAAAGTTTACCGACGGCAGGATCGACGTTGCGGGGTACCGAGATGTCGATGATGAGCAACGGTCGATTCTGGCGATGCTTCATCGCGGCGGTCACATGCGATGGCGTAAGCAGGTATTCCGTTGCTGCAGTCGCGCTGATGAGGATGTCCGTTTCCGCAATCCGGGCAGCGAATGCATCGAAATCCACGACCTCTCCGTGCAGTTCGTCTGCAAGCTCCTGAGCGCGCTCACGCGTGCGGTTCGCCAGCATCATGCGCGCGACGCCTTTCGAAGCAAGGGAACGCGCGGCAAGCGTTCCCGTCTCACCGGTTCCGATCAGGAGGACGGTCTTGCGATGGAGGTCATCGTAAATCCTTCGCGCGAGTTCTATCGCGGCGAAGCTGACGGAGACCGCACCGATACCGATCGAAGTCGAACTGCGAACACGCTTCCCCGTGTGCAGCGCTGCCGGAAACAAATGATTCAGGATGTTGCCGGCGGTTCCGGCTTTCACCGAGAGGTCGTATGCTTCCTTCACCTGTCCTAAAATCTGAATGTCGCCGAGCACCTGCGATTCGAGTGCAGATGCGACGCGAAAGAGATGGCTCACCGAACCGCACGTGAACGTGCGGAAGAAGTGCGAATCACTGAGCTTCGTCGAGGGACGAACGCGTCTGAGTGCATCGACCAAATTCTGGCCGTTGATATGCTCTTCAGCGGGCACGCCGTACAGCTCCGTGCGATTGCACGTCGAAATGATGCACGCTTCCTTCAACAGGGATGGAGAAATTTCCGAAAGCACGTTCGAGATTTCTTCCGGTGAAAGATGCAGCGCTTCCCGGACTTCGACCGGTGCTGTTTTATGATTCACGCCGACGGCGTAGAAGATCATTTCTCTGTTCCTTTCATCAGAAAAAATTATGGAAGCTTCCGAAGAATGCGTTCACGATCGTCATCGAGAACACGGCGATCGCGAAACCGCTGAGCGAAAGCGTGACGACTTTCCTTCCATCCATGCGCAGGACATATTTCGCAACCAGCACGCCAAGGTACAGCAACCACATGACACCGGTGAAAAGCAGCTTCGGATCGTGCCATGAAAACGATTCGACCGCTTGAGGGAGCGTCACGACGCCGATTGCGATGGAGATGGTGACGAAGACGAAACCGATGATTGCCGCATTGAGGCACAATCGTTCGAGCGCTTCAAGGCTCGGCAGATGGCGGAAGAATGCACCGGGCGCATCCCGCTTCAGCTCACGATACTGGAACAGATAGAGCAATCCGTACACAGCGGAAATCGCGATCGCGCCCAGGCCGAAGATCGCGGTAGCGACGTGCAGGCCGATGGGGACTTTCTGGAGAATCTCATTCGGCGTTCCGCTCCCTCCGACTTTCACCGTCACCGCTGACACGAGTTCGAACGCCATCGCGACCGAGAGGAAGAAAAAGCCCGTGTCCTTCACCTTCGTACGATACTCGATGAAGATGTACGTCGTGAGAATGGTGAATGCGATGAGGGACATGATCTCGAAGGGCGTCGTGACCATGCAACGACCGAACTCCACGCTATACATCCCGATGTACACCGTGTGAGTGAGAAACGTGATCAGGCAAAGGTGGGACTTGAATTTTTGTGCGAGCGAGTCTTCACGAAAGAATGCAAGACCGTACGCCATCGTGGTCATTGCATAGAGGATCGGTAGAAAAACTTCGGAGAGACTGTTGAGCAGGTGAAGCATGAGTTGAATTATCCTTTCGTCGCTTCGTCATTCCAATGATACGTTAAATGAGACTTCAGCGTGATGACGAAAGTCATAGACAAAAGTACGAGGAAAACGACGACGAGCCATCGCAGGGGAATCGTGGTTTCGAAGCAGAGGTCGTATTCGCGCGAGAACGACTGCATGGCAATTTGCTCCTGCTTTCCTATCATGCGGCAGGGGAGAGACACACCAATTCCATTTCGCTTCTTCATATGAAAAATCTTGTCCTTCTTTTCGCCTTCATCGTCAGCGCACAACGATGCTTCACACAGAACCGCCCGGTCATCGATGGCACTTTCGACGATTGGATTCCGCATCGCTCGCTTCATACGGATAAGACGCATGACGGCGGTGCAAGCCGCATCGATTTCACGGCGATCAAAGTGACGAACGACGAGGAGTATCTCTATCTCTATTTCGAAACGGGGAAGGAGATCAACCTTCAGGAGAAGAACAGCATCATGCTGCATATCGACACCGACGCGAACGGCAACACCGGCATGAGATACGGCGGCATTGGAACGGAATTGACCTGGAGCTTCGGAGAGAAAAAAGGTATCGTTCACACGCCAACGTTCAGCGGTGCGATCTCGCATGCCCAAATCTCCCTCATCCCCGCACCAACTGTAAGCTCCGACCGATTCGAGATTGCGATATCGCGCAAGGCGGTGATCGAAGGAACTCCGCTCTTCTCACACGAGCGCATTCGTTTGCTTCTTGCCGATGGACTTTTCGGCGATCAACTTCCCGACGGTGATAGTTTTGTCGAATATGTCTTCACTCAAGAGCGATATCCACACGTCGAGCCGATACCGATTTCGCGTGTGCCCGGTACGGTGCGCCTGCTTTCGTGGAACGTCAAATTCGATGCACCTTTCCATGAGTCGCGACGGCCTTCGTTTACACGCATACTCACGACGCTTAATCCCGACATTCTGTGTTTCCAGGAATTCTTCAACCGCTCAGCGACGGAAGTGTTGGAGTACGTCGAGTCCGTTTTGCCTGCACCGGCAGGGCGGCGCTGGAAGGCGTTCAAACTCGATAAGGGAAACGTGTTCGTCACGTATTACGACGTTGAAGGAGCCTGGCAAGTGCTTGCCGATGCGCGCCTCGCAGCCTTTCACGTCCGTATCGATGAACCATTCCGTTCATCACTTCTCGTGTTCAACAATCATCTTCGATGCTGCACGAAGAATAAAGACCGGCAGCGCGAAGTGGATGCGCTCATTGCGTTCGTTCGAAAGGCAAAGAGCGGCGAAGGTCTCGCGTACGTCGAACCGGAAACGCCGATCATGATGGTTGGCGACTTCAACCTCGTCGGATACAAACGGCAATTGGAAACACTCATTACGGGAGACATCCGCGACAACGATACTTTCGGGCCTGACGCTGCGCCGGATTGGGACGGCAGAGCGTTTACCGATCTGAAGCCGCGAAGAATCCGGTCGTTGTTTCCGCATACGTGGTTCGATCCGACCGGCAGTTTTGCCGCAGGCCGATTGGACTTTGTGTTCTATTCGAAAAGCGCAATGGACGTCCACAGAAGTTTCATCTTCCATTCAGGCGATCTCACACCGGCTGAACGAATGGAGACCAACGTACAAGCCTTCGATTCCGACTCGGCATCGGATCACTCCCCGATCGTCGTTGACTTTTCGCCGAAAAAGAAAACGCACAAATCCGATGTGAAAGGGTCACTCATCGCTCCATCGCGATCCGAGAAGTTTGCAGGCGAGGCCGATGATGGTTCTACAAGGAATCGCACGAATGCTTTTCGCATGAACGCGAACGCTACACTGCGAAGCCGGATTCTTCGTTAAGGAAAATTACGCTGCCGTTCGCAGGCGTTGGATGAGCCGTTCGAACGCTTGGCGTGATTCCGAATAGAGCTTTTCGAGTTCCTCACGAAAGGCCGTTGCACGCTCGAGTTCTCCGTTTGACGCCGCAAGCTCAATCTTTCTGCAAAGCTCGCCGAGAGCGTTGGCGCCGATGTTCAGGCTGACGCCTTTCATCTTGTGTGCTTCTTTATGAACGGCAGACACGTCTGATTTCTGAAGCGCATCGAGGATCGACTGCATGATCGTTTCCGAGTCTTCGAGGAACAGCGTCACCAGTTCTGAGAGCATTTCTTCCGCTTCATCGCCGCCGAGTTCCCGAAGTTCAGCAATCTTCTCATCATCGATCAGCCGCGCGGCTTTTTCCTGCAGCCGTTCTTCCTTTCGGGATTCCGGCAAAGCGCGCTGACCACCCCAATTGCGAATGACGCGTTCGATTTCTTTTACCGAGATCGGTTTCGAGATGTAATCATCCATGCCGCGTTCGAGGCATTCTTCCCGATAGCCTTCCATGACGTTTGCCGTCATCGCAACGATGCGCGGGCGCATCTCAGGACGCCACTGGTTGACGATCACTTCCGTCGCTTCGAAGCCATCCATCTCAGGCATCTGAATATCCATGAAAATCATGTCATAGCGCTTCTTCGCCAAGGCATCCAAAGCTTCACGCCCGTTGGTTACGACCTCAGCTATATACCCCAACTGTTGCAGCATCCGCAGCGCGAGCTTCTGATTGATCACATTATCCTCAGCGATGAGAATGGATAGCGGATGGGAGTCGGCGAGCTTCGTTCCGTGCGTCTCTTTCACCCCGTTTCCATTCGTTTCAGGAACAGCCGCCGGGACGAACTTCTCATCGACGTTCCCGGACAGTATTCCCGTGAGCATTTCAAGCAAATGTCTATGCTTGATCGGTTTCATGACGGCGGCATTGAATACATCAGAATACTTTGCATCAGGTTTGAATCCGGAAGACAGCATGACGATGGGAAGCTCGTTCTTCGGTTTCATCTGTCGGATGCGTTGGCCGAGATCGACGCCATCCATTTCCGGCATGTGCATATCGGTGATACACAGATCGAACGTTGAATCGAAATTCAGAACCGCTAATGCTTCCGCTCCTCCGGATACGGCGTATGGACGCATTCCCCATTGCTCGCATTGCAACGTGAGGATTCGCCTGTTCGTCGGATTATCATCGACGATTAAAACCCGTTTATTCGCGACGATGCTGTAATCTTTGTGAAGATCAACCCTCTGCACCTGCTCCGCCTTTCCTGCTTTTATCGTGAAATGAAACGTCGAACCTTCGTTCGCCGCACTCTCCACCCAGATGTGTCCGCCCATGAGTGTGCTGAGTTGCTTGCAGATGGCAAGCCCAAGCCCCGTCCCGCCGAACTTCCGAGTTGTCGAAGACTCAGCCTGGGAAAATGATTGAAAGAGCTTGCCGATGTCCTCTTGCGCAATCCCGATTCCGGTATCCTTCACTGCGAAGTGAAGCTCGACGTCATCATCTGAGGACGAGAGGCGACTGACGCTGATGAGCACTTCACCGGAAGGCGTAAACTTGATTGCGTTCCCCACGAGGTTTACGAGGATCTGTCGAAGACGTGTGACATCGGCACGAATGAAAGCCGGAACGTCAGGTTCGATCAGATACAAGAGATCTAAGCTCTTCTCCGATGCTTTGATGGAAAGAACGTCCAGGGCTTCTTCGATGCACTTGCGCAGTTCGAAGTCCGTGAAATCCAACTCCATCTTTCCGGACTCGATTTTCGAGTAATCGAGAATATCATTGATCACGGTGAGCAGAGATTCACCGCTGATGCGAATCGAATCAGCGTAGTCGCGCTGTTCTGCCGAAAGCTGTGTGTTCATCAGCAGTCCCGTCATACCGATCACACCGTTCATCGGCGTTCGAATCTCGTGGCTCATCTTGGCAAGAAAGAGTGATTTCGCGTTCGTTGCTTCTTCCGCGGCGTCCTTCGCTTTCAGAAGCTCGAGCGTCGTTTTCTTCTGTTCGGTAATATCCTCGATTGTCCCGACGTAGCCTCGAACGATGTCGTCATCGAAGATTGCGACGGCTTTGTTCAATACATAGCGCACAGTTCCATCCTGTCGAAGGATCCGATATTCTGCATCGAATCGTTGGTGGCTCTGCAAGCATTCATTCCATTTTCCTGCGATGTGCTCATAATCCTCGGGATGGATCGATTGAAGCCATGCATCACCGAGCAAGTCGTCCATTGAAACGCCGGTGATGTTCAGACCGCGGGGATTGATATAGAGGTATTTCCCAACTGCATCGGTTTCATAAATGCCGACGGGGGAAAGAGCATTCAATGTTCTGAATCGCGCTTCACTTTTACGAAGATCATCTTCCGCTTTCACGCGCTCCGTAACGATGCGCGAGTGCGCGATCAATCCTGTCACCTTTCCGTCTTCCATGAATGAACTGCACGTTGTCTCCAGCCATTCCCAATGCCCTGCGGCATGTTTGTACCGAAACATGATCGGCCCGACGATATCGTTCGATTGTCGGAGGGAAGAGACGAAGAAAGAACGGATCATATTGAGATCGTCCTGATGGCACGGGTCGAGGATGTTGTCGTTGATTCTCTCTGACAACGCATAGCCGAGCAGCCTTTCCGCCGCGGGACTTTCATACAGGATTTTTCGATGGAGATCGAACACGGTAATGATGTCCGAAGAATGCTGAACCAGTCTTCTGAATCGCTCTTCGTTATGCTGAAGGGCAAGCTCTGCTTCGCGTTGATCGGTAATATCTATGCCGGTTCCAATGATGTATTCGATATCATCATTTTCATCGTAGAGAACGGTGTTCGACCATGATATCAATCTCTGGCTGCCGTCACGCAGTGTCCAGTAACGTTCGTTGGAGAGTGGGATATCTTTATTCCGCAGGCTCTCCTGGAACCAGACACTGGCTTCCTGTTCCACCGACAACCCGAAGACTTTCCAGAAGAACTCTCCTTTCACTTCTTCAAAAGAATATCCGGAAAGCCGCTCACTCGTGGTATTGAATCGCACGATCTTTCCGAAGCGATCGACCGTGATGATAAGCGCTCCAGCGCTTGCGAGAACGGCTTCGATGAAATTCCGGTCTGCGATGATCTGTGCGTGGTTTTGTTCAAGCTGTTTGGAGTAAAGTTCGAGGATATCGCGCACTTCACCGAAACCAAGCTCCCTCGATTCCGCTGATTTCGAGGTTATAAGTGACTCGATCCGATTGAGGAAATCCTCGACATCCATGGATCGGGAGTTATTACTGTTGGCGGGGTTTTGTGTTAACATGGTGGTGTCTCGTTCTGTCACAAAGCGATTCGGGAGGGACGAAAACCATACCACATGGTTTTCCTCAGTCCACACACTCATAAATAGCACCAATTCAGGAAGTAAAGCATTGATGGAAATGGCCGCCGTTGAAAGAATTGCAGCCAGGGCGTCACTTTAGTACATCAATCCTGCATACGAGAGCGGCAGCGAGGACCGGGATTGCCCCATGTTCCTCGAGTTGCCTTTGCAAGTAACCGAGGGTTTCCTCTTACATTAGAATTAAGAATACTCAGTATAGTCTCTCGGCATCCAAGCAGGGAAGGAAGCACCGCTGTCAACGATTGCCGGTGATATAGTCTCGCAGATACTTGATCGTGACTGCACCCTCCTGAAGTTTTGCTTTCACGAGATCTCCAATAGATATCATTCCACTTATCTGACCTTCATCTACGATAGGGATATGTCGGATTCGAGCCTGAGTCAGCACTCCCATCACCGTATCGATGTCATCGTCCGAATGGCAAATGATCAAATCCCGGGTCATAACATCCTCTACCTTTAACCGACTCAATCCTTCGGGGTCGCTCGCAGTCAAGCGGAGAATATCACGCTCCGTGATAATCCCGATGGGATTTCCTCCGTCAATGACTAAAAGTGCACCGATATTATGCTGAACAAGCGTATCGACCGCCTCCTTCACGGTTGTCTTCGGTGCTACACTCCACACCGATGATCCTTTTTCTGACAAGATGTTGCGAATTTTCATTTCCGAGGCTCCATGTGGTTATACCGCTGTTCCCATGTTACAATAACCCTTTCCAATAATCAAGAATCCAGCAGCCAAGTCCTGATCTGACGACAACTCGTACTCGGAGTCATGATCGCCGGTCATAACAAGTCTGTTGTGTCAAGAATGTTCACCGCACTGTTCTTGGAGGAAATTCCTGCATCTGTTCGCGACTTTGTTTTCCCCATAATTGGCGAAACTACCTTAGATCAAACGAATCGCAGTGGTTGGCATTCGTCGTGTCGGAAGGAAAGCGCTTATGAGACAGCAGAACATAGAAATATCTACAATCAACCTGATTTAGATGAACGTTGATTCGAAAAACACCTCGATTATGCTTGAAAATAAGACTTTCGCAGTGCAAGTTTTGCACTCATTAACGTTTTGTAATGCTTGTCACATGTGTTCATTGGTTAAACTGCCTCTGTGAAAGTCGGATGACAACGTTTTGAAAGTCGATCACAACATATTCATACAACGATTCTGGACGCAGATAACCTCTGCCTTCGGGCTTTATGCCACGGTCGCGCGTCACTCGGACATCCTCACTCTTGCACGAGGAAGAGCGAAACAGCAGAACATCCATCCGGACCAGTATATCCAGAAGATCGCTGTTTCCGGTATCGAGCCTGATGAGCTTGCATACTGGGCTTCTGAGTTATCCGTGAACGAGACCTATTTCTATCGGAACAGGAACGACTGGGAATTCCTTCGATCTCGGGCGTTGCCGGATCTGCTAACTTACCGCAAACAGGAACGAACTCTCGCAGTGCTATCGGCTGGATGTTCATCCGGTGAAGAGCCGTTGACAGTTGCGATGATGCTTGATAAGGAGTTTCCGCAGTTCAGATCATGGAACGTCACTCTTTACGGAGGGGATATCGATAGGAAGCTGCTTGACTTAGCCAGAACGGGCGGACCGTACTCGGACAGAAGTATTCGCCATGTCCCTGAAGAATGGCGTCAATCGTATTTCGTTGGAAAGCCGAATGAGTGGTTCATCGCCGATTCTCTCCGCGATTCCGTCGAGTGGATATACCTCAATCTTAAGCAATACTCTCCGACGGATTCACTGCAACGCTTTCATCTCATCTTCTGTCGGAACGTCCTCATCTATTTCGAACGAGAAGACGCCGTGATGATTCTCAGGAAACTGCATGCCGTGCTCGCAACGGGCGGGATATTGATTCTCGGTCATACTGAAGGCGCGCTCGCGCGTGAAGCTGGTTTTCATCCCGCTTTTGAAAATGGATGTGTCTGCATCCGGAAGCCGGCAATCGCACTCGATGTCGAACCGGCGCAAAGACTCGTTGACGTGAGTGACCATCAGTGGCTCTCGGTTGATGAACTCATTCGAAAGGGGAAAGAAGCATTGCAACAAGGACTCCTGGACGATGCGAAGTCGCTCTTCACAGAAGTACTCCTGCGCGATTCCTCACAGGTGGAAGGCCATTACCATCTTGGGATTCTCTCTCTCCACAAAGAGGAAGTCTCGCAAGCGCTCAGACATTTCGAGGAGGCGATTGCACAATCTCAATCCCATCACCTAAGTTACCTGCAGGCAGCTTTAGCGTATCAGAAGTGCGGCATGTACTACTCGGCGCGACGCTATGCTTTTCAACTCCTCTCCATGCTTGAGTCCCTGGATGAGAACCACATTCTGGATACCGACAACCACGTTACTGTTGGATTCGCACGTATGCTGTGCGAGAGATTTCTTTCACGAGACTCAGTTCACTGATGATGACATCGTCCGCCAACGATAAAACCTACCCATACTCCAACGAATCCGATGCAATTCTTCGGGCGCGCATGGAGCAGTTGGGTGAGATGTCGCAGGAGAAGGTCGAGACCGAGATTCAGACGTTCATCTCTTTCCGGTCAGGAGGATTTACGTTTGCCGTTCCGAACACGGGCATCCGTGAAGTTCTCGTTCCGAAAGAAGTCGTTCCAGTGCCTGAAACACCGACGTTCGTGCTGGGGATCACGTCCGTTCGCGGCGAGTTCCTTACCGTTCTCGACCTGCTGAAAATGCTCGGACAGCAGAATACCGCAGTCGGAAAACATTCGCATCTCCTCGTGTTGGAATCGAAAGCCGGCCGGCTCGGCATCGCAACGGAGGACATCCCGCGGCCGCTTACCGCGACCGATGGCGAAGTACGACAGACCGAAGAGTTTGTCCCGCCATGGCTGAAGGACGTCCTGGAAGGCATTCTCGTTTCCGAAGGCTCCTTCATCGGAGTCCTCTCGCCCGAAAAAATCTTTCGTTATCCACTCGTCACCGCTTTGCTGGAAGAGGATGAGACTGGAGGTTTCTATGAGTAAAGCACTATCGATAATCCGGAAATTCCGTTCGACCTTTCTTGTCATCTCGATCACTCCGATCATTCTCTTCGGGGCCGTCTCCTATTTCCTCATCCGCACTTCGTCTATTCAGGATAAAGAGCAGGCCCTGTCTGCCTCAATTGAAAGCAAACGCGAGATCATCAATACCTGGCTCGACGAACTGCACGGCAGAAGCTATCCCCTGCGATACCTTCCTGAGTATGTGATCTTCCTTCAAACTACCGGATGGAACGAGAGCAGGAGGTCGCGACGCTTCGAACCTTCCATCACCGTCGATGCATTGGACCTCGCCGTGAGGAACAAGCTTTCGTCCGTCGTCCAGTTCAATGGAATCTACCTTATCGCCAGCGATGGAGAACTCGCATACTCGTATGCGAAAGGTCTCAATCCATCGAAACGGAATTTCTCCTCGGACGATTTCTTCGTCCATGGAAAGGAAGGCGAGTTCAGTAGCGATGTGCGCCTTTCACCATTCACCGGGAGTATGAGCCTCTTCCTTTCGAATCCGATTCGGAATGAACAGGGTCAGCTCATTGGAGTCTTCGTGATCGAAGCGAGTATCGACAGGCTCGCGAACGTGCTCATCAACAGGGCAGAACGCGCCGACGTCGGCGACGTGATGCTTATCGATCAGAATGGGAATCTCATCCTCGACAGCAAAGGTGTTACCGCTCAGGGGACAATGAAGATTGAATCGGAAGGCTTCCTGAATGCACTGCAGGGGAGAAACAGCGTCGGGACGTTCATGAACGCATCGGGCGTGTCGGTGCTTGGAGCGTACCTGTGGGTACCGGAAAAACGCTGGGTTCTTGCACTGGAACTTCCCACTGCCGAAGCGCTCCGCACGGCGAACCTGCTTCTCTACGTCAACGTCGTACTCATCGTCATCATCACCCTTGTGATCATCGTGCTCGCGCGCTTCTTTGCGAACAAGTTCGCGGAGCCGATAATCTCTATCACGCGGTCGGCTTCGCTCGTCGCGAACGGCGATTTGCGCGAGAAGGTCGTCATGAATTCCAGTGATGAAGTCGGCGTTCTCGCATCTTCGTTCAACTCCATGGTCGAATCTCTTGCGAACATCAACAGGCAGATTCAACACATGTCTGAAAATATCCGCAAGGCAACCTCGGAGATCAATCGTTCGGCAGAGAATCAGGAGCGCGTTTCGATCCAGCAATCTTCCGCCGTCAGCGAGACGAGCGCAACGATCGAAGAACTTTCCGTTTCCGCGAAACAGGTCGCGCAATCTGCCCAATCGATCATGAAGCAAGTGGAAGGCACGGCCGCAAAGATCGTGTATCTCTCACAGCGCGCGCAGGAGATCAATAAGATCAGCACGGTGATCGAAGACGTTGCGCATCAGATTCACCTGCTGTCGCTCAATGCATCCATCGAGGCGGCGCGGGCTGGCGAGCATGGAAAGGGCTTCGGCGTCGTTGCGGCGGAGATTCGCAAGCTTTCGGAGAAATCGAACAAGCAAGCAAGCGACATCGCACACATCGTCACCGATATTCAGGATGCGGTTTCGTCGGTCGTCCTCGCAACGGAGCAAGCGGTGAACGGCGTTCGTTCCATCACCGTTTCCGTGCAGGAGCAGGATACGGCCACGGATCAGATCGCGATTTCCATGCATGAGATCAATTCCGCAATGAAGGAAACCATCGAAGCCACGAAGCACACGCGGCAATCCGTTGAGCAGCTTACCGAGGTGATGAACGACATGAACACCCTCGTGCAACAGTTCAAGATCGATTGATCGGTCGGGCAGCTCGCATGTCTTCCGACCTGATGAAACGATTCTGTGAGGAAGCCCTCGAGCAGCTTCAGGCGCTCTCGAAGGACATTCTCCATTTAGAAAAAGAAGAACAGCCTGCCGTTCACTTCAACGAAATCCTTCGAAAGCTGCATTCGCTGAAAGGCTCGTCACGCCTCCTCGGGCTGACCGACCTCGGAGATATTTTCCACCTGACCGAAGACTTCGTGTCTCTCCTCAGCCACCACGTGGAAAAGCGTGAGCAAGAGTATATCGACATGCTTCTCCACGTTGTCGATACCGTGCAGAACGCCCTCGTCGCACTCCATGAAGAAAGAGATCCGCCGGAGTTGAGCGGGTTGCGCATCGGTCTCGATACACTCCAGCGGTCGTTGATGAGTTCGTTGCGCGAGGACTTCGAGTTGATGGCGTCGTCGGAACCGTCGGTGTTTAAGGTGCTCAATAACCAGCAGAAGGATTCGCTGCTGCTGAACTACGGCCGATACCGCAACCTCGTCGTTCTCGAATTGTGCTTTCAGCGCGCCGGCTTCGCGGACGACGTGCGGGCGATCCATACGAAGCTGAACGAGCGCGGGCTTCTCATCAGCACGACCGGTTCGCCGCGCTCCCCCGCGGAAGGCTACGACCTGCGCTTTCAGTTTCTCTTGCTCTCAGAACTCGACCCACCGGATTTGCTGCGTGACCTTTCCGCCTATGCGCCGGAGTTTCGCATCATCGAACGGGAGACGCAAACCGTTCCCACCCCGACGAAAGAAACGGCTTCGCC
The DNA here is from genome assembly GCA_964448285.1 of uncultured Chromatiales bacterium. Lineage (GTDB taxonomy): Bacteria > Bacteroidota > Ignavibacteria > SZUA-365 > SZUA-365 > CAYUWG01. Next base: position 90,317 of record CAYUWG010000006.1, read on the forward strand.
AGAGACTTCTGCCCAACCGAAAAAAGAGGAGTTCAGTTACGACGTCGAGTTTGCGCGCTTGCAAAAGTGGTTTCTCGATGAAGGCGAAGAGAGCCTGAAGAAGCTTTCCACCGAGGCGATGAGTCTCGAACGCTATCCCGATACGGAAATCATCAATTCCATCTTTCGTTCATTCCATAACCTGAAAGGTTCGAGCGGCAGCTACAAGTTTCCGCACATCGGGAAACTCGCGCACATGCTCGAGTCGTTCGTCCAGCCGTTCCGCTCGGACGTGAAAGGCTTCACGGCAACACACGTCAGCAAACTCCTCTATGGAATCGACATGCTCGGGCAGGCGTTTTCTTTCGCGAGCGAAGGGCGACACGATGAGATTCCCATTCGCGACATGGTGCGCGAGTTGGAAGAAGTTCTCGTTGCACCGCAGGTCGTCGTTCCCGCACCCGAACCGCAGGAAGCGACGGTCGATGCGAAGCAGGCGGCGATACGCGCACCCGAAAGCATGCGCGTGAACCTCAAGCGCATCGATACGATCGTCAACACGGCGATCGAGCTTTCGGTCGCACACCATGCCGAGCATTTTCTCCTTTCACATCTGATGGAAATCATCGAAGATCAACAATCGCTCTTGCATCGATGGCGAACGATGCGAGACGAGCTTATGAAAATCGTTCCGACGGCCGGTAGCGAAATCAACGCGCTGTTCGAGTCGCCGGAGGAATTGCTCCATGCGCTGACGGAAAAGATGCAGTCGTTGAGCCGCTATGCGGAAAACAACTTCAGCCTCTGGAAATCCCTTTCATCCTCGCTCGGCCAGGAGGTGCTGCAACTGCAGTTGCAACCACTCTCTTCGAACTTCGAGTTGTTCGACCGCGTCATTCGAGACCTTTCCCTTTCGCTGCAGAAGAAGGTATCGATCACCTATTCAGGCGGCACCGTCGAAGTGGATCGCCGCATCATCGAAGCGTTGAAAGATCCATTCATCCACCTCCTTCGCAATTCCGTTGACCACGGAATCGAAGCGCCCGAAGCACGCGTTGCCGCGGGGAAACCGGAAATCGGCTCCATCACGATCGAAGCGCGGCAGCTCGGTTTCATGGTGTCGATCAGCATCTCGGATGACGGCGCCGGGATTCGGAAGTCGGATATCCTTCGCGTCGCGCGAGAGCGCAATCTCGTCTCCGAGGAGCAAGCGACAAACATGTCCGACGCGGAAGTATTTCGATTGATGTTTCGCCCGGGATTCAGCACGCGTGAACACGTCACGTCCGTCTCCGGTCGCGGCGTCGGGTTGGACGTTGTCATGAACAATGTGCGGCAGTTCGGCGGCGACGTCATCGTGCAGTCCGAACCCGGCAAGGGCACGACATTCCAGCTCCTCGTTCCAACGACGCTGACGCTCGCGCGTATGCTCATCATCGACGTGGGAAACAGGTTGTTCACGCTTCCGGTGACGGGCACGGAAAGCATCATTCTCCTTCCGCGCTCTGCGATTCAATCCATGTACGGGCGCATGGTTACGCTGTATCAGGAGAATCTCATTCCCGTTCTCGAAATCGAATCGCTCCTCCACCTGCCACGCTCGACCAGAAGAATCCGCAGCGGTTTGATTTTGCGAAAGGGTTCCGGCTTCGTCTGCATATCCGTCCCGCACGTTCTCGATGAAACGGAATTGATGACGAAGCCGTTGCCGCCGTTCGTTCGGAAGAATCGTCTGATCACCGGCGCAAACCTCCTTCCCGATGGACGGATCACGCTCTCGTTGAATCCGCGCTTCCTCACAGAAACGGACGAACGCACGGCGCTCGAAACCGCTCCGCCGGATCAGAAAAAACAACACAATGAACTGCTCGTCGTCGATGACTCGCTTATCGCGCGTGAGTTGCTGAAGAACATCCTCACCGCTTCAGGGTACAGCGTCAATCTTGCGCGCGACGGTATGGAGGCGTTGCAGCATTTGCGGATGCACGACATCGACCTGATTCTTACCGATATCGATATGCCGGTGATGGACGGCTTTGCATTGACGCAAGCGGTCCGCTCCGACGAAGATCTCCACGCGATCCCCGTCGTCATGTTCACGTCGAAGGAAAAAGAGGACGTGCGAAAGCGCAGCCAGGAAGCCGGGGTCGATGCCTATATCCAGAAGGGATCGTTCAACCAGAACAACCTTCTTTCCACCGTCGAACGTCTTCTGAGAAAGGAACGTGCATGAAACGCATTCTGATCGTCGATGACTCCGCCTTCATTCGCGAACAGATCCGCAAGCTTCTGGAAACGGACTCGGAACTTCAGGTTGTCGCCGAAGCGCGCAACGGGGAAGAAGCCGTCCAGCTCGTTGCCGGCTTGAAACCCGACCTCGTCCTGATGGACGTCGAGATGCCCGTGATGGATGGCATCGTGGCAACGAAGCGCATCATGCAGAATCATCCCACGCCGATCGTGATCCACACGAGCTCGACGATCGTGCGCATGAGAAATCTTCCCTTCGAAGCGGTAAAGTCCGGCGCCTTAGACATTCTCGAAAAGGCAGCTGTCTATCCACTCGCGGAAGCGGATGCCCGCGCATTTTGTTCACGGATCAAGAACTTAGCGGACGTGCAGGTCTTTCGAAGAACTACAAGCCCGTCATACGATGGTTCGTTCGAAAGACCCGTTTCCGCGCCACAGGTCGTTCCGAAAGTTCTCGCGATTGCCGCATCGACGGGTGGACCGAAAGCACTCAGTGATTTCTTCACGAGACTTCCTCCGGTGCTTCCGTTTCCCATTCTGCTCGTTCAGCACATCGGCGCCTCGTTTGTCGAAGGCTTCGCTGAGTGGCTTCAGAGCATGACCGGAATGAGAATGAAGATCGCCGAGGAAGGCGAAGCACCAGCCGATAACACCTGTTACATTTCTCCGGGCAATATCCACCTCGCGATAAAACCACCCGGCCTCATCCATCTCGATTCAAGTCCCCCCGTCAACGCATGCAGGCCAGCCGCGGACATTTTGTTTCGCACAGTATCTCGCGTGTACGGCAGCGCCGCGGTCGGCGTCATCATGACGGGTATCGGGCGTGACGGTGCGGAGGGTCTGCGCTCGATGCATTCCGCAGGTGCGTACACGCTCGCACAGAGCGAGGAGAGCTGCACCGTGTTTGGAATGCCTCGCTCCGCCATCGAATTGAAAGCGGTCTCCCAGGTGGGAGATATCCCCTTCATCACGAACACGATCACGCGGCTTTTCGGAATCAACTGATGGCACACGAATCCTACATCACGTTCAACGTTTCGAACTATCGCTGTGCGATTCCGGTGGAGGACATCATTCAGATCACCGACGTGGTTGCGTTCCAACCGGTATCCGGTCTCGCTCATCCGGTTCTCGGCGTGTGCCGATATCGCGAGGAATTCCTCTTCGGATTAGATATGGCGGAAGCGCTCGGCGAACCGCAGCACGTGTATGCAGCCACGGCAGCGATGCTGCTCGTCCGCCGCGAAGCCCATCTCTTCGGCGTGCTTTGCGACAGTATCGGAACGGTCATTCTCGGCGAAGTGAAGGAACCGCATTCGACCGAAGCTGCCAGAACGCATTACTGTATCACCGGTCTTTTTCAACACGAAGATGACATCGTGTATTTGATCGATCCCTGGATGGCATTGACGCAAGAACACCGAGCGTTGCTCCGACGCTTCAATGCATTGCATACCTCGCACTCTACGGACTGGATCGGGAACGCCGCATGAACGAGACGCTCGACGTATTGATCATCGACGACATGCCGGAGTTGAGAAAAGTGCTGCGGCTGCTTATCGAACGCACTCTGCGCGCGACCGTCCGCGAAGCCGACGGCGGACTCTCGGCAATCGAAGCCATCCTGCATCGCGTGCCCGACTTGATCTTTTGCGACTTGCTTATGCCGGAAATGACGGGATTGGAGTTTCTCGCGTTCCTTTCAAGGCAACCGCAGCTCAAGCAATGCAAAGTCATCGTCCTCACCACCGACGATGACGAGAAAACCCATGAACAAGCAGACGATCTCCACGTCGATGCTTTCCTGCTGAAGCCATTCAATCCTGACAGCATCATGCAAACGGTTCAGCGCATCGTTCCCAAGGAATATTTTCTTTGAACAGAGAATGTCGATGGCCGGGATTACGGACTTGCGATTTCTCGGGATTACGGATTACAGATTACTGATTACGGATTCGCACTCCGCGCCGCATTCTCGTTCCAAACGCTCCATCGGGATTACGGATTTGTGATTTGCTATTTGCGATTTGGAATTCTTCTCGTTAATCGCTCTGCGTCATTTGCTCGATTGTCGAGCTTCAGAGTCTCGTTTCATTGAAACCCCGTAGGGATGGCCTTTTGGTAGAAGGCATTAGTAGCTGATTCCATTGAGTCCCATCGGGACGACTGAGAGAAATGAACGGGCTACAAATAGGTCGTCCCTAC